>NZ_JBSFCK010000010.1:0-297643 GCF_053593435.1 Streptomyces sp. NPDC002306
GCGGGCCACGGTGAGCATCACCGACAGGGCGACGACACCGTACGAGAGCCTGCCGACGAGGGCGAGCGCGAAGGTGCGGCGGGCGTGGGGAAGGCGCAGGACAGCGGCGTACGAGGGCCGCGAAGAACGCGCGGGCATGGCAGAGGTTCCTCAACGGGAGGCAGCGAGGGACGCCGAAGGGCCGCGACGGCGTCGGCCTGGTGCCGTTTCGCCGTGCGCGGGCCCGGGCGCGCGCTATGCCAAGAGGAGGAACACGCGGTCAACCTACCAACGAGCCGCGGGAGTCGGCCAGGGGCGGGCGGCCCTCCCCGGTCAGCCCTGGGTGAGTCCGGCCACCAGTTCGTCCGCCGCCCGGTACGGGTCCAGTTCGCCCGCCACGATGCGCTCCGCCAGCGCACTCAGCCGCCGGTCGCCGTGCAGGTCGCCGATGCGTTCGCGCAGGGCCGTGACGGCGATCGTCTCGACCTCGCGGGCGGCGCGGGCCCTGCGGCGCTCGGCGAGGACGCCCCGCTCCTCCATCCAGGCCCGGTGCTTCTCCAGGGCCTCCACCATCTCGTCGATGCCCTCGCCGCGCGCGGCGACCGTCTTGACGATCGGCGGCCGCCAGTCGCCGGGGCCGCGGGACTCGCCGAGGCCCAGCATGTGGTTCAGCTCGCGCGCGGTGGCGTCCGCGCCGTCACGGTCCGCCTTGTTGACCACGTAGACGTCGCCGATCTCCAGGATTCCCGCCTTGGCGGCCTGGATGCCGTCGCCCATCCCGGGGGCCAGCAGGACCACCGAGGTGTCCGCCTGGGAGGCGATCTCCACCTCCGACTGGCCCACGCCGACCGTCTCGACCAGGATCACGTCGCAGCCGGCCGCGTCCAGGACGCGGATCGCCTGCGGCGCGGACCAGGCGAGCCCGCCCAGGTGGCCGCGGGTCGCCATGGAGCGGATGTAGACACCGGGGTCGGAGGAGTGCTCCGACATCCGGACCCGGTCGCCCAGCAGGGCCCCGCCGGAGAACGGGGAGGACGGGTCGACGGCCAGGACGCCGACGCGCTTGCCCTGTTTGCGATAGGCGCTCACCAGCACCGAGGTCGAGGTCGACTTGCCGACCCCGGGGGAGCCGGTGAGGCCGACGACGTAGGCGTTGCCGGTCAGCGGCGCCAGCGCCGCCATCACCTCCCGCAGCTGCGGGGACGCCCCCTCGACCAGGGAGATCAGCCGGGCCACGGCCCGCGGCCGGCCTTCCCTGGCCTGGGCCACCAGAGAGGAGACGTCCTGCATCACAGCTCCGTTCGCTTACGAGACGTACCGGGGACTCAGGCCTTGGCTACCCGCACGATCAGGGCGTCACCCTGACCGCCGCCACCGCACAGCGCGGCCGCGCCGACCCCGCCGCCACGGCGCTTCAGCTCCAGCGCCAGATGCAGCACCAGCCGGGCGCCGGACATCCCGATGGGGTGACCCAGGGCGATGGCCCCGCCGTTGACGTTCACCCGATCCGTGGACACGCCGAGGTCCTTCATCGACTGCACCGCTACGGCGGCGAAGGCCTCGTTGATCTCGATCAGATCGAGGTCGGAGACCTCCAGGCCCTCCTTCTTGAGGGCGTGCAGGATCGCGTTCGACGGCTGCGACTGCAAAGAGTTGTCCGGCCCGGCCACGTTGCCGTGGGCGCCGATCTCGGCGATCCACTCCAGGCCGAGCTCCTGCGCCTTGGCCTTGCTCATCACGACCACGGCCGCCGCGCCGTCCGAGATCTGCGAGGAGGTGCCGGCGGTGATCGTGCCGTCCCGGGTGAACGCGGGGCGCAGCTTGCCCAGGGACTCGGCCGTGGTGTCGCCGCGGATGCCCTCGTCCTTGCTGAAGACGACCGGCTCGCCCTTGCGCTGCGGGATCTCGACCGGGGTGATCTCGGCCTCGAAGACGCCGTTCTTCTGGGCGGCGGCGGCACGCTGGTGGGACAGGGCGGCGATCTCGTCCTGCTCCGGCCGGGCGATGCCCAGGCGCGTGTTGTGCTTCTCGGTGGACTCGCCCATGGCGATGTTCTCGAAGGCGTCGGTCAGACCGTCGTAGGCCATCGCGTCGAGCATCTCGACCGCGCCGTACTTGTAGCCCTCACGCGACTTCGGGAGCAGGTGGGGGGCGTTGGTCATGGACTCCTGGCCGCCCGCCACGACGATGTCGAACTCACCCGCGCGGATCAGCTGGTCGGCCAGCGCGATCGCGTCGAGGCCGGACAGACAGACCTTGTTGATCGTGAGCGCCGGCACGCTCATCGGGATGCCGGCCTTGACCGCGGCCTGACGGGCCGGGATCTGCCCCGCCCCGGCCTGGAGCACCTGCCCCATGATCACGTACTGCACCTGGTCGCCGCCGATGCCCGCACGGTCGAGGGCGGCCTTGATCGCGAAGCCGCCGAGGTCGGCGCCAGAGAAGGACTTCAGCGAGCCCAGCAACCGCCCCATGGGCGTACGAGCGCCCGCGACGATCACCGAGCTGTTCGTTCCAGAAGACATGAGCTGCGATCCCCTTACCGGCCTGCACAGCCGAGGAGTGAACGAGGGTTTACTCGAATGTACTGAGCGGTAGTCCACCCGTCATCCGGCTGTCGGTGTGATCGCGCGCACGTTGCGTAACCACCTTCGGAGCGCTGCACTGGCAACATGCTGACGCGAATCGACCACATCGGGATCGCCTGTTTCGACCTCGACAAGACCGTCGAGTTCTACCGGGCGACATACGGCTTCGAGGTGTTCCACTCCGAGGTCAACGAGGAGCAGGGCGTGCGCGAGGCCATGCTCAAGATCAACGATACGTCGGACGGCGGCGCGTCGTACCTCCAGCTGCTGGAGCCGACCCGCCCGGACTCCACCGTGGCGAAGTGGCTCGACAAGAACGGCGAGGGTGTCCATCACATCGCCTTCGGCACGGCGGACGTGGACGCGGACGCCGCGGACGTCCGGGGCAAGGGCGTACGCGTCCTGTACGAGGAGCCACGACGCGGCTCCATGGGGTCGCGAATCACCTTTCTGCATCCCAAGGATTGCCACGGTGTACTGACAGAACTCGTCACTTCGGCACCGGTTGAGTCACCTGAGCACTGACCCTCGTACATATGGGCCGGTAGGGTTGGGGGCGGTCGTCGCTCACATCGGGGCGACCGCATGCCGGGGTCCGGGTTTCGGGGGACGAGCGTCGGGGCAGCAGCCCATGCTCCGTTGTCGATCTGACACCATTCCCCGGGGGCCCCGTTCGGCGGATGAACGGAGCTCGTTGGAGAAGCTTGCGACCAGGGGACGGATGGGACCGCGCAGTGCGGGGCTACGAGAGCCAGGAGCGAGAGCCGGCGGCTGACGTCGACCACCTCTCTCGGTTCGAGGCCGAGATGAAGCGGCTGAAGACCGAGCGGGAAAAGGCGATCCAGCACGCCGAGGACCTCGGCTACCAGGTCGAGGTGCTGCGCGCCAAGTTGCACGAGGCGCGGCGCACCATCATGTCCCGGCCCGCCTTCGACGGCGGAGACATCGGGTACCAGGCCGAGCAGATGCTGCGTAACGCGCAGATGCAGGCGGATCAGCTGCGCCAGGACGCCGAGCGTGAGCTCAGCCAGACCCGGGCGCAGACCCAGCGGATCCTCCAGGAGCACGCCGAACAGGCCGCCCGGCTCCAGGCCGAGCTGCACCAGGAGGCCGTGACCCGCCGGCAGCAGCTGGACCAGGAGCTGGCGGAGCGCCGGCAGACCGTCGAGTCGCACGTCAACGAGAACGTGGCGTGGGCGGAGCAGCTGCGCGCCCGCAGCGAGTCGCAGGCCCGCCGGCTCCTCGAGGAGTCCCGCGCCGAGGTGGAGCAGGCCACCGCCGCCGCCCGCGCGGAGGCCGAGCGGGTCACCGCGGAGGCCCGGCAGCGGCTCCAGAGCGAGTCCGAGGCGACCCGGGCGGAGGCCGAGCAGCTGCTCCGGCGCGCCCGCACGGACGCCGAGCGGCTGCTGAACGCCGCCTCCACCCAGGCCCAGGAGGCCACCGACCACGCCGAGGCGCTGCGCAGCTCCACGGCGACCGAGTCCGACACGGCCCGCCGCCAGGCGGGCGAGCTCAGCCGCGCCGCCGAGCAGCGCATCGCCGAGGCCGACTCGGCGCTGCGCGAGGCCCGCGCCGAGGCCGAGAAGGTGCTCGCCGAGGCCAAGGACACCGCCGCCAAGGCGCTGTCCGGCGCCGAGTCGACGAACGAGCAGCGCACCCGGACCGCGAAGGAGCAGGTCGCCCGGCTGGTCACCGAGGCCACGAAGGAGGCCGAGGCCACCAAGGCGGACGCCGAGCAGGTCGTCGCGGACGCCCGCGCCGAGGCCGAGAAGATCCTCGCGGAGGCGGCCGAGAAGGCCCGCAGCGCCACCGCCGAGGAGACCGCCTCCCAGCTCAGCCAGGTCGCGCGCACCGCCGAGGACGTCCTCAACCGGGCGCAGGAGGACGCGCGCAACACCACCAAGGCGGCCTCCGAGGAGGCCGAGCGGATCCGCACCGAGGCGGAGACCGAGGCGGACCGGCTGCGCGCCGAGGCGCACGACATCGCCGAGCAGCTCAAGGGCACGGCGAAGGACGACACCAAGGAGTACCGCGCCAAGACGGTCGAGCTCCAGGAGGAGGCCCGTCGGCTGCGCGGTGAGGCCGAGCAGCTGCGCTCCGACGCGGTCGGCGAGGGCGAGAAGATCCGCGCCGAGGCCCGGCGGGAGGCCGTCCAGCAGATCGAGGAGGCGGCCAGGACCGCCGAGGAACTGCTCGCCAAGGCGAAGGTCGACGCGGACGAGCTGCGCCAGAGCGCCACGACGGACAGTGAGAAGGTCCGCACCGAGGCCATCGAGCGCGCCACCACGCTGCGCCGGCAGGCCGAGGAGACCCTGGAGCGCACCCGCAAGGAGGCCGAGCGCAACCGCGACGAGGCCACCGAGCAGGCCGAGGGCATCAAGGCGGACGCCGAGCGGGCCGCGGAGGAGCTGCGCGAGGACACCGAGCGCGCCATAGCGGCCCGGCAGGCCGAGGCCGCCGACGGGCTGGCCCGGCTGCACACGGAGGCCGAGGACGGGCTCGCGTCGGCCGAGCAGGCACTGACCGACGCCCGCGAGGAGGCCGAGCGGATCCGCCGCGAGGCCGCCGAGGAGAACGAGCGGCTGCGTGCCGAGGCCGCCGAGCGTGTGCGCACCCTCCAGGCGCAGGCCGAGACCGAGGCCGAGCGGCTGCGCGACGAGGCCGCCGCCGACGCGTCCGCCTCCCGGGCCGAGGGCGAGAACATCGCCGTACGGCTGCGCTCGGAGGCGGTGGCCGAGGCCGAGCGGCTGAAGACGGACGCCCAGGACACCGCCGACCGGGTCCGCGCGGAGGCGCAGGCCGCCGCCGAGCGACTGGCCACGGAGGCGTCGGAGACGCTGGCCGCCGCCCAGGAGGAGGCCGTACGGCGCCGCCGCGAGGCCGAGGAACTCCTCGGTTCCGCCCGCCAGGAGGCCGACCAGGAGCGTGAGCGGGCCCGCGAGCAGAGCGAGGAACTGCTCGCCTCGGCGCGCAAGCGGGTCGAGGACGCCCAGGCCGAGGCCGTACGGCTGGTCGAGGAGGCCGACCGGCGCGCCACCGAGATGGTGTCCGCCGCCGAGCAGCACGCCCAGCAGGTGCGGGACTCCGTCACCGGGCTGCACGACCAGGCGCAGGAGGAGATCCAGGGACTGCGCTCCGCCGCCGAGCACGCGGCGGACCGGACCCGCCGGGAGGCCGAGGAGGAGGCGGGCCGGGTCCGCGCCGACGCGTACGCCGAGCGGGAGCGGGCGAGCGAGGACGCGACCCGGCTGCGCCGCGAGGCGCACGAGGAGACGGAGGCCGCCAAGTCGCTCGCCGAGCGCACCATGGCGGAGGCGATCGCCGAGTCGGAGCGGCTGCGGTCGGAGGCGTCCGCGCACGCCCAGCGGGTGCGCAGCGAGGCCTCGGACCTCATCGCCCAGGCCGACCAGGACGCGGCACGCGCCCGGGCGGACGCCCGGGACGACGCCAACCGGCTGCGGTCCGACGCTGCGAC
Source organism: Streptomyces sp. NPDC002306 (assembly GCF_053593435.1). Lineage (NCBI taxonomy): Bacteria > Bacillati > Actinomycetota > Actinomycetes > Kitasatosporales > Streptomycetaceae > Streptomyces > Streptomyces sp. NPDC002306. The sequence continues at coordinate 6,043 of NZ_JBSFCK010000010.1, forward strand.
GCAGGCGGACACCCTCGTCACCGAGGTCACGGCCGAGGCGGAGCGGCTCCAGTCGGAGACGGCCGCGGAGGCCGAGCGGGTCAGGGCCGAGGCGCTCGCCGCGGCCGAGACGCTGATCGGGGACGCCACCGGGGACGCGGAGCGGCTGCGCGCCGAGGCCGCCGACACGGTCGGCTCCGCGCAGCAGCACGCCGAGCGGATGCGTTCCGAGGCCGCGCGGGTGCGGACCGAGGCGGCGGCGGAGGCCGAGCGGCTGGTGTCCTCGGCCCGCGAGGAGGCCGAGCGCACCCTCGACGAGGCCCGCCAGGACTCGCACAAGCGGCGCGCGGAGGCGGCCGAGCAGGTCGACACCCTCATCACGGAGACCGCGGCCGAGGCGGACAAACTGCTCGCCGAGGCCCAGCAGCAGGCGCAGCAGGCCACGGCGGACGCGGAGGCCCAGGCGGACACGATGGTCGGCGCGGCCCGCAACGAGGCCGAGCGACTGGTGTCCGAGGCGACGATCGAGGGCAACGGACGGGTCGAGAAGTCCCGTACGGACGCGGACGAGCTGCTCGTCGGCGCCCGCCGGGACGCCACCGCGATCCGGGAGCGCGCGGAGGAGCTGCGCGACCGCATCACGGCCGAGATCGAGGAGCTGCACGACCGGGCCCGCCGCGAGGCCTCCGAGACGATGAAGTCGACCGGCGACCGCTGTGACGCGCTCATCAAGGCGTCCGAGGAGCAGCTCGGCAAGGCCCAGGCCAAGGCCAAGGACCTGGTGTCGGAGGCCAACTCCGAGGCCGGCAAGGTGCGGATCGCCGCCGTCAAGAAGGCCGAACTGCTCCTGAAGGAGGCCGAGCAGAAGAAGGCCTCACTGGTCCGGGAGGCCGAGGAGCTGAAGGCCGAGGCGATCCGTGAGGCCAGGCAGACGGTCGAGGAGGGCAAGCGCGAGCTGGAGATCCTGGTGCGGCGCCGCGAGGACATCAACGCCGAGATCTCCCGTGTCCAGGACGTCCTGGAGGCGTTGGAATCCTTCGAGACCCCGGGCGGCAAGGACGGCGGGGTCAAGGCGGGCGCGAGCATCGGCGCCCCTCGCTCGGGGGGCAAGCCGACGGAGGGCTAGCGGAGAGTGTGAGTTCCGTTAAGTCTTGGGGCCTTTGACCGGGTTTTTGGCAAGCTGTCCGGCGGCGAGCCACTCAAAAGGGGTGTCATTCTCCAGATCAAACACGTATCCGCTCGATGACACACCGCTTCGGCCCCTAGGATTCCACCTATCACCTCACCGGTCTCATTCGACAGGAACCCCATGAGCGACACTTCCCCCTACGGCTTCGAGCTTGTGCGGCGTGGGTACGACCGCGCTCAGGTGGACGAACGCATCTCGAAGCTCGTCTCCGACCGTGACAGCGCTCTGGCCCGCATCACCGCTCTCGAGAAGCGCATCGAGGAGCTCCACCTCGAGACGCAGAACGCCCAGGCTCAGGTGACCGACGCCGAGCCGTCGTACGCCGGTCTCGGCGCGCGTGTCGAGAAGATCCTCCGCCTCGCCGAGGAGGAGGCCAAGGACCTGCGCGAGGAGGCCCGTCGCGCGGCCGAGCAGCACCGCGAGCTCGCCGAGTCGGCCGCCCAGCAGGTGCGCAACGACGCGGAGTCGTTCGCCGCCGAGCGCAAGTCCAAGGCCGAGGACGAGGGCGTCCGCATCGTCGAGAAGGCCAAGAGCGACGCCTCGCAGCTGCGCTCCGAGGCTCAGAAGGACGCGCAGTCCAAGCGTGAGGAGGCCGACGCACTCTTCGAGGAGACCCGCGCCAAGGCCGCGCAGGCCGCCGCCGACTTCGAGACGAACCTCGCCAAGCGTCGCGAGCAGTCCGAGCGCGACCTGGCCTCGCGTCAGCAGAAGGCCGAGAAGCGTCTCGCCGAGATCGAGCACCGCGCCGAGCAGCTGCGTCTGGAGGCCGAGAAGCTGCGCACGGACGCGGAGCGTCGCGCCCGTCAGACGGTCGAGACGGCCCAGCGCCAGGCCGAGGACATCGTGGCCGACGCCAACGCCAAGGCCGACCGCATCCGCTCGGAATCCGAGCGCGAGCTCGCGGCACTGACGAACCGCCGCGACTCGATCAACGCCCAGCTGACGAACGTCCGCGAGATGCTCGCCACACTCACGGGCGCCGCGGTGGCCGCCGCCGGCACTCCCGCCGACGACGAGCCGATCTCCCGCGGGGTTCCGGCCCAGCAGACCCGGTGACACCGTAGCGACGACCGAGGCCCGTACCCCTCCCCCATGGGTACGGGCCTTCGGCGTACGGTCCTCGCCACGCCGTCGGACGCTGTTTGCCCGCCCGGGTGGCAGCCGCCCAACGGCCCCCCTAGCGTGGGCCCATGATCGAGCTCGAGGGGCTGACCAAGCGGTACGGCGAGAGGGTGGCGGTCGACGACCTGACCTTCACCGTCCGGCCGGGCATCGTCACGGGCTTCCTCGGGCCCAACGGCGCGGGCAAGTCGACCACCATGCGCATGATCCTCGGCCTGGACCGGCCGACGGCCGGTGACGTCCGTATCGACGGCAGGCACTACGACCATCTCAAGGACCCGCTGACCTCCATCGGCGCCCTGCTGGACGCCAAGGCCGCGCACGGCGGGCGCAGCGCCTTCAACCATCTGCTGTGCCTCGCCCAGAGCAACGGCATCCCCGCGCGCCGGGTGCACGAGGTGCTGGACACCGTCGGGCTCACCGCGGTCGCGAAGAAGAAGGCGAAGGGGTTCTCGCTGGGCATGGGGCAGCGGCTCGGGATCGCGGGGGCGCTGCTCGGCGATCCGCGGATCCTGATGTTCGACGAGCCGGTCAACGGTCTCGACCCCGAGGGCATCCACTGGATCCGCAACCTGATGAAATCGCTGGCCGCGCAGGGCCGCACGGTGTTCGTCTCCAGCCACCTCATGAGCGAGATGGCGCTGACCGCCGATCATCTGGTCGTCATCGGCCAGGGGCGGCTGCTCGCCGACACCTCCATGTCCGACTTCATCCGGCAGAACTCCCGCTCGTACGTCCGGGTCCGCACCCCGCAGCGCGAACGGCTGCTCGACGTGCTCCACGAGGCCGGCATCACGGTCGTGGAGTCCGGCAGCGGTGCGCTGGAGGTGGACGGCGGCAAGCCCGAGCGGATCGGGGAGCTCGCCGCGCAGCACCAGCTCGTGCTGCACGAGCTGAGTCCCCGGCAGGCCTCCCTGGAGGAGGCGTTCATGCAGCTGACCGCGGAGTCGGTCGAGTACCACGCGCATGCCGACCCGGCACTGCCGCAGCAGTGGGACAACGCCTGGGAGAGGGGCTGAGCATGGCGGCGACGCAGGTCGTCAGATCCGAGTGGACGAAGATCCGCTCCGTGGCGTCCACGGTGTGGACCCTCTCCGTCGCCGTGGTGGTCACCGTGGCCCTGGGCATACTGATCGCGGCGCTGTCCCGGCACGAGTTCGACAAGATGAGCAGGGCGCAGCGGCTGTCCTTCGACCCGACGTTCATCAGCTTCGCGGGGATGAGTCTGGGCCAACTGGCGATGATCGTGTTCGGGGTGCTGGTCGTCTCCAACGAGTACAGCACCGGCATGATCCGCACCTCGCTGGCCGCCGTGCCGCAGCGCGGGACGTTCCTGTTCAGCAAGATCGCGGTCGCCGCCGGGCTCGCCCTGGCCGTCGGGCTGGTCACCAGTTTCGCCGCCTTCTTCCTCGGGCAGGCCGCGCTCGGCTCGCACCGGGCGCGGATCGGCGACCCCGGTGTGCTGCGAGCGGTGATCGGCGGCGGGCTCTACATCACCCTCATCGCGGTGTTCTCGATGGGCATCGCCGTGATGCTCCGCTCCCCCACGCTGTCGCTGGGCGTCCTGATGCCGTTCTTCTTCCTGATCTCCAACATCCTCGGCAACGTCGCGCAGACCAAGAAGATCGGCCGTTTCCTGCCCGACCAGGCCGGCAGCCGCATCCTCCAGGTGATCCCCCGGGCCGGCGACGACCCCTACGGCCCGTGGGGCGGCCTCGGGATCATGCTGCTGTGGGTGATCGCGGTACTGGCGGGCGGTTACCTGCTGCTGAAGCGGCGCGACGCGTAGTGACCGCGCTGACCTGCGATGTTTTTACCCGCGCTTGGGCGGAACCGTCAGCGCCCGGATAAGCTCCTAACCCTTACGGGGGCGTGCGCCCCGCTGTCCTGATCCTTTCGATGGGTGCGGAGCATGATCGAGGCTGTCGGCCTGACCAAGCGCTACGGCGACAAGACCGCCGTGTACAACCTTTCCTTCCAGGTACGGCCGGGCGCTGTGACCGGCTTCCTCGGGCCCAACGGCTCGGGCAAGTCGACGACCATGCGCATGATCCTCGGCCTGGACAACCCCACCGCGGGCTCGGTGACGATCGGCGGCTACCCGTACCGCAAGCTGCCGAACGCCCCGCGCCAGGTCGGCGCCCTGCTCGACGCCAAGGCCGTGCACGGTGGCCGGCACGCCCGCAACCACCTGCTGAGCCTCGCCCAGCTCTCGGGCATCCCGGCCCGGCGCGTGGACGAGGTGCTCGGCGTGGTCGGGCTCCAGGACGTGGCGAAGCGACGCTCCAAGGGGTTCTCGCTGGGCATGGGACAGCGGCTCGGCATCGCCGCCGCGCTCCTGGGCGACCCCCAGGTGCTGCTCTTCGACGAGCCGGTCAACGGCCTCGACCCGGAGGGCATCCTCTGGGTGCGCAACCTGATGAAGTCGCTGGCGGCGGAGGGACGGACCGTGTTCGTCTCCAGCCACCTCATGAGCGAGATGGCGCTGACCGCCGATCACCTCATCGTGATCGGGCGCGGCCAGCTGCTCGCCGACATGAGCGTGCGCGACTTCATCTCGGCCAACTCCGCGGACTTCGCCCGGGTGCGCACCCCCGACACCGAGCCCCAGCTGCGCGAGAAGCTCGGCTCCGCGCTCGCCGAGGCGGGCGGGCACGTGCTGCCGGAGCAGGACGGCGCGCTGCGGGTGACGGGACTTCCGCTGCCGCGCATCAGCGACATCGCCCACGAGGCCGAGGTGCGGCTGTGGGAGCTGTCGCCGCACCAGGCCTCGCTGGAGGAGGCGTACATGCGGATGACGCAGGGCGCGGTCGACTACCGCTCGACGATCGACCCGCGGACCGGGCTGATGCAGCAGCTGCCGCCCGGCGCGCAGCCGCCGATGCCGGTACCGGGACAGGGACAGCCGGGCTGGTACGCCCCGCCGCCGCCCCAGCAGGGCGGTCAGCCGTTCGCGATGCAGCAGCCGCCGGCCCCGGGCCAGGTCCCCGCGGGCCCGTACGGCGGTCAGGGCGCTCCCGCGACGGCCAACCCGTACGCGGCGCCCACGGCCACGCCGCCGGCTCCCGCGGCCCCCGTGACCGCCCCCGGCGCCCCGCCGGTGGCTGCCCCGGTCGCCGCCCCGGTCGCGGACGCCACGCCCGCACCCGCACCCGCACCCGCACCCGCACCCGCACCCGCACCCGCACCCGCCACCGACGCTCTGACCAAGCCCGAGGACGCCCGATGAGCACGCCCCAGCCCCCGATGCCGCAGGCCACACCCGCACCGCACTGGCAGGCGACGGCCGGTTCCGCGTACCCCGCCTACACCTCGCCGATCCCCATCGTGCGCACGCACCTCGGACACGCGATCAGCTCGGAGTGGACGAAGATCAGGTCCGTGCGCTCCACGATGTGGACGCTGGGCGTGTTCGTGCTGCTCGTCGTCGGCGTCGGCCTGCTGGCCGGCGTGCTGGTCGCCGCCAACGCCTCGGAGCAGGACCTGGCCTCCGAGAACCCGCTGTCGTTCGGATTCTTCGGGCTGCTGCTCGGCAGCATGTGCGTCATCACGCTCGGCGTGCTGACCACCGCCTCGGAGTACGGCACCGGCATGATCCGCACGACGATGACCGCGTGCCCGTCGCGTGGCCGGGTGCTGACGGCGAAGGCGCTGGTGTTCTTCGTGGTCGCGTTCGTCGTCACACTGGCGTCGGCCTTCGTCGTGGCCCTCGCTGACGTGTCCCTGCTGGACGGGGCGAGGGAGCCCTCGGGCGGCGAGTGGTTCAAGGCCACGATCGGCGTCTCGTTCTACATGGCGCTGCTCGGGCTGCTGTCCCTGCTCATCGGCTCGATCATCCGGCACTCGGCGGGCGCCATCACCATCATGATCGGCGTCCTGCTGGCTCCGCTGGTGATCGCGCTGTTCATGTTCTCCGAGTCGCTGGAGAAGGTCCGCGAGGCCCTGTTCGAGTACTCGATCCCGAACCAGCTGAGCGTCTTCTACTCGAACTCGCTGAGCGAGTCGGGCCCGTCCGGCTGGGACCCGCTGTGGATCGCCCTGGGCGTCACGGCCGTCGCGTTCGCCGGCGCCTTCGCGCTGCTGGAGAAGCGGGACGTCTGAGGGCCGGAGCACGGCTCTCAGGGCCTGAGTCAGGCCGGAGAGCCGGGGCACGGCTCAGAATCTGGGCGCGTTACGGGACCGCTGCACCCGCGTGGTGCGGCGGTCTCGCGCGTTCCAGCACGCCTTGTGCCAGTGCCGGCGTTCGTCGACGCCCGAGTGCTCGGGCCATGCCACGACGTGCGGTACCCCGTCGGGGATCAGCTGGTCGCAGCCGGGGCACCGGTAGGCCTTGCCCTGCGCGCTCGACCCGGCCACATGGCGCACGCTCCAGCCGTCACCCTGCCAGCTCTCCGAGGACTGCCAGCCGCCGTAGCGGCCGGCGGAGTCGTCCTCGGCGCTCCGGCCGGAGCCGGAGCCCTTGGGACGGTTGCGACGCGGGGACACGGAACACCTCACGGGGCTATACAGGAAGCACGGACCAAGTCCAGCCTACGCGGCGTGGACACGGGTACGCGTAGTGCACCGAACTCCACAAGTCCCCCTCCTGGGCGACCGATTCTCCAGACAATCGGCAAATCCCTCCGCCAAGCCGTGTCCTCGGCACGTGTCGGACGGTTATGCCGGGTGGGGGAGCTCCGCGTCGGAGCCAAGGAAGCAGGAAAGTGCAATGCGCGTAGGAAGTTTCGTGTTGGCGGCCCAGTTCCCGGGGCAGGGCCAGGGAGAGGCGCTGCACCGCGCGGTCCGCTCCGCCGAGGTCGCCGAGGAAGCGGGGCTCGACACGGTCTGGCTGGCCGAGCACCATTTCGTGCCGTACGGCACCTGTCCGTCGGCGGTCACCCTGGCCGCGCTGCTGCTGGGCCGCACCCGGCGCGTCCGGGTCGGCACGGCGGTCAGCGTGCTGCCCACCGTCCATCCCGTGGCCCTCGGCGAACAGGCCGCGCTGCTGCATGTGACGAGCGGCGGCCGGTTCTCGCTGGGCGTGGGACGCGGCGGGCCGTGGGTCGACCTGGAGGTCTTCGGCGCCGGCCTGGAGGCGTACGAGAGCGGGTTCCCCGAATCACTCGATCTGCTGGTGCGCTGGCTGCGCGAACCGTCGGTGGAAGCACGCGGGAAGCGTTTCGGCTTCCGGGAAGTCCCCGTCGTGCCCAGGCCGTCGGAATCCCTGACGGACGGCACGGGTCCCGAGGTCGTCGTCGCCTGCACGTCCCCGGCGAGTGTGCGGATGGCGGCCGAGCGCGGGCTGCCGATGCTGCTCGGGATGCATATCGGGGACGAGGAGAAGGCCGAGATGGTGGCCCTGTGGCGACAGCACGCACGCGCTGCCGGGCGGCCCGCGCCGGAGGTCCGTGGCGCGGCCCATGTCTCGGCCGGGGTCTGCCAGGTCGCGGACCGGCGTACGGACGCGGTGGAGGCCCTGACGAAGGCGATGCCGGGCTGGCTGAAGCAGGGCCTGGACGCCCATGTGACGGTGGACGGCCGCGCCCGGCAGATGCGCGACCCGCTGGCGTACACCGAACTGCTCTGCGGGCTGCACCCGGTGGGCACCCCGCGCCTGTGCGCCGACCGGCTCGCGGCGACCAGCGAGCGGACCGGCATCAACCGCTTCGCCCTGCTGGTCGAGGGTTCGGGAGACCTGGCGGCGACCGAGGAGAACGTACGACGGCTCGGCGCCGAGGTGCTCCCGCAGCTCGGCTGAACGACCCTGTGCCACGGGGAGCTTGCCGCTCCGGTACTGACTGCACCTCCCGCGTACGGAGCGGCAAGCAGGCGGCTCACTGCGTCAGCAGTCCCGGAACTCGGGGGACTGGTTCAGCACCTGACTACGCACCGAGGTGAAACGCGCCAGCGACTCGTCGACCGAGGCGTCCAGCGGGAAGACCGCAACCCGATGGCAGTTCTGGAAGGCCAGCCGCACACCGAAGTGCCGCTGCAGGGCGCCGCGTATCGCGTCACTCGCGAGCGCGCGCAGCAGCTGGCCGCGTGCCTGCTCGTCCGGCGGGGGCGTCTGGTTGTCGGCGAACTGGCCGCCGTCCACCTTCAGCTGGGCCACCAGGGAGCTGACCATCTCCCATGCGAAGGGCAGGGAGGTCCGGACGCAGTCGACGAATTCTGCTTCGTCGACCTCGCCTCGCTCGGCCTGTTCGAGTAGGGCCGGTGAGACGTCGAGCGACATGGGTTCTCCTCTCGCACCCCCGGAACTCAGGGGTTGCCGGACAGGGAAAGGGAGTTCGCCATGGCGAAACAGCGAGCACGCTGCGTGCACGCACCGCGACCTCCCGTTTACTACGGTAGGCAACCGACGGTGACGGCACCAGGAGATTGCGCACATAGGGAACTCTCAATAGGCACACAATCGGCCACGAGCGAACAGATGTTTTCCAGGGCGAATCGCGTGCACAGCCGCCCGTCGAGTAGCGTTGCCGACCATGCGTCTCGTCATCGCCCGGTGTTCCGTCGACTACGCGGGCCGGCTCACCGCCCACCTCGCTTCCGCGCCCCGCCTGATTCTGGTGAAGGCGGACGGCAGCGTCTCGATCCATGCGGACGACCGGGCCTACAAGCCCCTGAACTGGATGTCGCCGCCCTGCACGCTGAAAGAAGGCAGCGGCGCGGAGGAGGGCGTGTGGACGGTCGTCAACAAGGCGGGCGAGAAGCTCATCATCACGATGGAGGAGGTCCTCCACGACTCCTCGCACGAACTGGGCGTGGATCCCGGCCTGATCAAGGACGGCGTGGAAGCACACCTTCAGGAGCTGCTCGCCGACCGCATCGACACCCTCGGCGAGGGCTACACGCTGATCCGGCGCGAGTACATGACCGCCATCGGCCCGGTCGACATCCTGTGCCGGGACGCCGAGGGCCGGACCGTCGCGATCGAGATCAAGCGGCGCGGTGAGATCGACGGGGTCGAGCAGCTCACCCGCTATCTGGAACTGCTCAACCGCGACCCCCACCTCGCGCCGGTGCGAGGCGTCTTCGCGGCCCAGGAGATCAAGCCGCAGGCCCGCGTCCTGGCCACGGACCGCGGCATCGGCTGTCACGTCCTGGACTACGACGCGCTGCGGGGCATCGAGGACGACAAGCTGCGGCTGTTCTGAGCGGGCCGCACACCCGCGCGTACGACGAGAAGGGCCGGGTCCGGCTTACGGACCCGGCCCTTTCCGTCGTGGGCGCCGCTCCCGGCCCGGCGCCGAGCGCCGCGTCCAGGGGCCTCAGATCACCGGGGCCGCGTCGCTGGGCGTCCCCTCGCCGGTTCCCTCCGACGCCGCCTCGGAGGCGGTCTGCGAGACGCTGGCGGACGCGCTGCTGCCGGTCGAGTCGCTCGGACTCGGGGACGCCGACTCCGAGGGCGTGGGCGTGGGCGACGGGGTGGACGACTGCGAGGGAGTGGACGAGGTGGGCGGCTTCGGCGAGCTGTGGCTCGGCTTCGGCGTGGACGACGGCGTTCTGGTGGGCCTGCCCGACGGGCCGCCCGACCCCTTCGTCCCGCTCGGCCGGTCCGACGGCACCGCGCCGTCCGTCGGCGTCGGGTCGTCGGACGTGCCGTAGGTGCCGTCGGGGCCCGGGTCCGTCGGCGCGGCGGCCGGCGCGCCGCTGCCGCCGCCGTCGCCGTCGTCGTTCTTGGGGGTGTCCGCGCCCAGGCTGCCGTCGTCCAGGCCCTGGCTCGCGGAGGGGTTGACGCCGACCTGGTCGGACGGGGTGGTGGCGTCGTTGTTCGACGTGGCGCCGAGCGTCACGACCGTGCCCAGCACGGCCACGAGCATCGCGCCCGCGCCGGCCGCGACGAGGTTGCGCCGGGCCAGGCCCCGCAGACCGCCACGGCCCTTGTGCGCGCCCCCGCCCGGGGCCTGGTGGGTGACCAGCGTGGAGGTGTCCGCGACGAGCGGCGGGTAGACCGCGGGTACCCCGCCGGGCGGCGAGGCCGACTCCTCGGAACGGGCGTCGGGCACCTCCTCGCCCGCCGTGGCCCGCGCGCCGGCCACGTCGCCGGTCCGGTCGGCGACCAGGGCGAGGGCGCGGCGGCCGGCGACGGTGCCGCGCTTGTCGGCGAGCGCGCCGCGCAGGCCTATGGACGCCTCCAGTTCGGCGCGGGCCCGGTCGTACTGTCCGCCGCAGAGCGCCAGGACGCCCAACTCGTGGTGGAAGTAAGCCTGTTCGGAGACCTCTCCGGTGAGCCGGGCGGCCTCGGCGCCGGATCGCAGCGCCTTCTCCCAGGCGCTCCAGTGCAGTCCGGCGGCGAACGCGGGCGCGGCCGTGCGGGCCAGCTGGGCGACCGTGCTCTCCTCGCCCTCGGCCGGCGGGACGGCCGTCGGCGCCAGCACGGCGAGGGCGGTGAGCAGGGCGTCGGCCTCGGCGCACACCCGTTCGGGGGTGACCGAGGGGTGTCCGGCCCACCAGGCGTAGTGCTGGGCGGCGGTGAGGGCGCGGGCCTCGATGTCGTCGGCGTAGCCGGCGGCCTCCAGCTGGGTCAGGACGCCCGCGGCGAGCCGGTAGCGGGAGCCGACCGGGGAGACCAGGCCGCAGGCCGCCAGTTCGCCGAGGGCGGCGTCCGCGTGGGTGTCTCCGACCAGCGCGGGCAGGTGCGCCTGGTGCGGCACCTCACCGCCGAGGGCGACGGCGAAGCGCAGGGTGGCGCGGGCCGAGGCGCTCAGCCGGGTGGCGAGCAGCGGGGCGGGCGCGGCCGCCTCGCCGAGCGAGGGCAGGGGTACGTCCTCGGTGGACTCCTCGTCGAACGGGGCGTCGACGGGCAGCACGTCCTCGAAGACGCCGAACTCGTCGACGGCGCCGACGCCGGCCCGTAGCCGGTCCCGCTGGCGCAGCAGGGCGCCGGCCTGGACGAAGCGCAGCGGCAGGCCCTCCGACTCGAACCAGAGGTCGCCCGCCCAGTTGGACTCCTCCTCGGTCAGCACCCGGCCGACGGCACGCTCGATGAGGTCGACACCGCCCGCGCGGTCGAGGCCGCCGAGGAGGATCTCCGCGATGGCCGCGTCGGCGGTCGGGGCGGGCACCTCGGGGGTGACGGCGAACACGAAGGCGCACTCGGGGGTGGCGTCGAGCAGTTCGTCGAGCGCGGCGCCGCCGAACTCGACGTCGTCGACCACGACGACCGCGCCGATCTCCCGGACGTACTCGGTGAGCTCGTCCCGGTCCGGGCGGTGCAGGGGCGCGTCGTGGACGGCGTAGAACAGGTCGTACAGCAGCTCGGTCGCCGTGCGGTGGGAGCCGTCGAGGCGGACCACGCCGTCGGGGGCGAGGTCCGTGCAGTCCTCGGCGACGACGTCGAGGAGGCTGGTGCGGCCGGAGCCCGCGGGGCCGGTGAGACGCACGGAGCGGCCCCGGGCGAGCAGCCTGACCAGACTCTCGCGTTCGTCCTGGCGGCCGAGCAGCGGCAGTTCCGGCAGCGCGGGACCGGGCGGGACGGGCGGCCGGGCGGCGCGGTCGGCCTCGGCGCGGGCGGCCTCGGTGAGCTTCTCGGGCCGGCCGGGCCGCTCACCCGGCGGGCGGACCTCGATCTCGCTGCCGTCCACGGGGTTGACCGTGAGCAGCAGGTCGCCGGTGATCAGCTGGACCGTACGGGCCACGGCCGGCGACTGCGGTTTCAGGTCAGGTGTGAGGGGATCCCTAGGCGGGCGCGGGCGCGGCGAGTTGCCGTCTGCGTCATGGCCGTACTCCTCGGGTCCCCGGTCGATCGGGTCCATAGGTTCAAGCCCCCCAAAAGCGTCGAGTGCCGAAAGCCCCTCCCGGCCTTGCCGCACACTGCGCTGTCGCTTCTGGTCCGGGCCCGCTAGAGGGTTGCAGGGTCAGCGGGCAGCCGAACCCTAAACCTTCGCACAGTATCTCCGACAGCCCGGGGTACCGCGCCGTCCGAGACATCACAGTCTCGTGAGGATTGGGCGCGTCGGGCGTTTCGCCGCAGCCTGACCAGGTCTCTCCCGGTGGTCCGGGCCCCGCCCGCGCCGGGGGTCACACGCGGGGCAGGGACTCCACGCCGATGCCGCCCTCGATCGCCAGGATCCGGTGCAGCCGGGTCGCCACGAGCAGGCGCTGCATCTGCGGCGGGACGTCGCGCAGCACCAGTCGCCGGCCGATGCGGCCGGCCCGCCGGTGGACGCCCATGATCACCCCGAGGCCGGTGGCGTCCCAGGAGTCGAGTTCGGACAGGTCGAGCACGAGGTCGCCGACTCCGTCATCGACGGCCGAGTGCAGGACCGTACGGGCGTCCGCCGCGCTGCGGACGTCGAGGCGGCCCCCGACGACCAGCTCGACGTGGTCGCCCCTGATGTACATATGCGCTCCCCGAGAGTGCGGTGGCGTACTCCGTGACGGTGGCTGTGCAACGTTTGACTGCTTCAGCGGCGAACTGGTTGCCGTCTGTAAGCGAACCGATACCGAATTCACCCCCAGGGGTGAGACCCCTGGGGCTTGTGCGGTTTCAGTGGCGACACGTACGTGAGCTTCAGTACGTGTAGAAGCCCTGCCCGCTCTTGCGTCCGATGTCACCGGCGTCAACCATCCGGCGCATCAGCTCCGGCGGCGCGAACTTCTCGTCCTGGGACTCGGTGTAGATGTTGCCGGTGGCGTGCAGCAGGATGTCCACGCCGGTGAGGTCCGCCGTGGCCAGCGGGCCCATCGCGTGGCCGAAGCCCAGCTTGCAGGCGAGGTCGATGTCCTCGGCGGTCGCCACGCCCGATTCGTAGAGCTTGGTCGCCTCGACGACGAGCGCCGAGATGAGCCGGGTCGTCACGAAGCCCGCCACGTCACGGTTGACGACGATGCAGGTCTTGCCGACGGACTCGGCGAACTCCCGCGCGGTGGCGAGGGTTTCGTCGCTGGTCTTGTAACCGCGGACGAGCTCGACGAGCTGCATCATCGGCACCGGCGAGAAGAAGTGCACACCGACGACCCGCTCGGGGCGCTCGGTGGCCGCCGCGATCTTGGTGATCGGGATGGCGGAGGTGTTGGAGGCGAGCACGGCGTCTTCCCGCACGATCTTGTCGAGCGCGCGGAAGATCTCGTGCTTGACCTCGAGCTTCTCGAAGACCGCTTCGATGACGACGTCGGCGTCCGCGGCCGCGTCCAGGTCGGTGGTCGCGGTGATCCGGGCGAGGGCCGCGTCGGCGTCGTGCGCCTCCAGCTTGCCCTTGGCGACGAACCGGTCGTACGAAGCCTTGATCGCGTCGGTGCCGCGCTTGAGCGCCTCGTCGGTGACGTCACGCAGGACGACGTCCCAGCCCGCCTGTGCGGAGACCTGGGCGATGCCGGAACCCATGAGGCCGGCTCCGATGACGGCGAGCTTCCGTGCCACTGTGTGACTCCCCTACTGCAACCATGACTAACACGCTGTTTATGTCTGCCTCTCCGGCGGACCATAGCGGTCGTGGGAGGCTGTGTGACCGGTAAGTAATGCGCGTCACGTCTCATCTGACGGACATCACACCGGCAGGTGTCAGCGCTCGCCCCGGACGGCGTAGTTGGGCACCTTTCCACTCGGCGGCCCCTCGACGCCGTGGAGGAACACCAGTACCACTCGTGACACTTCGTCCGAATTGCACCCGGCAGCCGTGTCCCGCGTGACGCGGACGCATGCCGTCCGGTGGACCCGGGCGATCTGACCGGCGATCAGATCCAGCGATCAGGTCCGGAGCTCAGATCCGGCGGCGGGTCCCCCGGGGCCGCCCCGCCCTCACTGTCGTACCTCGTGCCGTCGCACCGCGTGCCGTTGCGCCATCCGGTGGACCCGCCGCGCGACGCCCACCCCGGCACCTGCACGTCCGCGCACACGCTCCACGGCGTCCCGGTCGCCGTCGGCTCCGCCGTGCTCGCCGTGATCGCGGGCACACGCGTGTTCCGAACCCCCGGGGCATAACTAGGCTGGCCGCATGGTCAATCTGACGCGCATCTACACCAGGACCGGCGACAACGGCAGCACCGCCCTCGGCGACATGAGCCGGGTCGCCAAGACGGACCTGCGGATCTCGGCGTACGCCGACGCCAACGAGGCGAACGCGGTCATCGGCACGGCGATCGCCCTCGGCGGCCTGGACGAGCGGATCGTCGCGGTCCTCACCCGGGTCCAGAACGATCTGTTCGACGTGGGCGCGGACCTGTCGACGCCGGTGAAGGAGAACCCCGAGTTCCCGCCGCTGCGGGTGGAGCAGTTCTACGTCGACAAGCTGGAGGCGGACTGCGACGTCTTCAACGCGGAGCTGGAGAAGCTGCGGTCGTTCATCCTGCCGGGCGGCACCGCGGGCGCGGCCCTGCTGCACCAGGCCTGCACGGTCGTCCGGCGGGCCGAGCGCTCGACGTGGGCCGCCCTGGAGGCGCACGGCGAGGCGATGAACCCGCTCATCGCGACCTACCTCAACCGTCTGTCGGACCTGCTCTTCATCCTGGCGCGCACGGCGAACAAGGACGTGGGCGACGTGCTGTGGGTGCCGGGCGGGGAGCGCTGACCCGGCGACGCTCCCGGGCGCCGACCGGCGGCGCTCCCCGACACCGACCGGCGGCGCACCCCGACACCGCCCAGGGGCGTCCCCCGACACCGGCCGGGGCACTCCCCGACACCGGCCGGGGGCGCTCCCGGGCCCCACTCTCAGCGGTCCGCGTCGTCCCGTGCGGCGTCCTGGTCCGCCCGCGCGAGCGCCGACTCGGCGGCGTCCACCGTCTTGCGCATCTCGGCGTATCCGGAGGGAGCGGCGGGTGACTTCCCCGCGGTCCCGTCGTCCGGGGCGCAGCCCAGGGTCACCCCCGCCAGCAGGGCGACGACGGCCGCCGCCGTGACCGTCCGGCGCATCAGCTCCGCCCCGTACCCGTGCCGGTGCCGTTGTCGTCGGACCGGCACCACGTCTTCACGCCGGCCAGGTCCGTCCGGCGCTGCCGCAGCGTCGACGCCAGGGACTCGCGGAAGGTGAGCCGGTCCTGGAGATACGTCGCGATCTCGTCGTGGCCGGCCGCCTTCGCGTTGTCCACGCGCTGCTGGAGGCGGGCGATCGAGCCGCGGGTGCCGGCGCCGGCGTTCAGGCGGGTCAGGACCCGGTCGATCCGGTCGTCGATCTTCGGCAGCCGCGCGCAGAGCGCCCGGGCGCCGTCGCCCGTCGGCGTCGGCGCGGTGGCGCCCTCGGCGGTGGCCGCCGTCGGGGCGCCCATCAGCAGGGCCGCCGTGGCGAACCCCACGATCAGGCGCTTTCCCGGTGCGTGCATGTCCTTCCTCCGTTCCCGGACGGACCCTCGTCCGTCCGACGGGCCGGAGGCTAGGGAGCTTCTCTGGGGAAACCCTGTGACCGGTTCGCCCCGGCTGTCCCGATCAGCCAGTCCCGGCGGCCGGGCAGGTCCCCGCCGGCCGACGGCAGCCGTACCTCGAAGCGGGCGCCCACGCCGGACGGCCCCCGCGTCACCGTCACGCTCCCCCGGTGCAGCGCGGCCTGCTGGGCCACCAGGGTCAGGCCGAGTCCGGAGCCCGAGCTGCCGGGACCTCGCTCGAACCGTTCGAAGACGCGGGTGCGGGCCTCGGCGGGCACGCCCGGCCCCCCGTCGTCGACCGTGAGCACGACCTGGTGTCCCGCGCGCCGCACCCCGACCGCCACCGTCGCCCGGCCTCGCGGGTCCCGCCCGTGGGCCAGCGCGTTGGCCACGAGGTTGTCGAGCAGCAGGCGGATACCCGGCTCCCAGCCGTGGACCGTCAGTCCCGGGACCGCGTCCAGGGTGATCCGCGCGTCGGGGGCCCGTCGCCGCGCCTCCGCCACCGAGGCGTCCGCCGCCTCCGTCACGTCCACGCTCCGCAGGGCGTCCGCCTCCACCAGATCCCCGCGGCCCAGCTCCCGCAGCATCACCAGCAGACCGAGCAGCCGGGCGTGTTCGCCGCGCAGGTCGGCCAGGACCTCCGTGCGGTCCGGCTCGGGAAGCCCTGGATGGTCGGTGAGGATGTCGAGGTTGGTGCCCATGCTCATGAGCGGGGTGCGCAGTTCGTGGGAGGCCGCCGCCGCGAAGGAGCGGGCCGTGCCGAGCGCCTCGGCGGTGCGGGCGGCCTGTTCGTCGTAGCGGGCGAGGACCGTGCGCAGGGTGGCCGCGAGGTCGTCGACCTCGGTGACGCCGGTGGGTTCGTCGGGCGGCCGGGCGGTGCCGGTGCGCGGGTCGAGTCCTGCGGTACGGCGGCCCAGGCGCCGCAGCGGACCGGTGGCGCCGGTGGCGATGCCCCAGGCGAGCAGGCCGGACAGGGGCGCGGCCAGCAGGGTCGTCACGGCCACGCGGCGCCTGACCAGCCGGAGCTGACTCCGGTCGGCCGTGTCGGGCGAGAAGACCCACAGGGTGCCCGAGCCGCGCGCGGTGGTGATCGGCACCGAGAAGGCGCGCCAGCCGGTGCCCCGGGAGCGGACGGTGACCGGTCCCGGCGTCCGGTCCGGCAGCGGCACCGAGGCGTCCGGCTGCGGCCCTCCGCTGAAGCTGCCGTCCGGTCCCACGACCCGCACGCCGACGTCGAGGACCGCGCTGTACAGCCGCCGCTCCCGGGTGTCGGCCGCCTTGGGCCGGTCGGCGGAGGAGACCCGCAGCAGGGCCCGGGCCTGCGGGGTGACGGCCGCTGCCCGCTCCCGCAGGTGCGCGTCCTGGGCGCTGTGCAGATCGCGGGAGACCAGCTGGAGCAGCAGCCAGCCGCAGGCCAGCACCAGCAGCGGCACGGTCACCCCGACCGCGAGCCCGATCCTGGTCGACAGCCTCATGACGACGGCTCGTCGCGCAGGACGAACCCCACCCCGCGCACCGTGTGCACCAGCCGTCGCCGGCCGCCCGCCTCCAGCTTGCGCCGCAGATAGCTGACGAAGGTGTCGACGGTGTCGGTGCGCACGTCGAAGTCGTAGCCCCAGACCCGTTCGACGAGCTGGTCGCGGGTGAGGACGAGACCGGCGTTGCGGGCGAGCACCTCCAGGAGCTCGAACTCGCGCCGGGTCAGTTCCAGGGGCCGCCCGTCCCGCAGCGCCGTACGGGCCGCCGGGTCGATCACCAGCCCCGCCACCCGCAGCACCTCCCCCGCCGGCGGCCGGCGCCGCAGCAGCGCCCGCAACCGCAGCACCAGCTCCTGCAGCGCGAACGGCTTCACCAGATAGTCGTCCCCGCCCGCCTGGAGCCCGGCTATGCGGTCGGCGGTCTCGTCCAGCGCCGAGAGCATGAGCACGGGGAGGTCCTGGCCGTCGTCGCGCAGCCGTGCGCACACCTCGATGCCGCTCATCCCGGGCATCGACACATCGAGGACGAGCACGTCGGGCCGCGTCTCCCGGATCGCGTCCAGGGCCGCGCGCCCGTCCTCCGCCGTGCGCACGCGGAAGCCGCTCAGCCGCAGCCCGCGCTCCAGCGAACGCCGGATGGCCGGATCGTCGTCCACCACCAGCACCGCTCCGGGGCGGGCCCTGTCACTCATGCGGTCAGCGTACGGCGCCCCTTCGGACCCGGCCGTGGCACGGGTCAACTCTGCACAGGTGTTGCGCCGCGAGGCACAAACAGCCATCGTCGCACAGGAGTTGGCGCCACATCGGGGTAACGCCATAGTGGTCCAGACCTATTGACCTATGGTCCAGACCTTTCTATTCTCGCGGCACTGTGGGCGCGAAGGCTCAGTCACGCCCCCTACACCCCCGAGGAGGCGCACCATGCGCTTCAGGCACAGAGCCGCGGCAGGGATCGCCACCCTGCTGCTCCCGCTGGCCGGCCTGACCGGTCTCACCACTCCCGCGCAGGCCGCGGCCACGGCCACGTCGGCCACCGCCACCTACACCAAGGGCTCCGACTGGGGCACCGGCTTCGAAGGCAAGTGGACGGTGAAGAACACCGGCACCACGGCCATCAGCTCCTGGACGATCGAGTGGGACTTCCCCTCCGGTACGTCCGTCACGTCCGCCTGGGACGCCGACGTCACATCCTCCGGCACCCACTGGACCGCCAAGAACAAGTCCTACAACGGAAGCATCGCCGCCGGCGCCTCCGTCTCCTTCGGCTTCAACGGCGCCGGCTCCGGAGCGCCCTCCAACTGCAAGCTCAACGGCGGCAGTTGCGACGGCGGCCCGTCCGTACCCGGCGACAACCCGCCCTCCGTGCCCGGCACGCCCACCGCCTCCGCGATCACCGACACCTCGGTGAAGCTCTCCTGGAGCGCGGCCACCGACGACAAGGGCGTCAAGAACTACGACGTCCTGCGCGGCGGCACCAAGGTCGCCACGGTGACCACGACGTCGTACACCGACACCGGCCTGAGCGCCGGCACCGACTACTCGTACACCGTCCAGGCCCGTGACACCGCGGACCAGACCGGCCCGGCCAGCGGCTCGGTCTCGGTGCACACCACCGGCGGCACCACCCCGCCGCCCACCGGCAAGAACATCAAGCTCGGCTACTTCACCGAGTGGGGCATCTACGGCCGCAACTACAACGTCAAGAACCTGGTGACGTCGGGCTCGGCCGCCAAGATCACCCACATCAACTACGCCTTCGGCAACGTCACCAACGGGCAGTGCGCGATCGGTGACTCCTACGCCGACTACGACAAGGCCTTCACCGCCGACCAGTCGGTCAGCGGCGTCGCCGACACCTGGGACCAGCCGCTGCGCGGCAACTTCAACCAGCTGCGCCAGCTGAAGGCCAAGTACCCGAACATCAAGATCCTCTGGTCCTTCGGCGGCTGGACCTGGTCCGGCGGATTCGCCCAGGCCGCCGCCAACCCGGCCGCCTTCGCGCAGTCCTGCTACAACCTGGTCGAGGACCCGCGCTGGGCCGACGTGTTCGACGGCATCGACATCGACTGGGAGTACCCGAACGCCTGCGGTCTGACCTGTGACACCAGCGGCGCCGCGGCCTACAAGAACCTGATGGGCGCCCTGCGCGCCAAGTTCGGCACGGGCAACCTGGTCACCGCGGCCACCACGGCCGACGGCACCTCGGGCGGAAAGATCGACGCCGCCGACTACGCGGGCGCCGCGCAGTACGTCGACTGGTACAACGTGATGACGTACGACTTCTTCGGCGCCTTCGACGCGGACGGCCCGACCGCCCCGCACTCCCCGCTCACCACGTACACCGGCATCCCGCAGGCCGGGTTCACCACGGCGGACGCGATCGCGAAGTTCAGGTCGAAGGGCGTGCCCGCGAGCAAGCTGCTCATCGGCATCGGCTTCTACGGCCGCGGCTGGACCGGCGTCACCCAGGACGCCCCGGGCGGCACGGCGACCGGGCCCGCGGCGGGCACGTACGAGCCCGGCAACGAGGACTACAAGGTCCTCAAGACCAGCTGCCCCGTAACCGGCACCATCGCCGGCACGGCGTACGCGCACTGCGGCAGCAACTGGTGGTCCTACGACACCCCCACCACCATCGGCACGAAGATGGCGTGGGCCAAGAACCAGGGTCTTGGCGGTGCGTTCTTCTGGGAGTTCAGCGGTGACACCAGCAACGGCGAGCTCGTCAGCGCCATCAACACCGGCCTGAGCTGACCCTTTCGCCCACCCCCCACAACCGCCGCGGGCGGACCTCCGGGTCTGTCCGCGGCGCCTTGCGTGGGAGGTCAGGCCACGTTGACCCGCTGACCGGGCGGGGCCGCCTCCAGCCAGGCGAGGAAACCGGTCAGCGCGTCGTCGCTCATCGCGAGCTCCAGCCGCGTGCCCCGGTGCATACAGGTGAGGATCACCGAGTCGGACAGCAGTGCCAGCTCCTCCTCGCCGTCGGGCAGCCGGCGTCCGGCCACCTCGATCGACGCGCGCTCCAGGACCCGGCGCGGACGAGGAGCGTAGGAGAAGACCCGGTACCACTCGATGCGGTCGCCGTTGTAGCGGGCGACGCCGTAGCTCCAGCCCTTGCCGCTGGTGTCGGGCTTCTCGGGGACGTCCCAGCGCAGGCTGCAATCGAAAGTGCCGCCCGAGCGCTGGATGAGTCTGCGCCGCAGTCCGAAGACGAACAGCCCCACCACCACAAGGGCGACGACGATTCCGCACACAGTCAGAGCGAGGACCATCGGCACCGACCTCCTCGTCTCCTAGATAACGGAACGGAAAAAACTTCCATATCTGCCTCAGCCGCGACCGGCACCGGATCGCTCCGGTCCCAGCCGCGGCTGAGTGACATCATCGCGTGGCGCTTCCCCGCGCCGCACCGGCCCGGGCGGGCGCCTCGGTCTCAGCGCCCCGTCGCCGCACGCAGTCGTACGTCGGCACGGCGCTCGGCGGAGGCGTCGCCCTCCGCCTTCGCGCGCTCGAGCTCGCGCTCGGCGCGCTGGACGTCGATCTCGTCCGACAGCTCGGCGATCTCGGCCAGCAGCGACAGCTTGTTGTCGGCGAACGAGATGAAACCGCCGTGCACCGCGGCGACGACCGTCGCACCATCACTCGTACGGATGGTCACAGGGCCCGACTCCAGCACACCGAGCAGCGGCTGGTGACCGGGCATGACGCCGATGTCGCCGGACGTGGTGCGCGCGACGACCAGGGTGGCCTCGCCGGACCAGACCTCTCGGTCGGCCGCGACCAGCGCGACGTGCAGCTCAGCAGCCAAGGTTGGCTCCTCGGGTCACCACCCGGCGGATCTGCCGGGTGTTGGTTACAAGTCTAGTGGGCGTGACAGAGGGGGCGGGACGCGCCCGCCCCCTCCGCAAGAGCACGAGGCTCAGGAGACGCCCAGCTCCTTGGCGTTGGCCTTGAGGTCCTCGATACCACCGCACAGGAAGAACGCCTGCTCCGGGAAGTGGTCGTACTCGCCGTCGATGATCGCGTTGAACGCGGTGATCGACTCGTCCAGCGGGACGTCCGACCCGTCGACGCCGGTGAACTGCTTGGCGACGTGGGTGTTCTGGGACAGGAAGCGCTCCACGCGACGGGCACGGTGGACGGTGAGCTTGTCCTCCTCGCCCAGCTCGTCGATACCGAGGATCGCGATGATGTCCTGGAGGTCCTTGTACTTCTGGAGGACCGTCTTCACGCGCATCGCGGTGTTGTAGTGGTCCGCCGCGATGTAGCGCGGGTCCAGGATGCGGGACGTGGAGTCCAGCGGGTCCACGGCCGGGTAGATGCCCTTCTCCGAGATCGGACGGGAGAGCACCGTCGTCGCGTCGAGGTGGGCGAAGGTGGTGGCCGGGGCCGGGTCGGTCAGGTCGTCCGCGGGGACGTAGATCGCCTGCATCGAGGTGATCGAGTGACCACGGGTCGAGGTGATGCGCTCCTGGAGGAGACCCATCTCGTCGGCCAGGTTCGGCTGGTAGCCCACCGCGGAGGGCATCCGGCCGAGCAGGGTCGAGACCTCGGAACCGGCCTGGGTGAAGCGGAAGATGTTGTCGATGAAGAACAGCACGTCCTGCTTCTGCACATCGCGGAAGTACTCCGCCATGGTCAGACCCGCCAGGGCCACGCGCAGACGGGTGCCCGGGGGCTCGTCCATCTGGCCGAAGACGAGGGCGGTCTTGTCGATGACGCCCGAGTCGGCCATCTCCTCGATGAGGTCGTTGCCCTCACGAGTGCGCTCGCCGACACCGGCGAACACGGAGACACCGTCGTGGTTGTTGGCGACGCGGTAGATCATCTCCTGGATGAGCACCGTCTTGCCGACGCCGGCACCACCGAACAGACCGATCTTTCCACCCTTGACGTACGGGGTGAGAAGGTCGATGACCTTGACGCCGGTCTCGAACATCTCGGTCTTCGACTCGAGCTCGTCGAAGTTGGGGGCCTTGCGGTGGATGGACCAGCGCTCGCCCTCGTACTGCTCGTCGACGTTCAGCACCTCACCGAGGGTGTTGAACACCTTGCCCTTGGTGAAGTCGCCGACCGGGACGGTGATGCCCGTGCCGGTGTCGGTGACCGGGGCCTGGCGGACCAGACCGTCGGTGGGCTGCATGGAGATGGTGCGGACCAGGCCGTCACCCAGGTGCTGGGCGACCTCCAGGGTCAGCGTCTTCTTCTCGCCTTCGTTCGCCGGGTCGGCGACCTCGACGTGAAGGGCGTTGTAGATCTCCGGCATGGCGTCGACGGGGAATTCCACGTCGACGACCGGGCCGATGACCCGGGCGACGCGGCCCGTGGCAGCGGCCGTCTCAACTGTCGTCGTCATTACCTGTCACTCCCCGCGGTCGCGTCGGCCAGGGCTGCGGAGCCACCGACGATCTCGCTGATTTCCTGGGTGATTTCGGCCTGGCGGGCCGCGTTGGCGAGGCGGGAGAGCGTCTCGATGAGCTCTCCCGCGTTGTCGGTCGCCGACTTCATCGCGCGCCGGGTGGCGGCGTGCTTCGAGGCTGCCGACTGGAGGAGAGCGTTGTAGACGCGGCTCTCCACATAGCGCGGCAGGAGGGCGTCGAGGACGTCCTCCGCCGAGGGCTCGAAGTCGAACAGCGGAAGGATCTCGCCCGTCGCCGCGGACTCCTTGGCGACCTCGTCGAGGCTGAGCGGCAGCAGACGGTCGCCGAGCGCCGTCTGCGTCATCATCGAGACGAACTCGGTGAAGACGATGTGGATCTCGTCCACGCCGCCGTCCGCCGTCTCCTTCTCGATGGCCTCGATCAGCGGGGCCGCGACCTTCTTGGCGTCCGCGTACGTCGGCTCGTCCGTGAAGCCCGACCACGACTCCGCGACCTTGCGCTCACGGAAGTGGTAGTGCGCGAGACCACGCCGGCCGACGATGTACGTGTCGACCTGCTTGCCCTCGGCCTCGAGGCGCGCCGTCAGCTGCTCCGCGGCCTTGATGGCGTTGGAGTTGAACGCGCCGGCGAGGCCGCGGTCGCTCGTCAGGAGCAGCACCGCGGACCGCACGACCGTCTCGGCCTGCGTGGTCAGCGCGTGCTTGGTGTTCGAACCGGTACCGACCGCCGTGACCGCGCGGGTGAGCTCGGTCGCGTACGGCGTGGAGGCCGCCACCTTGCGCTGCGCCTTGACGACACGCGAGGCGGCGATCATCTCCATCGCCTTGGTGATCTTCTTGGTCGCGGTGACGGATCGGATGCGACGCTTGTAGACCCGGAGCTGGGCTCCCATGAGTCAGGTCCCTTCCTTACGTCACTTGGCCGCGGCCGGGGCGTCCTCGCCGAGGAGCTTGCCGTCCGAGGTCTCGAACTGCTTCTTGAACTCGGCGATCGCGTCGGCAACTGCGATGAGGGTGTCGTCCGACATCTTGCCGCCCTCCTTGATGGAGGTCATGAGGCCCTGCTCCTTGCGGTGCAGGTGCTCCAGGAGCTCCTTCTCGAAGCGGCGGACGTCGGAGACCGGGACGTCGTCCATCTTGCCGGTGGTACCGGCCCACACGGAGACGACCTGGTCCTCGGTCGGCATCGGCTGGTACTGAGCCTGCTTGAGCAGCTCGACCAGACGCTGACCACGCTCCAGCTGGGACTTCGACGCGGCGTCCAGGTCGGAACCGAAGGCGGCGAACGCCTCCAGCTCACGGTACTGGGCGAGGTCGAGGCGGAGGCGGCCGGAGACCTGCTTCATCGCCTTGTGCTGCGCGGAACCACCGACTCGGGAGACGGAGATACCGACGTTCAGCGCGGGGCGCTGACCGGCGTTGAACAGGTCCGACTCCAGGAAGCACTGGCCGTCGGTGATGGAGATGACGTTGGTCGGGATGAACGCCGAGACGTCGTTGGCCTTCGTCTCGACGATCGGCAGACCGGTCATCGAGCCGGCGCCCAGCTCGTCGGAGAGCTTCGCGCAGCGCTCCAGCAGACGGGAGTGCAGGTAGAAGACGTCGCCCGGGTAGGCCTCGCGGCCCGGCGGGCGGCGCAGCAGCAGGGACACGGCGCGGTAGGCGTCGGCCTGCTTCGAAAGGTCGTCGAAGATGATGAGGACGTGCTTGCCCTCGTACATCCACTGCTGACCGATGGCCGAACCGGTGTACGGCGCCAGGTACTTGAAGCCGGCCGGGTCGGACGCCGGGGCGGCGACGATGGTCGTGTACTCCAGCGCGCCGGCCTCTTCGAGGGCGCCACGCACGGAGGCGATGGTCGAGCCCTTCTGGCCGATGGCGACGTAGACGCAGCGGACCTGCTTGTTCACGTCACCCGAGCGCCAGTTGTCACGCTGGTTGATGATCGTGTCGACGGCCAGCGCGGTCTTGCCGGTCTGGCGGTCACCGATGATCAGCTGACGCTGGCCGCGGCCGACCGGGGTCATCGCGTCGACGGCCTTGTAGCCGGTCTCCATCGGCTCGTGCACCGACTTACGGGCCATGACACCCGGAGCCTGGAGCTCCAGGGCACGGCGGCCGGACGTCTCGATCTCGCCGAGGCCGTCGATCGGGTTGCCGAGCGGGTCGACGACACGGCCGAGGTAGCCCTCGCCCACCGCCACGGAGAGCACCTCACCGGTGCGGCGCACCGGCTGACCCTCCTCGATGCCGCTGAACTCACCGAGGACGATGGCGCCGATCTCGCGCTCTTCCAGGTTGAGCGCGAGGCCGAGGGTGCCGTCCTCGAACTTCAGCAGTTCGTTGGCCATGGCCGAGGGAAGCCCCTCGACCTTCGCGATGCCGTCGCCGGCAAGGGTGACCGTACCGACCTCCTCGCGCGAGGCCGCGTCCGGCTTGTACGACTGGACGAAGTTCTCCAGCGCGTCCCGGATCTCCTCCGGCCGGATCGTGAGCTCCGCCATCTGGGTTCCCTGCTCTCCTTGTTGGGCCCGAAGTTTCACTTGGGGGGATGGGGACTCCCCCCTGAATGAGGTGAATCCTCTGCACGGCCCAACCAGGGCCGTCATTGCCTACGTACTACGTTTTGAGTTGCGGCGGGGCAGCTAGCTCGCCAGTCGGCGGCCGGCGTCCTCGATACGGTCCGCGAGCGAGCCGTTGATGACCTCGTCGCCGACCTGTACCCGCATCCCGCCGAGGACCTCGGGGTCCACGTCCAGGTTGAGGTGCATCTTGCGGCCGTAGAGCTTCGCGAGGGCGGCGCCCAGGCGCTGCTTCTGCGTGTCGCTCAGCGGTACCGCCGAGGTCACGACGGCGACCGCGCGGTCCCGGCGCTCGGCGGCGAGCTTGGACAGGGACTCCAGTCCCGCCTCCAGGCTACGTCCACGCGGCGCGGTCACCAGGCGCGTCACCAGACGCTCGGTGGTCACCTTCGCCCGGCCGTCGAGCAGCCGGTGCAGCAGCTGGTCCTTCGCCGAGGCGGCGGCCTTGCGGTCGGTCAGCGCGGCCCGCAGCTCCGTGTTCGAGGAGACGATCCGGCCGAACCGGAACAGCTCGTCCTCGACGTCGTCGAGCGTGCCCGCCTTCTCCGCCGCGGTGAGGTCGGCGATGCTCGCCAGCTCCTCCAGCACGTCCACCAGGTCGCGGGGCTGCGACCAGCGCGAGCGCACCGTGCCGGCCACCAGGTCGGCGGTCGGGCCGCTGACCTGGCTGCCGAGCAGTCGCTGGACCAGTTCGGCCTTGGCCTCACCGGCCTGCGCCGGGTCGGTGAGGACCCGACGCAGCGACACCTCGCGGTGGAGCAGCGCGGTGACGGCGGCCAGCTCGTCGGCGAGCCGGCCGGCGTCCACGGACGTGGAGTCCGTCAGCGCGTCGAGACGCTCACGGGCAGCTGCGAACGCCTCGCGGCTCGCTCCGTGTGCAGTCATCGAGCCGCCTCGGCCTTCGCGTCGAGCTCGTCGAGGAAGCGGTCGATCACACGGCTCTGGCGGGCGTGGTCCTCGAGGGACTCGCCGACCAGCTTGCCGGCCAGGTCGGTGGCGATCTTGCCGACGTCCTGCCGCAGCGCGGCAGAAGCGGCCTTGCGGTCGGCCTCGATCTGGGTGTGACCGGCGGCGACGATCTCCTCGCGCTGCCGCTGGCCTTCCGCGCGCATCTCCGCGATGAGCGTGGCGCCCTGCTCCTGCGCCTCCTGGCGCAGCCGCGCGGCCTCGTGGCGGGCCTCGGCGAGCTGGGCCTTGTACTGCTCAAGGACGCTCTGGGCCTCGGTCTGTGCGGCCTCGGCCTTCTCGATACCGCCCTCGATGGCCTCGCGACGCTCTTCCAGGACCTTGTTGATGGTCGGAAGGAGCTTCTTGGCGAGGAAGCCGAAGACGATGACGAAGGCGATCAGGCCGATGACGAGCTCCGGCCACGGCGGAATGAGGGGGTTCTCCTTCTCCGCCTCGGCCGCCAGCTGAACCAGGGGGTTCACATCAGTGCCTTTCGTCGAATGGGGCTGTCGCTGTCGTTCGTCTTAGTAGACGAACGGCATGACGAGGCCGATGAGGGCCAGCGCCTCACAGAAAGCGAAGCCGAGGATCTGGTTGGCGCGGATCAGGCCGGCCGCCTCGGGCTGGCGGGCCAGGGCCTGGGTGCCGTTACCGAAGATGATGCCGACGCCGACGCCCGGGCCGATCGCGGCGAGGCCGTAACCGATGGAGCCGAGGTTGCCGTCAACCGCAGCGAGGGTCTGGAGAGCGGACATGCCGGTTCTTCCTTCTCTTTCAGTGACCGGTGGGGGTTGGCCACCGGTTGTCTCTTGGGTGAGGGAGGGGCCTGCTCAGTGGTGCTCGGCGAGCGCGCCCTGGATGAAGGTGCAGGTCAGGAGGACGAAGACGTACGCCTGAACCGCCTGGATGAAGAGCTCGAAGGCGGTCATCACGATGACCATCACGAACGAGACACCCGAGTACGCGATGCCGATGCCGTTCAGCATGTACCAGCTGGCGATCGTGAAGAGCAGCAGCAGGGTGTGACCGGCGAACATGTTCGCGAACAGTCGGACGGCGTGCGTGAACGGCCGGACCAGCAGGTTCGAGAAGAACTCGATGGTCATCGACAGCGGCAGCACCGCACCGAGCGACTTGTCGTATCCGGTGACGTTCTTCCAGAAGCCGACGAAGCCGTGGCGCTTGAACGTCAGGGAGACCCAGGTGATGTAGACGATCAGTGCGAGCACCGCCGGGTAGGCGATGATCGAGGTCACCGGGAAAGAGGCGACCGGGACGATCGACCAGAGGTTCATCATCCAGATGAAGAAGAACAGCGAGACGGCGAGCGGTACGTACTTCTCGCCCTCGCGCTTGCCGATCGTCTGGTAGACGATGCCGGTCCGGACGAAGTCGTACCCCGCCTCGGCGATCATCTGGAGCTTGCCCGGGACGAGCTTCGGCTTGGCGAACGCGGCCCAGAAGAAGCCCACCACGATGATGGAACCCAGCAGGGCCAGCAGCATCGGCTTGTTGAAGTAGAGGCCGTTGCCGTCGGCGTCGCCCCAGAGCGGCTCGAACATGAACGAGTGCAGGCCCGGAGCCGGGAAGCCGCACCCGTCGAACAGGTGGCAGCTCGTGTCGAAAGCGAGCGTCTGCGTCGGGTCAGCACTCACCGCGGGCTCCTTCATCGTGGCGCATAGGTACGGCAACCTCGTTGTGTCGGCGCGGCGCGGGGCCGCAGTTCGGCACGGGACTGGTGTTACGGATGTGGGGGCGGCTGAGGGGCATCTCGCCTCGCGATTGAGCAGGCGTCAGCTCGGATGCCCGCGCCCGCGATGCCGCAGTTGGCACCGGACGATAGCAGGATCTCTCATGCGGCTTTATCCCGGCCCTACCCCTCACGACGAGTGCCCCGGCTTCTCGGGCTTGTCACCCTTCGAGGAGGCGGTCGTGGAGGTGGTCGAATCGGGTTCGACGTAGAGGATCTTGGACTTCATGTGGGCACGCGTCTGCGCGGCGATCCAGGTGAGGGTGCCGGCGACGAGCGTGAGCGCGAAAGCCCGGGGGTGGAACAGCGTCGTGTGCTTGAAGGCCGCGACGAAGATGAACAGCAGCAGGATCTGCGCCGCGTACAGCATCAGACCCATCGCCTGGAACAGGTGCGGAAGCGATTTGGCGGTGCGCTGCAGGATGTACAGCCCGATTCCCATGAAGAGGATCACGATCAGCGTCGCCACGATCGCCCCGACCGCACCCTTGCCACCCGCGACCACGCCGCTGACGACGGCGGCGATCGCGCCGACGGCAGCTGTGGGCACAGCGGCCTGAGCCAGGATCCGGACGTCGTTGGACGGCATGGCGGCAACTCCGCTTTCAAAGGGGGAAGGGGTGTCGTCATGGACGAGCGTAGTCCCGGGCCGAGTGTGGATGACCTCACGCCAAGGGACCGTCGCACTACGGTCCTTCGGCCCCATCCCGGGTTCTCGTGAACCGTATCACAAACTATTTGATGAGGTCTTTACCTGGTAGGTGTGCTTGCTGTCACACATGAGAGTGACAGTGCGCGTCTGTGCAAAAACAGAGCCAACATGTCTGGTATTGGAGCAGTTTGCTCCCCCACGAGTTGGCAATGCTCTAGTCAGATTCTTACCTTGAGGCGTCAACGCAGGCGCGAGCGCGGGCCGATGGCGGTTGCCCCGTTGACCCCTGACACTCCGGACATACCGGCCGCGACCGGAGCGCGCTCCTCCTCGTCCTCGTCCTCGGCGGGCGCCTCGGCCGCGTAGGCCGTCGCCGGCTCCGCCTCGGGCGCCTCCCGGACCCGGCGGCGACGCCGGTAGCGCGGCGGCACGAAGTGCTCGGCCCAGCGCGGGGCCCGCGGGGTGAAGCGCGGCAGCAGAAGCAGCCCCAGGCCGATCGCGCAGAGGAGGACGACGCCGAGCACGATCCACATGGACGCCGCGTTCACCGAGTAGGCGAGCGCGCCGAACGCGATCAGCGCCGACCAGAAGTACATGATCAGCACCGCGCGGCTGTGCGAGTGCCCGATCTCCAGCAGCCGGTGGTGCAGGTGCCCGCGGTCCGCGGCGAACGGCGACTGGCCGCGCCAGGTGCGCCGCACGATGGCCAGGATCAGGTCCGCGGCCGGGATCGCGATGATGGTCAGCGGCATCAGCAGCGGGATGTAGACCGGCACCATCTGGTGCACGGCGCTGCGCTCGGATCCCGAGAACAGCTTCATCACGTCCGGGTCGACCTGCCCCGTGACGGAGATCGCGCCGGCCGCCAGCACCAGGCCGATGAGCATCGAGCCCGAGTCGCCCATGAAGATCCGGGCGGGATGCGCGTTGTGCGGCAGGAAGCCCAGGCACATGCCCA
Organism: Streptomyces sp. NPDC002306; assembly: GCF_053593435.1. Taxonomy (NCBI): domain Bacteria; kingdom Bacillati; phylum Actinomycetota; class Actinomycetes; order Kitasatosporales; family Streptomycetaceae; genus Streptomyces; species Streptomyces sp. NPDC002306. Next base: position 35,362 of record NZ_JBSFCK010000010.1, read on the forward strand.
TCAGGATCGCCGCGAACAGCGTGGCCGGGGCGGCGGCCTCGATGCCGTACGAGTACCAGATCCGGTAGGCGTACATGAAGAACGCGGCGGCCGCGATGCACACCATGCCGGCCGCCAGACCGTCGAGGCCGTCGACGAAGTTGACCGCGTTGATGGTGATGACGACCAGCGCGACCGTCAGCAGGGTGCCCTGCCACTGGGTCAGCGCGACCGTGCCGACACCCGGCACCGGCAGCCACAGGATCGTCAGACCCTGCATGACCATCACGCCGGCGGCGATCATCTGGCCGCCCAGCTTGATCAGGGCGTCGATCTCGAACTTGTCGTCCAGGACACCGATCAGCCAGATCAGCGCCGCCCCGGAGAGCAGCGCCCGCGGCTCGTTCGACTTCTCGAAGACCTCGTTGAGATTGGTGAGGTGGTCCGCGACCAGCAGTCCGGCGCACAGGCCGAAGAACATCGCGATCCCGCCGAGCCGCGGAGTGGGTTCCCGGTGCACGTCACGTGCCCGGATCTCCGGCATCGCTCCGGCAACGATCGCGAACTTCCGCACCGGCCCGGTCAGCAGATACGTCACCGCGGCCGTGATGCAGAGCGTCAGCAGGTATTCACGCACGGGCTTCCCCACAGGTCTCGCTGGCCATCTCAGCCCCACACCCTAGCGAGGGCCGCATAAGGTTGGGGACTTCCGGGTAGCGACGATGGTTGCACGTGTGCCTGTGCACTCGGGCCCGCCTACCCCCGTTCAGCCGGGATACGGCGGAAATGCCCGCGTGAGTTCGCGCACTTCCTGCCGGGCCCGACCACCCTCGATCTCCCCGCGCAGCACGCCCCCGAGCAGCGCGGCGATCCGCGCCATCTCGTTCTGCCCCATGCCCTGCGTGGTCACCGCGGCCGTGCCCAGCCGCAGGCCGCGGGCGTCGCCGTGCGGCAGTGCGCAGCAGTCCAGGACCAGGCCGGCCGCCGCGAGGCGGCCACGCGCGCCGCGCCCGTCGACGCCGAGCGGCACCGGGTCGGCGGTGATGAGGTGGGTGTCGGTCCCGCCGGTGGTGACGGCCAGGCCCTCCGCCGCCAGCCCGTCCGCCAGCATCCTGGCGTTGGCGACCACCTGATGGGCGTACACCGTGAAGGCCGGCGTCACCGCCTCCCCGAACGCCACCGCCTTCGCGGCGATCGTGTGCATCTGCGCACCGCCCTGGGTGAACGGGAAGACGGCCCGGTCCACCCGCTCGGCGAGCTCCGCGCCGCACAGGATCATGCCGCCGCGCGGCCCGCGCAGCACCTTGTGCGTGGTGGCGCACACGATGTCGGCGTACGGCACCGGACTCGGCGCCGCTCCCCCGGCGACCAGACCGATGGGATGGGCGGCGTCGGCGACGAGATAGGCGCCCACCTCGTCGGCCACCGACCGGAACAGGGCGTAGTCGATGTGCCGGGGGTAGGCGATGGAGCCGCACACGATCGCCTTCGGCCGGTGCGTACGGGCCAGCGCGCGCACCTGGTCGTAGTCGATGAGCCCGCTCTCGGCGTCCACCCCGTAGCCGACGAAGTCGAACCAGCGCCCGGAGAAGTTCGCCGGCGAGCCGTGCGTGAGGTGACCGCCGTACGGCAGCCCGAGGGCGAGGACGGTGTCACCGGGGCGCAGCAGCGCGGCGTACGCGGCGAGCACCGCGGACGATCCGGAATGCGCCTGCACGTTGGCGTGCTCGGCGCCGAACAGCGCCTTCGCCCGCTCCACCGCGAGCCGCTCGGCGACGTCCACGAGCTCGCACCCGCCGTGGTGGCGGGCCCCCGGATAGCCCTCGGCGTACTTGTTCGCCAGCGACGAGCCGAGCGCGGCCAGCACGGCGGGCGAGGTGAAGTTCTCGGCGGCGATCAACTGGAGCGACGTCGCCTGCCGCTCGCGCTCGGCGAGCAGGACGTCGGCCAGCTCGGGGTCCTGCCGGCGCAGGACATCGGCCTGGAAGGTATGAGTGACCGCCATGATGGGCTCCGGACGCGTCGACGGTGACGTACGTCCAATGTAGGCCGGGGGCGCGCACGGCGCCCGGTACCCGCCGCCGTCAGGGGCCTTCGGGCCGCACCCCGCGGCTCCGGGCCGGTCCGGACGGCAGGGCCTAGGCGCGCGCCGGTACTCCGGTCAGCGCCGTCACCACCGGGTCCAGGGCCTCGTGTATCTCGTCCCCGATCGACCGGAAGAACGGCAGCGGCGCCCCGTACGGGTCGTACACCTCGTCCGCCTCGGCGGTGGGCGCCAGCAGCCAGCCGCGCAGCGCGGCGGCCGCGCGCACCAGCGCACGCGCGCGCTCGACCACCCCGTGGTCCAGCGTCGGCAGCGTCGCCGGGTCGATCGCGCGGACCAGCCGGGTGAACTCCTTCAGCGTGAAGGTACGCAGGCCCGCCGAATGACCCATCGAGATGACCTGGGCCCGGTGGTCGCGGGTCGCCGTCAGGACCAGGTCGGCCATGATGACGTGTTCGTCGAGCAGCTCCCGGCCGACGAAGCCGGAGGCGTCCGCGCCGAAGTCGGCCAGCACGGTCTCCGCGTTGGCCTCCATGGGCGCGCCCTCGTGGCCCCAGGTGCCCGCGCTCTCCACGATGAGCCCACCACTGAGCAGACCGCCCAGCCGGTCCGCCACGAAATGGCGGGTCAGCCGCTCGGTGATGGGCGAGCGACACACGTTGCCGGTGCTGACGTGGAGGATGCGGAAGCTGTCGCGCGGGAACCCGAAGGTTCCCGTCACTTCCCCGTTGCCTATGCCACGCCCCGCGTCAGGGGCCGTCAATTCGCCACCTCGAGGTCGGGTACGACCTTCCGCAGCTCCTCCGCGGAGATCGCGCCCGCGCGCAGCAGCAGCGGCACCTCGCGGGTGACGTCGACGATCGAGGACGGCACGTTGCCGGGGGTCGGGCCGCCGTCCAGGTAGACGGAGACGGAGTCGCCGAGCATCTCCTGGGCGGCGTCACAGGTCTCGGGGGACGGGTGGCCGGTCAGGTTCGCGGAGGACACCGCCATCGGGCCGACCTCGGTCAGCAGCTCGATGGCCACCGGGTGCAGCGGCATGCGGACGGCGACGGTGCCACGGGTGTCCCCCAGGTCCCACTGGAGGGACGGCTGGTGCTTGGCGACGAGCGTGAGCGCGCCCGGCCAGAAGGCGTCGACGAGCTCCCAGGCCAGCTCGGAGAAGTCCGTGACGAGGCCGTGCAGGGTGTTCGGGGAGCCGATGAGGACGGGCGTGGGCATGCTGCGGCCCCGGCCCTTGGCGTCGAGGAGATCGGCGACGGCCTCCGAGGAGAACGCGTCGGCGCCGATGCCGTACACCGTGTCCGTCGGCAGCACCACGAGTTCGCCCCGGCGGACGGCGGACGCGGCCTCGCGCAGACCGGTCACACGGTCGGTCGCGTCGTTGGTGTCGTATCGCCGTGCCATCTAGCGGGCCTCCTCGTACACGTACTGCTGGGCTGAGATCTGGGGTGCGCCGCTCACGGCAGCGCCTTGCGTGCGGTGGCGAACCGGGGCCGGTTGTTGAGGTCGGGGTGGTCGGCCGCGTCGGCCCAGCCCTTCTCCTCGGTGAAGATCCACGGCACCTGACCGCCCTGGGTGTCGGCGTGCTCGACGACGACGACACCGCCGGGGCGCAGCAGCCGGTGCGCGGTGCGTTCCAGGCCGCGGATGAGTTCGAGCCCGTCCTCGCCCGAGAACAGGGCGAGTTCGGGATCGTAGTCCCGCGCCTCGGGCGCGACGTACTCCCATTCGGTCAGCGGGATGTACGGCGGGTTGGAGATGACCAGGTCGACCTGGCCGTCGAGGTCGCGGAAGGCGTCCCTGGCGTCTCCCTGACGCAGGTCGACCCTGGACCCCTCCATGTTCTTGCGGGTCCACTGGAGGGCGTCCTCGGACAGCTCCACGGCGTGCACCCGCGAGCGCGGCACCTCCTGGGCGAGCGCGAGCGCGATGGCGCCCGAACCGGTGCACAGGTCGACGATCAGCGGCTCGACCACGTCCATGGCGCGTACGGCGTCTATGGCCCAGCCGACGACGGACTCCGTCTCGGGGCGCGGCACGAAGACACCGGGGCCCACCTGGAGCTCCAGGTACCGGAAGAAGGCGTGGCCGGTGATGTGCTGGAGCGGCTCGCGCTGCTCACGGCGCGCGATGGCCTCCCAGTAGCGGGCGTCGAAGTCCGCGTCCTTCACGGAGTGCAGCGCGCCCCGCTTCACGCCGTGCACGAACGCGGCGAGCTCCTCCGCGTCGTTGCGCGGCGAGGGCACGCCGGCGTCGGCCAGCCGCTGGGTGGCCTGGGCCACCTCTGCGAGCAGCAGGTTCACGCAAGTCCTCCGTGTCGTACTCGTCCTCGTACGTGGATACGTCCGTCCTTACGCGGCCGCGAGCTTCGCCGCCGAGTCCGCGTCGACACAGGCCTGGATCACCGCGTCGAGGTCTCCGTCCAGGACCTGGTCAAGGTTGTACGCCTTGAAGCCGACGCGGTGGTCCGAGAGCCGGTTCTCCGGGAAGTTGTACGTGCGGATCTTCTCGGAGCGGTCGACGGTGCGGACCTGGCTGCGGCGGGCGTCGGCGGCCTCCCGCTCCGCTTCCTCCTGCGCCGCCGCGAGCAGCCTGGAGCGCAGGATACGCATCGCCTGCTCCTTGTTCTGCAGCTGGCTCTTCTCGTTCTGGCAGGAGGCGACGACTCCGGTGGGCAGGTGCGTGATGCGCACCGCGGAGTCGGTGGTGTTGACGGACTGGCCGCCGGGGCCGGACGAGCGGTACACGTCGATGCGCAGGTCGTTCGGGTTGATCTCCACCTCGACCTCCTCGGCCTCCGGGGTGACCAGCACACCCGCCGCCGAGGTGTGGATGCGGCCCTGCGACTCGGTGGCCGGCACCCGCTGCACGCGGTGCACGCCGCCCTCGTACTTCAGCCGGGCCCAGACGCCCTGGCCGGGCTCGGTGGCGCCCTGGCCGCCCTTGGTCTTCACGGCGACCTGGACGTCCTTGTAGCCGCCCAGCTCGGACTCGGTGGCGTCGATGATCTCGGTCTTCCAGCCGATGCGCTCGGCGTAGCGCAGGTACATGCGCAGCAGGTCACCGGCGAACAGGGCGGACTCGTCGCCGCCCGCGCCCGCCTTGATCTCGAGGATGACGTCCTTGTCGTCGCTGGGGTCGCGCGGGACGAGGAGCAGCCGCAGCTTCTCCGTCAGCTCCGTGCGCTGCTTGTCCAGCTCCTTGACCTCGGCGGCGAAGTCCGGGTCGTCGGCGGCCAGTTCGCGCGCGGTCTCGATGTCGTCGCCGGTCTGCTTCCAGGAGCGGTACGTGGCGACGATCGGGGTGAGCTCGGCGTAGCGCTTGTTCAGCTTGCGCGCGTTGGCCTGGTCGGCGTGGACCGACGGGTCGGCGAGCTTCGTCTCCAGGTCGGCGTGCTCACCGACGAGTTCCTCGACGGCCTCGAACATCTTGGGCTCCTGTACTGCGTGACGAAAGGGAAGGCGGGCGACCAAAAACGCCGGTCCCGGGCGCGCCCCGGTGAAGGGGCGCGGCCGTGGACCGGCGAAATGGGGCTCGCTACTTCTTGGAGCCGGCGGATGCCTTGCCGAAGCGGGCCTCGAAGCGGGCCACACGGCCACCGGTGTCGAGGATCTTCTGCTTGCCCGTGTAGAACGGGTGGCACTCGGAGCACACCTCGGCCCGGATGGTGCCGGAGTCGATGGTGCTACGGGTGGTGAACGACGCGCCACAGGTGCAGCTGACCTGCGTCTCGACGTACTCGGGGTGGATGTCGCGCTTCAAGGTGTCTCCTAGTTTCGGGAGGGCGCCGGGTCGCAGCCGCGGGATGCGGGAGCGTGAACCGGAGCCGACGTACCAGTCTGCCAGGACTGGGCGCATCCCCCAAAACCGGGGGGTGAGCCGATCTATTCCCCGGACCCGGCGGAGAGCCGGGGAGGGGCCGGTGAAGGGCCGGGAAGAGGCTGGGGAGGAGCCCGGGGAGGGGCTGCCCGCCCTGGCGGGAGCGGCCCCCGTGGGGGCTCAGGACGAGGTCACGACGCCCTTGGCGCCGCCGGTCACGGTGCCCTTGGTGGCGGACCTCGGGATCGGCCGGTCCTCGCGCAGGGCGTTCCAGACCAGCTTCGACTTGGCCTCGGCGACGACGACGCGGTTGGGGTCCGCCGGGTCGTACAGCACCGGCAGCGTGACCATCGTCATGTGGGACGCGCCGATGCCCTTGAGGCCGTTCACGAAGTCGAGCAGGGAGTTCACCGAGCCCAGCTCGGAGTCGGCGGTGACCGACTTGGTCGCGGTGTCGGCGAGATCGACCAGCTTCTTGGGGCTGGTGAAGAGGCCGACGTCCTTGACCTGGTCGACCAGGGCCTTGACGAACGCCTGCTGGAGCTGGATGCGGCCGAGGTCGGAGCCGTCGCCGACGGCGTGCCGGGTGCGGACCAGCCCGAGCGCCTGCGCCCCGGTGAGCCGGTGCGTGCCGGCCTTGAGGTGCAGATGGCTGTCGGGGTCGCTGATGTTCTCGGTGGTGGTCACCGTGACACCGCCGAGCTCGTCGACGAGCTTCTGGAAGCCGCTGAAGTCGACCTCCAGGTAGTGGTCCATGCGGACGCCGCTGAGAGCCTCGACCGTCTTCACGGCGCAGGCGGCGCCGCCGGTGGAGTAGGCGGAGTTGAACATCACGCCGGTCGCGGCGGTGTGCCTGGTGCCGTGGGCGTCGGTGCACGCGGGGCGGTCGACGAGGGTGTCGCGCGGGATGGAGACCACGCTGGCCTTCTTGTGGCCCTTGTAGACGTGCACGACCATCGCCGTGTCGGAGCGGGCGCTGCCGTCGTCGGTGCCGCCGCCGAGCTTCTTGTTGGAGCCGGAGCGGGTGTCCGAGCCGAGCACCAGGATGTTCTCGGAACCGTTGTCGGTCCGGGTGGGCCGGTCACTGCCCAGGGCCTGGTTGATGTCGACGGACTTCAGGTTGTCGTTGAGCTTGAGGTACAGGTAGCCGGCGCCGGTACCGCCCAGGACTAGGACGCCCGCCGCGGTCCAGGCCATGATGAGCAGACCCTTGCCCCGCTTGCCGCGGCTCTTGCGGCGGCGGCCCTTGGCGCGGCGGCGGGGGCCGCCGGCGGCGGGGGGTCCCGGTATGCCGGGCTCCGGCGTGCTCTCGGCAGACATGTGCTCCTCGGCTCCCGGTGTCGCTCGTTCGGGGGAATCCCCCTAGCTTCATCGTCGCTCCGTCCGGTCAGACGGGGAAACTCGGGAAAGAGTTGCACAACGCTCCGCGTCCGACGGGTGCCGTTGCGTGCACAGCGCGTAGTCACCAAACCGGGGCGTACGCCGCTCACCTGCGGTTTCCGCCACCGAACCGGCCCGGTCCGCAAGGGCCCCGAAAACGTTCCCTGTGGCAAAGGTCTCGCCGCGCGGCCCGCCCCGCACGGCGGGCGCGAAACGGGCGGGCAGGACAGCACACGCACCGGGCCGCCCGGACAGCACGTGTACGGCGGGCGGGGCGGTACGCGTACGACAGGTGGGGCAAAGGGCCCGGGCAGCACGAAGGGCCGCCCCCGAGTCGGGAACGGCCCTTTCGTGTCAGGAGGGACCTCAGTCGCCGTTGCCGGGCATCGGGGTCGTCTTCTGGATCTGGAGCAGGAACTCCGCGTTCGACTTCGTCTGCCGCATCTTGTCGAGCAGCAGCTCGATCGCCTGCTGCTGGTCGAGCGCGTGCAGCACGCGACGCAGCTTCCAGGTGATGGCGAGCTCGTCGCTGCCGAGCAGGATCTCTTCCTTACGGGTACCGGACGCGTCGACGTCCACCGCCGGGAAGATGCGCTTGTCGGCGAGCTTCCGGTCGAGCTTGAGCTCCGCGTTGCCGGTGCCCTTGAACTCCTCGAAGATCACCTCGTCCATGCGGGACCCGGTGTCGACGAGCGCGGTCGCGAGGATGGTCAGCGAGCCGCCGTCCTCGATGTTGCGCGCGGCACCGAAGAAGCGCTTCGGCGGGTACAGCGCGGTCGAGTCGACACCACCGGACAGGATGCGGCCGGAGGCCGGGGCGGCGAGGTTGTACGCACGGCCCAGACGCGTGATCGAGTCGAGCAGGACGACGACGTCGTGGCCCAGCTCCACCAGCCGCTTGGCACGCTCGATGGCGAGCTCGGCGACCGTGGTGTGGTCCTCGGCCGGACGGTCGAAGGTCGAGGAGATGACCTCGCCCTTGACCGACCGCTGCATGTCGGTGACCTCTTCCGGACGCTCGTCGACCAGGACGACCATCAGGTGGCACTCGGGGTTGTTGTGCGTGATCGCGTTGGCGATCGCCTGCATGATCATGGTCTTGCCGGTCTTCGGCGGGGCCACGATCAGACCGCGCTGGCCCTTGCCGATCGGCGCGACGAGGTCGATGATCCGGGTCGTCAGCACACCCGGGTCGGTCTCCAGCCGGAGCCGGTCCTGCGGGTACAGCGGCGTCAGCTTGTTGAACTCCGGCCGCCCGCGCCCGGAGTCGGGAGCCATGCCGTTCGTCGAGTCCAGGCGGACCAGCGCGTTGAACTTCTCGCGGCGCTCACCGTCCTTGGGCTGACGGACCGCGCCGGTGACGTGGTCACCCTTGCGCAGGCCGTTCTTGCGGACCTGGGCGAGGGAGACGTACACGTCGTTCGGCCCGGGCAGGTAGCCCGACGTACGGATGAAGGCGTAGTTGTCGAGGATGTCCAGGATGCCGGCGACCGGGATCAGGACGTCGTCGTCGGCGAGCTGCGGCTCCGCCGTGCCGATCTCGTCGCGGCCACGACGGCCACGGCGGTCGCGGTAACGGCCGCGCCGGCCGCGGCGTCCGCCCTCGAAGTCGTCGTCGTCCTGCGGGCCGTTGTCACGCTGCCGGTCCTGGCGGTCCTGCCGGTCCTGGCGGTCCTGCCGGTCCTGGCGCTCCGGACGGTCCTGGCGCTCCGGCCGGCCGCCACCCTGCTGCTGGCCCTGCTGGCCCTGCTGGCGCTGCGGCTGGCCGCCGCCCTGCTGCTGCTCGTCGCCCTTGCCGCGGCGGTCACGGTCGCGCCCGCGCTCACGGCGGTCGCGGCGGCGGCCCTCGGCGCCGTCACCCGCGTCGCCCTGCGACTGCGCGGCGGACTCGGTCCTCGACTCGCCCGTGGCCTCGGCGGCGATCGTCTCGGTGCCGTTGGCCGCCGGGCTGCCCGCGTCGGCGGTGGCACGCCGACGGCGGCGCTCCGCGGGGGCGTCGTCGGCCGCGGGCTGGCCGGGAATGTCGATCTGCTGCTGGGCGACGGCCTTGTCGGCGTTCGCCTCGGCCTGCTCGGCGGAGGCGTCGTCGCCGGTGCGCGCCTTCGAGGTGGCGCGGCGCTTCGGCTTGGTCTCGGCGTCCCCGGCGACGGCGGACGTGGCCTTGGCGGCGGGAGCACCCCCGCCCGCCTGCGCCTCCTTGATGACCTCGATCAGCTGGCTCTTGCGCATGCGCGCGGTGCCCCTGATGCCGAGGCCGGATGCGACCTGCTGCAGCTCTGCCAGCACCATGCCGTCGAGGCCGGTACCGCGGCGCCGCCGGGAGCCGGCACCGGTGGCAGGCGCGGAGGCGTCCGTGGCGGGCGCGGCAGCGGTCTCCTCGACACGTGCGCCCATCAGATCGGTGGTGTCGCTCACGAAGGGTCCTTCCCTGGAGCGGACGTCGGCCTGTCTGGCTCGGCGACCGGTTGTGCTGTCCGGCAGTGGTCCCGTCTGTGTGGACCGTGCCGGGGCGGTGGTCCGCCTCAGCGGCGGAAGAGAATTTCTGGTGATGGCGCTTCCATGACCCGTGGCACCGACTGTCTGCGTCACGTGGTGTGAAAGCACCGATTCCGGAGCGTGCCCTGCGGACCGCTCAGCACCCGCGTACGGCGTACTGCCCAGGTACGACGTACGGAATACCGCGCGGCTTGGGGAGCTCCCGGAAGAATGTTGGTCCCGGACGGGGACACGAAGCACCTCGCCATGGTGGGGTCGGGTGCAGACTTGAGGTTAACACTACCGGATCCAACAAACATTCCCCCTCTCGAAATCCGGCAACCGTGTCTCAGCTCGCAAGCGGCAGCACGCTCGCTCCCTGCAGATCAAGGCTCAGCCGGTTCGCAGCCCAGCCCGTACCGGCCAGCTGCTCGACCTTGTCGGCGGTGCCCGCGTCGGCCAGCGCCATGACGGTGGGTCCGGCACCCGAGATGACGGCCGGAATGCCGTCCGCACGCAGTCGTTCGACGAGCGCGGCGCTCTCCGGCATGGCGGGTGCGCGGTAATCCTGGTGGAGCCGGTCCTCGGTCGCGGGCAGCAGCAACTCGGGGCGCCTGGTGAGGGCCTCGACGAGCAGCGCGGCGCGGCCCGCGTTGGTGGCGGCGTCGACATGCGGCACGGTACGCGGCAGCAGACCGCGCGCGGTCGCCGTCAGTACCGGCTTTCCGGGGACGAAAACCACCGGAACGATGGAATCGGCGGGCTCCATCCTGATCCCCCGCGCGGCGCCCGCCTCCATCCAGGAAAGCGTGAACCCGCCCATCAGACAGGCCGCGACGTTGTCGGGGTGGCCTTCGATCTCGGTGGCGAGTTCGAGCAGGGCGGCGTCGTCGAACTTCGCCTCGCCGCCTATGGTCACGGCCCGCGCGGCCACGATGCCGGCGCAGATGGCCGCCGACGACGAGCCCAGACCGCGGCCGTGCGGAATGCGGTTGGCGCAGACGATCTCCAGCCCGCGCGGCTGGCCGCCCAGCAGGTCGAACGCGGTCCGCAAGGACCGTACGAGCAGGTGACTCTCGTCGCGCGGGAGGGTCTCGCCGCCCTCGCCCGCGATGTCGATGTGCAGTCCGGAGTCGGCCACCCGGACGACCACGTCGTCGTACAACCCCAGCGCGAGGCCGAGGGCGTCGAAGCCCGGGCCGAGGTTGGCGCTGGTGGCGGGGACGCGCACCCGGACGGCGGCGGCGCGGAACGCTGGACCGGCCATCGCTCGATGAACTCCTTGAGCTGCGAGATTGTCGAATGACATGCGATACGGACGTGCGACATGCGATGCGGCAGACGATGCGAACGGATTCGATAGGTACGTGGCGATGAGTACGTGAGGACCCTCGGGCCGTGGGACGGCGCGACGCCGTGCCGTATGCGGAGGCATATGCAGCGGGCGGGTTCAGTACAGCCTATCGAAGGAAGGTTCCGTGGCGACATAGGGCGCACAGGAGGCGCACGATGCGTGTCGTAAGCCCCCTGTGCACCCCCGATGGGGTTACCCCTGACCGGTCGGCGTCCCTCGTCAGGCGAGACCGAGGCGCTCGGCCGCCGTCGCCGCGTCGACCGGCACGGTGACCGGCTGCGGGGCGCCCGCGACGGCCCAGTCCGGGTCCTTGAGGCCGTTGCCGGTGACCGTGCACACGATGGTCTGTCCCGGGTCGACCTTGCCCTGCTCGGCCGCCTTCAGCAGACCGGCCACGGACGCGGCGGACGCGGGCTCCACGAAGACGCCCTCCTGCGCGGCCAACAGCCGGTAGGCGCGCAGGATTTCACGGTCCGTCACCTCGTCGATGAAGCCGCCGGACTCGTCCCGCGCCGCCAGCGCGAACTTCCAGGACGCGGGGTTGCCGATCCGGATCGCGGTCGCGATCGTCGACGGGTCCTTGACGATCTCGCCGCGCACGATCGGGGCGGAGCCCGAGGCCTGGAAACCCCACATGCGCGGCGTCCGCCGGGCGATCCCGTCGGCGGCGTACTCGGTGTAGCCCTTCCAGTACGCGGTGATGTTGCCCGCGTTGCCCACCGGCAGGACATGGATGTCGGGGGCGTCCCCGAGCATGTCGACGATCTCGAAGGCGGCGGTCTTCTGTCCCTCGATCCGCACCGGGTTGACCGAATTGACCAGCGCCACCGGGTAGTTGTCGCTCAGCGCGCGGGCGAGGGTGAGGCAGTCGTCGAAGTTGCCGTCGACCTGGAGGATCTTCGCGCCGTGCACGAGGGCCTGGCCCATCTTGCCGAGCGCGATCTTCCCCTGCGGGACGAGCACGGCCGAGACCATGCCGGCCCGCACCGCGTACGCGGCGGCGGAGGCCGACGTGTTGCCGGTGGAGGCGCAGATGACGGCCTTCGCCCCCTCCTCCTTGGCCTTGCTGATGGCCATGGTCATCCCGCGGTCCTTGAAGGACCCGGTGGGGTTCGCGCCCTCCACCTTGAGGTGGACCTCGCAGCCCGTGCGCTCGGAGAGCACCTGCGCGGGCACGAGGGGCGTGCCGCCCTCGCGGAGCGTCACGACCGGCGTGCTGCCGGAGACCGGCAGCCGGTCCCGGTACTCCTCGATGATTCCGCGCCACTGGTGGGTCATTGCTGGTTACTCTCCTTCAACCCGCATGATGCTGGCGACACCCCGCACGGTGTCGAGCTTGCGCAGCGCCTCGACGGTCCCGCTCAGGGACGCGTCGGACGCGCGGTGGGTGACGACGACGAGAGAGGCCTCGCCGCCGCCTTCAGGACGACCTTGCTGCCGCACCGTGTCGATCGACACGCCCTGCTCGGCGAACACGGTCGCCACCTGGGCGAGAACACCCGGTTTATCGGCCACATCGAGGCTGATGTGGTAGCGCGTGACGACATCGCCCATCGGCGAGACGGGCAGCGCGGCGTACGCCGACTCGCCGGGCCCGCTGGCGCCGTTGAGCCGGTTGCGGCAGACGGCGACGAGGTCACCGAGGACGGCGGAGGCGGTGGGGGCGCCGCCCGCGCCGGGGCCGTAGAACATGAGCTGACCGGCGGCGTCGGCCTCGACGAACACGGCGTTGTAGGCGCCGCGCACGGAGGCCAGCGGGTGGCTCAGCGGAATCATCGCCGGATGCACGCGCGCGGTGACGGACCCGCCGTCCGCGGCCCGCTCGCAGATGGCGAGCAGTTTGATGGTGCAGCCGATCCGCTTGGCCGCGGCGAAGTCGCCGGCGGTGACCTCGGTCATGCCCTCGCGGTACACGTCGTCGAGACGCACCCGCGTGTGGAAGGCGATCCCGGCGAGGATGGCGGCCTTGGCGGCGGCGTCGAAGCCCTCGACGTCGGCGGTCGGGTCGGCCTCGGCGTAGCCGAGCGCGGTGGCCTCGTCGAGGGCCTCCTGGTAGCCCGCGCCGGTGGAGTCCATCTTGTCGAGGATGAAGTTGGTCGTCCCGTTGACGATCCCGAGCACGCGGTTGACCTTGTCACCCGCGAGGGACTCGCGCAGCGGCCGGATCAGCGGGATGGCACCGGCGACGGCGGCCTCGTAGTAGAGGCTCTCGCCGTTCTCCTCCGCCGCCGCGTGCAGGGCGGCCCCGTCCTGGGCGAGCAGGGCCTTGTTGGCGGAGACGACGGACGCGCCGTACTCGAAGGCGGTGGTGATGAGGGAACGGGCGGGCTCGATGCCCCCGATGACCTCGACCACGACGTCGATGTCGCCGCGCTTGACCAGCGCGGTGGCGTCGGTGGTGACGAGGGCGGGGTCGATCCCCTCACGGACCTTGCCGGGACGCCGTACGGCCACGCCCGCGAGCTCCACGGGCGCGCCGATCCGGGCGGCGAGGTCGTCGGCGTGCGTCGTCATGATGCGCGCCACCTCTGAGCCGACCACTCCACAGCCCAGCAGCGCCACCTTCAGCGGACGCGTACGCATCATCCGACCTCGTTTCCTCATACCGTCTACGGTCGCACCAGTCTCACTCACCGGACGGGACTTTCTGCCCCTGGTCCGGATCGTGAGACATCTATTTCATCCCTGCGGGCCGGGAGGACGACAGATCTTCCGCCCGCCGCGCCCCCGCGCCTCCCGGCTCGTCCGCCGCCCGGGACCCGGGCGACCCCGGACCGGTCTCACCCGACGTCGAGACGGAGAAGGTCCTCCTCCGTCTCCCGCCGGACGATGAGCCGGGCGGCACCGTCGTGCACCGCGACGACGGGCGGCCGGGGCACGTGGTTGTAGTTGCTGGCCATGGAACGGCAGTACGCACCCGTGGCGGGTACGGCGATGAGGTCACCGGGCGCCAGGTCGGCCGGCAGGAACGCGTCCTTGACCACGATGTCCCCGCTCTCGCAGTGCTTGCCGACGACGCGGGCGAGCATCGGCTCGGCCTCACTGGCCCGGGAGACGAGGGCGACGCTGTACTCGGCGTCGTAGAGCGCGGTGCGGATGTTGTCGGACATGCCGCCGTCGACGGAGACGTACGTACGCAGCCCGTCGAGGGGCTTGATGGTGCCGACCTCGTACAGGGTGAAGGCGGTGGGCCCGACGATGGCGCGCCCGGGCTCGACCGAGATGCGGGGCGTACGCAGCCGGGCGGCCTCGCACTCGCGGGTGACGATCTCCGTCAGCGCCTTGGCGATCTCGTGCGGCTCGCGCGGGTCGTCGTCGCTGGTGTACGCGATACCGAGCCCGCCGCCGAGGTCGATCTCGGGCAGTTCGACACCGTGTTCGTCGCGGACGTCCTTCAGCAGCGACACGACCCGGTGCGCGGCGACCTCGAACCCGGACATGTCGAAGATCTGCGAGCCGATGTGGCTGTGGATGCCGATGAGCTCCAGGCCGTCGAGCTGGAGGGCACGGCGCACGGCCTCGGCGGCCTGACCGCCGGCGAGCGGGATCCCGAACTTCTGGTCCTCGTGCGCGGTCGCGATGAACTCGTGGGTGTGCGCCTCGACGCCGACCGTGATCCGGATCTGCACCCGCTGCCGCTTCCCCAGCGACTGGGCGATGTGGGCGACCCGGACGATCTCCTGGAAGGAGTCGAGGACGATGCGCCCGACACCGGCCGTGACGGCCCGGTGGATCTCCTCGGTGGACTTGTTGTTCCCGTGGAACGCGATGCGCTCGGCGGGCATCCCGGCGGACAGGGCGGTGGCGAGCTCGCCGCCGGAACAGACGTCCAGGTTGAGCCCCTCCTCGTGCAGCCAGCGCACGACGGCACGGGAGAGGAAGGCCTTGCCCGCGTAGAAGACGTCGGCGTCGTGGCCGAACGCGGTCCGCCAGGCGCGCGCCCGGGCGCGGAAGTCAGCCTCGTCGAGGATGTAGGCGGGGGTGCCGAACTCCTCGGCGAGCCGCTTCACGTCCATCCCGCCGACGGTCGCGACCCCGTCCGCGTCCCGGCTGACGGTCTGCGCCCACACCTTGGGGTCGAGGGTGTTGAGATCGGCGGGCGGGGCGGAGTAGTGCCCCTCGGTGAGGACATCGGCGTGCCGGGGCCCGGCGGGGTGTGCGGAACGACTCATGACTGAAGGGCTCTTTCTTGCTCTCTGGCGCCCTGCGGCGCTCTCAGAGGTGGTCGGGTGCGTCGATACCGAGCAGGGACAGGCCACCGGCCAGCACCGTCCCGGCGGCTTCGGCGAGAGCGAGCCGGGCACGGTGGGCGGCCGAGGGTTTCTCCTCCCCGCGGGGGAGGACGGCGGGCAGGAGGACGAGGATCCCGTCGGCGATACCGAGGAGGTGCCGGGCCAGGCGGGAGGGCGCGTCGATCCGGGGGGTGGGAAGCGGACCGCCCGGGGAGGCGGGGGCCAGGACCAGGTCGCCGAGGAAGCGGGGGTGGTCGGCGAGGAGGGCGAGCAGGGCGCGGTGCCGCTCCTCGGTGTCGCCGACGGGGCCGGGCTCGGGGGTGAAGCCGAGGTCGGCGGCATTGCGCAGGACGGCCCGGGTGCGGGCGTGCGCGTAGCGGACGCGGAAGAGAGGGTTGCTCTCGCGCTGGACCAGGTGATCGGCGGTGATGCGGGGCCGGTCGTGCGGGGCGGGGTGGAGCAGGGCCCAGCGGGCGGCGTCGGGGCCGAGCGGGGCGGGGTCCTCGGGGGCGGGCACGGGCCGCAGGCCGGCGGGCTCGCCGTGCTCGACCGCGACGCGCCCGCCCTGGGACCCGATGATCCGCCCGAGCGCGTCGGCGACGGCCTCGGCCCGGACGTCGTACGGGATACACAGCGGGACGACCTGACCGGCAAGGGCGTCGGAGTGCCCGTAGAGCGGCCCTTCGCGCAGGATCCGCCGCACCAACGCGACGGAGGCGGCGCCCTGGTCGAGGCTGATGTTGAGGAACCCGGGTCCGGTGATGTCGACCCCGGTGACACCGGCGGACCGGACCAGATACGGCCGGAGCACCTCGGCGACGCGACGCGGGGGCTGCCCCGCCGGGCGGGCGAGCTGGAGGGCGATGTTGGTGGCGTAGTCCCCGCGGCCACCGGGACCGGGCGGCGTCACCACGGCCCGCTCCGGCACGGCCACCCTCAGCGCACCTTCGTCCACAGCATCACGCACCGCGCGCAGCACGGTACGGGAGAGCTCGACGGGGGTCACGGGACCACCCTAGGCGAGGAGGGGGCAGGTCACGCGAACCGGTGGGGGGAGGGTCCGGTATGTGGACGGGGGGTGGTGGGCGGGGCGGCGGCTGGGACGTCGGTGGGGCACCGGGGGCGCCGGTTAGGACGTCGGCCGGGGGACGGGCAGGGCGCGGGTGGGCGCGCCGGTTAGGGGGCCGGGCGGGCGCCGGGCAGAGCGCTGGGGGGAGCGCCGGTCAGGGCGCTGGCTGGGACGCCGGTGGACGCGTCGGTCAGGGCGACGGTGGAGAGCGGCAGGCGGGAGACGCGCGGCGAGGTGAGGAGGCAGGCCGGGGCGGGCTGGGCCGGAAGGGGTCCGGCGGGTTGTCGCGACCCCGCTGATGGATGGCGGATTGGCCGAGGACGAGGGCCCGCGCAGGAGGTTTAACTGGGTTTAACTGCCTGGGATGGCGCGCCCCGGGCGCGTAACGGCTAGCTGCGGTGAGCCCCGCTCGCTCACTGACCGCCGACATGGCAGACGTAGAGAACTAGCTGCCGACGTGGCAGGCACATGGGGACTGGAGAACTGAAGAAAGCTGGAAAGCTAGAGAGGTGGAGGACTAGCCGCCGGCGCGCTCGGCCGCCTCGCCGGCGCTGAGCACACGCCTGAGGGAGCCCCCGCCACTCCCCTCGGCGGCGGCCGCACTCCCCCCGCTCTCGATCAACTCCCTCACGAGCCGAACGAGTTCGGCGGGCTCGAAGGGCTTGGCGAGGAAGGCGTCGACGCCGACATCGAGCCCGGCCTCGACCTCGTATTGCGTACACGCGCTGACGATGGCGAGAGGCAGCCCGCGCGTCCGGGGATCGGCCCGCAACCGGGCGGCGGTCCGCAGACCGTCCAACCGGGGCATGACGACGTCGAGGGTCACGAGGTCAGGCCGCACCTGATGCACGACTTCCAGACACTCGGCACCATCAGCCGCGGTCACCACCTCGAGACCCTCCAGCTCGAGATTGACCCTGATCAGCTGCCGGATGACCTTGTTGTCGTCTACAACAAGCACCCGTCCCGAAGCGCCTGGCACAACTCGAGAGTAGGTCCGGACCGGCCACCGCGTCCGGGTTTTCCCCACTTCCACCCCGTGCGAGGGACGCCGACCCCTTCGCCACCTCGCGACGCCGACAAAACCCGTTCATGACCACCCAGGCGAAGCTGGTAGTGTTCTGTCCGTCGCCGCGAGCAACAAGCCCGCGACGGACACGCCCCCGTAGCTCAGGGGATAGAGCAACGGCCTCCGGAGCCGTGTGCGCAGGTTCGAATCCTGCCGGGGGCACCCCTCATGAGGTGCCCAAAGACCCCGTCACCAGCGGAAACGCTGAGGCCGGGGTCTTCGCGTATGCGCAGCCGGATGCCGCCCGAAGCGGCCGTATGTCGGGGTCTGTGGACGAGGCGTGGACGGGATCTTGGGGCATCACACCAGGTGAGGCCCCCAAATCGACGTACCCCCGGAACAGGTGCGGGGGCCGCACCGCCAGGCGCTACCAGCTCCCCGCTAGTCGGTGGTGACGCCTCAGTACCCGATGTGCACGGGCCTGCCGTCGCGGTAGAGCACTGTGCAATTCCCTTGGCTGCGGCCCGGGAACTCCAACCGCCCGGAGTCGAGAGCCGCGTCCCACTCCTCTTAGGTGGGCCGGCCGTGAGGAGCCCACGCGCGCACCTCGCTATCGGTGAGCGGCCGCATGAACGGACCGTCGTCGCTGTCCTCGGCTTCGATCATGAGAGGGAAGTCCAGCACGGTTCCCGTGCCACCGGTGAAGATGTACTCCTGCCAGTCCGGGTCGCGCCAGAGTTGTTCAACGGACCGTCCCTCGAAGCCGCGGCTGTCCCGCGCCAGCTCGTCTTCCTGGGCCTGCCGGAACGCGGCCGACAGATCACGCTGATACGGGCCCGTGCGGGCCCATTCGTCGCCGCCCATTCGTATCCCCTCTCCGTTCGACATGCTTGATCGAAAGCGGAGTGTAGGAGACGGCACTGACAGGTCATCTCGCCCAGCCAGTGGTCCCCCACAGATCACGCAGGGAGGCCGGCACCTCGCTGGGACGCACCGGCTCATGCCCGGATCCAAGCCTGACGATGGCGAGCGATGCCGTACACCCGCTCGACCTGCTCGGCCGTCAGCACTCCGGAAAGCGGCGCCAGTGCCGCCACTTCACGCTCCCTGTACACGCGTACGCTGAGCTGCGTGGCGACCACGTTCAAATCGGTCACACCGACGAAGACGAGCACCGGTTCCACCGGTACGGGGAAGCCGCAATAGTGCTCAAGCACGCGAGCTACTCGCTTGGCCTCAGCCCGGCTTTTGCGCGCGTAGGGTGCCGGCTTTCCGTGATCGACCTTGACTGAGTCGTCGCCGACCCATACCGACCTTTTTTGATGCTTCTTCGTATTAATGCTGAATACGCCGCCAGGCCCGATCAGTAGGTGATCCACATCCACCTGGTCTGCCAAGGGGATGGAATGCAGGACACGCCAGCCGTGCCGCTCCAACCGGTTCAGTTCGGCTCCCACCCTCCGCTCCCCCGCAAGGCCCTTCCGCCAGGAGTCCCATTCGGCGGGGCGCCGCAGGAGTTGCGAGACGACCCGCTTGATCAGGCCCGGCCCGGATTTATCGAGCAGAGACTCACCGGGACGGTTGGCCGACAAGTCATCGGCCGCCGTCAGGGGCGGCAGCAACGGGGGAACCTCAGCCTCAGCCTGGGGCGTCCCGAGTGTCTTCTGCGGCTGTACCGGTTCTGGGGTGTTCCGTAAGTGGTCTGTCAGGATGGCGATCACGTCGTCGCGATACTCAGCCACCAGGACCGTGATGTCCCCCGTCCTCACATCTGCCCAGCCGACCGCCCTGCCATCAGGCAGGTTCGCGTACAGGCGATCATGTCCGTACCGCTTCCAACGCGTGACCTTCAGCTCCACGAGTCCCCCCTCGTCCGCTCTCAGCTCGAAGCGTCGCAACAGGTAGGGCTCATGACGAGAGATGCCCCGGACAAATTGCCCGGGGCCTCGGTGGGGTGTGCAGGGTGCCTCACTCGTATTCGCGCAACAAGTCCTCGATACGCCGGTTGGCCACGTCCTGCCGCCCGTCGAGGCACTTCGCATAGCGGGTCAGCAGGACCTCAACGCTGTTGCCGGCGCGCTCGGCCACCTCTGTCGGGTCGACGCCCGCGTTGAGCCACGTCGACAAAGCCGAGTGCCGCAGATCGTACGGCCGACTCGCGAGCGGCGAGGCCGCGACGGACGGCGGGAGCGCGAGGAGACGGGCCTCCTGCCAAACCCGGTAGTAGGTCGAGGACGGGACGACCGAGCCCTTCTCGCTGAAGAAGAGTCGTCCGTCGTCCGCCGTGCCGAAGGTGGCCAGGTGCTCGCGAAGCGCGACCACGAGATGGGGCGGGATCGGCACCCGCCTGACGTCCTCAACCGGCCGGTTCTTCAGACCGCGGTCGTCGTGGGTCTCCCCCGAGTCGGTCCACTGCTTGCCGACCGACGGCCGTGTCCGGTGAAGCAGTGCCGATCCCCAGCCCTGTTCGGGGAGGCGAAGGTCCGTCTCGACGAGGCCGATCGCTTCAGCCGGCCGGAGCCCGCCGAAGTACATCGCAGCGAACAGACCCACCAGGCGCCGACCACGGGCCCGCCGGTAGCCGCCCACGTAGGAGACGGCCGCCAGGAGATTCCGAGCCTGCTCGGGGTTCGCGACAACGCGAGGATCGACCTGGTTGGAGACCTTCGGCTTCTGCCAGCGGACGGCCGTGATCGGGTTCTCGCGCAGCTCCCCCAGGTCGACCGCATAGTTGGCAGCGTTGACAAGGGTCCGCCGCTTACGCCGCACGGTCTCGGCTGCCGCGGCCGTGCCGTCGAGCCTGAGCTTCAGCGAGTCCAGCACCGCACGCGCCGTGGCCGGTTCAGCGAGATCGGCCAGCGGTCGCGATGCCTTGGCCACCCAGTGGAGAACATTCCGTACGTCGTCCGGGACGTCTCGGTCGTCCGGCCCCGGCAGGACGAAAGCCCAGTTGCGCAGCGCCTTACGGATGGCTTGGTCGGACGGCCCTCCAGCCCGCTCGTCGAGGAGCTCCACCGTCACGCTGGTAAGCGACTCGTTGATGCCATCGCGCGTATTGGGAGCGGCGTGCGGCCATTTCATGGCGAGGTACCGGAGGGCGAAGTCGTACCAGGACACAGCCGACTTCTTCGTTTCCATCGAGTCCGGAAGCCCGGACGCCTGGTCGAACTCCTCGCCGTCGCGCATCGCCCGCATCAGCTTCGAGCGGTAGTGATCGGCGAGTGCCTTCGTCCGGAACGAGTCGGAGAAGACATTGCCCGCCACGGACCACCGAACGCCGTACGAGGGCGTCTTCGTGTCACGCTTCCGAACGGCCCAGACCTTCACGTCAAGAGACTTCACGCCGCGGCCTCCAGCTCTCGCAGCCACGTCGTGAAATCACTTCGCCACACACGGAGCTCTCCGTTGGGCAGTTTGAATGCCGCCGGCCCGAACCCCAACTCGCGCCAACGGTAGAACGTCCGGCGGGACACCCCACCCAGCTCATCCAACACCTGGCGCACGGTCATCAGCTCATCGCGCTGCGGGTTCACGTCGGTTCTCCTTCCGTACCGAGGGCGGGTTCGAGCGACGCGGACAACCAGGCTTCGGCGGCCGAGAGGCCGGTACCGGCGTAGGCCCAGTGCGCGAGGACGTACGTCGTCTCGGGCTCGCGTTCGGGCTGTGCGGACGCCGCTCGGGCACGGCGCCAGTCCGCGCGGGCCGTGCGGAGGGCTCCGAGGGTGGTGGAGTAGCGGCGGGACTTGGTGGAGAAGTGGCCGCGGAAGCCGAGCATGTGAGCCCAGGCGCGTAAGCGGAGGTGTTCCAGGTCCTTGCGGGCACCGAGCGTCCACGCGGTACGGATCAGGCGGCGGGCATGTTCGGTGAGCGTGGCTTGGGCCAGCTCGGCGAGGAACCTGAGCGGGCGGTCGAGGGTGCCGGTCGTGGTCTCGGCGCCCTTGGTGGCGTACTTCGCGATGTACGACGCGACGGCCCGCTCGGTGAGCTCCTGGCCGCCGTCGAAGTCGGCGGAGCGGATCGGGCGCACGTCGAGTTGCCGGCCGAAGACGAAGGAGTGCTGACGGCCGTCGACTTCCGGTCCGTCGACGCGGGCGGCGGTCGCTGCGGACCGGATGGCGTCGGTCAGAAGCTCGGCAGTCGCCCAGGCCGGAGGCGTGGTGTCACCGCCCTCGGGGCCGTCCAGGCGGATGACTGCATGGAAGTGGACCGCACCGCGCTTCTGGTACTCGGCCACCTTCGCGAAGGAGACACGGGCGTGATGGCGGAGGGCCCGTTGGGTGAGACCGGCGCGCTTGGCGACCTCCCGGCGGAGGTAGATCGAGAAGCGACGCCAGAGGGCTCCCGCATGTGCGTTCCAGAGAACGGCCGCTTCGTAGTCGTAGGAGTCGGGAGTGAGCGGCGTCCCCAGGGCCGGGTCCTGGTCGTCGTGGTGGGTGCCGCAGCGGCAGGCCCGCCCGCCTGTGGGGCGGTTGTGGACGGGGCCGAAGCCGGGTGCGGTGAAGGTGGCGAAGACGCGTGGGTGTGTCGCGACCTGGTCCGAGGTGCCCTTGCCGCCGCGGAGCCCCGCGGTGATCAGGTGGAAGGTGTCGCGACGGTAGGTCTCGGCGCAGGCCGGGCAGCGGGTCTCGCGTCGGTTGTTGCAGCGGACGAGGAGGTTGCCGGCCGGAAGGGCGGTCGAGTCGAGGTGGTGTAGAGCAGGGCCGATCTCGCCGGTCGTGGTGTCGACCGCGTACTCGGTGCGGTGACCGTCGAGGCGGACTGGGCGAGTGCAGCCGCCCAAGGTGGAAAGCTGGCGGGCCAGTTCGGGCAGGGTGCCTATGGAGGACAGCGTGGAGAGTTCCGCCAGCGGGGGCGGAGTCTGCCGGGTGATGATGAGATTTCCTTTCGGCTGTTTCGGCGGTTCGGAGGGACGGCCCCGGGGCGGCGGGATGCTTGGCGGCTTGTTGCCGCCCCGGTGGCCGGTCAGCGTTTGTTCGCGCCGGTGACCAGGGAGCGCAGGACCACGGCGGCGATGGCCACGGACACGGCCGTGACGGCGACGACCGCGAGGAGCGCGGTCAGGACGACCCCGACGACGACCACCGCGGCGACCGCGCCCACGTACGGGCTCAGGGAGGGGCGGCCGGCGGAGAGTGCCGAGGTGTGGGTGTGGTGAGGGCTCAGCGCGTTCGAGCCGGGCAGCGTCGGGACGTCGGGCAGCTTGGGGCGGAACACGGCGGGTCTCCTTCTCAGTCGTGGGTGCCGTTGACGACGTCGACACCGGAGCGGGTGCCGGAGTCGATGACCGGGGCGAGGAAGGTCCTGGAGAGCAGGAAGCCGAACAGGGCGATCACGACGACGATCCAGACGCGGACGCCCAAGAACTTGATCGCGGCCCAGGCGATGAGCCCCAGAACGAGGACGAGCGGCAGCGAGACGGTCATGGGAGCTCCCTCAGCGGGCGGCGCAGCGGTGGGTGCGCGCGGCGAGTTCGGCGGCGGCGCGGCTGTCGTAGTCGGTGGAGAAGCCGCAGCGCGGTGCGGTACAGGCGGCGGCGTGCTTCTCTCGGCCACGGGAGTCGTAGTACGTGGCCACCTGGACGGGGCCGATGCGGACGACTCGGCGGAAGCGCGGGTTCGCGGGCATCAGTCGGTTACCTTCCTGTTCTCTCCCGTGAAGTCGGCGACGTGGCTGACCAGCCAGGCCTTGATCTCCTCGCCCTCGTAGAAGTCGGCGGCGAGGATGACCGGCTCGGCGATCAACATGGCTTCGGTGAGCCGGTTCTGTCGGGTGAGCTCGGCAGCGCGGTTCAGCGCGCGGAGCGTGGACGGGCGCACGGTGGGATGTCCTCCGGGTCAGGCGAGTTGGGCGGCGATGGCTTCGGCGAGCGGCAGCGGGACGCCGAGGCGGGCGCGCAGGGTCGAGGTGTCGATGGCCGTGCCCGTCCGGGTGCGGTGTTCGTCGGCGACCTTGTGGGCCAGCGCGACGAGGGCGGGCGGCACGGCGGCATTGAGAGGGGAATGGGCGGTGGACGGCTCGGGAGCCGGGGCGATCGGTTCGTTCTCGTCCATCCGGGCGGGTGTGCTTTCCCGTCCTGGTTCCGGTTCCGGTTCCGGTTCCGGCGCCGCGACGTGGCCTCGGTGGGCCAGCAGGGTTCCGCCGAGGAAGGCGACCGCGGGCCATCCGGCGACAAGGATCCGCAGCCAGGCGGGAACGTGGTCCAGGTCGAGGAGGCCGGCGGTCGAAACGTTGGCTCCGAGCGAGGCCGTCAGAGCGACGAGGAACCAGACCCACGCCGCGGCTTTCGGTCCTCCGGTGCGGAGTCGGTGCCAGGCGGCGACGAGAAGCAGGTCGACCGAGACCGGATAGGCCCAGGCCTTCCATCCGCTCTGTCCGGCAGCGGCGGCGAGGTCGTGCAGGTGGGCGAAGGACAGGGCCCCGGCGATGACGGCTTGGACCAGAACCGCGTCCGCGCGGAAGACGGGCCGGGTCATCGGGGCGTTTCACCGGGGTAGGCCGGGCCGTCGTCGGGGTCGTAGCCGGGCGGGAAGATGCCGGGCGGCGGCTCCGGGAGGGACGCGGCCAGAGACACGCCCACGGCATCCACGAACGTCGCGTCGGCGTCCGACCTGTCGGCGTACAGGGCGAGTTGTCCCAGCAGGACGACGGTTCGGGCGAAGTCCTCGCAGTCGGGGCACATGGTGGGTGCTCTCCTCCTTTCGGGCATGGCGGGGTAGGGACCTGACGCTTGGGTGCGTCGAATCGGGGGCGGGTTGGGCCTACTCGACGACCGGCCGGGGGTGGCTCAGTGGCTCGGCAGGCTTCGCGGTCGGTGCCGGAGGGACGTAGGGCTTGAAGGGAGAGAGCGCCGGTACGTCGGGGGCAAGGTGAGCCGTGCCGCGGCAGGTGGCGGCGGCGTCGGCCAGCGAGATGTACGGGGTACGGATGCGGGACCAGCCGCCGGAGGTGTCACCGGCGACGGCGAGCCCGGGGCGCTCGGCGGGAATGGAGCAAGCGGCGGACACGGCCTCCGGCGCGATGTCGCCGAGTGCCATCTTCGCGGAGGCTTCGTCGTTGACGCGGTGGGAAACGCGGCCGGTGAGCTGGGCGCGGAGCATGGTGGCGCCCTTGCCCAGCTCGGCGCCGAAGCGCTGCCCGCAGACCTCCAGGTAGATGCCGGCCGCGCGGCCGAGCTGGGCGAGTCGGATGAGGTGGGTGACCATCTCGTCCCGTCGTTCCTCTTCCTTGCGTGTCGCGACGAGGAAGAGCTCCGCGACCTCGTCGACGAACAGCACGACCGGGGACGGGCGTTCGTCTTCCGGCAGACCCCAGATGTCGGAGGTGATCAGTTCGTC
Organism: Streptomyces sp. NPDC002306; assembly: GCF_053593435.1. Lineage (NCBI taxonomy): Bacteria > Bacillati > Actinomycetota > Actinomycetes > Kitasatosporales > Streptomycetaceae > Streptomyces > Streptomyces sp. NPDC002306. The sequence continues at coordinate 60,060 of NZ_JBSFCK010000010.1, forward strand.
GGGGGTGCCCGGGGCGGTGCCCTGTCGGGCCTTGATCAGGTCGTACCGGTCCTCCATTTCCTTCACGAGCACCGGCAGCAGTTCGGCCGCCTGCTCAGGGTCGGTCGCCAGAGCGGAGAGCCGGGCGGCGAACGGAGAGAGTTCGACACCCCGCTTGCAGTCGATACCGACCAGGACGACGGGCTGCGCGGCCAGGCCGGCGATCAGGTTGCGCAGGTACATGGACTTGCCCGACAGCGTGGCGCCGAGGACGAGTTCGTGCGGTACGGCCCGGTAGTCACGGACGAACGCAGTCGTGTCCTCCCGCAGCGCCACTGGCACCCGTAAGAGATCGGCCCCGGCCCGGCGCGGCATCCGTACCTTCCGCAAGACGTCGAAGCCGACCAGCCGCAGTTCGACGACTCCGGGCTTGATGTCCCGTACGTACACGGCGTGGACGCCCCAAGCGTGCCGGAGGCGCTCGGCCGAGGCCGCCAGGTCCGCGGGTTCCTGGCCCGGGGCGAGCCTGAGCCGCATACGCAGACCGGTCGAGGTGGGTCGGATGATGCCCCGGCGGGGCGGTACCGGCCGGACCTCACGTCGCGTGGTCCCCCTGACGGCCAGGGCCCGCCAGCGGGGAGGCTCGACGGTCAGACCACATGCGTCCATGGTCGAGGAGTAGGAGCCCAGCAGCCGGGCCACCGAGACCGGCAGCCCGACCGTGGACCAGTACGCGGCGGGGTGAGCATGCTTGAGGTAGGCCGTGCCGCCTATCGCGGCGAAGGCCCCGCCCAGCTCGGCCACCGTCACCAGATCGGTCACGCGATCAGCCCGCCTCAGCCATCGAGAAGGCCCCCGGCATGACGGCGGTCGCCCGGTAGGCGATGCCGTGGCGCTGCTGGCCGTTGAACACGCTCTGCCAAGGGCGGGCCACCAGGCCCGGCAGCGCGACCGGAGCTCCGACAGTCAGCCCTTCCGTGACGCCGCTTTCAGGGACCGTGACCTGAATCAGGGCCGACTCGCCGTCGTCGATGTAGACGACTCCCAGGGTCATCAGGGTCTCGCCGCTCACGGCGTCCTTGGCGATCTCACCGGTCTGCCGGTCACGCACCTTCGGCGCCGGCGCTTCGGTGAGCAGGATCGTGGCGGACGAGGCATCGATACGGATCACACGCACAGAGAGTCTCCTTCTGAGGATGATCAACCCATCACCTGACAGGTTGACTTAGCAAGTTCGAAGATAGAGTTGCCAGGTTGACTTGTCAAGTGCGATTCCGCCCCAACGGCCGTCATCTTGGGGCTAGTTCAAGCGGTACGTGTCTTCGAGCTCCTGCCGATCGGCGGGGAGCAGCACGTCGGAAACCTGTAGCGCCTGGCCCGCGGCATCGAAGGCGGCCACCATAACGCTGAGGACGGGCACGCCGTCGGGCAGGCCGAGGAGCTCCGCTTCGCCGGCATCCGCCAGCCGGGCGGAGACCCTCTCCGTCACATGGTCGTAGCGGACTTTCTTCCGCCCCTCCAAGTGTTCCCGGATCCCGGCGCCCAACGGCTCGGAGCTCCCGAGGTCGGTGCCGTCGACCAGGCCGGCGGGGAAGTACGACGAGACGAGTTCGACCGCCTCCCCCTCGTCCTCGACCAGGAACCGGCGCATCAGGACTTCGGCGCGCTTGGGCAGCCCGAGCACCGAGGCGACGCGTGCCGGAACGGACACCCGGTCAACCGCGACCAGCCGCCCCGGAGTCTGCGACTCGTCACGCTCCAGCGTTTCCCGCCCGCGCCGACTCTTCTGCTCGACGACAGCCGGCCGACCCCGCACGATCGTGCCGAAGCCCTGCCGGGACTCCAGCCAGCCATCACGCTTCAGCAGTTCCAGAGCCCGGACGACGGTCGGCCGCGACATCCCGAACGCCTGAACCAACTGGTTCTCACTGGGCACCCGAGTGCCCGGGGCGTACGTGCCGTCCTCGATGCGGCTCTGGATCGTCTGGGCGAGGCGGACGTACTTGGGTGCCGCCACTTCATACGCCATGAACGCCGCCTGTCGAGATTGGCCAAGTCAACTGGTCAACCAGACTAGCGAGAAATCCTGTTGCGCAGTACTGCTGCGCGGCGGCCACCTCAGCTGTCGGGCCAGGCATCGGCCATCACGAAGGAGACGACCGTGCCACCGAAGCGACTGGGACCCGACCGCCAGGACTCCGCAATGGAATCGACGAGCAGCAAGCCGCGTCCATGCGCCTCATCGGCCCCAGGGCGCCGCAGCCGCACGTTCGCCGGATACCCCGGGTTGTGCACATCGACCCGGAGTGAGGCCCCCTCGCGGAACCACTCGATCTGAACGATCCACGGATCGTCCGAGTACCCGTGGACGATGGCGTTGGTCACCAGCTCGGAGACCATCAGTACGCAGTCGTCCACCGAGCAGGCCGGGTTGTACGGGGCGATGAACTTCCGGAACCAGCGCCGGGCCCGGGGCACGGACTCCGCGACGGGGTGCAAGGTCATCGCACCGAGCCGCGGCGAGTCCGCAGAGGGATGGCGGTCGATCAGGTAACTCATCCGCGTTCACTCCCTGCCGCTGCCGTCGCAATCGAGGCAGCGCCGTTTCGATGTGGGACGGACACGGTCATTGACGGTGGTGAGCGCCAGGGCCGTACGGGAGCCGACTCGCTTCCAACCGCGCCCGCGACATCCCCGGCAAGGTAAGTGCGCGCCTTGGTCCGGCCGCCGACTCGTCACACCGCGCCCCCTTCAGTAAGTGGCCTTAGCCACTTACTGGATAGTGGCATTGGCCACCTGTGAGACGCAAGCGGTTCGCCGAAACGACCAACCGTCGACTGTCAGGTGAGGGGGTACCCCTGCTCGAACGCCCACCGATGCGGCGGGTAGGTGGCCTCGGCGAACTCCAACGGCCGGTCCTGGAGGTCGAACACCACATGGTTCACGATCAAGACCGCGGACCCCGAGTCCAGTTGGAGGTCCTGCGACTCCTCTTCCGTCGCCGGTCGAGCGCACATCCGGTCCTCGGCGTAACTCCCCTGCCGTCCCGTCATGCTCTCGACGTACATCAGCGTCCCCTCCTGGATCCGCTCGGGCTCAAGGAGCTTGGGCGCCCGTTCTCCCACGTCGGGCGCGAACCACGAAGTGGACAAGGTGATGGGTCCGCTCTGATCGTTGGTCACGCGCCGGCGGTGCACGGCTCGCCGATCCTTCGTCAAGCCCAGCGCCTCAGCGACGTGATCCGGAGCGTCCAGCCAACCGGTCGAGGTGATGATCGCGTACTCGCCGGAGGTGTAGATCTTCCCCGTCTGCCGGGCCCTGCCGTACAACTCCCTGGCTCGCCGGTTGACTTCCAGGCTGCGTACATACGTTCCGGACCCCTGCCGCTTCTCGACGAGCCCTTGATGACTCAAAGCCTCCAAGGACCGTGCGGCTGTCGGCCTGGAAACCTTCCAGGTGGAAGCCAACTGCCGTTCCGACGGGACCTCGTCCCCTGGCCGCAGGTCACCTCGAAGGATTTGATCGCGGATGTAGTGGGCGATCTGGAGATACTTCGGCTGCGCTTCCTCGATCTGAGGCATGTCCCCTCCTCCTCAAGTGGCTATGGCCTCTGGCCACTATAGGGTGACTGGTCAATTACCGAACCCGTAGTGTTGGGGCATGACGCGGTTGATCGTCGCAGCAGGAGGAGGGGGCGACGCTGTCGCCGCCGCAATGCTTGACGCCGCTCTGTACGGCGGTGAGGAAGGCCGGGCGGTGATCCTCACGTATGCGTGGGATCGCCTACTGATCGACCCAGTTCCGGGCCCCCGAGGGCCCGACAACTTCTCGGGCCTCGAACCCGTGACACCCGCGGTCTGGTCGGTACCGGCCGCAGCCCGCCCGATCCCGCCGGCGGGATCCACGCTCCCCCGACTGGCGGCAGAGCTCCCGCACACGTTCGCCTTGATCGACCCTCACCACGGCGCCGCGGGCATTGCACGCCAACTGGACGAACTGGTGGACCACTTCCGCCCAAGCTCGATCGATCTTCTCGACGTCGGCGGCGACATCCTCGCGCGAGGCGATGAGCCGACCCTCAAAAGCCCGCTCGGAGACGCCCTGACACTGGCGGCATGCTCCCAGCTGTCCACCCCCGTGCGACTGCTGGTCGCCGGCCCAGGCCTGGACGGCGAACTCCCACTCGACGACCTGCGCAGCTTGCTCGGTCCCCTCGTCCACAGGTTCACCGCACAGGACACGGAGTCGATCAGCTCGGTCCTGGAATGGCACCCCTCCGAGGCAACCGGGATGCTCGCCGCCACGTCGCGAGGAGTCCGAGGCACCTGCGAAGTCCGGGACGCCGGACTCCCCATCCCGCTCACGGACGAGGGCCCCACGGTCCACGAACTCGACCTGGACGACGCGCTGAGCCGAAACGATCTGGCCCGCGCCATCCTGTCAACGAACACCCTGGACGAGGCCGAGGCACTCAGCCGAGAGATCTGCGGCTACTCGGAGATCGACTACGAACGCAACAAAGCGGCATGGCTCAAGGACCAGCCGGCGGTCACGCTGGATCCCGACACGGTACTCTCCCAGCTCGACGAGTTCGAGTACGAGGCCCTGGGTCGCGGGGTCAGCCATACGACGTTCCGCCGGCTAACTGAGGTACTGAACCTCAGCGGGTCACAACGTGGCGATCTGCGCCGACTGCTGATCAGCAACAACCCGGAGCGATACGCAGCACCTCTGTGGCGAATTGCATGAGGAACGACCAAGTGCCTCCTTCCGCCGCTGATCTACCCGACCCACAACGAACACTCGCCCAAACCACGCGCGCAGGACAGACCGGCATGGCAGCGACAGGAAGATCCAGGAGACCGCCCAGGCCGCTGAGCGAGCTGGTCAATGTCTATGACGTCCTGGAGGAGGTACGGCTGCGCCCCGGCATGTGGGTCCGTCGCAGCTCGCTGCAACATCTGGACTCCATCCTGACCGGGTACCACGTCGCCCTGGAGATCCACGGGGTGGACGAAGAGTTCGACTTCGTGCACACCGGTCCCTTCGCCCAATGGCTGTGGAAGCGGTTGGGCATGGCGTATCCCAGCGCCCTGGGCTGGGCAGTTGAGATCGAGCGGGCCGCGGAAGCAGCCGACGTGCCCGCGATGGACCTGTTCTTCGACCTGCTGGACGAGTTCCGAGCCGCCCACCACGGCACCCTGCCTTCAGCAGCGCAAGCGCATCAAGCGTCTCCCGAGGCCGAGCAACCTCACGCCACCGAGTGAGTTACAACCTTCTCTACTGGTTCAAGGCGGCTCGCTCCGCTCCCCGCGCGCGGCACGGCCTCCGGCCGGGCCTGCGCTCCTGCCTACGTCCCGCTCCAGCCCGGCCAGCGCCCGTGCCGCGCACAGGCGAATGAGCCGAGAACCTGAGGCGAGTCAGTTGAGGTCAAGGCGTTGCCTCCGGCGGGGGATCGGCCGGCACCGGGAGGCGGGGGCTCCGTCGCCGACTGCAGCCCCGTAGGGGTGCGCGAGGGTGCTCCCGTCCCGCCCCCCGTCGACCCAGGCAAAGCCAAGCGGGCGCGGCCCAGGGCGTCAAGGTCGTTCGTGCAGTGGCGCGCTCCACCTTGACGCCCTGAACCACGCCCGCTTCACGGTGTGTGGGTCGACGGCGGACGGGACGGGAGCTGCAGCGGGTGATGAGCTGAGCAGGTTCTTCAAGATCCTGGCGCAGGGAACTTTTTAAATAGGAGTGCGGAACGGCGAACTCTTGCCGATACTACAGAGTGGAACTACCGCACTTCAGAAACAGGGGGGGAAAGTGGCGAAGAAGAGTCGCAGGCCGCTGCCAAAGAGGCTGGCTGATCACAAGTGGGTGGGAAAGAATCTAATTCCACCTATGATCCAACACGGGGCCATCTTGACCGATTGGGTGCGAGATGATTTCCCCGACCTTTTGTGGATAGCTCTGCTTATCGAACAAGAGGGTGACGACGGCGCGCGCCTCTTTTCTTCACTACAGCAAGAGTGGCTTGAGCAGACATGCGATGCAGAATATTCATCCGAACTAGACGGAAGGCTGTCTTCCCTGGAGAGGATGCCAGCTCCCGCGCGAAACGATTTCCTGAACCTGATTTCACGTCACGACAGAGCGCGAATGGTGCCAAAGGCCCTGCACACGATTGCCGCGTGGTACCCAGACATGCCAGGTCGATGGGCCTTTGCCGAGATTGGCGCCCCGAGTGCCAGCGACTTGGACGAGATGCTGGACACGCTTGTCCGCGCCCTATTGCTGTGCCTTGGCCGGCACGGAAAGGCACTTGCGGTGACAGCGCCCCTAGGCTGGCTCTTGCTCAGCGGGAGACTGCACCTCCAAGAGAGCCAAATTTCGATTCTTTCCTCATACCCGAGCGATCCGGCAAGCCGACCAATGGCCGAGGCAATTCTTACCTCTATGTACGGCGCCACCAAGGGGCTCGCGGAGGTCGATGAAGACGCGCCTCGCGCCGAGAGCGGCTGGGCAGCCAGCTTCTGGAATGCGAACTGGGAACTCACGCCGTGCATGACTGGCGATAGCCCTCCAGCCACTATGGAGCAAGACGATGTTACGTCAGCACAGGACGCGGCACTCGATCAGGTTAATGAACTTTGGAATGAGTTCATGGAAATCGCCTTCTCAAATGGAGTGAGCCTGTATCGACCTGCACAACACGAAGTGGTGTGCGCGTTGGGGATTAGAGCAATTAGGGGCGTATATGCGATGACTCGAAGCCCGCTACTGTGGGGCGGAGAACACGGCTCCGCCATTCTTCGATCGCTAGTTGAAACGGAAATACTCATCACCTGGCTCGATCATAAGAATGAATCCGAGCTCTACGAAAAGTTTATCGCATACGGACAGGGCAAGCAAAAACTAATGCGAGCCCACATAGAAGAGGCGATGAGTGAAAAAGACGGGGAAGGAAATGAAAAGCTGTCAGCTCTGGCGTCATTCCTGGATGGTCGCATAGGCGGCCAAGGAGCGGAAATGATGATGGAGGTTAGCGTTCATCCGTCTTTCGCCGGGGGATCTGTCAACACACGGTCAATGGCAGAAGACGTTGGAATGCAGGATCTCTACAGTCGGGTATTCCAGCCTCTGAGCGCGTCCGTACATGGCGAGTGGTCGGCGCTCGACAACTATGTTGTAGACAGGTGCATGAACCCACTGCATCGGTTTCACCGAATCCCAGTACAGTACCTGACACCGATACTGAGTCGAGATACCCTGACAGCTGCCATAAGCAGTTTGAAGCGTGTGCTTGATGCAGCCACGATCTCTCTGTCAGATGATTCGAGTATTGATGAACGTGGCTGAGGATCGACACCATCGCCCTTACGTCATCTCGCCCGCTGACGGCTTCTGAATTCTCGACGCCGATCGCGTGATGGTCGAGATGTTCTCGGCAGAGCTGAACATTGGACCGCAGAACCTAATTCAGTGCAGCGGCATCGCCAACGGCTGGGCTGACCTTGCCAGAGACGGCCGTTCGGCGCGGAGGATCATTGACTGAGTGGTTGACGTCCTTGCGCCAGAGGCGGCTGACTAGGGTTGTTGATTCCATGCACGAAAATAACGCTCATCTGGATAGGTGAAATCACACCATGACTCACGAACAAATGAACGACGATCAGCTCCCGGTTGCCTACGAGCCAAACTTTGAGGAACTAGAAAAGACAACCAGCGAAGCACCTTACATGGAAGCTGCTTTTTATCTCCTCCGTGAGGCGACGCATTGGCTAACTATTTTGGCTGGCCTGAAGCCACCGTCACCGCTGAAACGGAATGACGCGATTCTACGCGGACTCCTGGTCCGTGTATGCAAACTGTTGCGCCTGATGCTTCGTGAGCTGCACAGCAAGGAAACATTTCAGCAATTGAGTGTAAATCGGGACACTATCGAGACTCTTGCGACGCTCGCCTACCTGATTGGCGACGACGGCTCGGGCATCCGCTTCGACCAATACGTAATGAACAGCCTGATCGCTGAGCGCGAACTTCTTCAGGATATCCAGAAGAACGTTAAGGCTCGAAATGATGAGGTATGGCCCATCGAAGAGCGGATGAAACGCTCGATCGCTGCCACAGCAATGGCGGCCGGCATCGACGACGTATCGGAACTGCCGGGTCGCGCGAAGGTTGGCTACCCCTCGGCCGAGGAACGCATCAAACTGCTAGGCCCCAACGTTTACCTCGGTTATCGCATGGGCTCTGTTGAGACACATGGCGACTGGAACGACTTGTACCGAAACCACCTGACTTTCGAAGATGGCGAATTTTTGCCGAACTTGAGTAGCTACGAGGTTCGACCCCAGGCGCCCCTTGGCCTCGTTCAGCTCACAATGACGGTGATGCTGAAAAATCTCGATTCCCTCGTTCTCGACAGGGAGGCATCTCAATATTTCAGGCCGCTCCTTGAGAGCCTCGTACGTCGCGCCAGTGAGGTGGACGGCCTCCATGAGCACTTCCTTGCCTCGTAGCTGGTGGCCTCGTGCTGTCCAGGCGAGACGATCAGGGTCGAAAGATCTGTCGCAATCTGTGGCGGTGAGCGGACCGACCGGAGGAACCGTCGGAAGACTGGCTGCTGCACTGATATTCCGTTGACATCTAAGGCTGACATCAACGAGACCGCACGGCGAAATACAACAACAGGCTTGGACGGCCGTCTGACCAGCCGGCGAAGACACCAGGGGCGAGCCTAGATCGAACTCCTAAAGCGGGTGTTCGGCCAGCAGTATCGGGGAATTAGCGTGGGTCAGGTGACGACGCTGTCCGGCCACCGTCGCCACCGGCGGTCTGGATAAGGAAAAGGTGGGCTGCGCGGCGTAGAAGACGCTCGAAATCGCCGACCAGGGCGTGGAGATTACTGGTCGTGGTGCCATCGAGGAGGCGAGAGGTTCCAGTCTGCGCTACGTCACCGTGCATCTCGACGTTGCGGCGTCTATAAGCACCTTCGATCAGCTGCTCAACATACTGATCCTCTGCAGCCAGATGAGGGTCACCACTCAGGAGAGCCTTCGCGCCAGCCACGAGGTGCTCACGCTTCTCCCGACTCCGCGAAAGGCCGCGGTGTTGGATGAACAAGGACTCCGCGGTGATGCACAAGTCGATAAGCCTGTCCTCAGGCACGGCTCGGCCACCCGCCATGATCAGGCGGCGCAGGGCATTGAGTAGAAACTTCTTGCTCTGGACGCCCGGCTTACCCAGCAGGTCATACACCTCACCCAGGCTTCCCAAGGCCGCAGCGTCGACAAGGAGAGTTGGTCGGTCCTCAACCGGATGGTGGACCTCGGTGAGGCGGGATGAGGCATGCGGCTGAGCATCAAAATCTTCGCGACTCTGCATGCACATCGGGCGACCGTAGGTGACTGAGCCGCCGCACACGATGCGCAGGGCGATGAGCATGCGGTCGACCGCAGCCCCGAATGGCGAAGATGCCCCTGCCTCCGGGTGCTGGTTGTGACCGCTGTGTACCGGTAGATCGCGTTCAAGTACGAGGGCATTCTGATGAAATCGGGAAAGGTTCAGTGAGTTAGTGCCGCTGAGCTGGGCGATGGGAATACCCATCACCCGCAGCGCTTCGGACACTTCCCCGTCGGTCATCGGCCGTATGGTAAGGCCATCAGGCAACGGGGCACCCGACACAGCCTGGGACATGTCGAACCCGAGAAGGGGGACGTACTCGACCAGGCGCACAGTCTTAGCGAACAGCCCGGCTTCCATAGTTGCATAGGCAGCCTCGAAGGCGGCGCTGTCGAAGCGATAGGCACGGGCCGCCTCCACCACAGGAGTGAGCAGATACCGAACCACGACATCGTCTAGCCTCCGGAGCACGAGGCTGGACGGGTAACCGACCAAGGTGTCTACCCGGCTCCGAAGCACCTCGTGATCCCGAATGACCTCGCGCAGGACGTCGTAGGCCGGGAAGCGATGCCACCACTCCCGTGAGGAGAACTCGTTCGGCCACCACCACTGTTCGCGTTCTTCCGCCAAGAAGATTTCCTGCTGGCAGCGCCGCCAGTTGCGGTAGTCGCGTTGCAGGCCGAACTGCGGCGCGGATGCCGTCTCGGCCAGCTCGGCAAGCACCGCCATGACCAAGTCTTCGGCAGCACGGTGCAGCGGCTCGTGGGTAGTGGGCATCAGCGGCCTCTCAAGGCGAGGACCGGCCTGGTCCAGCAGGGCCCGCCAGCAGGCGAACAGATGAGTATGCCCGAACTCGTTGGCCTGAGGATGGCCATTTTCGCAAACGTGGGTCCACGCTTGAGGCAGCGACCAGAAGTCCCTGACGGTTGTTCGTCACTGGTCTCCAGTCCCCGAGGGGTCACATCATGGCCTATTCGTTTTGCGTCCCTCACAATGTCTGATCATGGAGTGGCTCTCACTTACGATCACCCTCGTCACGGCGTCGGTTGCCTCGGGGCTCGCGATCTGGCAGGTGCGGACGCAGCGCGTGCGCCAGGTCGAGGACTTCTACGTTGCTCGCTACTGGTCGTTGCTTGACAAGCTGTCGCCCCGCACGCTTCGCGGCATAGGCACACCCGCACTCACCGAGCAGGAGGAAATGGCGATCCGTCTGTACTTCCGTCTCAGTGAGGACGAAGCTGACTTGCGGGCTCAGGGGTGGGTTTCCGACGACACATGGCGGGACTGGAGCGGCGCCATCTCTGCACAGATGCGCCGGCCGCCGTTCGACCGCATTTGGGCCGAAACTTGTGAGGACTCAGCGGCTGGGCGCGACTACGAGTTCAGGCACCTGCGCCAGCTGTGGGACGACGCCAGTTATGACCCCGCGCCAACTGGGTCCTTTCGAAGGCGCTTGCGTCGGACTCCGTGGCGACGGCCGCGGCCGACAGAGCCGCAACGGTAGTCGCTGTAGCTGTGCCCTCCCCGCACCACAACGGCACCAGATCGAGCGGGGAACAACGGGCAACCACGGTGAAAGCAGCCGAGGCTGGCACAGCAGCGCTTGGGCTGTTCGCGCCCAGGTCAGCACTCTAACCAGCCTCAAAAGTTCACAGCTTTCCAAGCTGAGTTCACGAGTTCGATTCCCGTTACCTACTCCACGGCAAACCCTCTGGTCATCAACCTGGGGGTTGTTTGGCTCTACCCTAATTGGCAGGCGGAGCGCTCTTCTAGCGCGCTCGCTTTGGCCTTGGTGTGCCTTTCGTGATGCGTGGAGGACGCTTAGCGTTCGGATGGATTGTGCGCTGAAGGGCTGTCGCAGGCCGCAGGGAGTGTAGGACGGCTGTCAGAGCTTTGTCGATCGGCCCGATGTGTCCGTCATATAGGACATCGAGGAGACCTTGGGTCGCCTCGTCGTACAAGAAGACGACGCCGCGTGGTAGGCCCAGCTGGTGTTTTTTCGCGCGCAGGTAGTCACGAGCTCTCTTTTTGACACTCGCAGTGGCCTCAGCGGTCGTGCGAGTGATCCAGACGAAGAGCCATCCTTCGGCGGGATCGAGAGAGGCCGTGATCGGGATGGTGAGACTTCGACCCTGCCCTCGCGAAATGGGATTGCTGAGAAATTGCTCGCCGAAGTGTGCGAATCGGTGCTGGACGTCTGAGTCCGCGGAAAGCAGGGTCGCACCGATGCTGAGCCAACCGGTGACATTACGTTTCTGTAGTTCGTCAATGAGGGGTGCGACCGGAGAAGTAGTCATCGTAGGTTTGGGTGCGGGCGGGACATTAGCGTCGGAATGCCGAATGGTGTGAAACCACTGGTCGAGTGCGTCGGTGCGACTGGTCAGAATGACTGGCCTCTGTGCGCGGTAGCGGCGCTGTTCAGACGTGGATGGTTCGGGCAGGAACGGGAATGCGACACGTACTTGTGCCGGATCTGGTTCGACCCACAAGCCCGCCTCGAAGAAGTACAAAAACAAGTCCAGTTCGTCTGCCGCACTGAACATGACGGTGACATCGGGAGTACGGCGTCGCCGAAGGTAGAGAAGGAACTCGGCCGGTCGTGCGACGAGCTCGGTGATCAACTCAAGGTCGTGCAGTGACACCGTCCATGGGATGTTGTCCACGCTGAGTATGCCAGCTCGCACCAACTCCGCGGTGGCCGTCAGGACGGTCGAAAGGTCGTCGAGGCTGACCGCGACGGTGTGAATTTCCCGAATATGGCTGAGGTCAACCCATCCTTCGCCTTCGATGCGGAGACCTCCGTCGCGCTCGATCACGTCCCGCATCCGCCCTGCCTGCTCTGCGGCCTTCGTGATGATGCCGGTCAGGTCGGTGCGGATCCGCGTCTTTTTGCCGCCGCGAGACAGAACACTCAGTGCGACGGCCTTGTCCTCGACGATGATCGCGACGTCGTCGAGGAGCACGAGGTGATCGCCCTCGACGCGTTTGGTGTACCTCGATGGGTCAGCTTCCGTCGCCTCGGTCTCGTTAGCGGGAACGTAGTACTCGAATGCGTCCCGGTAATGGGCGCCCGGGAGCACGCGACCCAGTGCAGTCCGGGTACGCATCTCAAGGAGATCGCCGCGGTGTTTCGCGTACTTACTCCATGTTTTCGACGCCTTAAGGTGCTCCTCAAGGTTTTCCCGGACTGCGGACACGTGCAACGCAGGGTGGGGCAGGACAACGCGGTCGTTGGCGCAAACGATGAGCGGCCGGGCACGCAGTGGGTTCTTGCCGGTGCTGAACGCATCGACGACCTGGACGGGTGTGGCTTCCGCGAGGTCCAGACGGAACCGTTCGATGACAGCTCTGACCCGGCCCTCCGGGATACCGGTGTGCGAGGCGATGTCTGCGACCGAGACTGTGACATCGCTGGCTTCGGGTTCGAACATCGTCATGAGGCTGGACCGTGCGCGTTCCATCAGGGCGTTGTCAGTCCGTCCAGCTTCCGTGGCCGCCATCGCCTGCAGCATCGTGCTCCGCATTGCATCTATGCGGTGATTCATGGCGATTTCCTGAAGACCGTGACACGCGTTGAGAACCGCAAGGGCATCGGTTGCGTCGAAGCCGAGCTCAGCAAGGAGAGCATTTCGGACGTTCGGGTCTCCGTCGAGGAGCGCGCCGTTAGTTGCTTCGACCATCTCCGGGTAGGACGAGTTTCGCATCCATACCTCGCCACCCTGAATGAGCAAGGACACGAGGGAGAGCTTGTCGGTCGGATCCGCAGACGCGAAGGAGCGCAACTGCGCCAAGTGAAGAAGCCTGTCGAGCTCGCTCAGCGCTTCCGATACGAACTGACTCATCTCTTGATCTCCGACCGTTGCCCGCTCAGAGGCGACGCCGGTTGCTACTTCCTGTTGAGCTGCGAGAGCCAACAAAGCAAGCAGCTCAAGCCTTGACGCGGATGCGTCCGGGGTAATCGGAGCCACCGATCCGGTAGGGGCCATCGGCAGGGACGCCAGACGAGCAACTTCGATGAGACGGATTGGGTCGAACCGTTGCACCTTCGTGACGAACTCGGCGACCGCGCTATCGAGTGCAGCGTCGGCCGCCGCCTCAGGATCGTCGGTCGCCCCCATCCGCACCATCAGCTTCACCAGCGAGGCCCAGGTGTCGACCATCACCTCAGCATGCGGGTCGAACGCCGGCGTCCCTGGAACTGCCCGGCGCTGTCTCTTCTTTCGCGCTTCATGACGCTTGGTCTTCGAGGCCACAGAGTGACCTCACCACATCCTGGGACAGTCGGCCATTGAATTGACACACGACGACTGCCGCACCTGCCGTGTGGTCTGGGGATGCTCCAACTGGCATGTCTGGTGGAAGTGGGGCTGACAGTCCGACGGCCGAGCTGGAACCGTGTCCTCACCCGGATCTGATGGACGGCTGACATCTACAGCTGACATCAACGATGCTGGACGGAGACGTACACCAGCGTCCCTGTGCGGCCGATATGCCAGTCATCGGCCATCCGGAACGGGCTCGGACCGAACTCCTAAAGCGGTGCTCTGGCATTAGCCTCGAAGTTTCGTGACGGTCCGCCGACGGAGTCGGTGGACCGTTTTTGTGTCGTGGGCTGAGGCTGTGCAGGCTGAGGGCCCGAGTGTCGCCTCGGGGTGGCGTCGGGTTCCACTGCTCCGGGTGTTGATGTGCTGTCGTAGGGACGGGGAATCCGCTGGTCAGCCTGGTTCGGGCAGTTGGTTGAGGCGGTCGAGGGCTGCGGTGATGAGGGCGGTCCAGGGCCAGGCCCGGGCCAGGCGGAGGATTCGCCGACGGCCGGTGGTCAGGAGTTGTCCGGCCGCGGTGAACAAGCGGAGCCGCAGGCGGCGGGGCTCCCAGAGGCGAGCCTTGCCGGTCAGGGCGAGCATGGGCATCCAGGCCAGCAGGTCGAGAGCGATCTGCACGATCTCCAGCCAGATCCGGTTCTGGGCCGTGCGGTGCAGGGGCAGGTTGCGCAGGCCGGTGGCCCGGGCGGCACGGATGCGGTCCTCGGCCCGGGCCCGCAGCCGGTGACGGAGCTCGAGTTCGGCGATCGGCCGGCCCAGGGTGTTGGTGGCGAAACAGGTCAGTCGCATGCCGTCCGCATCCGTGAGCCGCAACTGGGCCCCGGGGTGCGGTCGTTCTTTCCTGACGATCAGCCGCATGCCCTTGGGCCAGCCGTCCAGGACGTCACCGGTGAGCTCGGCGACCCAGGCGCCGTCGCGGATCTCACCGACCGCCTCGACGGCCGCCGTCCAGGCCGATGCCGGAACCCTCAGCACATGCTGGTGAACCTGCTCGGTGATCACCATGCCGACCGAGTAGGACAGCCACCGCCCCCGCTGAGCGAGCCAGGCGACGAAGTCGTGGGTGCCGCCCGCGGAGTCGGTGCGGATCAGGGTCCGGCGCCCGCGCCGGTACTTCTTCGGCAATTGGGCCAAGGCCAGTTGGGTGGCGGTGATGTGGTCAGCCGCCGTGTTCGATCCCGCGTTGCCCGGTCTGAGCAGGGCCGCGACCGGTTCACCGGTGCCGCCCTGGCCGTGGTCGACGAACCCCATCAGCGGGTGGTGGCCGTAGGTTCGCTTCCACGTGGGTGCGGCGTCCTCCTTGTCGGAGTGCGCGATCACCAGCACCCCGTCGAGGTCGACGGTCACCGTCCCGCCCGCGTCAGGCGCTTCCCGGCCGGCCAACCGCCAGACGTGTCGGCGGACTTCGGCCCGCGCGGAACGGATGGTCTGAAGAGCTCGGTCGCCAAAAGAGGCGAGGGTGTCGATCAGGCGGGAGACCGTCGGGTCGGAGGCCACCGGCCCGAACACGGCCGGCTCGGCCCGCAGCATGGCGACATCCGCGAGGCAGTCCCCGCCCAGCGCCACCGCCAGCGCGACGTCCAGCAGGATCTTCCCCGGATCGTGCAACGCCCGCGGCTTCCGCCACGGTGTCAGCGCCGCTGATATCGCGGTGTCCAAGCCGGCCTTGCGGACGGTCTCGACCAGCAGCACGCCACCGGCCTGCGAGACCACCGCCCGGCCGCCGCCCTCGATGCGGACACGCGGGTACGACCCGATACGCTTCTTCACCTGGAGAGTGCTTCTTTCCGTGCAGCCAACAGGACCCTAGACAAGTCCCATCGTTGCAGGTCAGGAGCACTCTCCGCTTATTTGATCAAGACCCGGACACCCCACCTCGTGAAAGCGCGAGGCTAGGCCGTAGCCGTCTTGGCAGGAACACAGGCCATGTGACCCTTGACCCGATCGGCTGCGTTAGAGGGCGGTTTGAGTCTCCCGGACCGCCCTCGCAGCGCGATGACACGGACCGCTATGAATTGTCTCCGTCCTCTTCCAGCGCCTTTGCGATCTTCGCGTTGGCCGCTTCCTCGTGACCGTCGATACATCCGTGATAGCGCCGGTGGATCACCTCGGGCGCGTTGCCGACCCGCCGGGCTACCTCAGCGATCGGTACCCCGGCGTTCAGCCATCGCGTGATGCAGGCGTGTCGCAGGTCGTAGGGGCCGCCGGCCAGCGGCGAGTCGACACACTCAGGCGGGAGCGCACTGCCGCGCTTCTTCCCACACCCGCCAGTAGGTGGATGAGCCGACCACTCCCCCGCGCTCGTTGCCGAGGACGCAGGCTTCCTTGGCCGTGCCGAACGCGTCCGGGTGCGCCCGCAGGATGGCCACCAAGACGGGCGGGATGGGGAAGCGTAGCAAGGGCCGCCAGTAACGGGCTGTCTTCGCTCTCAACGCGCAGGAGCGCCACCCCGAGGCCGAGGCAGGCGCCCGCGAGACCCTGGCCGCCCATCCTGAACCGGACCGGCTGAGTCTGACATTGCGACTCGGCCTGGCCCGCAGCGTCAACGGCCAAGCCCGCCACGAGGAAGCCCTTGCCGAGGCGGAACGCGCCCGTGAACTGCGCCGCAGCCTGACCGCGGAAGAGAGCCGCTCAGAGACCGGCGCCATCGAACTGGCCGTAGCCACCGCCCTCCTGGGACTACACCGCGGCACCGAAGCCGGCCTTCAGGCCACAGCCGCTCACGATGCCTGCCTGGCCTCATTCGGTCCCGACCATCACCGCACAGTCGAGGCTCAGGCTCTGCTCGACCGAATCGACGGCACTTCACCGGATCCGCACCGCCACTCCGAACAGGGGTGTCGTCGGGGTCCAACTGTCCGGTTATGGTCCTCATCTACACAAACAGCCCGGTCAGCTCAGAGGGGTGGTGTCCGGGCTGCCCGGTCGTCATAGACGGCTGTGACACTCACGCGGGCGGGTCGAGCTTGTGCCGGCAGAGGACAGCCGTAGTCGGCCTCGCCGGCTCTCGCCCTGGTGTCTCTCGGTGTTCTTCCCTGTCACGGACCGCGCGCGGAGTCGGACCGGGTCAGGGTAAGGATCAGTGGCTGTGGACGATCGCCCTTGACCGGCCCGCCCGGTGAGGTGGTTCGGTTCGGGGGCGGATGTCGTGGGCTAGTTGTCGGCGTTGAAGACGAAGAGGGGCTTGGCGCCGCGGGCGGCTGTTTCGGCGAGGGCGGTGGCTTCGGCGAAGCTTTCGAGGGGGAACGGTCGGCCCTCGGGGATGGTCAGTACTCCATCGGTGACGAGCGTGCGCACCTCGGCCAGCGCGTCCAGCACATCCTCGGGTGAGGCGGTGCCGAACCAGCGGTTCAGCCAGAAGCCACGGACCGCTTTGGTCTCGTAGATGACCGAGCGTGCCTGCAACGGGATCGTCAGGGCCGCCGGTTCGGTCTGCCGGTGGGTCGAGAGCGCGCCGTAGACCACGAGTTCTCCTCCCGGGGCCAGTGCCTGGGACACCTGGGCGCCCACCTGGCCCGCGACACAGTCGATGGCCTTGTACACGCCGTCCGGTCCCGCGATCTCAGCCACCCGCTGCGACAGGTCCTCGTCCTCGGTGCAGATGACCTCGTCGCCGCCGAGCGCCTTGATCTCCTCGACGGCGTCGCGCCGCCGCACCACATTGATCGTGCGGATGCCCAGGTGCCTGGCCAGTTGAATGACGAGCCGGCCGACGGTGGAGCCCGCGGCCGTCTGCAGCAGCCATTGGCCCGGCTGTACGTCGAGTTCGCGGGTCACCAGGAGCAGGGCGGTCAGCGGGTTGACGCCGAGTTGGCAGGCGTCGGAGTCGCTCAGGCGGTCGGGGACCGGCAGGAGCCTGCGGGTGTCGGCGACCAGGTATTCCTGCCATGTGCCGGCGACGGGCGGCCCGGGTACCGCCGGGATCGCCACGTTCACCACGCGCTCACCGATCCTCAGCCCCTTGGTGTCCGGACCGAGGGCCTCGATGTGGCCCACGCACTCCATGTGCCCCCCGACCGTGGGGAACTCGGCGGAGAATCCGTAGCGGCCACGCAGCACGTGCAGATCGCTGGCGTGAACCGGAGTCGCCTTCACCCGGATCAGAGCCTGACCGGCACCCGGCGTGGGAACGGGCCGGGATTCCAGCCGCAGGACGTCGTTCGGCTCGCCGACCTTCTCGGCTACGAGCGCGCGCATCGATGAGGGAATGGGCATGAGATCTCTCCTTTGGCCGCGCTCGGCGTCGGCCGACGGGGCGGCGAAATACCGCGTGTACCGGGTTCCGGCAGACGGGGCCGCCGGCGGCGGACGGTGTCCGGCCGGGTGGGGTGGGGTGGTGGTCCGTGCGCTGCCGTGCCGGGTCCCCGCTGCCCGGATACGTCGGCGTCGTCCTGTCGGTCATGTGCCGGCCGTTCTGGTGGGGACCCGGCTCCTACGAGCAGCCCTGACGGATGGGATGAAATAACCGTAACACCTTTGCCTATTTCGGTACGCGGATGCGACAACCCTCGCATGTTTGTTCGGTTTAGTGGGAAACTGCCTCGCCGCAGGCTCATGGGGTGGGCAGGTGTGCCAGGAAGTCCAGGAGTTCCTGGTTGACCTCGTCGGGGCGTTCCTGCTGGGTCCAGTGGCCGCAGCCGCGCAGGATCACGCCGCGCCACGGGTGCCGTACCGCCTCCTCCACCGCGCTCAGCGTGCCCTCGCGGCCGCGCAGGCCGACGACCATGTCGCGGTCTCCGCCGATGTACAGAGCGGGCACCACGATCCGGCGGCCGCGGAAGGCCGCGAGCAGTTCCCAGTCGCGCTCGATGTTCCGGTACCAGGCGAGGCCGCCGGTGAAGGCACGGGCGCCGTGGCGGGCGTAGTCACGCGCGAAGACGTCGATGTCGTCCTGGGTGAGCCAGTCCGGCAGTCGCGTCGGCTCCGGCATCAGGTCCAGGAGGGTGCCCCCGCTGGGCACCACCCATGGGCCGGGCGGGTCGCTGGACGGGCTGTCCCCCGAGGCGCCGTAGAGCATCCGGCGGAACGTGGTCACCGGGTCCCGGGCCAGTACCGCGTCGGCGACCCCGGGTTCCTGGAAGCCGACCTGGTAGAAGCCGTCGCCGTACCTCTCGCGTGTGACCGACGGCGGAGTCATCCCTCCGGGCAGTACCGGCGGAACGCTCAGGCCCGCCACCGCGCGCACGACGTCCGGGCGCAGCATCGCCGTCACCCAGGCGACGGGAGCTCCCCAATCGTGGCCGACCAGGACCACGCTCTCCTCGCCGAGCGCGTGGACCAAGCCGATGACGTCGCCGGCGAGATGGAGCACGCTGTACGCCTCGACGGCTTCCGGCTGCTCGCTGCGGGCGTAGCCGCGCTGGTCGGGGGCGACGACGCGATATCCCGCCGCGGCCAGCGGGCCGAACTGATGCCGCCACGAGTACCAGCTCTCGGGGAATCCGTGCAGCAGCAGGACCAGGGGCCCCTCCCCCTGCTCGGCGATGTGCAGCCTGACGCCGTTGACCCTCACGAACCTGTGCTGGACCGTGTCCGACATGCCACCTCCAGGGGAGATCAGATCACCGGGCTGAGGGCATGAGGCGGCGGGAGCCGCGGTGGCCCCTGTGCGGTCGGCCGGAGTGCTCAGCAGGGCGGGACATGACCCGACTGGCATGACCTGGCCCGGCTCAGCTCGCCGTGTGTCGGCGTCACGCCGAGCGCTTGCGGGCCGCCGTCTTCTTCGCGGCCGTCTTCCCCGCGGCCGTCTTGGCCGTCGATTTGGCCGTCGCGCCGGCCGTTGTCCTGGCGGTCGCGGTCGGCTTGGCCGGCTCCTTCGCCGTCGTCTTCTTGGCCGTGGCCCTCGTGGCCGTGGACTTCGTGCTCGCCGTCTTCTTCGTGCCCTGCGAGGACTTCGCCGTCGACTTCTTCCCCCCGGTCTGCTTCGGCTCGGCCCGGGCCGGCCGGCGCGCGGTCGCGAGGTTCCTGACCTCCGCCCCGGCCGCCTCTTTCGCCCCCGCTGCCTCCTCCGCCTCTCCGCCCCTCGACGCCTGCGCCGCCCGCACGCTCTTCTCCAGTGCCGCCATCAGGTCCAGGACCTTGCCGCTCGCCGCCGGTTCCGGGCTCTGCGGCGGAGCCTCGCCGGCCGCCTTCGCGGCGATGACCTGTTCGAGGGCCTCGCGGTACTCGTCGTGCAGATCCTCCATGTCGACCTCGCCCAGCGTGTCCATGAGGGCGTCGGCGAGGTCGAGTTCCTTGTCGCTGACGGTGACCCCGGCGTCGGGGGCGACGCCTTCGGGGGCACGCACCTCGTCGGGCCAGAGCAGGCCGTGCAGCGCGATGGCGTCCTCCACGACCCGCAGCATGCCCAGCCGCTCACGGCCACGCAGGGCGAACTTGGCGATGGCCACCTTCTGGCTGCGCTTCAACGCCTCGCGCAGCAGGGTGTACGGCTTGGCGGCCGGGACGCCGCTCGCGGCGAGGTAGTACGCGCTGTCCATGTGCAGCGGGTCGATCCGGTCCGCCGGGACGAAGGCCACGATCTCGATCGTCCGCGCCGTCGGGATCGGCAGGCGGGACAGGTCGTCGTCGGTGATCGGGATGATCGTGCCGTCCGCGTCCTCATACCCCTTGCCGATCTCCGCCGAGGTGACCTCGCGTTCGTCCAGCTCGCAGACCTTGCGGTAGCGGATACGGCCGCCGTCCTCGGTGTGGATCTGGCGGAAGGAGATCGAGTGGCTCTCGGTGGCGTTCACGAGCTTGATGGGGATGCTGACCAGGCCGAACGAGATGGCGCCGTTCCATATGGATCGCACGTGCCGCGTCCTTTCCAGCTCTCGGACACTTTTGTCACGAAAAGGGCGTTGTTCGTGGGATTCTCATCGTATGACGCCAATCACGGAGGTGGAGGGGCGACGGGTCGCGCTCAGCAACCTCGACAAGGTGCTGTATCCGGCGTCCGGCTTCACCAAGGGCGAGGTACTGCACTACTACGCGACCACCGCCGAGGTGCTCCTGCCCCATCTGCGGGACCGGCCGGCCTCCTTCCTGCGGTATCCCGACGGGCCCGAAGGCCAGGTCTTCTTCACCAAGAACGTGCCGCCCGGTACGCCCGACTGGGTCACCACCGCCGAGGTGCCCCGGTCGGAGGGGCCCGCCCGGATGGTGCTCGTGCAGGATCTGGCCGCCCTGATGTGGGCCGCCAACCTCGTCACCGAGTTCCACACGCCCCAGTGGGTCGTACGGGAGCCCGAGATCGCCGACCGGATCGTGTTCGATCTCGATCCGGGAGCGCCGGCCACCGTCGTCGAGTGCTGCGAGGTCGCGCTGTGGCTGCGGGAGCGGCTGGCGGCCGACGGCGTCGAGGCGTACGCCAAGACGTCCGGGTCGAAGGGGCTGCATCTGCTGGCGGCGGTGCGCGGGGCGTCGTCCGAGCGGGTGTCGGAGTACGCCAAGGAGCTCGCCGTCGAAGCGGAGCGGGCGCTACCGCGGCTGGTCGTCCACCGGATGACGCGCAGCCTGCGGCCCGGGAAGGTGTTCGTCGATTGGAGCCAGAACGCGGCGCGCAAGACGACCGCGGCTCCCTACACGCTGCGGGCACGGGCGGAGCCGCTGGTGTCGGCGCCCGTGACCTGGGGTGAGGTCGAGGAGTGCGGGGCTCCCGCGCAGCTGGCGTTCCTCGCGGGGGACATCGCTCCTCGCGTGCAGGACTACGGCGATCTGCTCGCCCCGGTCCTCGATCCGGACCGGGCCGGCCCACTGCCCTGACCGATCCGGCCCGGTCCGGTTCGCTCCGGTCCGGCCCCGTACCGGTGCGCTCCGGTCCAGTCCGCCCCTGTCCCGTACCGGTCACTCCCATCCGGTCCAGTCCGGCTCACCGCAGTCCGGCTCACCGCAGTCCGGTCCAGCCCGGTCCCCTCAGCCCCTCACGCCCCCGTCCTCACACCCTCACGCCCTCCCCCAAGTCCGCCGGTCCCGGGCCATCGCGTGCAGGGCCTCCACGTCCGCCGGCTTGAGTACGCCGCCCTGGCGCGACAGCTCCGTCAGGTCGGTGTCCGTCAGGACGCGGATCTCGCGGGGCGGGGCCGTGCGGCGCAGGCCGGCCGGTCCCACCAGGGCCAGCACCGGGTGGACCTCGGCGGTCAGGGCGTGGGACGCGCGGTCGGCGTCGGCGCGGACGCGGCGCAGCAGGGGCTCCGGATCGCGCCGGCCCAGCGTGACCATGGGGTCGGCGACGAGCACCCGCTGCTTGCGGGCGTACAGCGCGTGGACCGCGAACAGCCCAGCGGGGCCGATGACCAGATGGTGGACCCGGTCGCCGCCGGGCAGCGGGACGGAGTGCAGGGTGTGCCAGCCGGCGCCGTCGAGGCGGTCCAGGGCCTGTCCGACGGTCTGTTCCGCCTCCAGGGCACGGCGGCGCGGGTCGGGGCGCAGCCGACGGGACGGGCCCGGGTCGCGGTCGAGGGCCACCAGGAGGGCCTCGCCGGGGCGGTTCGGGGCGAGGTCGTCGTCCGGGTGGAGGGAGAGCCGGGCCAGCTCGGCGGGGGTGGGGACCGGGGGCGGCCCCACCGCGACCGGGCCGGTCAGGAAGGGTCCGAGGACGTCGAGCACGTCCTCTCTGCGGTCCTCGCTGAGCAGATTGACCCGGGCCGCCTCACGGTCGTACCAGGCGATGTTCCGGCCGTCCCGGAGGCAGACGTACAGCCGCTCCCGGCCGTGCCTCCAGGTCGGTACGACGCGCAGTCCGCTCATGCACCATCACCCCTCGACCATGGGAACAGGCGGGGTGCTCCAGGGGCAAGAACCCGGCTACCTTTGGAAGGAGTTGGCCCGGCGGTTGGGGAGGGCGCTGTTGCGGACCCGGAGCAAGCAACCCGACGTACCCGCACCGCAGAGCCCGTGGAGCGAGATCGTGCCGGGGCTGTGGATGGGCGGGCACGAGTTCCGGGGCCGTTCCGGGCAGCTGGAGTTCGCGGTCGTACGGGACGAGTTCGATCTCGTACAGACGCTGCTGCGGCTGCCGGGGCACGGGCCTGACGCGTCGGTCGAACACCACGTGTGGCCGATTCCCGACGGTCCGCTGGACGGGACGCAGCTCGCGGGGGTGATCCGGCTGGCGCAGGCCGCGAGTGAGGCGCTGGACGAGGGCCGCCGGGTCCTGGCCCGCTGCTACCACGGCTACAACCGCTCGGGGCTCGTCGTCGCGCAGACGCTGGTGCGGCGGGGGCACTCGGCCGACGAGGCGATACGGCTGATACGGTCCCGGCGCTCCCCTTGGGCGCTGCACAACGAGCTGTTCGTCGAATATCTGCGGGCCGGCCTGTCGACGGCCCGGCTGCTGGAGGAGCTCGCCGAGTAGCGGGCGGGGCGGTCCGGGTACGCTCCGAACACGCCACCGAGTGCGCAAAAACGAACTTTCGGATCAACAAGGTGTACGGGGCCCGCCGTCCCGAACCACAGGAGTCCTGTGCCCCTCAGTCGACCCACGCGTACCGCTCTCGCCGCCGTCGCCGCCGTCCTGTCGGTGACGGTCACGGGCTGCGGCGACGTGGGCGGGCTGCGCGGCGCCGGAGCGACCCCGACGGCGAACAGTCCGCTGCGGCTCTGGCCGAATCTGCCCCCCGCGTCGTCGCCCGCGTTCGATTTCGACGAGGCGGATTCGAAGGTCGTGAAGGGGGTGTCCGTACCGGACGACGACATCCGCCGGGTGAACCCGGTGACCATCGTCCAGGCGGAGATCGCCGCCGATCCGAGCGACTACCAGGGTGCCAAGGCGCGCTACCGCCAGACGGCGAGCCGGATCGCCGACTGCGACACGGGTGCCGGCGGTGACGGCTCGGCCGGGTGTCCCGTCCTGGAGCCGTACTACCGGGATCTGACCGGCGACGGGCACGACGACCTGACGCTGGGCTTCCGGCTGCTGCCCGGCGAGCTGACCGCCGTCCGCGTCTACACCGTGGAGAAGCACCGCCTGGTGCAGGTCATGTCCTACGAGGACGCCCTGAGCGGGGTCGAGCTGGCCGGGCGGTCCGTGATCGTCCGCTCCCCCTCGGAGGTCGCGGGGTACGAGTACCGCCTCCAGTGGACCTGGGACGCGGAGCAGAACGCGATGCTGCTGACGCACGACGAGATGCTCCGCACCGGCGGCGGAAAGACCCGGCCCTCGCCCCTGTCCTCGTCACCCTCCGCGGCCTCGCCCTCCGCCTCCCCCTCGGCGAGCGCGCGATGAGCCTGGCGAGCGCGCTGCGGCTGCCGCGGTGGGCCGGGACCCTGGCGGTGAAGGCGGCGCTGTTCATCATCGTGATGTGCTGCGCGCTCGCCGCGCTGCTCAGCATCCTCGTGCACGTCCAGGTGACCGACCAGACCGTCGGCCAGGCGCGCGACCTCGCGCTGGCCCGGCTGACGGACGCGACCCAGGCCTACGAGGCCGGGGACACGCTGATGCCGGGCGCCGGGGTCGACCCCGCGGGACTGCCCGCGTCGCTGCGGGCGCTGGCGGTGGGCGGCAGACGCGGCACGATGGTCGCCGACCACGCCGGCCGCCCCTCGATGTGGGCGGCGGGGCCCGCCGACGGCGGGCGGGCGCTGGCCGTCGAGGTCGACTACGCGCAGCAGGCGCGGACCATCGCGGGCCTGGACCGGGCGATCCTGTGGTCGTCGGGGCTGGCGATCGGGGCGACCGTGCTGGTGGGGGCGTTCGCGGTGACACGGGTGGCCCGGCGGCTGCACGCCACGGCGCGGGTGGCCCGGCGGATCAGCGCGGGCGACCTGGACGCGCGCGTGGACGATCCCCGGACGAAGGACCCGACACGGCCGCAGGACGAGGTGGCCGCGGTGGCCGTGGCGCTGGACACCATGGCGTCGACGTTGCAGAGCAAGCTGCTGAGCGAACAGCGGTTCACCGCGGACGTGGCGCACGAGTTGCGCACTCCGTTGACGGGGCTGCACGCGGCGGCCGAGCTGCTGCCGCCCGGCCGGCCGACGGAGCTGGTGCGCGACCGGGTCGCCGCGCTGCGCACGCTCACCGAGGATCTGCTGGAGATCTCCCGGCTGGACACCGGCCGGGAACGGCAGGAGGTGGACACCGAGGCGCTGGGCGCGCTGGCCGAACGGGTCGTGCGCGGCTCCGGTACGGACACCGAGGTCAGGGTCGTGCGGGACGCGCGCGTGGAGACCGACCGGCGACGGCTGGAGCGGGTGCTGGGCAACCTCGTCGCGAACGGAGACCGGCACGGGCGGGCGCCGGTGGTGCTGACCGTGGACGGTCCGGTGGTCACCGTGCGGGACCACGGCGACGGCTATCCGGACTACCTCGTGGCACACGGCCCGCAGCGGTTCCGTACGGAGGGCGGCGCCAGGGGCCACGGGCTCGGCCTGACCATCGCGCTGGGCCAGTCGGAGGTACTGGGCGCCCGGCTGGAGTTCAGCAACGCGCCGGACGGCGGGGCGGTGGCCCGGCTGACGCTTCCTCAGTCCCCTTCGGCGCAGGGCACGGACGCCGGCCCCGGGTGCGCGGGCCCCGCGTAGACCGCTCGGACCGCACCACCCCTCGTACGGCTCATGGCCCTCCCGCCTCTTCCGTCCTTCCCGTCCCTCCCCGATGGCGCAGCACGGCGGGCGTCGGTGTCGCGCCGCTCCTAATGTGGCGATTAGTCAGCTTCGCTCTTTTCCGGAGGTGCCTCCGATGTCCGTGCGTTCCCCCCTCGCCCGTCTCGCCATAGCGACCGCCGGCGGCCTTCTCGCCGCCTTCGCCACCGTGACGCCCGCCGTCGCCATGACGCCCGCCGTCCCGGGCGGCGACCCGGCGGGTGACGATCCGGGTCTCAGCCGGCAGAACGCCGGCGTCTCCCGGTCGGAGGTCGTCGACCCGTGGGTCGACCCCGGCGCCCAGGGCGATTCCCTCCGCTACACCGGTGTCGTCACCGCCCACGGCGGTCTGCTGCTGCGCAGCCGGCCGGACCGCGGCGGCCAGGTCATCGGGCGGGCCGCCGAGGGCGCGATCGTCTCGATCTTCTGCAAGTACGGGGGCGAGACGGTGGACGGCAATCCGCTCTGGTACCTCCTCACGGACGGCACGTGGGCGTGGGGCGCGGCCCGCTACATCGACAACATCGGACCCGCGCCGCGCTGGTGCTGATTCCAGACAAGCCAGGTATCCCTATGTATGTGGGTAGGTTCCGGACATGACCCCAGCCGGAACCGGAACCGCCGTAGCAGCGAAGGCAGCCGCCCCCGCGGTGGGCCTCCCCCGGCGCCGTGGCATCGAACTGGCCCTCATCGTCGTAGCCGTACTGCTGTCCGTGTACGGGTACTGCGCCGTCGGTCTGGCCCGGCACGGCACCGTCCCGCCCGGCGCCGCCGGGTACGGCGCCGGGCTCGGGGTGCTCGCCCTGCTCGCGCACGGGGCGGTGCGGCTGCGCGCCCCGAACGCCGACCCCCTGCTGCTGCCGATCGGCGTGCTGCTCAACGGGCTCGGGCTGGTGCTGATCTACCGCCTCGACCTGGAGACCCCCGGCGACCAGGCGGCGACGACCCAACTGGTGTGGTCCACCCTCGGGGTGACGCTCTTCATCGCCATCGCCCTGTTCCTGCGCGATCACCGGGTGCTCCAGCGGTACGCCTACGTCTGTGTCGCCGCCGCGCTCGCCCTGCTCACGCTCCCGATCTTCTTCCCGGCCGTCAACGGCGCCCGGATCTGGATCCGCATCGCCGGATTCTCCATCCAGCCGGGCGAGTTCGCGAAGGTGCTGCTGGCGGTGTTCTTCGCCGCCTACCTGGCCGACAACCGCAACGCGCTGGCCTACGCGGGCCGTCAGGTGTGGCGGTTCCGGCGGATCCAGCTGCCCACCGGGCGGGTGCTCGGCCCGATCCTGGCCATCTGGCTGCTGAGCGTCGGCGTCCTGATCCTGGAACGCGATCTGGGCACCTCGCTCCTCTTCTTCGGCCTGTTCGTCGTCCTGCTCTACGTGGCCACCGGCCGCACCGGGTGGATCGCGGTCGGCCTGGTGCTCGCCTCGTTCGGCGCGGTCGCGGTCGGCTGGCTGGAGCCGCATGTGCACAGCAGGGTCGAGGACTGGCTGGACCCGTTCGCGACGATCGACGCGGGACTGGGCCCGAACCAGCTGGCGCAGTCCCTGTTCGCCTTCGCGGCGGGCGGGATACTCGGCACCGGCCTGGGCCTCGGCCACTCCATCCTCATCGGCTTCGCCGCCAAGTCGGACTTCATCCTGGCCACGGCGGGCGAGGAACTCGGCCTGCTGGGCCTCTCCGCGATCTTCCTCCTCTACGGCCTTCTCGTGGAGCGCGGTTACCGGGCGGGCCTCTCCCTGCGCGAACCGTTCGGCCGGCTGCTCGCCGTCGGTCTCGCCTCGATCGTGGCGCTCCAGGTGTTCGTGATCGCGGGCGGGGTGACCGGCCTGATCCCGCTGACCGGCATGGCGATGCCGTTCCTGGCGCAGGGCGGCTCGTCGGTGGTCACCAACTGGGCGATCGTGGCGCTGCTGATCCGGGTGAGCGACTCGGCCCGCAGCCAGTACGACGGTCAGGTGGCGCCGTGACGAAGTACATCCGGCACGCGGCCGTCTTCTGCGCCCTGCTGCTGGTGGCGCTGCTGGTCAACGCCGTCCGCGTGCAGCTCTTCCAGGCCGGTCCCTACGACGGCAACACGGCCAACCGGCGGGCCACCATCGCGCGTTACGGCCAGCCGCGCGGCGACATCCTGGTCGACGGGCGGCCGGTCACCGGCTCCCGGGACACCCAGGAGCAGCTCCGTTACGAACGCACCTACAGCGACGGCCCGTTGTACGCGCCCGTCACCGGCTTCGCCTCCCAGCAGTACGGCACGTCCCTGCTGGAACACGCCGAGGACGGGGTGCTGGCGGGCACCGACCCGCTGCTCGCGCCGTTCCCGCTGTGGAGCGACCTCACCCGCGGGCTGCCTCCCGGCGGCAAGGTCGTCACCACCCTGGACCCGGCGGCGCAGCGGGCAGCGTACACGGGGCTGGCCGGACGCAAGGGGGCGGTGGCGGCGATCGAGCCGTCGACGGGGCGGATCCTGGCACTGGTCTCCGCGCCCTCCTACGACCCGGCGGAGCTGTCGGGCAACGGACCCGCGACGAAGGCGGCCTGGGCGCGGCTGAACGGCGATCCGGACAAGCCGATGCTCAACCGGGCGGTGCGGCAGACGTATCCGCCGGGCTCCACGTTCAAGGTGGTCACCGCGGCGGCGGCGCTGGACGCGAATGTGATCACGAACCTCGACGCGCCGACCGACTCCCCCGACCCGTACACCCTGCCCGGGACGACGACGTGGCTGACGAACGAGGGTGACGGCTGCGCGGGCGCCTCGCTGCGGGAGGCGTTCAAGTGGTCGTGCAACACGGTGTTCGCGAAGCTCGGGGTGGACGTGGGCGACGACGACATGGTGGCGACGTCGGAGGCCTTCGGCTTCAACGACAGGGAACTGAGGATCCCGTTCTCGGCGGCGACGAGCACCTTCGACACCTCGGTGGACCGGGCGCAGCTCGCGCTGTCGTCGATCGGCCAGTACAACACGCGGGCCACGCCGTTGCAGATGGCGATGGTCTCGGCGGCCGTGGCCAACGGGGGTCAGGTGCGGCCGCCGTACCTGGTGGAGCGCACCACGAGCCGCGCCGGCGGCACGGTGGCGGCGGCGGGCTCGCGCCCGGCGCGGCAGGCGATGAGCCCGGCGACCGCGGTGCGGATGCGGGAGCTGATGACCGACGTGGTCAAGGACGGCACCGGCAAGAACGCCGCGATCCGGGGCGCGGTCGTCGGCGGCAAGACCGGCACGGCGCAGCACGGGCTCGGCAACTCCGGCACGCCGTACGCCTGGTTCGTGTCCTGGGCGCAGGGCAAGCGGGACCTGGAGCCGAAGGTCGCGGTCGCGGTGGTGGTGGAGGACGCGTCGGCGAACCGCGGGGAGATCAGCGGCGGCGGGGACGCGGCGCCGATCGCCCGGGCCGTGATGCAGGCGGTGCTCGCCAAGTGAGACGGGGGTACCGGAGCCGTCCAGGACCGTCCTACGTTCCGCTCATGACTGAAGCCGTAGGCACCGCCGCGTACGAACTCGCCCAGGTCAACATCGCCCGCCTCACGTTCCCGCTGGATTCCGCCGAGTTGAAGGACTTCGTCGACGCCCTCGATCCCGTGAACGCCGTCGCCGACACGGCGGACGGCTTCGTCTGGCGGCTGGTCGGCGACTCGGGGAACGCCACGGACGTCGCCGTCCTCGGGGACGACCGGCTGATCGTCAACATGTCCGTGTGGCGTGACGCCGACGCGCTGACCGCCTTCATGTACCAGGGGCGGCACCGGGAGCTGCTGGCCCGCCGACGCGAGTGGTTCGAGCGGGTCCGGGAGGCGATGGCGACCCTGTGGTGGGTGCCGGCGGGCCACCGCCCGACGGTCGCGGAGGCGGAGGACCGGCTACGGCATCTGCGGGCGTACGGGCCGACGGCGTACGCGTTCACCCTGCGGACCACCTTCCCGGCGGGAGACGCTGCGCCGTCCACCGGCGCGGCGGACGCGGTCCCCGACGGGCTGGAGTGCCCGGTCTAGCCCGGACCGGGCGCCCCGGGCAGCGGTTGGGGTGTCCCCGGCGGGGTTCCGGCCGTCGCGGGCAGGGGTCTCGGCGCCCCGGGCAGCGGTTCGCGACGGCTCAGCCACGCCGCCGGTACGTGGTCCACGCCCGTGCGGGCGGCCACGACGCCGCCGGTGATGGCGCAGGTCGTGTCGACGTCACCGAAGCCCTCGGCCGTGGTCCACAGGGCGGCGACCAGGTCGTCGGGGTGGCGGGCGGCGGACCAGACGGCGAAGGGCACGGTGTCGTCGGCCCGGACGCGCTGCCCGTTGCCGAGGAGGTCGGCGGCCTTCCAGGGCTCGGTCGCGAAGGGCAGCTCGGCGGCGCCGCGCAGCCCGTCGCGGACCGCGCTGTCCGGGGTCAGCTCGGCCACCTCGCCGAGGGTCAGCCGGCCCTGTGCGCTCAGCGCGGCCGCGACGGCCACGGCGACCGCGCCGGCGATGCCCTCGGGGTGCGCGTGGGTCACCTCGGCGGAGCGGGTGGCCTGCTCGACGACGCGTTCGAGGTCGGCCCGGAACCAGGCGCCCAGGGGTGCCGCGCGCATCGCCGCGCCGTTGCCGAGGCTGCCCTGTCCGTCGAACAGTTCCCGGGTGAACTCGGCCCAGCGGTCGGGCTGGTGCAGCAGGCGGGGCAGCAGCTGGTGCATGCCGCGGCCGTAGCCCCGGGCCGGATCGGCGGCGTGGCCGAGCGCGAAGCACAGGGCCAGCTCGGCCTGCCGGACCTCGCCGTACTGGTCGAGCACGCGCAGCAGGCCGAGGGCCATCGCCGTGTCGTCGGTCCAGTGCCAGTCCGGTTCCCGCGGGGTGCGGCGGGCGCGGATCTCGTCGTAGGCCTGGCGCGGGTCGCGGAAGAGCGGGAACCAGCGTTCGCCGAACGCGTCGCCGAGGGCGAGGCCCTCCAGGCTGCGGCGCGCGGCGGCGCCGTTCTCCTCGACGGTCACCCGCTCGTCCCCCTGTCGATCGCCTCCCGTACCTCGGCGACCCGGTCATTCTCCTCCACGGCGAACCGCCGCGCGTCCAGTTTCTCGGCGATCTCCTCGTCCTGGGCCATGAGGAGGTCCAGGCTGGAGTCGCCCATCTCGAAGACGCCCATGTCGAGGTAGGCCTGCTGCAGACGCTTGCCCCACAGGCCGATGTCCTTGACGCAGGGGACGATGCGGCTGAACAGCAACTGGCGGAAGAGGCGCAGGAATTCGGACCGCTCGCTCAGTTCCTCCGCCTCGGCCTTCGGGATGCCGAAGTTCTCCAGCACCTCCACGCCCCGCAGCCGGTCGCGCATCAGATAGCAGCCCTCGATGACGAACTCCTCGCGTTCGCGCAGTTCGACGTCGCTCAGCTGCCGGTAGTAGTCCCTGAGCGCCATGCGGCCGAACGCCACGTGCCGCGCCTCGTCCTGCATGACGTACGCCAGGATCTGCCGGGGCAGGGGCTTGTTCGTCGTGTCGCGGATCATCCCGAAGGCGGCGAGCGCCAGTCCCTCGATGAGGACCTGCATGCCGAGGTAGGGCATGTCCCAGCGGCTGTCGCGCAGCGTGTCCCCGAGCAGTGAGCGCAGGTTGTCGTTGATCGGGTAGACCATGCCGAGCTTCTCGTGCAGGAAGCGGGCGTAGATCTCGGCGTGCCGGGCCTCGTCCATCGTCTGGGTCGCGGAGTAGAACTTCGCGTCCAGGTCGGGGACCGACTCCACGATCCGGGCGGCGCAGACCATCGCGCCCTGCTCGCCGTGCAGGAACTGGCTGAACTGCCAGGACGCGAAGTGCCGGCGCAGGTCGCCCTTGTCCCGGTCGGTCATCTTCGCCCAGTACGGGGTGCCGTACAGGGTCATCGCCTCTTCCGGGGTACCGAGCGGGTCGTACGGATCCACCTCCAAGTCCCAGTCGATCCGCTTCTGCCCGTCCCACTGTTTGTCCTTGCCCTTCTGGTAGAGGGCGAGCAGGCGGTCGCGGCCGTCGTCGTACTCCCAGCTGAAACGGGCCGCGCCGCCGGCCGGCACCTGCCAGAGAGGGTCTCCCGGGTCCTTGGCGTAGAGCTCATAGGTCGGCATACCTCGCAGGCTCACACGTAGACGCCGAGTCAACAAGTCGTGTGCAGGGGATTGACTGCCTTGCTGACAAGCAGTCTCATAAGTGTCGTGGACGAGATCCCGGGCAACGAGGTGGAACAGCCATGACGACCGTGACGGAAGCCGACGCGCTGGACGGACTGCGTGACGCGCTCGGGCTGCTCAAGGACCGCGAGCAGGTGGCCGAGCGGCTGCTCGCCTCGTCCGCCAAGCACTCCTTCGACCCGGACCGGGAACTGGACTGGGAGGCACCCTTCGAGGACGGCAAGTGGTTCTGGCCGCCGGAGCTGCTGTCCCTGTACGACACACCGATGTGGAAGCGGATGAGCGAGGAGCAGCGGATCCTGCTCTCCCGACACGAGGCCGCCGCGCTCGCCTCGCTCGGCATCTGGTTCGAGATCATCCTCATGCAGCTGCTGGTGCGGCACATCTACGACAAGGCGGCGACGAGCGCCCATGTGCGGTACGCGCTGACCGAGATCGAGGACGAGTGCCGGCACTCGAAGATGTTCGCGCGGCTGATCGAGCGGGGCGACACGCCCTGGTACCCGGTGAGCCGGGCGCACCAGCAGCTCGGGCGCGTGTTCAAGACGATCTCCACGACGCCCGGTTCCTTCACGGCGACCCTGCTCGGCGAGGAGGTCCTCGACTGGATGCAGCGGCTGACCTTCCCGGACGAGCGGGTGCAGCCGCTGGTCCGGGGCGTGACGCGGATCCACGTGGTGGAGGAGGCGCGGCACGTGCGGTACGCCCGCGAGGAGCTGCGCCGGCAGATGGTGACCGCGCCGAAGTGGTCCCAGGAGTTCACCCGGGTCACCTCGGGTGAGTTCGCGCGGGTGTTCTCGATCGCCTTCGTCAATCCCGAGGTCTACACGAATGTGGGGCTGGACCGGCGCGAGGCGGTGGCGCAGGTGAAGGCCAGCGGGCACCGGCGGGAGGTCATGCAGACGGGGGCGAAGCGGCTGACGGACTTCCTCGACGACATCGGGGTGATGCGGGGCGTGAGCCGCCGGCTGTGGAAGTCCTCGGGACTGCTGGCGTAGGGGGCCGGCCGACGAGCGGGCGCGGCGAGCGGGCAGGCGGGGCGGGCGATGGACAGGCGACGGGTGGCCGACGGCCTGCGGGCGGACGGCGGGCAACGGGCGGCCGAAGCCGGCGAGCGGACGGCGGGCGACGGGCGGCCGGTCGTCGGCGGCCGGCCGTCGCCCGACAGCCGATGGGCCGGCCGGAGAGCGATTACCCTGCCGGTCATGAGCTCCTCCGCCCCCACCCCCGCCTACCGCCGCCTGAGCGTCGAGGAGCGTCGCGGCCAGCTGCTGGAGTCCGCGCTGTCGCTCTTCGCGCACCGGGCGCCCGAGGAGGTGTCGCTGGACGACGTGGCGGAGGCGGCCGGGGTCTCCCGCCCGCTGGTGTACCGGTACTTCCCCGGCGGCAAGCAGCAGCTCTACGAGGCCGCCCTCGGGTCCGCGGCCGACGAGCTGCGGCTCTGCTTCGACGAGCCCCGACAGGGCCCGCTCCTGCCCCGGCTGTCCCGCGCCCTGGACCGCTATCTCACCTTCGTCGACCAGCACGACGCCGGGTTCAGCGCGCTGCTCCAGGGCGGGAGCGTGGTGGAGACGTCCCGCACCACCGCCATCGTGGACGGGGTGCGCCGTGCGGCCGCCGAGCACATCCTCGGCCACCTCGGCGTCACGGACCCGGGGCCCCGGCTGCGGATGACCGTCCGGATGTGGATCACCGCGGTGGAGGCGGCCTCACTCATCTGGCTCGACGAGGAGAAGGAGCCGCCTGCGGACGAGTTGCGGGACTGGCTCGTGGAGCAGTTCGTCGCCGTCCTCGCGGTCACGGCCCGGCGGGACCCGCAGACCGACGCGCTCGTGCGCGCCGTCCTCGTGACGGATGGCTGACACTGGTGGCGTGAAGAGCCAAGACACCCCCTTCGAGGGTGGCCCCATGGACGGACGGGTACTGCCCGTCCTGCTCGGGCCCACCGGGCATCCGCCCAAGACGTACCGCATCCCCGTGCCGGACGCGGCCGGCGGACCCCCCACCGTGCTGATCTACCGGCGGGTGCCCCGGGGGCAGAGCAAGCGGCTCGGGGTGACGCAGGGCTGGAAGTACGAGTTCGATCCCGAGGGAAAAAAGTCCGGCCGCCTGAAGTGGCCCTGGTCCAAACCGGACCCACAACCACGCACTGGGCCGGACGCCGGGACGGACAGCCGGGCCTGACAGCGGACCGCGCGCCTGGACGGAGGCCTGACCGGGCGCGCCGCTGGGCGATGACCTGGCCGACGGCTGACCCGACCGGAGGCTAATCGGGCGGGGCGGATCGGGGGCCGAAGCTGGTGGCCGGGTCGGAGGGCCGGGGGCTGGATCGGGGCGTTGAACCGGGGACAGCCGGCCCCCTCACGCGGCCGGAACGCCGACCCGGTGAGAACGTCGGCCGCACACCGCGCCTTCCGCGCGGCCTCCTGCCGCTCGTCGCCCGCCTGCGCAGCCTCGACGCCGACCACCCAGGCCCGCCCGGGCCTGTCCATGCCCGCCCAGCGTCCGTGCCCGAAGACATCGTCCCGTCTCCGACAGTGCGCGAACTCACCGGCCCACTAACCGAGTCGACGACCCGCGCCCACCGGAGGCCGCGTCGGAGGCGCGATCCGCGAGCCGGACCGGAAGACCTCACCGGGAACCCGAGCCGGGGCCCGAGCCGGTGCACTGAACCGGCGGTCGCCGCCGGGCTCCCGACCCGGCACCGATCCAGACGCCACGCCGGGCGGCAAGCCGGAGGACACGCACGAGTGACCCCCTTGCGCCGGTCCGCCCACACTCCGCGCGCGGACCGCGCGGGCGCGTCTGATGCTCGCGATGCGGAGGTGAGCGGACGGGCCGCCCGCCCCGCGTCGGAGGTGATGACGTGTCAGGAAGGCTTCTGCGTCTGGTCTGTACGGCGGCGGTGGTCACACAGCTCGCCCTCGCACCCGGGGCCGCGGCCGCCCCGGAGCCCGGGGAGCAGCCCCCCGCACGGTCCGGGGAGCAGCCCGCCCCCGAGCCCGCGAGGCAGCCCGCCGCCCCGGCCGGGGAGCTACCCGTCGCGGAGCCCGGACAGCAGCCCGTCGCGCAGCCCACGGAGCAACCCGCCACCCAGGCCGGGGAGCAGCCCGCCGCGCCGTCCGGCGCGCAACCCACCACACCGTCCGGCGGGCAGCCCGCCGCGCAGGCCGGGGGGCGGCCCCTCGCGGAGCTGCTGACGGACCTTCAGCAGCTGTACCGGCTGGCCGAGCAGGCCACCGAGACCTACAACGCCACCGAGGAGCAGCTGAAGCGGCAGCGCGCGGAGGCCGCCCGGCTCGACACGGAACTGGGCCTGGCGCGGCGGTCGCTGCGCGAGAGCCAGGGCGCGGCGGGCCGGCTGGCCCGCCAGCAGTACCAGGGCAGCACCGACATCTCGCCCTACGTCCGCCTCCTCCTCGCCCGCGATCCGCAGCACGCGCTCGACGAGGGGCATGTGATCGGGCAGGTCGCGCAGGAGCGGGCCGAGACGGTGGGCCGGCTGACCGGGAGCGAGCGCAGAAGCCGCGAGCTGGCCGGCCGGGCCCGTACCGCCCTCGACCGGCAACTCGCCCTGACCGAACGGCGCAAGAAGGAACGGGACGACGTCCGCGGCCGCCTCGCGGCCGTCGAGCGGCTGCTCGCCTCGCTCGACGCCGACCAGCTGAGCGCGCTGGCCGCGCTGGAACGTGACGGGATCGCGAAGGCGCAGGACACCCTCATGACATCCGGCACGCTCAGCGGTGAGCGGAAGCCGACGCGGGAGGGCGAGGAGGCCGTGCGCTACGCCGTGCGGCAGCTCGGGAAGCCGTACGAGTGGGGCGCGGAGGGCCCGCTGTCGTACGACTGCTCGGGGCTGACCTCCCAGGCCTGGGGTGACGCCGGCAAGGCCATCCCCCGCACCAGCCAGGAGCAGTGGGCGCGGCTCCCCCGCATCCCGCTCGCCGAACTGCGCCCCGGTGATCTCGTCGTGTACTTCCCCGAGGCCACGCATGTGGCGATGTACCTCGGCGACGGGATGGTGGTCCAGGCGCCCCGGCCCGGCGCAAGGGTGAAGGTCTCCCCCCTCGCGGCCAACCCGGTCCTCGGCGCCGTACGCCCCGACCCCGACGGCCGACCGCTGCCGCGCTACACGCCACCGAGACTGCCCGTCCACGCCCTGGACGGCGCGGACGAGGGCTACGCGCCCGCGGCGCCGCCACCGACGTCCGTCCTGTAGGCGCGGGCCCCACGGCCGGCGAGACCCGGCCGCCACGACGCCCGGGCGCTTACCTCCGAGGTAATTGTGGTGTCCGGCCGGCGCTGGCTAGGTTCGCGTCGTCCGAGTCGCATCGCCCTATTCACGTTGTCCTACGGGAACGAACGAAGGAGCCGGACGTGCCCGCATACGGGTTCGCGCACTTACGGGACCGTCGCCACCACCCGGACGTCCTGGAGTACCTCACACGTGTCCAGGGGACCCTCGATCCCTTCCATGGCCGCTTCCTGGTGCACGGCCCGCCGGCCGTGGTGGTGGAGGGGAGCTGGCCGGGCAGCATGGTGCTGATCGAGTTCCCCGGCATGGCCGAGGCTCGCGCGTGGTACGAGTCCCCCGCGTATCAGCGGATCCTGCGGCTGCGGGCCGACCACATCGAGGGGGACCTCGTCCTGGTCGAGGGCGTCGGTCCCGGCTACGACCCGCGGGAACGCGCGGAGAAACTCCGGGCGGAGGCGGCCGGGGAGCACACGTAGCAGGGTGAGGTGAGCGACGGCCCCGGTACATCCGGGGCCGTCAACGGGCCGTCAGCAGGCCGACCGGCGACCCCCGACGAGGGGGGACGACAGGCGGACCGCGGGCCGGACGCCGGTCAGGCGCCGCCGACCTCGGCCAGGTAGGCGGCTGTCTTCTCCGGCTCGTAGAAGTAGTCCTCCAGGTCGGAGGGGTCGTTGAAGGCGTTGGCGAAACGGTCCGCCACCGGCGGGAGCTGGCCGGCCGCGCCGATGAGGTTCAGGACGTGCTCCGGCGGCGGGGCCAGCATGGCGTTGGTCCACTTGGTGGCGTGCTGGGCGGTGTTCCAGTAGCGGTCGAAGGTGGACCGCATCCAGCTCTCGTCGAACGGCTTCTCCTCGTGTTCGAGGATCGCCGCGAGGTACGCGGCCGCGCACTTGGACGCCGAGTTGGATCCCTGGCCGGTGATCGGGTCGTTGGCGACGACCACGTCGGCGACGCCCAGCACCAGTCCGCCGCCGGGGAGACGGCCGATGGGGTTGCGGACGGTCGGGGCGTACCGGCCGGAGAGCGTGCCGCCCGCGTCCGTGAGCTCGACACCGCTGGTGCGCGCGTGCTCCCAGGGCGTGAACGTCTCCATGAGCCGCAGGGTCAGGGCCAGGTGCTCGGCCGGGTCCTTGATCCCGCCGAACGCGTCGAGCGGGCCGCCGGGAACGCCCTCCCAGAACAGGATGTCCGCGCGGCCGGAGGTGGTCAGCGTCGGCATGACGAACAGCTCGCCGACGCCCGGGACCAGGTTGCAGCGGACCGCGTCGAACTCCGGGTGCTCGGGGCGCGGAGCCAGGCCGTGGACGTACGCCACGGCCAGGGCGCGCTGCGGCTCGCTGTACGGGGAACGGGAGGCGTCCCGGCCGAACATCGACACCAGCTCGCCCTTGCCGGCCGAGACGAGGACCAGGTCGTACGTACGGGAGAAGTAGTCGAGGTCGCCGACCGCCGCGCCGTGGATGACCAGTTGGCCGCCGCGCTGGGCGAACGTCTCCATCCAGCCGGCCATCTTCACCCGCTGGTCGACCGACTGCGCGTACCCGTCGAGCCTGCCCACCCAGTCGATCGCGCGCTGCGAGGGACCCGGGTCGAAGGAGCCGGGGGCCGCGACCGAGACGCCGACCCCCTCGATCTTCGGTGCCTGGGACTCCCAGAAGTTCAGCTGGAGATCGCGCTCGTGCTGGAGTGCCGTGTCGAACATGCACTGGGTCGACATGACGCGGCCGGAGCGGATCTCGTCCGCCGTCCGGTTCGACATCAGTGTGACCTCGTACCCGTGCGACTGGAGGCCGAGGGCGAGCTGGAGACCGGACTGGCCGGCTCCGACGACGAGTATCTTCCGCATGCGGGTGTTGGCTCCTAGATCGCGACTACTCAGGGGTTTCGTCGAGCGCGTGGCCCACGAGGGACAGGAGGGTCTCGATCACCGAGATCCGGCGGCGCGCATCCATGATCATTACAGGTATGTGCGCGGGGATCGTCAGCGCCTCCCTCACGTCCTCCGGCTCGAACCGCTCGCTCTCGTCGAAGTGGTTGACCGCGACGACGTACGGCAGCCCGCAGCTCTCGAAGTAGTCCAGCGCCGGGAAGCAGTCCTTCAGGCGGCGGGTGTCGGCCAGCACGACCGCGCCGATCGCCCCGCGCACCAGGTCGTCCCACATGAACCAGAACCGCTGCTGGCCCGGCGTGCCGAACAGGTAGAGCACCAGGTCGTCGTCGAGCGTGATGCGGCCGAAGTCCATGGCCACGGTGGTGGTCAGCTTGCCGGGCGTGGCGGTGAGGTCGTCGGTCTCCTCGCTCGCCTCGGTCATCAGCGCCTCCGTCTGGAGGGGCGTGATCTCCGAGACCGCCGTGACCAGCGTGGTCTTGCCCACGCCGAACCCGCCCGCGACCACGATCTTCGTCGCGATCGGAGCGCGGGTGCGGTCCGTCTGCCACGGCTGCAACGGCCCGTCGGGTTCGACCGGCGGGGAGACGCCCGCAGCGGCGGCGTCAGAGACGACGGAGTCCACTCAGCACCCTTTCCAGCAGTGCGCGGTCCGGACGGCCCACGCCGTGGCCGGTACCGGTTCCGTACACACGGATCTTTCCCTGGTCCGCCAGGTCGCTCAGCAGCACGCGGACCACACCGAGCGGCATCTTCAGCAGCGCGGCGATCTCGGCCACCGTGCGCATACGGCGGCACAGTTCGACGATGGCCCGCATCTCCGGCATGACCCGGGTGCTGAGGGAACCATTCGTCAGTTCCTTGCGCTCCTCCGCCGCCTCGATCGCGGCGGTGGCGGCCACGAACGTCTCGACGAGGAGGACGTGCCCGAAGCGCGTACGGCCGCCCGTGAGGGAGTAGGGGCGGACGCGGGCGGGCTTGCGGTCGCCGCCGCGCACCGGAAGGTGCGGCCTGGAGTTTCCGGGCGCGGTGCTCATCGGGCGCTCTCCGTCGGCTCGCTCTCCAGGGACTTCCGCAGTTCGTTGCGGAGTTCCGGGGTCAGGACGTGGCCGGCGCGGCCGACGAACAGCGCCATGTGGTACGCCACGACGCTCATGTCGCAGTCCGCGGCGCCGTGGACGCCGAGCAGCGAGCCGTCGCTGATCGACATCACGAACAGGCTGCCCTCCTCCATGGCGACCATGGTGTGCCTGACCCCGCCGAACGTCATCAGCTTGGCGGCGCCGACGGTGAGGCTGCCGATGCCGGAGACGATGGTGGCGAGGTCGGCGGAGGAACCGCGTGGGCCGGCGGGCTTGTCGTCGTGGGCGGCGCGGGCCTCGGCGGTGCGGCCGGGGTCGGAGGACAGCAGGAGCAGCCCGTCCGACGAGACCACCGCGACCGACTGGATGCCTGGCACCTCCTCCACGAGGTTGCTCAGCAGCCAGTGCAGGTTACGAGCTTCGCTGCTCAGGCCGAAGGTACTGGGCGCGGTCAACTGCTTGCCTCCTCGACGGTGCCCCCCGTGGCTTCCTGGCCTTGTGCGGGTCGTGCGGTTCCGGTGGCCGGAACGTGGTTCTGGGCCGTCTCCTCGGCGATCTCCTCCGCCACGTCACGGTGTCCGGCCTCCGCCCCCCGGCGGAAACCACCGAGTCGGCGGCGCAGTGCCTCGGCATCGACGGAGCCGGTGCGCTGCCGTGGTGCCTGGGCGGGCGCGGAGATCTTCGGGGTGCGCTTGGGCAGCCCCTTGCTGGTGACCGGGTCCTCGACCTCGTCGGGGGTGCGCTCGTGGGCGTCGGGGCCGATCACGTAGGGGTCGGCGACGGGGCGGGGCCGCGCGGCGGGCGCGTACGGCTCCACCGGCGTCTCGGGCACCTCGGGCGCCTCGGGTGTGGACCGCTCGGGTGCCGGGGCCGTCTCGGCCGCGGGTACCGGCGTCAGCACCATGGTGGTCTCGGCGGGCGTCTCGGGAGGGACGACCGACCCGCCCTGCGGCGGCACGGACAGCGGT
This sequence comes from Streptomyces sp. NPDC002306, assembly GCF_053593435.1. NCBI lineage: Bacteria > Bacillati > Actinomycetota > Actinomycetes > Kitasatosporales > Streptomycetaceae > Streptomyces > Streptomyces sp. NPDC002306. Next base: position 99,624 of record NZ_JBSFCK010000010.1, read on the forward strand.
GCCTGTCGTACGTCGGGCTGCTGTGCGTCCGTCTGCGGTGCGTCCGTCTCCGGTGTGCCCACGCCGGTCACGTCCGGCCGGGGTACGTCCGCGTGCGGCACGTCCGGCCGCGCTACGTCCGGATCGGTGTCCGAGGAGTCCCGTACCGCCTTCTCCGCGAGGGCGACCAGCGGGTCGTCCCCGGCCGAACGGCCCCGCAGGACGTTGGAGTTGGCCTCCGCGTCGGCGCCCGGCAGGCTGTAGGCCTGCGGGCCGCCGGCCGCCGGTTCGGCCGACGGGACGGCGGACGGCGGGGCCGCCGCGAGCAGGTTCCGCGGGAGGACGACGACGGCCGCGATGCCGCCCTGCTTCTGCTCCCGCAACTGCACCCGCACACCGTGCCGGTGGGCCAGCCGGGCCACCACGTACAGGCCGAGCCCGAGACCCTCCGCGCCCTCCTGGTCGTAAGGGGACTCGGGGTCGAAGTCGGCGAGGCGGGCGTTGAGCCGGGTCAGCCGCTCGTCCGTCGTGCCGATGCCCTCGTCCTGGACGGAGAGCATGACCTCGCCGTTCTCCAGGAGCCAGGCGGAGACCTCGACGGGCACGTCGGGCGGGGAGAACGAGGTGGCGTTCTCCATGAGTTCGGCCAGCAGGTGCGAGAGGTCGTCGGCGGCGAACCCGGCGATGTGCGCGTGCGGCGGCAGCGCGGCGATGCGCACCCGGTCGTAGCGCTCGATCTCACTGACCGCCGCCCGGACCACGTCGACGAGCGGGACGGGGCCGGCGTGCTGCTGGACGTGCTCGGTGCCGGCCAGCACGAGGAGGTTCTCGCTGTGCCGGCGCATGACCGTGGCGAAGTGGTCCAGCTTGAAGAGGGTGGCCAGGCGGTCCGGGTCCTGCTCGCGGTCCTCCAGGCCCTCGATCACCGCGAGTTGCCGCTCGACCAGGCCGAGGGTGCGCAGCGCGAGGTTGACGAAGGTGCCGCCGATGCTGGTGCGCAGCCGCTCCAGCTGGGCGGCGGAATCGGTGAGATCGGCGCGCAGCTCCTCGCGGGCGTCGGCCATCTTCTGGCGCTGGCCGACGAGGTGCTTGCGGTCGGCCTCCAGGGTGGCGATGCGCTCGTGGAGGGCGGCGGCGTGCGCGTGCAGGGCGTTGACCGAGCGGACGACCTGGGCGAACTCGTCGTTGCGGCCGGTGAACTTGACGGGTTCCTCGGCGGCGGGGTGCTCGGCGTCCGCCAGCCGGGCCGAACCGCGCCGCAGCACGGAGAGCGGCCGGGTGAGGGAGCGGGCCATGGCGGTGGCGATGCCGAGAGTGAGCAGCAGCAGCGCGCCCAGGGCGGCGACACGGATCTCCAGCGCGGTGACGTCGTCGTCGCGCAGCGTGGCGAGGTCCTTGGCGCGGTGCTCGTAGAGCGAGGACTCCGCGCCGCGCATCAGCTCGACGCGGGCGGTGAGGGCCGCGTCGAGCTTCTTGGCGCTGGTGGCGAGTTCGCCGTCGGACAGCTCCGGCTGGTCGGTGAGCCGGGCGAGGTACCGGTCCGCGGTGTCGACCTCGGGGCCGGTGACCGTGGAGTCGTAGGAGGAGATGGCCGACTTGGGCGCGGAGTCGCGGAAGTCGAGGAGAGCCGCGTCGGAGCGCAGCCGGGCCTGCTGGGCGGCGGCCGTGAGGGCGTCGCGCTGCTCGGTGTCGGCGTCGGAGGAGACCTGGACCGTGACCGGCAGGCCGGTGGTGGGGCTGAGGACCGTCTCGGTCTCCGTCGGCACGCTGAGCGCGGCCAGCAGCAGCCCACGGGCGGCGGCGGCCTGCTGGACGGCGGAGTCGAGCTCGGCGAGGGCGTACGCGCCGGAGCCCGCGCGGACCGGCATCTGTTCGGCCAGCCGCTCCGCGAGCCGGTGGAGTTCGGTGATGGCGGCGGAGTAGGCCCGGTGTGTTTCCAGAGCACTGCTCTTGCCGGTGAGCGCCGCTCTGCGCACGGCCGCGACCTCGTCGAGGTCGGCCCGCAGCGAGGCCGGCGCGTCGGGGTCGGCGCGCAGGTCCTCCGCCAGCCGGTCGACCCGGGCGCTGCGCTGCTCCGCGGGCGCCTTGGACTTGGGCCGGCCCGCCGCGACGTAGGAGGTGACCTCGTCCCGCTCGTCGGCGAGCGAGTGGGCCAGCACCAGCGCGTCCTGGGTCTGCCCGGCGAGTGTCACCAGATTCTGGGAGTCACCGACCTGCCCGGAGGCGGTCAGCAACGAAGGGGCTCCCGCGCCGGCGACGGCCGCGGCCACCACGGCCACGGCGACGATGAGCCGGTTGCGTACGTGGGTGGGACGGCCCCTGCCGACGGAGGTGCTCTGCGCGTCCCCTTCGGAGGCCGACTTCTTTCCTGTGCGCCGAGGCCGCGTCTTCTGCACCGGTGCTCGCATTCCTGATTCGTGTACCCATGGGCCCGGATGACGTTCCGTCAATGGGCTCGTACGGCCTCCCCGGAGCTCTCGGCTTCGCCCGAGCAGGGGGCACCCCCACCGGCCCTCGACCCTTCCAGTGCCAGTGGGCAGCGGTCCCGCATCATCTGACCCGCCACCCGAAGGAGTGAACATCGGAGGGGAGTTGGTGGGCAAGTTCCCGAGGCGCGGGTCACGGCCCTGTCCGGCGGGCCGGTTGGACGTGGGCGACGGGCTTTGGCAGTATTCGCCGCCACACCTTCCCGGAGCGTCCCATTCCCCGCAAACCAGGCGTCTGACCTGCGCCGGTACAGGGATGCGGCGACGGATGGCAGCCTTTCGCGCACCTTGTGAAGGGGTCGTGCAGACTGGCCGAATGCGTACCGAACTTGTGTCGGAGCCCGGCCGCCGGGACCACCCCAACGAGGACTTCGCCAGTGTCGGACTACCCGCTTCCGGACAGGGTGGTTCACTCGTCGTCCTGGACGGCGTGACGCCACCGCAAGGCGCCACCGGCTGTCTTCATACGGTCCCCTGGTACACCGCGCGCCTGGGCGGCGCCCTGACCGAACTGACCGTTTCCCGCCCGGATGTCCCCCTGGCCGAGGCGCTCAGCCGTGCCATCTCCCGCACCGCGGAGGCCCACGCGGACACCTGTGACCTTTCTCACCCGCGCACTCCACAGGCAACCGTCGTCCTCGCCCGCTGGTCCCGGGAAACCGTGGAGTACCTGGTGCTCTCCGACTCGGCTCTGCTGCTCCGGTCCCCGGACGGCACGGTCACCCCGGTCCTGGACGACCGCATCGCCCGGCTGCCCCGCTCCTCCCTCGCCACCGACGCCGTCGTGGACGCCACCGTCCGCAACAAGGAGGGCGGCTTCTTCACCGCGGCGGCCGATCCGGCGGTGGCCGCCCGTGCCGTGACCGGCACCGTGCCGCGCGCCGGGGTCGACGCCCTGGCCGCGCTCACGGACGGGGCGACGCGCTGGGTGGAGAAGTTCCGGGAGGGCGACTGGGCGGCCTGCTTCACCCTCGTACGGAAGGAAGGGCCACGGGCCCTGGTGGACCGGGTCAGGGAGCTGGAACTCGCCGATACCGAACGCCGGTACCTGGGGCGGAGCAAGACGCACGACGACGCGACGGCCGTCTACGTGGAATGGTGAGGCGCGGGGAGAACCGCGGGGCGGGATCCGGCGCCCGCCCCGAGGACGGCACCGCCGCTCGCTGCTACTTCTCCGTCTGCCGGTTCAACTGCTGCAGCAACCGGGCCAGTTCCGCGACCTCGCCGCGGTCCCAGTGCGCGAGCTGGTTCACGTACCGCCCCCGGCGGGCCTCGCGCACCTTGCCGACCCGGCCGCGGCCTTCCGGCGTGAGGTCCACCAGCCAGGCCCGGCCGTCCGCGGGATCCGGTTCGCGGGTGACCAGGCCGAGTTCCTCCAGGGCGCGCAGCTGCCGGGACATGGTGGCCTTGCCGACGCCGATGTAGCCGGCGAGCTCGGTGGCACGCTGCCGGCCGCACTCCTCCAGCCGCACGAGCAACCCGTACGCGGCGGACTCCAGGTCCGGGTGGACCTCACGGGCCATCTCGCCCTGGCTGGCCCGCGCGCGTCGCAGGAGCACCGTCAACTCGCGCTCCAGGGAGAGGAATTCCTGGTCCGCGCCACCGCGCAGCGCCCGCACCTCGTCTCGCTGTGCGTCGCCGTTTCCACCCTCGTGCACGTCAGCACTCCTGATCCGGTTGCCCGATCCTGAAAGTTCTCGCCACAATCCGTCATCGCCGCAGCTCCGCCAGTATTTCGCAGGCTCAGACCAACGGCAGCCCCCGGACCCCCTTCCCACGGCCTCGTCCACGTGCGTAGCTTCTTTACCAGGCAACGCATGGCATGCCCACGCCACAAGCGTGGGTGATCCGACCCCTTCCCCCCACCTCCAAGCCTCGGAGGCACGTCATGCCCGTGCACAGGTCCGGCTCCATGCTCACGCGCGCCGCCACCGCCGCCGTCGCGCTCCTGCTCGCCGCCTTCTCCCTCACCTTCCCCGCCACCGCCCGGGCGGCCGGCGTCCCGGCCCGCGGCACCGCCGAGATGGGCATGGGCGTGGTGGCCCACGACGGCCAGGGCGGAACCCCCACCACGGGTGACGCCACACAGACGGAGGGTGTCGACGTCTCCGGCCACCAGGGCGACGTCGCCTGGTCGACCCTGTGGAGCAGCGGGGTCAAGTGGGCGTACGCCAAAGGCACGGAAGGCACGTACTACACGAATCCGTACTTCGCCCAGCAGTACAACGGCTCCTACAACGTCGGCATGATCCGCGGCGCTTACCACTTCGCCACCCCCGACACCACCGGCGGCGCCGCCCAGGCCAACTACTTCGTCGACCACGGCGGCGGCTGGTCCAGGGACGGCAGGACGCTGCCGGGCGCCCTCGACATCGAGTGGAACCCGTACGGCGCCGCCTGCTACGGCAAGACGGCCGGCGCGATGGTCGGCTGGATCGCGGACTTCCTGAACACCTACAGGGCCCGCACCGGCCGCGACGCGGTGATCTACACGGCCACCTCCTGGTGGACCCAGTGCACCGGCAATTACGGCGGCTTCGCGGCCGCCAACCCGCTGTGGATCGCGCGGTACGCGACCGGCCCGGGGACCCTGCCGGCCGGCTGGTCGTACTACACGATGTGGCAGTACACGTCGTCCGGCCCCACGGTCGGCGACCACGACAAGTTCAACGGGGCGCTCGACCGGGTGGTGGCACTCGCCAACGGCTGACCCCCGCGCGCACCGGGCGGCGCCGCACGCCCGCCCCGCGCGCACCGACCGGCGCCGAACACCCGCGCGCCTGCCCGCGCACCCGACCACCCGGCACGACGAAGGCCCGGACCTCCCTCACGAGGGCCCGGGCCTTCCTCATCCGATGGCGTCCGTCACGCCGCCACCGGAACCTCCGGCGCCGCGCTGTTCGTGGCCGGTGCCAGCGCCAGTTCCAGGACCTGGCGGACGTCCGTGACGGCGTGGACGTCGAGCTTGTCCAGCACCTCCGCCGGGACGTCGTCCAGGTCGGGCTCGTTGCGCTTGGGGATGATCACGGTGGTGACCCCCGCCCGGTGCGCGGCGAGCAGCTTCTGCTTCACCCCGCCGATCGGCAGCACCCGCCCGGTCAGCGAGACCTCGCCGGTCATCGCCACGTCCGTACGGACCAGCCGGCCCGACAGCAGCGACGCGAGGGCCGTCGTCATCGTGATGCCGGCGCTCGGACCGTCCTTGGGGACCGCGCCCGCCGGGAAGTGGATGTGCACACCCCGGTCCTTCAGATCGGCGACCGGCAGTTCCAGTTCGGCGCCGTGCGACCGCAGGAAGCTGAGCGCGATCTGCGCCGACTCCTTCATCACGTCGCCCAGCTGACCGGTGAGGGTCAGGCCCGCCGCGCCCGTCTCCGGGTCGGCCAGCGACGCCTCGACGAACAGGACGTCGCCGCCCGCGCCGGTGACCGCGAGCCCGGTGGCCACACCGGGGACGGCCGTACGGCGCTCGGCCGGGTCCTGGGCCGACTCGGGCACGTGGTGCGGCCGGCCGATCAGCGCGCGCAGGTCACCGTCCGTGATGGTGAACGGCAGCTCGCGCTCGCCCAGTTCGTGCTGGGCCGCCACCTTGCGCAGCAGCCGCGCGAGGGACCGCTCCAGGGTGCGGACACCCGCCTCGCGCGTGTACTCGCCGGCGAGCCTGCGCAGCGCGCTCTCGTCCAGGACCACCTCGTCGTCGCCGAGCCCCGCCCGCTCCAGCTGGCGCGGCAGCAGGTGGTCACGGGCGATGACGACCTTCTCGTCCTCGGTGTAACCGTCCAGGCGGACCAGCTCCATACGGTCGAGCAGGGCCTCCGGGATCGCCTCGAGCACGTTGGCGGTGGCGAGGAACACCACGTCGGACAGGTCGAGCTCGACCTCCAGGTAGTGGTCGCGGAAGGTGTGGTTCTGCGCCGGGTCGAGGACTTCGAGCAGCGCCGCGGCCGGGTCGCCGCGGTAGTCGGAGCCCACCTTGTCGATCTCGTCGAGCAGGACCACCGGGTTCATGGACCCGGCCTCCTTGATCGCGCGGACCACGCGGCCGGGCAGCGCGCCGACGTACGTACGCCGGTGGCCGCGGATCTCGGCCTCGTCACGGACGCCGCCGAGGGCGACCCGCACGAACTTGCGTCCCATGGCATGGGCGACCGATTCACCCAGGCTGGTCTTTCCGACACCAGGCGGGCCCACCAGGGCGAGTACGGCACCGCCGCGCCGGCCGCCGATGACACCCAGGCCGCGGTCGGTACGGCGCTTGCGGACCGCCAGGTACTCGGTGATCCGCTCCTTCACGTCCTCCAGACCCGCGTGCTCGGCGTCCAGGACCGCCTTGGCGCCCTGGATGTCGTACACGTCCTCGGTCCGCTCGTTCCACGGCAGTTCCAGCACGGTGTCGAGCCAGGTGCGGATCCACGAGCCCTCGGGCGACTGGTCGCTGGACCGCTCCAGCTTGTCGACCTCCTTGAGGGCGGCCTCACGGACCGTCTCGGGGAGGTCGGCGGCCTCGACACGGGAGCGGTAGTCGTCGGACTCCTCGCCGTCCTTCTCGCCGTTCAGGTCGCGCAGTTCCTTGCGCACCGCTTCCAGCTGGCGCCGGAGCAGGAACTCCCGCTGCTGCTTGTCGACGCCTTCCTGGACGTCCTTCGCGATCGTCTCGGCGACGTCCTGCTCGGCGAGGTGGTCGCGCAGCTGCTGGGTGGCGAGCTTCAGACGGGCCACCGGATCGGTGGTCTCCAGCAGTTCCACCTTCTGTTCGGTGGTCAGGAACGGCGAGTAGCCGGAGTTGTCGGCGAGCGTGGAGACCTCGTCGATGGCCTGCACACGGTCCACCACCTGCCAGGCGCCGCGCTTGCGCAGCCAGGCGGTGGCGAGGGCCTTGTACTCCTTGACCAGTTCGGTGACGTGACCGGGCAGCGGCTCGGGCACGCTCTCGTCGATCCGGGTCCCCTCGACCCACAGCGCGGCACCCGGTCCGGTCGTGCCGGCGCCGATGCGCACCCGGCCCCGGCCGCGGATCAGCGCGCCCGGGTCGCCGTCGGCCAGCCGGCCGACCTGCTCGACCGTGCCGAGCACACCGGTGCCCGGGTAGGTACCGTCGATCCTCGGCACCAGCAGCACCCTGGGCTTACCGGGCTCGGACCGCGAGGCGGCCTGGGCGGCCTCCACGGCGGCCCGTACGTCGGCGTCGTTCAGGTCGAGCGGTACCACCATCCCGGGCAGCACGACCTCGTCGTCGAGCGGCAGCACAGGCAGAGTGAGCGATGTGGACGTCGAAGCCATGATCTCCCCTTCGGCACTCAAGTTGAGCTATGCCGACTCAATGCACGTGAGCCTCCGAATGTTCCCCGACGTCTGTTCGCTCTGAGCGATCACGTCGGTCGTGCCCTTCGACGTGGGCCTCTTGGCGCCGGGGCCCGCCTGACGGGCCGTCTCCCGGCGGTGCTGTCGAGTCACCGATCCGCACGGTCGAGCACCAGCTCACGCGGAGGGCGTGACCGGGGACCGCACGCCGAGCCACTGCTCGGCGTCCCAGGCCTGGAACCGCTCCACCTCGGTGAACCCGAGCTTCGCCGCGAGGCGCATCGAGCCGACGTTGGCGGACTGGGTGGTGAGCACCACCGGCTCGCCGGGAAGGACGCCGTCGAACCAGTCGAGTGCCGCCGCGCACGCCTCGGCGGCGTACCCGGATCCCCACGCCCGCGGCAGGAACAGGTAGCCGAGGTCGGCTTTCCCCGCGGCGGCCGGACGGCGGTGCTCCGTCGCCCTCCTGAGCAGGATGTGGCCGATCATCGATCCGTCGAGATCGACGACGAAACTCCCGGGCCACCGCTCGGGCGCCGCGGGCAGTTCGCGCTCGAGTTCGTCACGCGGGCGGGGACCGCCGAGGTAGGCGTGCACCTCCGGCGACGCCAGCAGCTCGACGAACGCCGCACGGTCCCGGGCCTCGGGCTCGCGGAGCACGAGCCTCTCGGTCCTGATCGGGGCAGGCGGCCAGGCGACGGATCCGAGTTCGGTCATGCCCGCCACGTAATCAGCGGGCTCGGCAGCGATCAAGACCGGCGGATGGATCAGGCCACCGACCCACTGCCCCTACCCTCACCGACGGCCACCGCCCCCGTCCTCCGCGCTTTCCTGCGGCAATCGTCCGCCTGTCTGGGCCACCTTTTAGAGGCCGCCTGTAGAGACCACTGTCGAGAAGGGTGCCGCCCGGCATATGGTCCTCTCGGTAATGCCTACACACCGCCTACGACTGTTACAGGGGGATGTCATGGACGGAATCGTCCGGAGCTGGGTCGACGGATGGGTCGTCTCGCGCGGGGCGGCCCCGCCGGTGATCGAGCCCTGGGGCTGCACGATCGACGTGGGCCTGGAACGCCAGGTCACGCGGCACGTCTTCGGCGCGGTCGGGGACGCCGTCGACGGGGCGGCGGTGCGCAAGGTGGCCGACGCGGTGACGGGGGACGGGGTGTGGCTCAAGGTCTTCCACGACCCCTCCGTGGTCGCGGGCCTGCTGGGCGCGGGCTGGTGGGTGGACCCCGAGCCGGGCTACCTGATGACGGTCCCGCTGACGGTCCCCCGGCCGGGTCCCGCGTCGGCTTCGGTCCCGGGGGCGGGCGGCCTGGCGGACCTCCCGGACGGCTACCGGCCGCGCGTCTGGTCGCGCGGCGGCGTGATCCGCGCGATGGTCACGGCCCCCGACGGCTCCCTGGCCGCGCGCGGCCAGATCACCCCGGTCGGCGGGACCGCCGTCGCCGACCAGATCGAGACGTCGCCCGCACACCGGCGGCGCGGGCTCGGCGGCACGGTGATGCGGACGCTCCAGCGGGCGGCGGCCGAGCAGGGGGCGGAGACCGGCGTGCTGGCCGGTACCCCGGCGGGGCGGGCGCTGTACGAGACGCTGGGCTGGCGGGTGGTGGCACCGCTCACGAGCGCGAGGTTCACCCGCCCCACGACACCCGCCGCCATCGCCTCCGCCTCCGCCTGAACAGCGTCGGCGCCTGGCACCGGCTCCGACTCCGGCACCGATTCGCTTGGCCGCGCGTCGAACGCGCGGCCGGGAAAGTGCGTTGCGCTCGCCTGGGTCCCGGCTCGAACCTTCTCCGCATGACGGATACACAGATCTTGCTCGACGCCTACGACGCCCAGTTGCGCCGCACCCCGCCCCCCGGAGTCGCGCACGAGTTCGACGGTCCGCTGCTCCGCATGGACCTCGGCTTCCGCGGCTTCGTCAGCGGGCCGCGCGACCTGGGCGGCCTGCGCGGCCCGGCGGTCGACGAGCTGATCGTCCGGCAGCGGGACCACTTCGCCGCGCGCGGGCAGGCCGTGGAGTGGAAGGTCCGTGGGCACGACACCCCGGCCGACCTCACGGACCGGCTGCGCGCGGCGGGCTTCGTACCGGAGGCGCAGGAGACCGTACTCGTCGCCACCGTGGCGGAACTGGCGGTGGAAACGCCCGTACTGCCCGACGGAGTCGCCCTGCGACAGGTCACCGCCGACGCCGACATGCACCGGGTGGCCGCCCTGGAGACGGCCATCTGGGAAACGGATCTGAGCGCGATCGCCGACGACCTCATCGGTCGCGTCTCGCGCGCGCCGGACGAGATCGCGGTCCTGGTAGCCGAGGCGGGCGGCGAGGTGGTCTCCGCGGCCTGGCTGGCCTTCCGCCCCGGCACCGAGTTCGGCGCGCTGACCGGCGGCTCCACGCTCGCCGAGTGGCGCGGCAAGGGCATCTACCGCGCCCTGGTGGCCGCCCGCGCCGGGCTCGCCGCCGCCCGCGGTGTCCGCTACCTGCACGTGGACGCCTCCGACGACAGCGCGCCCATCCTGCGACGACTGGGCTTCCGGGCGGTGACCACGACGACCCCGTACGTGTGGTCCCCGGCTTGAAGTCCTGACCGGACTCAGGCCGTGCCCTGACCGCGCCCTGACCGGGCTCAGGCAGGTTCGAGGGCGGCGGTGCGGCTCCGGTGCCATCGCCGCAGCGCCGGCCAGGTGGCGACGCCGATGGCCAGGGACATCGCGTGCCCCCAGTTCGTCAGGGGATCGGGGAGCTCGACGAGTCCCTGTGCGACCACCCCGCCGAACACCGCGAGCAACGGCCACCGCAGCCATGGGGTGAGCAGGCCCGCCAGGGCGCCGACGCTGGTGGCGACACCGAAGCTGATGCCGTAGTCGGAGCGGTGCAGGGAGCTCGCGGGAAGGTGTCCGACCAGCACGGCCAGCCCGACCGGGACCTCGGTGGCGAGGGTGGCCAGCACGTGCCCGAGCAGGAAGACACCGGCCGTGCGCAGGCCGCCCGTCCTGCGCTCCAGGGCCGTGAGGACGAGCAGGAAGCCGATCGCGTACGGCGACGCCACGCCGCCCGCGATCCACAGCGCGCTGGCCGACAGGACGAGGACGGGGGTGCGCAGGAGGTGCGCCACATCGGTGCTGGAGCCCTGGTGCAGGGCATGCACCAGGGCGGGGTCGGCGTAGGCCGTGATCAGTGAGGTGAGGGTCAGGACGACCGCGAAGGCGAAGGTGAACGGCGTGCCGGTGGGGGTGGGGAACAGCCGCCAGGGACGGATCCGGGGGCGGACCCGGGGGCGGGGACGTGCCGCCTCGAAGGGCGGCGCGGGCTCGGGCGCGGGGGCCGGGGTGCGCTGCCGGGGCATCCCGTCCAGCAGTCCGAAGACGTCCCGCGATGGGACGTCCGGAGCCGTCGCGGGGTCGGCGGGCGCGGTCCGTTCCAACGTGAGGCGCTCCTTCCGTTTCGCCCCACCCTTCGCGCCCCACAGGGCCGGTGTCTATGACCGGCGCCACGCGGGCGCCGATTCACAGCAACCTCTCAGTCTCAGACGACTCCCGCGTCCGGGACGCTCCCCCGCCCGGGGCTGTCCCCGCCCGCGGGCAGCCGCATCCCCCTCCTTTCCTCCTCCCTTCCCCCTCCCTTCCTCCTCCTTTTCTCTCCCTTTTCTCTTCCCTCCCTGCTTCGCCGACCCCGGAAGCCGCCCTGACCGACCTCACGTTCCGCCCGGTCCGGGCGGAGCGAGCTGACAGGATGGGCGGATGGCCACGTCGTACGACATCCCCGAAGTCCTGGACCGTCGTGAGGGGCCGTACGGCGAGGTCGTGCTGCGCCGCCACGGCGAGTTACTCCAGATCATCGCCAACGGCTGCTTCCTGATGGACACCTCCGACGGCCGCTCGGAGCGGCTGCTCGTCGACGCGGCACTCGCCGCCCTCGGCACCCGCTCCGGGCCGGCCGTGCTGATCGGCGGCCTGGGCGTCGGCTTCTCGCTCGCACACGCCGCGGCGGACGGCCGCTGGGGCCGGATCACGGTGGTGGAGCGCGAGGCCGCCGTCATCGACTGGCACCGGCAGGGCCCCCTGTCCGGGGTGTCCCGCGCGGCTCTCGCGGACCCGCGCACGGAGATCGCCCGAGCCGACTTGATCGACTACGTCAATGAGACATCCGACACGTTCGACGCGCTGTGCCTCGACATCGACAACGGACCGGGCTGGACGGTCACGGAGGGCAACGAGGGGCTGTATTCACCGGCCGGACTGGCAGGCTGCGCAAGGGCGTTGAAGACCGGCGGAGTGCTCGCGGTGTGGTCGGCCCAGCCGTCACCGGAATTCGAGGGAACCTTGTGGAATGCCGGTTTCACGCAGGTGCGTACCGAAGAGATCCCCGTTGCCCGGGGCGTTCCCGACGTGGTTCACCTCGCCGTCCGCCCTGGATAGCAAAGCCGTGGTGACTCCCCGTACGCTGCTGCCTGACGCGGATCATTCAAGCGTCAATCGCAAGCATGCGCAGACCAAGGAATCACCCCACTGATTCCGGAAAGCACACTCAGGGGCGGGCGATGGAGCAGACACATACCTCCCACAGCGGCACGGCGACGGCGACTCAGGGCGCCCAGCGACGGGTCCTGGTGGTCGAAGACGACCCGACGATCGTCGACGCCATCGCGGCCCGACTGCGCGCCGAGGGATTTCTGGTGCAAACCGCGGGCGACGGCCCCGCGGCCGTCGACACCGCCGAGGCCTGGCAGCCCGATCTGCTGATCCTCGACATCATGCTGCCCGGTTTCGACGGTCTGGAGGTCTGCCGTCGTGTGCAGGCCCAGCGGCCGGTGCCGGTGCTGATGCTGACCGCGCGTGACGACGAGACCGACATGCTGGTCGGGCTCGGCGTGGGCGCCGACGACTACATGACCAAGCCGTTCTCGATGCGCGAGCTCGCCGCGCGCGTGCACGTGCTGCTGCGCCGGGTCGAGCGGGCCGTCGTGGCCGCGTCGACGCCGCGCAGCGGCATCCTGCGCCTCGGCGAGCTGGAGATCGACCACGCGCAGCGCCGGGTGCGGGTGCGCAGCGAGGACGTCCACCTGACGCCCACCGAGTTCGACCTGCTGGTGTGCCTGGCGAACACCCCGCGCGCGGTGCTCTCCCGGGAGCAGCTGCTGGCGGAGGTCTGGGACTGGGCGGACGCCTCCGGCACCCGTACCGTCGACAGCCACATCAAGGCGCTGCGCCGGAAGATCGGTGCCGAGCGGATCCGCACCGTGCACGGTGTGGGCTACGCGCTGGAGACCCCGACGCCATGAGCGACGGGCGGTCGGCCGCACGGAGGAGCCCCGGGGAGCCCTGGGGCGGCGTACGCCCGTTCTCGATCAAGACCAAGCTGGGTGCGCTGGTCGTCATCTCGGTGCTCATCACCACCGGGCTGTCGATGATCGCGGTGCACACCAAGACGGAGCTGCGCTTCATCACGGTCTTCTCGATGATCGCCACACTGCTGATCACGCAGTTCGTGGCGCATTCGCTCACCTCGCCGCTGGACGAGATGAACAAGGTGGCCCGGTCCATCTCGCACGGCGACTACACCCGCCGGGTGCGGGAGAGCCGCCGGGACGAGCTGGGCGACCTGGCGCAGACGATCAACGTCATGGCCGACGAGCTGGAGGCACAGGACCTCCAGCGCAAGGAGCTGGTGGCCAACGTCTCGCACGAGCTGCGCACGCCCATCGCGGGTCTGCGCGCCGTGCTGGAGAACGTCGTGGACGGGATCGCGGCGGCGGACACCGAGACCATGCGCACCGCCCTGAAGCAGACGGAACGGCTCGGGCGGCTGGTGGAGACGCTGCTCGACCTGTCCCGGCTGGACAACGGCGTCGTACCGCTGCGCCTGAGGCGGTTCGAGGTGTGGCCGTACCTGTCCGGTGTGCTGAAGGAGGCCAACATGGTCGCCTCCGGGCGCCCGGGCATCGCCTCGGGCTCCGGCAGCCACACCCGCACGGACGTCCATCTGCACCTGGACGTGTCCCCGCCGGAGCTGACCGCGCACGCGGACCCGGAGCGGATCCACCAGGTCGTCGCCAACCTCATCGACAACGCGGTCAAGCACAGTCCGCCGCACGGCCGGGTGACGGTCAAGGCGCGGCGCGGGGCGCGGCCGGAGTCGCTGACGCTGGAGGTCCTGGACGAGGGGCCCGGCATTCCGCGCTCGGAGTGGCACCGGGTCTTCGAGCGGTTCAACCGGGGATCCGTGAACCGGCCGCACGGGCCGGGCAGCGACGGCGGCACCGGACTGGGACTGGCGATCGCCCGGTGGGCGGTGGATCTGCACGGCGGCCGGATCGGCGTGGCCGAATCCGATCGCGGGTGCAGGATCATCGTCACTCTTCCGGGACTGTCATCCGTGCCAAGTTGACGTAAAGTTCGAACCGGAGCCACAAGATCCGCGAGCGGCCGCGCCGTCGGACCCGCGTGATCAGGCATAGGCCCACGTCATCGACGTGCAGGGCCTGCATCGGCGCACCCACCGCGAAGCGGAACCACACTTGTTTCCCGCCATTTCCACCCCCGAAACACGCTTTCCGGTGTGACTTTCGCGACGATGAACCGGCCCGACCTGACCTTCCCGGCCATGGGGGCGTAGCCTTTATTTCCGCTGTCCATCACCTTGTGAAGCGGAAGAGGGCGGTTGCCGCCGTGTCGCCACAGTCCCCCAGTAACGCATCGAGCATCTCGACCGAAGCCGACCAAGCGGGCAAGAACCCCGCAGCGGCGTTCGGCCCCAATGAGTGGCTCGTCGACGAGATCTATCAGCAGTACCTCCAGGACCCGAATTCGGTAGACCGTGCCTGGTGGGACTTCTTCGCCGACTACAAGTCGGGAGCGGCAAGCTCACCGGCTCCGGCGGGACCTGCGGCCGCGGGGGCCGCAGGGGCCACCACTCCGACGCCCGCCGCCGCGGTTCAGGCCGCACCGGCCGCCGCCGCGCCGGCTCCGGCCGCTCCCGCGCCGGCCGCTCCCGCGAAGCCCGCGGCCGCCGCACCGGCGCCCGCCGCGGTGCCGGCCCCGGCGCAGGCGAAGCCCGCCGCCGCGGCTCCGGCCGCCCGGGCGAAGGCCGAGCCTGCCGCCCCGGCCGCGGAGGGTCCCGAGTTCGTGACGCTGCGCGGTCCCTCCGCCGCGGTCGCGAAGAACATGAACGCCTCCCTGGAGCTGCCCACGGCCACGTCCGTGCGCGCTGTCCCGGTGAAGCTGCTGTTCGACAACCGCATCGTCATCAACAACCATCTGAAGCGCGCCCGGGGCGGGAAGATCTCCTTCACGCACCTGATCGGCTTCGCGATGGTGCAGGCCATCAAGGCCATGCCGTCGATGAACTGGCACTACGCGGAGAAGGACGGGAAGCCCACCCTCGTCAAGCCGCCGCACGTCAACTTCGGCCTCGCCATCGACCTGGTGAAGCCGAACGGTGACCGCCAGCTCGTCGTCGCCGGCATCAAGAAGGCCGAGACGCTGAACTTCTTCGAGTTCTGGCAGGCCTACGAGGACATCGTCCGCCGCGCCCGTGACGGCAAGCTGACGATGGACGACTTCACCGGCGTGACGGTCTCCCTGACCAACCCCGGCGGCCTCGGCACCGTCCACTCGGTCCCGCGCCTGATGCCCGGACAGTCGGTCATCATGGGCGTCGGCTCCATGGACTACCCCGCGGAGTTCCAGGGCACCTCCCAGGACACCCTGAACAAGCTCGGCATCTCCAAGGTCATGACGCTCACGTCGACCTACGACCACCGGGTCATCCAGGGCGCCGCCTCCGGCGAGTTCCTGCGCGTCGTCGCGAACTCCCTGCTCGGCGAGAACGGCTTCTACGACGACATCTTCGAGGCGCTGCGCATCCCCTACGAGCCGGTCCGCTGGCTCAAGGACATCGACGCCTCGCACGACGACGACGTCACGAAGGCCGCCCGCGTCTTCGAGCTGATCCACTCCTACCGGGTCCGCGGCCACGTCATGGCCGACACCGACCCGCTGGAGTACCGCCAGCGCAAGCACCCCGACCTCGACGTGAACGAGCACGGCCTCACCCTGTGGGACCTGGAGCGCGAGTTCGCGGTCGGCGGCTTCGCGGGCAAGTCCCTGATGAAGCTGCGCGACATCCTCGGCGTGCTGCGCGACTCGTACTGCCGCACCACCGGCATCGAGTTCATGCACATCCAGGACCCGAAGCAGCGCAAGTGGATCCAGGACCGCGTGGAGCGCCCGCACGCCAAGCCGGAGCGCGAGGAGCAGCTGCGCATCCTGCGCCGGCTGAACGCGGCGGAGGCCTTCGAGACCTTCCTCCAGACGAAGTACGTCGGCCAGAAGCGCTTCTCCCTGGAGGGCGGCGAGTCCGTCATCCCGCTGCTGGACGCGGTCCTCGACAGCGCGGCGGAGTCCCGCCTCGACGAGGTCGTCGTCGGCATGGCCCACCGCGGCCGCCTGAACGTCCTCGCCAACATCGTCGGCAAGTCGTACGCGCAGATCTTCCGCGAGTTCGAGGGCAACCTCGACCCGAAGTCGATGCACGGCTCCGGTGACGTCAAGTACCACCTGGGCGCCGAAGGCACCTTCACCGGCCTGGACGGCGAGCAGATCCGCGTCTCGCTGGCCGCCAACCCGTCCCACCTGGAGACGGTCGACCCGGTCATCGAGGGCATCGCCCGCGCCAAGCAGGACATCATCAACAAGGGCGGTACGGACTTCACCGTGCTGCCGGTGGCGATCCACGGCGACGCGGCCTTCGCGGGCCAGGGCGTGGTGGCCGAGACCCTGAACATGTCGCAGCTGCGCGGCTACCGCACCGGCGGCACGGTCCACATCGTCATCAACAACCAGGTCGGCTTCACCGCGGCCCCCGAGTCCTCGCGTTCCTCCATGTACGCGACGGACGTGGCCCGCATGATCGAGGCCCCGATCTTCCACGTGAACGGCGACGACCCGGAGGCCGTGGTCCGCGTCGCGCGGCTCGCCTTCGAGTTCCGCCAGGCGTTCAACAAGGACGTCGTGATCGACCTCCTCTGCTACCGCCGCCGCGGTCACAACGAGTCGGACAACCCGGCCTTCACCCAGCCGCTGATGTACGACCTGATCGACAAGAAGCGCTCGGTGCGCAAGCTGTACACCGAGTCCCTCATCGGTCGCGGCGACATCACCCTGGAAGAGGCCGAGCAGGCGCTCCAGGACTACCAGGGCCAGCTGGAGAAGGTCTTCACGGAGGTCCGTGAGGCCACGGCCCAGCCGACCGCCGTCGCGGTGCCCGACCCGCAGGCCGAGTTCCCGGTCGCCGTGAACACCGCGGTGTCCGCCGAGGTCGTCAAGCGCATCGCCGAGTCCCAGGTCAACATCCCCGACCACGTCACGGTCCACCCGCGTCTGCTGCCGCAGCTCCAGCGCCGGGCGGCCATGGTCGAGGACGGCACGATCGACTGGGGCATGGGCGAGACCCTCGCCATCGGCTCCCTCCTCCTGGAGGGCGTCCCCGTCCGTCTGGCCGGCCAGGACTCGCAGCGCGGTACGTTCGGCCAGCGCCACGCGGTGATCATCGACCGCGCGACGGGCGAGGACTTCACGCCGCTGCTGTACCTGTCCGAGGACCAGGCCCGGCTGAACGTCTACAACTCCCTCCTGTCCGAGTACGCGGCGATGGGCTTCGAGTACGGCTACTCGCTGGCCCGTCCCGACGCGCTCGTGATGTGGGAGGCCCAGTTCGGCGACTTCGTCAACGGTGCCCAGACGATCGTCGACGAGTACATCTCGTCGTCGGAGCAGAAGTGGGGCCAGACCAGCGGGGTCGCCCTGCTCCTGCCGCACGGCTTCGAGGGCCAGGGCCCGGACCACTCCTCGGCCCGTGTCGAGCGCTTCCTCCAGCTGTGCGCCCAGAACAACATGACGGTCGCGATGCCGACGCTCCCGTCGAACTACTTCCACCTCCTGCGGTGGCAGGTGCACAACCCGCACCACAAGCCGCTGGTCGTCTTCACCCCGAAGTCGATGCTGCGTCTGAAGGCGGCGGCCTCGAAGGCCGAGGAGTTCACGACCGGCGGGTTCCGCCCGGTCATCGGCGACTCGACGGCCGACCCGGCCGCCGTGAAGAAGGTCGTCTTCTGCGCCGGCAAGGTGTACTACGACATCGAGGGCGAGCGTCAGAAGCGTGGCGCGTCGGACCCGGCCGCCGCCGAGACGGCGATCATCCGCGTCGAGCGCCTGTACCCGCTGCCGGGTGCCGAGCTCCAGGCCGAGATCGCCAAGTACCCGAACGCGGAGAAGTACCTCTGGGCCCAGGAGGAGCCGGCCAACCAGGGTGCCTGGCCGTTCATCGCCCTGAACCTGATCGACCACCTGGACCTGGCCGTCGGCGCGGACGTGCCGCACGGCGAGCGTCTGCGCCGCATCTCGCGCCCGCACTCGTCGTCCCCGGCGGTGGGCTCGGCGAAGCGGCACCAGGCGGAGCAGGAGCAGCTGGTGCGTGAGGTGTTCGAGGCGTAGGCCCGGGCCTGCGGACTCCGTTCGCCTTCGGGGCCCTGTCCCGAGCCTCCATGGCTCGAGGCAGGGCCCCGTTCGTCGCCCGACCAGGCGGGATAGCCTGGAGAGGTTCGTTGACACCCACTTCTTTGCGGAGCATTCGTGTACTTCACCGACCGCGGCATCGAGGAGCTCGAAAAGCGGCGCGGCGAGGAGGAGGTCACTTTCGAGTGGCTCGCCGAGCAGCTGCGCACGTTCGTCGACCTCAACCCGGACTTCGAGGTGCCGGTCGAACGGCTGGCGACGTGGCTGGCGCGGCTCGACGACGAGGACGACGAGGACGAGTAGGAGCAGGCCGTCCGCTTCTTCCCAGAGCAGGCCGTCTTGAGCAGGCCGTCCGCTCGTCCCGTTTGGCCGACCGGTTCGTCCGGATCGTCCCGGCCGTGCGCGGGGCGCCCCTCCAGGGCGCCCCTTTTCGCGTTCATCGCGTGCGTGCGTGCGGTCGGTCGCGTCTCTCGCGTGACGGTCGGTGACGGTCGGAGTCAGTCGCGTGGCCGGCCCAGGTCGTAGAGCAGGCCCAGCGCGCCGTGCGCCAGGAGCAGCGTTCCCGCCGCGAGCCAGCCGCCGCTGCGGCGCCGTACACCCCAGACCATGACCGGGAGACCGGCGGTCACCTGGGCGACGGCCAGCACGCGCGCGAGGGGTGTGCCCGCCCAGGGGAACCAGGGGCCGACCCGGCCGGTCCCGCTCCCGGTCTCCAGGGCATCGCGTCGCACGCGGGCCGTCTCGTGCGGGTCCAGCACCTCGGTCCGCCGTGCGTCGGGGCGGGCCCGGACGGCCTCACGGAGGCGTTCGGTGGGCTCGCCGGGCGTGAGACCGGGCGGCAGGACGACTCCCTCGCGCGCGAGGACCGCCAGCAGGCCACGCAGCCGCGCGCGGGCGTCGGCCGCGGGATCGGGCCTGGTCAGGCCATCCAGGGCTCGGAGGTCCAGGCCCAGCCGGTCGGCGAAGGCGCGCAGGGCCCCGTGCTCGCCGACCGGGCTGCCGTCCGCCAGCCAGACCTGGCCGACGGGGCGGCGGAAGCCGGAGGCGAGGGTGCAGCCGGCCCGGTCGGCGTCCCACCACAGGGCCAGTACGGGCCAGGGGGCGCCGGCGGCGAGAGCGGCGGCCCAGCCGTCGACGGCCCGGTCGACCGGTTCGCCGCCGTGGCGCCACGGTCTGCCCTCGGGGACGAGGACGCTCCACTCGGCGCCGGCCCCGGCGAGCAGCATCCGCTCACGCAGCAGGTACGCGTCGGGGGCGACGGAGTCGGGGCCGGCCCGGCAGAGCAGCAGGGCGCCGGGGGCGGCACGGCCGTCTGGTCGGGGGCCCGGCCGGAGATCTTCCGTCGACATGGTCACACGCTAGGACCATGCGTCAGCCCCGAGTGACCGCTGATCGCCAGAACGGGTGTATTGACTTTCCCCGTCCGCGATATATCGTGTTTTGAAGAAGACGCGATATGGCGCGTCCTCTCGATCGCGATGTGTCGCCCACGTCGCGTCGGGGAGACCGCGTCGCCCACATCGCGTCACCCGCCCACACCCCGTCGTCACCCGCCGGCACCCGTCCCGACCCGTCACGATCTGTCCTGGAGGTCCGCACCATGTCCGAGTGGTCCGTCGCAGAGCCGAGGAAGCTCACCTTCGACGAGCCGGTGAGCGAGCTGCACGTGCGCATCGTCAACGGAACGGTGAACGTCGTGGGGACGGACGAAGGTTCCGCCCGCCTGGAAGTCTCCTCGATCGAGGGACCGCCCCTGATCGTGACCCGGCAGGACGGCACGCTGACGGTGGCGTACGAGGACCTGCCCTGGAAGGGTCTCCTGAAGTGGCTCGACCGCAAGGGCTGGCGGCGCAGCGCCGTCGTCTCGCTGGCGGTGCCGGCGGGGACGCGCGTCGAGGTGGGTGTCGTCGGCGCCGCGGCCGTGGTCTCCGGCGTCGACGGGCGGGTCGAGGTCAAGGGAGTCACCGGGGACACCACGCTGGTGGGGCTCGCGGGCCCGGTTCAGGCGGACACCGTCTCGGGCAGCGTGGAGGCCCAGGCCCTCACCGGGGACCTGCGCTTCCACTCCGTCTCGGGCGACCTGACCGTGGTCGAGGCCGCGGGATCCTCCGTGAAGGCCGAGTCGGTGAGCGGCTCGATGATCGTCGACGTCGACGCCACGAGCAGTCCCTCCGAGATCAGCCTGACCAGTGTCTCGGGCGAGATCGCCATCCGGCTGCCGCACCCGGCGGACGCGGAGGTGGAGGCCAACACCGCGAGCGGCACCGTCTCCAACGCCTTCGAGGATCTGCGGGTCGGCGGCCAGTGGGGCGCCAAGCGGATCACCGGCCGGCTCGGTGCGGGCAACGGCCGGCTGAAGGCGACGACGGTGTCCGGATCCATCGCCCTGCTGCGCCGCCCGGCGGTCGAGGAGGAACCGTGGGACACGAACACGGGTGCGGGGCCCACGCCTTCGGGTGACGGCCCGGCGAGCGGACCGGCCGCCTCCGCGGGGGACAATTCGAGTTCCGGCGCCACCAGCGACCCGGCCGACGGCCAGACCGACAAGAAGGTGCTCTGACATGCCTCCCGTCTTCGCCCATGGCCGCCTGCGCCTGTACCTGCTGAAACTGCTGGACGAGGCCCCGCGCCACGGCTACGAGGTGATCCGCCTCCTCGAAGAGCGCTTCCAGGGGCTGTACGCCCCTTCGGCGGGCACCGTCTACCCCCGGCTCGCCAAGCTGGAGGCGGAGGGCCTGGTCACCCACACCACCGAGGGCGGCCGCAAGGTGTACTCCATCACGGACGCCGGCCGTGACGAGTTGGCCGACCGCAGCGGCGAACTGGCCGACCTGGAACTGGAGATCCGGGAGTCGGTCGCGGAACTGGCCGCGGAGATCCGGGCCGACGTGCGCGGCGCGGCGGGCGATCTGCGCCGCGAGATGCGGGCCGCGGCCTCGGAGGCCCGGCGCGACACCTCGACGGGAGCGGGCAGCCACGGCGACCACACGGACCACGGGAGCCGTGGGGAGCACGGGGACTTCGGCGACAAGGAGTCGTGGCGCATCGCCAAGGAGGAGATGCGGCGCGTCAAGCAGGAGTGGAAGGAGCAGGCCCGGCGGGCCAAGGACGAGAGCCGCCGGGCCCGTGACGAGGCCCAGCGGGCCAGGCGTCAGGCCAAGGAGGCCCAGGACCGGGCCCGCACCCAGGCCCAGGAGGAGTTGCAGCGCATCTCCCGGCGGGTCCAGGAGCAGGTGCAGGACCACTTCGCGCGGGGCGACTGGCCGACGGGTGTCCGGGAGGGGCTGACCGAACTCGCCAAGGAGTTCGGCGATTTCGGGAAGGACTTCGGGAAGGAGTTCGGCAAGGATCTCGGCTTCGGCCGCGCCGGTGGCGGCGCAAGCGCCGAGAAGGCGACGGCGCCCTCGCCGGAGTACACCCGCACCCCGGAGGACTTCCCGGCCGAGTACGAGCCGTCCTGGGCCCATGGGGACCTCACCGGCGATCCGGCCCGGGATCTGGACCGGCTGCTCGACCGCTTCCGGGACGACATCCGGGACGCGGCCCGCGACCACGGCGTCACCTCCGAACAGCTCCGCGACGCCCGCGGCCGGTTGTCGACGGCGGCGGCCCACATCGGAGCGATACTGCGCACGCCGAAGGCGTGACAGGAGCGGCGGGCGAGGCGGGCGCCGACCGGGCGCCCGTCCCCACCCGCCCCTTCAGCCGGCCTTGGCCTCACCGGAACCGGAGTCGCGCCCGGGCTCCGTCCCGGCGTCGGCGCCGTACAGCACCCGGCTGAGCGACTCATGGGTCACGCCGTGATCGGCGAGGACCTCCGCGGGCACGCCGGGGCGGGCCGTCAGGGCGAGCAGCAGGTGCTCGTCGCCGATGCACCGGTCACGGCGGCCGAGCGTCATGCGCAGCGACTCGGTGAGCAGTTCCCTGGCCCCGCGGTCGAAGAGCCGCCGCCCCGACCGCCGGGTGAAGGACCCGGCCTGGCCACCCTCCGCCAATGCCCCCTCCGCCAACGCCCCCTCTCCGTGCGCCTCCTCGATCCGGGAGACGATCTCCGTGAGGTCGATCCCCAGCCCGGACAGGGCGTCGGCGTCGGCGCGGGAGAGCCCGCCACGGCGGCGGGCCTCACCCAGCTCCCGTACGACGTCCTCGCGCCGCCCCGGCGGCAGGCCGAGCGCCGCCAGCGCGAACGAGCCGCGACTGCCCTCACGGTCGAGGAGCGCGAGCAGGACGTGGGTCTCCTCGACCCGCTCCGCAGCGGTCCGTTCCGCGTGCGCCACCGCCTCCTCCACCACCGCGCGGGCGTCCTTGGTGAAGCGTTCGAACATCACTGCCTCCCGTACTTCTTGTGCGCGGCCTGCCTGCTGACTCCGAGTTCCGCGGCGATCTCCTGCCACGACCATCCCTGGTTGCGTGCGCTGCGCACCTGTACCGCCTCCAGCTGCTCCAGCAGCCTGCGCAGCGCGGCCACGGCCCGCAGTCCGATCCGCGGGTCGCGGTCGCCGGCTCGCTGGGCGAGATCCGTTGCTTCGGTCATGATGTCAACTTACATTGACACCCGAGAGGCGTCAACTCAAGTTGACATGCGAACGGCCGGCCCGGGGAGGACCGGGCCGGCCGTCGAGGCGCGCACGTGAGGAGACACGCGGGGAGATACGCGGATCAGGAAACAGGGAGAGGGGGGCGGGAAGCCGGGCGGCCGGGCGATCAGGAGGCCGTCAGCACGATCTTGCCGAACTGGTCGCCCGACTCAAGCCGTTCGAAGCCCTCCCGGGCCCGGTCCAGCGGGAGCACCTCGTCGATGACGGGGCGTACACCGGTGGTGGCGCAGAAGGAGAGCAGGTCCTCCAGCTCGTCCCGGGTGCCCATCGTCGAGCCGACGACCTTGAGTTCGAGGAAGAAGATCCGGGTCAGCTCGGCGTGCGAGGGCCGGTCCCCGCTGGTCGCACCGGAGATGACGAGCGTGCCGCCGGGCCGCAGCGACTTCACCGAGTGCGACCAGGTGGCGGCGCCCACGGTCTCGATCACGGCGTCCACCCGCTGCGGCAGCCGCGCGCCCGGCTCCACCGCCTCCACGGCGCCCAGTTCCAGGGCCCGCTTGCGTCGGGCCTCGTCACGGCTGGTCGCGAAGACCCGCAGTCCGGCCGCCCTGCCCAGCACGATGGCGGCGGTGGCGACCCCGCCGCCCGCGCCCTGGACGAGGACCGAGTCACCGGGGCGTACGCCCGCGTTCGTGAAGAGCATCCGGTACGCCGTCAGCCAGGCGGTCGGCAGACAGGCGGCCTCCGCGAAGGAGAGTTCCCGGGGCTTGGGCAGGACGTTCCAGGTGGGCACGGCGACCTGTTCGGCGAAGGTGCCCTGGTAGCGCTCGGTCAGGATGGACCGGGGTTCCCCGGGCCCGACGCCGTGGCCGGTCTGGCCGATCACGGAGTGCAGGACGACCTCGTTGCCGTCGCTGTCGACCCCGGCGGCGTCGCAGCCCAGGATCATGGGCAGCCGGTCCTCGGACAGGCCGACGCCCCGCAGGGACCAGAGGTCGTGGTGGTTGAGGGAGGCGGCCCGGACGTCGACGACGCTCCAGCCGGGGCGGGCCTCGGGGGCCGGACGCTCCCCCAACTCCAGGCCGGAGAGCGGCTGGTCACGGTCGATTCGGGCGGCGTAGGCAGCGAACATGAAGCCGACGATAGGTTCCGGCGGCGGCCGGGGGAACCGGGCGGCCTTGTGACACACGCCCTCTTGCGCGGACACGGCACACGCGTGGGGCGAACGAGTGAAAGTACGGCCCCGCCGCAAGCGGCGGGGCCGTTCGGTGGAACCGGGCGGCGAGCCGACCCGTCAGCGGCGGGCCACGCCCTCCGCGCGCGCCGCGGCGGCGACGGCGGCGGTCACCGCGGGGGCGACCCGCTCGTCGAACGGCGACGGGATGACGTAGTCGGCGGCGAGGTCGTCCCCGACGACCGCCGCCAGCGCCTCGGCCGCCGCGATCTTCATGCCTTCGGTGATCCGGGAGGCCCGCACCTGGAGCGCGCCCGCGAAGATGCCCGGGAACGCCAGCACGTTGTTGATCTGGTTCGGGAAGTCCGAGCGCCCGGTCGCGACGACCGCCGCGTACTTGTGCGCCACCTCGGGGTGCACCTCGGGGTTCGGGTTCGCCATGGCGAAGACGAAGGCGCCCTTCGCCATCGAGGCCACGGCGGCCTCCGGGACCGTACCGCCGGAGACGCCGATGAAGACGTCGGCGCCGTCCAGCGCGGCCTCCAGCGGACCGGAGATCCCGGCCTTGTTGGTGAACTCGGACAGCTCACGCTTGACCGGCGTCAGGTCCTCGCGGTCCCGGGAGACGACGCCCTTGCGGTCCGTGACCGCGACGTCTCCGATGCCCGCCTCGACCAGCATCCGGGCGATGGCCACACCGGCCGCGCCCGCGCCGGAGATGACGGCCCGCAGGTCCCCGACCGCCCGGCCGCTCAGCCGCGCCGCGTTGCGCAGCGCGGCCAGCGTGACGACGGCCGTGCCGTGCTGGTCGTCGTGGAAGACCGGGATGTCCAGGCGCTCCTGGAGCCGGCGTTCGATCTCGAAGCACCGGGGCGCCGAGATGTCCTCCAGGTTGACCCCGCCGAACGACGGCGCGAGGCGCACCACGGTCTCGACGATCTCGTCCACGTCCGTGCAGGCGAGCGCGATCGGAACCGCGTCGACTCCGCCGA
The DNA here is from genome assembly GCF_053593435.1 of Streptomyces sp. NPDC002306. Taxonomy (NCBI): domain Bacteria; kingdom Bacillati; phylum Actinomycetota; class Actinomycetes; order Kitasatosporales; family Streptomycetaceae; genus Streptomyces; species Streptomyces sp. NPDC002306. The sequence goes on from NZ_JBSFCK010000010.1 coordinate 124,615, forward strand.
ACTGCTTGAACAGGATCGCCTTGCCCTCCATCACCGGGAGGGACGCCTCGGGACCGATGTCCCCGAGGCCGAGCACGGCCGTACCGTCCGTCACGACGGCGACCACGGACGACTTCCAGGTGTAGTCGTCGACCAGTTCCGGGTTCCCCGCGATCGCGGTGCACACGCGAGCGACGCCGGGGGTGTACGCGAGGGACAGGTCGTCCTTGTCCCGGATCGGCACGGTGGCCTGCACGGCCATCTTGCCGCCGCGGTGCAGGGCGAACGCGGGGTCGAAGGAATCGAGGGGCTCCGCACCGCCCTCCGGGTCCGCACCGTTCTCGCTGCGAGGATTGACGATCTCCGCTGCCACTTTGTCTTACCCCTTAAGTCTTCATGATTCTGAGGGTGGCCACTCCTGGTGAGGGGTGGGCGGGCATCGCGCACGGCCCAGACAGGTGATGCGTACGGGCACATACGCGTCGGGCGCGCCGCACACGCGCCCTGAGCCCCGGATGAGGGGTGTAAAGAACCTTCTTACCGGACGGACGCGGTCGGCGACGAGTCCATACCGCGAAGGTCACATGCGGTCAGAGGCCAGTGAGATGACTCATGACCGGATATGAGGACAAGTCCTGGACAAAGGCTCGACGAAGGATCAAGTCCTCGCAACAGCTTCGCCGGAGCCCGCCGCGGCGCGGGCCGCACCGGAGATCCTCCGGCCGGAACGGGGGATTCCCGCAGAAGGTCCGGTCGTGATGTCCGGGCTGCTCGGGTTCGGGGGCCGCCCGTTATCCGATTTTGACATAGCGAGTCACCTGAATGACTGAGTCCAAATGGCAGGATGCCCTAATCACACGAGGTCGCGACACCCGAAGGTGTGTGTTCTCGTCGACCCATCGGCATCTCCATCCATCCGCCGGAGGCACTCACATGACCGCAGGCTCCACCCGTCGTACGACCGCCGCGCACACCCGGCTAGCAGCGGTCGGTGCGATCGCGGTCGCAGGCACCCTGCTGCTCACCGGCTGCGGTGACCAGACCAAGGACAGCGGCTCCGGAAGCAGCGAGTCCGCCTCCACCACGTCGGCTCCGCTGGCGGACAAGCTGCCCCAGTCGGTCCGCGACGCCGGGGTCATCAAGGTCGGCTCGGACATCGCGTACGCGCCGGTCGAGTTCAAGGACAGCTCCGGCAAGACGGTCGGCATCGACCCCGACCTGGCCGACGCGATGGGCAAGCAGCTCGGCGTGAAGTTCGACTTCCAGAACGGCACGTTCGACACCCTGATCACGGGTCTGCGCTCCAAGCGCTACGACATGGCGATGTCGGCCATGACGGACACCAAGGACCGTCAGGACGGCGTCGACTCCGACACCGGCAAGAAGGTCGGCGAGGGCGTCGACTTCGTCGACTACTTCACCGCCGGTGTCTCGATCTACACCCCGAAGGGCAAGGACCAGGGCATCAAGTCCTGGTCGGACCTGTGCGGCAAGAAGCTCGTGGTGCAGCGCGGCACGGTCTCCGAGGACCTCGCCAAGGCTGAGTCGAAGAAGTGTTCGGGCGGCAAGACGATCGCCATCCAGGCCTTCGACAACGACCAGCAGGCCCAGACCCGGCTGCGCGCGGGCGGCGCCGACGCCGGTTCGTCCGACTTCCCGGTCGCCGCGTACGCCGTGAAGACCTCCGGCGGCGGCAACGACTTCCAGATCGTGGGCGAGCAGGTCGAGGCCGCCCCGTACGGCATCGCGGTCGCCAAGAGCAACAACCAGCTGCGCGACGCGCTGCAGGCCGCGCTGGACGCCATCATCAAGAACGGCGAGTACGGCAAGATCATCAAGAAGTGGGGCGTCGAGGACGGCGCGGTCACCTCGGCCGCCGTCAACGGCGGCAAGTGACCGCGCGCGGCCACTGAAAGGCAACACCCGTGACTGATACAGACAAGACGGACAGGCCGGCGGACACCCCGCCGGCCGGCCCGGAGGCCATCAAGGCCATCCCGGTCCGTCACTACGGGCGGTACGTCTCCGCCGTCGTGGCGCTCGCCCTGCTGGGCGGCGTCGTCTACGCGTTCTCCCAGGGAAAGATCAACTGGGACGCGATCCCGGACTACTTCTTCGACGACCGGGTCCTGACCGGCGTCGGCAAGACGCTCCTGCTGACGGTCCTCTCGATGACCATCGGCATCGTCGGCGGCATCCTGCTGGCCGTGATGCGCCTGTCTAAGAACCCGGTGACCTCGTCGATCGCGTGGTTCTACATCTGGTTCTTCCGCGGCACCCCGGTCCTGGTGCAGCTCGTGGTCTGGTTCAACCTGGGCCTGGTCTTCGAGTACATCAACCTCGGTCCGGTCTACAAGGACCAGTGGTCGGACTTCATGACCCCGTTCCTGACCGCGCTGCTCGGCCTGGGCCTGAACGAGGCCGCGTACATGGCCGAGATCTGCCGCGCCGGTCTGCTCGCGGTCGACGAGGGCCAGACCGAGGCCGCGCACGCGCTGGGCATGAGCCACGCCCGGACGCTGCGCCGGATCGTCATCCCGCAGGCGATGCGCGTGATCGTGCCGCCGACGGGCAACGAGGTCATCAACATGCTGAAGACGACCTCGCTGGTGTCGGTCGTCCAGTACTCCGAGTTGTTCCGCGTCGCCCAGGACATCGGGCAGACCTCCGGTGCCCCCGCCGAGATGCTGTTCCTGGCGGCGGCCTGGTACCTGCTGCTGACCTCGGTCTTCAGCGTGGGTCAGTACTACCTGGAGCGTTACTACGCCCGGGGCTCCAGCCGTCAGCTGCCGCCGACGGTGTTCCAGAAGGTCCGGGCCAACATGCTGTCGCTGGGCCGGCCGAGGGGAGGCACGGCATGACCGGGAACCCGAGCAAGGCGGACACCGCTGTGCGGCCCGCCGACGCCACCATGGTCAAGGCCGAGGGCGTCCACAAGTCCTTCGGCCACGTCGAGGTCCTCAAGGGCATCGACCTGGAGGTGAAGACCGGCGAGGTGTTCTGCCTCATCGGCCCCTCCGGCTCCGGCAAGTCGACCTTCCTGCGGTGCATCAACCACCTGGAGAAGGTCAACGCCGGGCGGCTGTACGTCGACGGCGAGCTGGTCGGCTACCGCCAGAAGGGCGACAAGCTGTACGAGCTCAAGGACAGCGAGGTCGCACTGAAGCGCCGGGACATCGGCATGGTCTTCCAGCGCTTCAACCTGTTCCCGCACATGACGGCCCTCGAGAACGTCATGGAGGCGCCCGTCCAGGTCAAGGGCGTCGGCAAGGGCCAGGCCAGGGAACGCGCCGCGCAGCTCCTGGAGCGGGTGGGCCTGGCCGACAAGGCCGGGAACTACCCCTCGCAGCTCTCCGGCGGCCAGCAGCAGCGGGTGGCCATCGCCCGGGCACTGGCGATGGACCCGAAGCTGATGCTCTTCGACGAGCCGACCTCGGCTCTCGACCCGGAGCTGGTCGGCGACGTCCTGGACGTCATGCGCGACCTCGCCGAGTCCGGCATGACGATGGTCGTCGTCACGCACGAGATGGGCTTCGCCCGTGAGGTGGGCGACAGCCTGGTCTTCATGGACGGCGGCGTGGTGGTCGAGTCCGGCAATCCGCGCGAGGTGCTGACGAACCCGCAGCACGAGAGGACCCAGGCGTTCCTGTCCAAGGTGCTCTGACGGTACGCGGTTGAGGGGCGGTACGAGATTCTCGTACCGCCCCTCACGCATGTGCCGCCCCTCACGCATGTGCCGCCCCTCACGCATGTGCCGCCGCGAGCGAACGGGGTCGCGGCCGGCGCTCTACTTCAGCGCGAGCAGCAGGGTGTCCGACGGGGAGCACCACACCGGGCGGGCCTCGCCGAAGCCCCGCTCGCGCAGTACGCGCGCGTGCCACGCGGGGGACGGCATCTCGCCGTCGGCGTGTTCGCCGTAGATCTCGAAGCGGCGGGCGGTCGGCCCGGCGAGGACCGGGTCCCGGCCGGCCAGCTGCCACCACTCGGCCCAGTCGAGGGCTCCCGAGTTCCTGGCCTGATCCATGCGCAGGTGACGGCGGGCGCGCTCGGCCGCGTTGATCCGGGGCGTGCTCTCGTCGATCATGTGGTCCGCGTTCATGAAGACACCGCCGTCGCGGACGAGTTCCGCGACCTGACCGTAGAGGTCCGCGAGGGGTTCGCTGTGCAGCCAGTGGAGAGCGGTGGCGGTCAGGACGGCGTCGTACGAGTCGTACGGCAGCCTCGCCGGCCAGTCCGGGTCCTTGAGGTCGGCCGTGACGAGGCTGACCCGTTCGTCGCCCGCGAAGGTGCCCTCGGCGATGGCGAGGAGCGCCGGGTCGAGGTCGACGCCGGTGCTGGTGGCGCCGGGGAGGCGGGTGAGCAGCCGGGCGGTGATGCTGCCCGTGCCGCAGGCGAGGTCGAGTACGCGCGGCGTGGTGCCGACGAGCGCCTCGACCATGTCGAGCATGATCCGGAAGCGTTCCTCCCGGTCGGGCATGTACCACTCCTGCTGCCGGTCCCAGCTCTCCTGCCAGGCCGGCCAGTCCGCACCGGTCGTGGTCGTGTCCGCGTCCGTCATCGCACCCTCCACCGCGCACCGCAACGTAATACCCTGAAAGCTTGACCGGCTGTTACCCGATCGCCGACACGACCATAGAGCGCCCTCGTAAGGACTACAAGTGGAACTGGCCTATTACTCGGACTACGCCGTGCGTCTCGTCAACAGCGAGGAACCGGCCCGGGGCAAGGACTCACTGACCTCGGTCGAGGTCGTCCGCGACCTCTTCGGCGGCAACCAGTCGGCGGGCCGCCGCGCCACCGACGCCGACGTGACGCGCTTCCGCTCGGTGCGGGGCCGGCTGCGCGCGGTCTTCGAGGCGGCGGACACGGGCGACGAGACCCTGGCCGTGGACCTGCTGAACTCCCTGCTCCTGGAGTTCCCGGTCAGTCCGCAGATCTCCGGGCACGACTTCCGCGACGACGACGGCCGCCCGCTGTGGCACATGCACCTGGCGGACCACCCGTCGAACGCGACCGCGGGCTACGCCGCCATCGCCGCGATGGGGCTCGCCTTCCACCTCACCGAGTACGGCGTCGACCGCCTCGGCCTGTGCGAGGCGGTTCCCTGCCGCAACGCCTATCTGGACACCTCGACCAACCGCTCCCGGCGCTACTGCTCCGACCGCTGCGCGACCCGCGCCAACGTGGCCGCCTACCGCGCCCGCAAACGCCTGGAGGCCGACCGGTCCGAGAGGACGGGCCTGGCCGCCGAGAGCGCCCAGCGCACCAGCGCGAGCGGCGAACGCTGACCGGCCTTGCGCGGCCGGAACCGCAGCCGGACCCGGCCCAGGACCAGGTCGTCGGGCACGGCCCCGTAGTCGGTGCTGTCGCCGCCCGCGTACGGGTTGTCGCCCAGTACCCACCACCCGCCCTCGCGGCGCTCCGTGGCGCGCTTGACGACGAGCAGATCCTGCTGGAACGGATGACGCAGCACCACGATGTCGCCGGGCCGGATCCGGCCCCGGTGCTGCACCACCAGCACGTCCCCGTGATACAGCGTCGGCACCATCGACGGCCCGGTCACCTCGGCCACCCCGAAGGGCTGGCCCGCCCTCCCGCGCTCGGTCTCCTGCGACAGCTCCGGCATCACCCGGCACCTCCCCGGTTCATCCTCCACCAGTCTCAGTCTGACCCCGGACTTTTGTCCTAAGCCCATGGGGGCACTCGCGAAAACCCGTCCGCCAGGGAGTAATGTCCCACCTGAGAAGACGATCACGAGGAAGGAACGCTCCATGCTTTCCCGCCTGTTTGCCCCCAAGGTGAAGGTCAGCGCGCACTGCGACCTGCCCTGCGGCGTGTACGACCCGGCCCAGGCCCGCATCGAGGCGGAGTCGGTGAAGGCTGTCCAGGAGAAGATGGCCGCCAACGACGACCCGCACTTCCAGGCCCGCGCCACGGTCATCAAGGAGCAGCGCGCCGAGCTCGCGAAGCACCACGTGTCCGTGCTGTGGAGCGACTACTTCAAGCCCCCGCACTTCGAGAAGTACCCCCAGCTGCACCAGCTGGTCAACGACACCCTGAAGGCTCTGTCGGCCGCCAAGGCCTCGACGGACCCGAAGACCGGCGAGAAGGCCCTCGAGCTCATCGCCGAGATCGACAAGATCTTCTGGGAGACGAAGAAGGCCTGACCCCTGGTCGGGCTCTTCGGCCCGCGAGCTCCTTGATCGCGGCGTCCGCCGCACCGCACCCGGTCCACCCGGGACACCGCACCCGGTGTCCGGGACGGACCGGGTGCGGTGCTGTCCGGGCGGTGTCCCGGTCCCGGCGTCCGGACGGCCACCGGTGCGGTCCCCCGCGTCCTGCCGGTCGGGGCGGGGGCTGTGCGATGCTGGTCCGGTGGCTCTGGAGGATCTGGTACGGCTGCGGCAGGCGCGTGACCGCATGGACCGTGAGTACGCCGAGCCGCTCGACGTGGGCGCGCTCGCCCGCACCGCGCTGATGTCCCCGGGACACTTCCAGCGCAGCTTCCGCGAGGCGTACGGCGAGACGCCCTACGCCTACCTCATGACCCGCCGCGTCGAACGCGCCAAGACCCTGCTGCGCCGCGGCGACCTCACCGTGACCGAGGTGTGCCTCGCGGTCGGCTGTACGTCGCTGGGGTCCTTCAGCTCCCGGTTCACCGAACTGGTCGGCGAGACCCCGAGCGCGTACCGGGCCCGCTCGCACGAGAGCGGCGCGCAGATCCCGCCGTGCGTGGCGCGTTCCTTCACCCGCCCCAGACGGCCCTAGGTTCGAGACCATGGATCTGAAACTCAAGCAGTGCTTCATCGCCGTCGACGACCACGACAAGGCGCTCGCCTTCTACCGTGACGCCCTGGGCATGGAGGTCCGCAACGACGTCGGCTTCGAGAACATGCGATGGGTGACCGTCGGCTCGCCGCTCCAGCCGGACGTGGAGATCGTGCTGGAGCCGCCGGGCGCGAGTCCGGACGCCTCCCCCGCCGACAAGGAGGCCATGGCCCGGCTGCTGGCCAAGGGCATGCTGCGCGGGGTCATCTTCACCACCGTCGACTGCGAGGCCCTCTGCGAGCGCGTACGGGAGGCGGGCGTCGAGGTGCTCCAGGAGCCGATGGACCAGCCGTACGGCGTGCGCGACTGCGCGTTCCGGGATCCGGCGGGCAACCTGCTGCGGTTCATCGAGCGGCCGCGGGACTGACCTCCGGCCGGACGGCGGTTGCCTACGATCGCGTCATGAGCATGAACATCCGCTGGACGTACGCCTTCGTGGACCGGCCCGCCGCGCGTCTCGAACGGGCCCGCGCCTTCTGGACCGCCGTCACGGACACCCGGCCGTCGGAACTCCGGGGCGACCGGGACGAGTTCGTGACCCTGCTGGCGGACGGGGCCGACGCGTGCGTGAAGGTCCAGGGGGTCACCGCGGGCGAGGGCGGCGCGCATCTCGACTTCGCCGTCGAGGACGTGCCCGGGTTCGTGCGGGGGGCGCTGCGGCTCGGGGCGCGGGCGGTGGCCGAGCACGAGGGATGGGCCGTGCTGCGCTCGCCCGGCGGCCAGCCGTTCTGCGCCGTGCCGTGGCACGGCGAGGCGGTACGGCCGCCCGTGGTGCGGGGCAGCCGCCTCGACCAGGTCTGCGTCGACGTCCCGCCGTCCGCGTACGACGCCGAAGTCGCCTTCTGGGGCGCCCTGCTGACCGGCTGGGACGCGCTGCCCGGCTCGCTCCCCGAGTTCCACGTGGTCAGGCCGCCGGCGGGGCTGCCGGTGCGCGTCCTCCTCCAGCGGCTCGACGAGGAACGCCCCGCCTCCGCGCATCTGGACCTGGCCTGCGCGGACATCGGGGCGACCCGCGCCGAGCACGAACGGCTGGGCGCGGTGACCGTGTCCGACGGCCGCCACTGGACGGTGATGCGGGACCCGGCGGGCGGCACGTACTGCCTGACGGGCCGCGACCCGTGGACGGGCGGGCTGCCCCGGCAGTCGGGCGGTTAGCGCCCCGCCGCCGGATCGCCGGGGGAGACCGCCGTGACCGACCGCGCCGGCCCGCCCGGCTCCGTCACTGCCAGACCTCCACGTCCACCACGGCGGCCACCGGGATCGGCCCGTACACGTGCGGGAACTCCTCGCCGCCCGGTCGCGGCGCCTCGTACCTCACCGGTACGCCGAGCCGCTCCGGGTCCACGACCAGGACCACGAGGTCGGTGGGGGCGTCGGGTGCGCCGTACAGGAAGTCCGCCACCCGCGGGAGCTGGGCGCGGGTCGAGCAGTGGATGAAGCCCTCCTCGGCGAGGGTGCGGCCACGGGTCGACATCTCGTACGCGCCGGACGCGCGGGCTGCGTCCCACAGGCGGCGTTCGGTGAGGTGCAGGAGGTACGGGTGTGCGGTCATGGGGTCACGCTAGCCCGCCGACCGGCAACGCCCTTGCCGCAGGGCTCAGGTCCGACCCGCCGGAGGATTCGGGGGGCTCTCGCCGGGGGCGGTCACCAGCGGCCGGGGTTCCTCGACCGCGACCGGGCCGTCAGCGGGGGTGTGCGCCCCGCAGTCGGCGTTCCGGCACGATCCGGGGCCCCACACCGGCACCCAGGCTCCCAGCGTCTTGTGCCGCCGTACGACGACGGTCTCGACGGCCTGTCCACAGTCGGGACAGACGTGTGCGTCGCTGTCCATGTCCTCAAGGGTAGGGCGGGTGCGCGCCCGGCGCTTGCCGCGGACGGGTCATGACCGCGGGCCCCGCACACCGTGGGGAAGTGCGGGACCCGCGGGCCGGAGCCCCCGGTGACCGTGCGGGGTCAGGAACCGCACGGTCCCGGTGCTCCGGGGTTCTCCGGGCCGACGCTCACATGCTGCGCCGGGTCACGTACTCGGCCAGGGCGAGCAGGCCGCCCGCCGACTCGGGTTCGGGGATCGCACGGGCCAGTTCGCCCATCGCCCGGGACATCCGGTCGGCCGCCTGGGCCTGCGCCCAGTCCCGCCCGCCGGCCCGCTCCACGGCGAGCGCGGTACGCGCTGTGTCCTCCTTGTCGTAGGGCGTCTCGTACAGCTCGGCCAGTTCGGCGGCGGCCGGTGTGCCCGAGGTCAGCGCGGCGACCACCGGCAGCGACTTCTTGCGGGCGGCCAGGTCCGCGCCGGCCGGTTTGCCGGTGCGGTGCGGGTCGCCCCAGATACCGATCACGTCGTCGATGAGCTGGAAGGCGAGCCCGGCCTCCCGGCCGAACATGTCCAGCGCCTCGACATCGTCGTCGGCCGCCTCGGCGTAGAGCGCGCCGATGGCGCAGGCGCATCCCAGGAGCGCGCCCGTCTTGGCCTCGGCCATGGCGAGCACCTCGTCGAGGGTGACCTCGGCGGGGGCACGCCGCTCCAGGGCGGTGTCCGACTGCTGGCCCGCGCACAGTTCGACCACGCAGGCCGTGAGGCGGGCGACGGCCGTCCGGGACGCCGGGTGCGGATCCTCGGCGAGCAGCCCGAGGGCCAGTGCCTGGAGGGCGTCCCCGGCGAGGATGGCGTCGGCGTCGCCGAACACCGTCCAGGCGGTGGGCCGGTGCCGACGCGTGGTGTCGCGGTCCATCACGTCGTCGTGCAGCAGCGTGAAGTTGTGGATCAGCTCCACCGCGGCGGCCGCCCGTACGGCTCTCGCCCGTGCGGCCGGTCCGCCGAGCGCGGCGGCCGCGGTGAGCACGAGCGCGGGGCGTATCGCCTTGCCCGCGTGGGCCGCCGACGGTGTGCCGTCCGCGTGCTCCCAGCCGAAGTGGTACAGCGCGATCCTGCGCATGGAGCCGGGCAGCGAGTCGAGGGCCGCGCGCAGTTCGGGGTCGACCGAGGACCGCGCGCGCTCCAGGATCGCCGCCGCCTCCTGCCCGTCGGACGAGACGGGCCGGATGTCCCTGGAGATCGCGATGGGTGTCCGCCTTTCGAGCGTCTTGGTTCTCCCCTGCGTCCTGGACCCGGTCATGGCCTCCCCCTCGCGGCGTCGGCGGGCGGCGGCGCCTGCGCTCCGTCGAGGCACCTGCTCCTCGGGTGTACCCGCCCTGACGGGCGGGGACACGACAGGCCGGCGGGGAGGGTCACCGCCAGCGGCCGATCTCGACGTTCTCCAGGACGCCGAGCGCGTCCGGCACCAGGACCGCGGCCGAGTAGTACGCCGTCACCAGGTAGTTGATGATCGACTGCTCGTTGATGCCCATGAACCGCACCGAGAGACTCGGCTCGATCTCGTCCGGGATGCCGGCCTGCCGCAGACCGACGACGCCCTGCTCCTCCTGGCCGAGACGCATCGCGATGATGGAACTGGTCCGGGCCTCGGTGACCGGGATCTTGTTGCACGGGTAGATCGGGACGCCGCGCCAGGTGGGGATGCGGTTGCCGCCGACGTCGATCGTCTCGGGAACGAGTCCGCGCTTGTTGAGCTCGCGTCCGAAGGCGGAGATCGCGCGCGGGTGGGCGAGGAACAGTTTCGTGCCGCGCCGCCTGCTGAGCAGCTCGTCCATGTCGTCCGGGCCGGGCACGCCGTCGTGCGGCTGGAGCCGCTGGTCGTACTCGCAGTTGTGGAGCAGTCCGAACTGCCGGTTGTTGACGAGCTCGTGCTCCTGGCGCTCCTTCAGCGCCTCGACGGTGAGCCGCAACTGCTGCTCGGTCTGGTTCATCGGCTGGTTGTAGAGGTCGGCCACACGGGTGTGGATGCGCAGCACGGTCTGGGCGATGCTCAGTTCGTACTCACGCGGCCTGGCGTCGTAGTCGACGAAGGTGTGCGGGATCTCGGCTTCGCCGGAGTGGCCCGCGGCGAGGTCGACGGCCCGCTCGCCGTACTTGTTGGTGTGCTGCTCGGGGACCGCGCGCAGCCGCCCGATGTGCTCGCGCAGCGAGTCGGCGCGCTCGGCCACCTGGTCGACGTCCTGCCGGGACAGGATCAGCATCGTGCAGGCGGTGTCCGCGCGGGCGGTGTACTCCCAGATGGCGTCCGGGTCGAGCAGCGCCGCCTCGCCGAAGTACGAGCCGTCGGCGAGCACACCCAGCACGGCGTCGTCGCCGTACGGGCCCGTGCCGACCTTCTCCACCCTGCCGTGCGCCAGCAGGTACACCTCGTCGGTCTGGCTGCCGAACGAAGCGATCAACTCACCCGGCGCGTACTCCCGTTGCCGGCAGCGCTGGGCGAGCTCGGCGAGCACCTCCTCATCCTCGTAGTCCCGCAGGGCGGGCAGTTCGCCCAGCTCGGCGGGGATGACCTCGACCCGGTCGCCCGTCTTCACGAACGTGATACGTCCGTCGCCGACCGCGTAGGTCAGTCGCCGGTTCACCCGGTACGTACCGCCCTGTACGTCAACCCAGGGCAGCATCCGCAGCAGCCAGCGGGAGCTGATCTCCTGCATCTGGGGAGCGGACTTGGTGGTGGTGGCCAGGTTCCGCGCTGCGGCCGTGCCGAGGCTCTGCTGCGGCTTGCCCTGATCCGTGCGGACCTCTTCGCCTACCGACATTCTGAATTGCCCTCCCGGTCATGCACCGGTGCCGATCGCACCGCGCACCGATCTCGCGGATCAGCCTTCCATCACGGAGCGTGCCGGTGCTATTACACGAACGAGCGGGAATGGATCACCGTCGCGATGGGCAGAGGGAGCAGTCCCGCCCGAGGTCCGGGCGAGTCCGCCCGACTCCGACCGAGTCCGACCGAGGTCCGCCCGGCGGCGGGGTGGGGCGGCACGCGGCGGGCCGAAGCGAGCCGACCCGCTCACGTGTCCGACAATGGCCGGGTGACCGGCCCCGACGTCCTCGCCTCGCTGCGCCCCCGGCTCCCCTCGCCGTTGCGGGAGGTCGTGGACGCCCGGTTCGCCCGGCACGGCGTCCGGCTGCTCCTCAAGCGCGACGACCTCATCCACCCGGAGCTGATCGGCAACAAGTGGCGCAAACTGGCGCCGAACCTCGACGCGGCGGCCGGGCTCCCGATCGTCACCTTCGGGGGCGCCTACTCCAACCATCTGCGGGCCACCGCCGCCGCCGGCCGGCTCCTCGGCCTGTCCACGACCGGCGTGGTCCGGGGTCAGGAGCTGGCCGAGCGCCCCCTCAACCCCTCGCTGGCCCGCTGCGCCGCCGACGGGATGCGTCTGCACTTCATCGACAGGTCGACGTATCGCCACAAGAACGACCCGCGGACCCTCGCCGCGATCCTGCGCGCGGCCGGCGCCGAGGACGCGTACGTCGTCCCCGAGGGCGGCAGCAACGCCGTCGCCGTCCGCGGCTGCGTCCCCCTCGGCGCCGAACTGCGCGGCCTGGCCGATGTGGTCGCCGTCGCCTGCGGTACCGGAGGCACCCTGGCGGGCCTGGCCGCCGGCCTCGCCCCCGACCAGCGTGCCCTTGGCGTATCGGTCCTCAGGGGCGGCTTCCTGACCGCCGAGGTGGGCACGCTCCAGGACCGCGCCTTCGGCGGCCCCCGCGGCGACTGGTCGCTCGACGACCGCTTCCACTTCGGCGGCTACGCCCGCACCACCCCCGAACTCGACGCCTTCGCCAAGGACTTCGAACAGCGCCACGGCCTGCCCGTGGAGCGTCTCTATGTCGCCAAGTTGCTGTACGGACTTGTCGCCCTCGTCGAAGAGGGGCGCCTCGCGGCCGGGAGCACCCTCGCGGCGGTGATCACCGGGCGGCCGTGACGGGCGCGCTCACGCCGCTTCCCGGTAGGCCGCCGCCTCCTCCAGGTCCAGTCGGCGCAGCAGGGTGCGCAGCATCTCGTCGTCGATGTAGCGGCCGTCGCGCAGCTTCACGAAGACCGCGCGTTCGGCGCTGATCATCTCCCGGGAGAGGCGGCTGTAGGTGTCGTCGACGCTCTCGCCGGTGACCGGGTTGACCTGGCCGAGCCGCTCCCAGACGGAGTTGCGGCGACGCTCCAGGACCATGCGCAGGCGGTCGGCGAGCGGCGGTGGGAGCTCGTTGCGCTGGTCGGCAAGGAGTTCGTCCAGGTGCCGTTCGGCGGCCCGGGAGGCCTGCGCCTGGGCGTTGGCCTCGGCGAGGGTGGCGGCCTGCGGGTCGGGCGCGGGGAACCTGAGCACGCGGATCAGCGGGGGCAGGGTCAGGCCCTGCACCACCAGCGTGCCGATGACCGTGGTGAAGGTCAGGAACAGGATCAGGTTGCGCTGCGGGAAGGGGGTGTCGCCGTCGTGCATGGTCAGCGGGATCGAGAAGGCGATGGCCAGGGAGACGACGCCCCGCATGCCGGCCCAGGCGGTGACCATGGCCCCCTTCCAGGTGGGATTCGCCTCCCGCTCCCGGATCCGCGCCGACAGCAGCCGGGGTACGAAGGTCGCCGGGTACACCCACACGAACCGGGTCCCGACGACCACCAGGAAGACGGCGATCGCGTACCAGGCGGCGTCCCCGCCCTTGTACGCCCCGAGTCCCCGCAGGACGACGGGCAGTTGCAGTCCGATCAGCGCGAACACCGCGGACTCCAGGACGAAGGCGACCATCTTCCACACGGCCGCCTCCTGAAGGCGGGTCGCGAAGTCGACCTCCCACGCGCGGTGCCCGAGGTAGAGGGCGACGACGACCACGGCGAGGACACCGGAGGCGTGGAACTGCTCGGCGACCGCGTACGCGACGAACGGGATCAGCAGGGACAGCGTGTTCTGGAGGAGGGGCTCCTTCAGGTGCGTGCGCAGCCAGTGCAGCGGCGCCATCAGGATCAGGCCGATCCCGACCCCGCCGACCGACGCGAGCAGGAACTCGCCGAAGCCCCCGGCCCAGGTGGCGCCCTCGCCCACGGCGGCCGCGAGGGCCACCTTGTAGGCGGTGATCGCGGTGGCGTCGTTCAGGAGCGACTCGCCCTGCAGGACCGTGGTGACCTTGGACGGCAGTCCGACCCGGCGGGCCACCGCCGTGGCCGCGACCGCGTCCGGCGGCGCCACCACCGCGCCCAGCACCAGAGCCGCCGTCAGCGGCATGTCCGGCACGATCTGGTAGACGGCCCAGCCGACGACGAAGGTCGCGAAGAGCACGTAGCCCACCGACAGCAGGGCCACGGGGCGCAACTGCGCCCGCAGGCCGAGGTAGGAGCTGTCGGTCGCCGACGTGTACAGCAGCGGCGGCAGCAGGAGCGGCAGGACGACGTCGGGGTCGAGTGTGTAGTCCGGCACCCCCGGCAGATACGACACCAGCAGGCCGACCGCGACCAGCAGCAGCGGTGCCGGCACCGGGGTGCGCCGGGCGGCCGCGGCGAACGCGGCGCTTCCGGCCACCAGCAACAGCAGTGGCATCACGTCCATGGTTCTCGCCCGCCCTCGAATTCCGCGCGTTCGACCGCGCAGCCGTCGTAATCTGGCAATCATGAAACAGTGCACGCACGCCGACGCGCTGCCGCACCCGGAACCCGACGCGCTCAGCGTCACGTGTCCGGAGTGTCTGGCGGACGGTACGCACCCGGTACAACTGCGCCAGTGCCTGACCTGCGGCCACATCGGCTGCTGCGACTCGTCACCGGGCCGGCACGCCACAGGACATCACAAGGACTCCGGACATCCGGTGATGCGGACCTTCGAACCCGGCGAGGACTGGCGTTGGTGCTTCGTGGATCACGTCCTCGTGTGACCCTGATAGGGCACGTGCCCTACCGTCCGACGGGTACGGTTCGACCGTCTGACGTCTGGGTACGTCAACCCGGCGCGCGCTCTTCCCATTTGGGCCCGCAGACCCCTAGCCACGGAGCGTATCCGTAGGTTTACTATGAGTGACAGCAAGGGGTTGGGGTCCCGGGGACAGCAAAGTCGAGAGCGCGATAGCGTCACCGCTGAACCACACTTCGCGTTACCCCGAGGGGCGACCCTCGGCCCCGAAAAGCTTGTACCACCTTGGAGGTGAGGGTGTCCCAGATCGCAGGCGAGCCCGCGACCCAGGACTTCGTGGAAGTCCGGCTGCCGGCTGCGGGTGCCTACCTGTCGGTGCTGCGGACGGCCACGGCCGGCCTCGCAGCCCGTTTGGACTTCACCCTGGACGAGATCGAGGACCTGCGCATCGCGGTGGACGAGGCGTGCGCGATCCTGCTCCAGCAGGCCGTGCCGGGCTCCGTGCTCAGCTGTGTCTTCCGGCTCGTCGACGACTCACTCGAGGTCACCGTCTCCGCGCCGACCACCGACGGTCACGCTCCGTCACGAGACACCTTCGCCTGGACCGTGCTGTCCGCTCTCGCGGGCAAGGTCTCCTCCGCCGTCGACGAAGACAAGACCGTGTCGATCAGCCTCTACAAACAGCGCGGCGCGGGACCCGGGCCGGCGTGAGGGACGGGGACGGGCCGGTGCGGGACGAAGAGCGCGGCACACGGGAGCCGCCGTCCGAGAGCGCTGCTCCGGACGGCTCCCGACGCATGGCGGACGGCATCGACGGAATCCCCGACCAGGCCCGGCCGCATCCGGAGGACCACACCTCGGAGGCCGGATTCCTGGACGACGACGGGCAGCGGGATCGGGAAGGTGCCGTGCAGGGCGCGCCTCGGACGCGGCGGACCGGGGCCATCCCCGTCCGGGCCGAGGCGACGGCTCGGGGAAGGGCAACGGGCGGGACGATGAGCGAGCACGAGCGAGACGAGAAGCCGGAGGCGCAGGCCGCGCCACGGGCCACGCATCACGACCCACAGGACCGCAGCGGAGCTCGGGCCCTGTTCGTCGAACTGCGCGGACTCAAGGAGGGCAGCGCCGAGTACGCGGAGCTGCGCAACCGGCTGGTCCGTATGCACCTGCCGCTCGTCGAGCACCTCGCACGGCGCTTCCGCAACCGCGGGGAGCCGCTGGACGACCTCACCCAGGTCGCCACCATCGGCCTGATCAAGTCGGTCGACCGCTTCGACCCGGAGCGCGGGGTCGAGTTCTCGACGTACGCGACCCCGACGGTCGTCGGTGAGATCAAGCGGCACTTCCGCGACAAGGGCTGGGCGGTGCGTGTGCCGCGCCGGCTCCAGGAGCTGCGGCTCGCCCTCACCACGGCGACCGCGGAACTCTCCCAGCAGCACGGCCGCTCCCCCACGGTCCACGAACTCGCCGAGAAGCTGGCCATCTCGGAGGAGGAGGTCCTCGAGGGCCTGGAGTCCGCGAACGCGTACTCCACGCTGTCGCTGGACGTGCCCGACACCGACGACGAGTCCCCGGCGGTCGCCGACACGCTCGGCGCGGAGGACGAGGCGCTGGAGGGGGTCGAGTACCGGGAGTCGCTCAAGCCGCTGCTGGAGGACCTCCCGCCGCGCGAGAAGCGGATCCTGCTGCTGCGCTTCTTCGGCAACATGACCCAGTCGCAGATCGCGCAGGAGGTGGGCATCTCCCAGATGCACGTCTCCCGGCTGCTCGCGCGCACGCTGGCTCAGTTGCGGGAGAAGCTGCTGGTGGAGGAGTAGCGGCTACTTCCCCGCGTCCCGCTGTCGCGTGTCCCGCTCTCCCGTCTCCTGCCGACGCGCGTTTCCGGGCCCCCGGATCCCGAGGGCCCGGGTCGTCTCGGCGTTGACCAGCAGGACGAGCGCGGTGACGGCGACGGCCCCCAGCGCGATCCCGGCCGGGATCGCCACGCTGTCGGACCGGAGCAGGTTGTAGGCCACCGGCAGCGCCATGATCTGCGTGATGACGGCCGGGCCCCGGCTCCAGCCGCGCCGGCCGAGCAGCCCGCGGGCGGCGAGCAGCGGCAGCAGCGCGAGCACGATCAGGGTGACCCCGCCGGTGACGGCCTGCCGACGGTCGTCCGGGGCGCCGGTGAGGCCGAGGACCAGGATCCAGCCGCCCCCGACGAGCAGGGCGAGCCCTTCCAGGGCCGCGAGCGCGGCGGCGTACGTCAGGCGCCGCGGGCGGGGACCTGCGGTCTCCGGGGCGGCGGCGGTCTCGGAACCGGCGGGAGTCTGGCTGCTCACCCGAGAAGGGTAGCCCGCACATTCCGGGCCTCCGTGTCGAGCCTCACGTCCCGATCTCTTACCCGATCCCCAACTCGGTATGGGTCCGGTACCACCCAGTAGGTACGCTGCAACTCATGCGTGCACTTCTCGTGGTCAATCCGGCGGCAACCACCACAAGCGCACGTACGCGCGATGTGCTGATCCACGCTCTCGCGAGCGAGATGAAGCTCGAGGCGGTCACCACCGAGTACCGCGGCCACGCGAGAGACCTCGGCCGGCAGGCGGCGGAGAGCGAGGACATCGACCTGGTCGTGGCCCTCGGCGGCGACGGCACGGTCAACGAGGTCGTCAACGGTCTGCTGCACGCCGGCCCCGACCCGGACCGCCTGCCCGGCCTCGCCGTGGTCCCCGGCGGTTCGACGAACGTCTTCGCCCGCGCCCTGGGCCTGCCGAACGACGCCGTCGAGGCGACCGGTGCCCTGCTGGACGCGCTGCGCGAGGGCCGCGAGCGCACGGTCGGCCTGGGCCTGACCTCCGGTACGCCCGGCACCGACGACGAGTCCGTCCCGTCCCGCTGGTTCACCTTCAACGCGGGGCTCGGCTTCGACGCGGGCGTGGTCGGCCGGGTCGAGCAGCAGCGCGAGCAGGGCAGGAAGTCGACGCACGCGTTGTACGTGCGTCAGGTCGTCCGGCAGTTCTTCGGGGACCACAACCGGCGGCACGGCACGGTCACGGTGGAACGGCCCGGCGCGGACCCGGTCGCCGATCTGGTGGTCGCCATAGTCTCGAACACGTCGCCGTGGACGTATCTCGGCAATCGCCCTATGTACACGTCGCCTAAGGCCTCGTTCGATAAGGGGCTCGACGTACTCGGTCTCAGTCGTCTGTCCACGGCCGCGGTTGCCCGGTATGGCACGCAGTTGCTCACTTCGTCCCCGGAGCGGGGGCCCTATGGAAAGCATGCGACCTCACTGCACGACCTGGACCAGTTCACCTTGCATTCGAAGGTCCCACTGCCCCTCCAGATGGACGGCGACCACCTGGGACTGCGTACGAGCGTGACGTTCACAGGCGTACGCCGGGCACTGCGTGTGATTGTGTGAGTGGAACGGGCGAAAGTCCTTTCACTCGAACGTTTAGGCCAGGATCCACCCCATGGAAGTACGGCTGTGACCTAGTCGACACCGAGGAATCAAAAAAAACTTTCCGGAAGGGGTTGTATCCGCCGTCGAGGTTTGCGAGTCTCTATCTGGCGATCGGGACGGCCCGCTACATCGGCCTCCACAGATCACCGGAACCCCTCTTCACTTCCAAGGACCACGCCAGCGAACCTGGCGGGTGGCCCTTCACTTGTTGAGGGATTCGTGAAAGCGTTCACATTCACAAGCAACCCGCACGTAATACCAAGGAGAGGTAGCAGCCATGGACTGGCGTCACAACGCCGTTTGCCGCGAGGAAGACCCCGAGCTCTTCTTCCCCATCGGCAACACCGGTCCTGCGCTGCTGCAGATCGAGGAAGCCAAGGCCGTCTGCCGTCGCTGCCCCGTTATGGATCAGTGTCTGCAGTGGGCGCTCGAGTCCGGTCAGGACTCCGGCGTCTGGGGTGGTCTCAGCGAGGACGAGCGTCGCGCCATGAAGCGCCGCGCCGCCCGCAACCGGGCTCGTCAGGCTTCCGCCTGACAACACCCACCCCGCTAACAGCCTGAGCTTGGCGGCGCGTACAGCGCGTACGCATCTCCCGCCCCCGAGCCGCAGCGCGCAGTACCCCCGATGCGCTTAGCAACGAGCTTTCAGCCCCGGACCACCCAGTGGTCCGGGGCTCAATGCTGTAGCGGTTCAATGCCGTACGGGGCGGCGGTGTTGTACGAAGTGGCCGGTCCGGTACAGCGGTGACCGTCGCCGCGCCGGGTGGCCGGCCCGGCGTCGCGCCTACTTCTGCCCCCGCACCGGAATGTCCAGGATCACCCGAGTGCCACGCTCCGGAGCCGGGACCATGTCGAAGCTGCCCCCCAACTCCCCCTCCACCAGCGTCCGTACGATCTGGAGGCCGAGGTTGCCGGACGTGTGCGGGTCGAAGCCCTCGGGCAGACCGACGCCGTCGTCCTGGACGGTGACGAGCAGCCGGGCCTCCCTCGTCGTGCCGCCGCGGACCGCGGAGACCTCGACCGTGCCGGTTTCGCCTTCACGGAAGCCGTGTTCGAGGGCGTTCTGGAGGATTTCGGTCAGCACCATCGACAGCGGGGTGGCGACCTCCGCGTCCAGGATGCCGAAGCGGCCGGTGCGCCGGCCGGCCACCTTGCCCGGGGAGATCTCGGCGACCATCGCGAGGACGCGGTCGGCGATCTCGTCGAACTCCACCTTCTCGTCCAGGTTCTGAGACAGCGTCTCATGCACGATCGCGATCGAGCCGACCCGGCGCACGGCCTCCTCCAGCGCCTCACGGCCGCGCTCGGACTCGATGCGCCGGGCCTGGAGCCGGAGCAGGGCGGCCACGGTCTGGAGGTTGTTCTTCACCCGGTGGTGGATCTCCCGGATGGTCGCGTCCTTGGTGATCAACTCGCGCTCTCGGCGACGCAGTTCGGTGACGTCACGGAGCAGGACCAGCGAACCGATACGGGTTCCCTTGGGCTTGAGCGGGATCGCGCGGAACTGGATCTCGCCGTCGTGGGCCTCGATCTCGAACTCGCGCGGCGCCCAGCCGCTGGCGACCTTGGCCAGCGCCTCGTCCACCGGACCCCGGGTCGGGGCGAGTTCGGAGGTGATCTGCCCGAGGTGCTGGCCGACGAGGTCGGCGGCGAGGCCCATCCGGTGGAAGGCCGACAGCGCGTTCGGGGACGCGTACTGCACGATGCCGTCGGCGTCGAGGCGGATCAGGCCGTCGCCGACGCGCGGCGAGGCGTCCATGTCGACCTGCTGGTTCGGGAACGGGAACGAGCCGGCCGCGATCATCTGCGCCAGGTCCGAGGCGCTCTGCAGATAGGTGAGCTCCAGGCGGCTCGGGGTCCGCACGGTGAGCAGGTTGGTGTTGCGGGCGATCACCCCGAGGACGCGCCCGTCCCGTCGTACCGGGATCGACTCGACCCGGACGGGGACCTCCTCGCGCCACTCCGGGTCGCCCTCGCGCACGATCCGGCCCTCGTCGAGGGCGATGTCCAGCATGGGACGGCGCCCGCGCGGGACGAGGTGGCCGACCATGTCGTCCTGGTACGAGGTGGGACCGGTGTTCGGCCGCATCTGGGCGACCGAGACGTACCGGGTGCCGTCGCGGGTGGGAACCCACAGGACCAGGTCGGCGAAGGAGAGGTCGGAGAGCAGCTGCCACTCCGAGACCAGCAGGTGGAGCCACTCGAGGTCGGAGTCGTCGAGGGCTGTGTGCTGGCGTACGAGTTCGTTCATGGAGGGCACGTGTGCGAGCGTACCCGGCGGTTTGTACGGGTCCTAAGACACCCGCGGGCCGCGGCGCCTGGGAGGGACCCTCAACCCTCCCGGCACCGCAGCCCGGAGCAACATCGACCACGGGGTGTGCGGTCCCGTTCGGCCGAAGGATGAGGATGCCGGAGCAGTCAGGGCAGAGAGCACCGGATCCTCGGTCCGCTCTCCTGTGCGGGGAGGGCGGAGGCTCGTTGTGTTGTCAACCGTCTCTACGCATTCTGGACTAGACCACTAGGTGTGTCCATGCGTCGGAGACTGTTTGTTCCTGCGATGTGCGGTCGACTTGTTTCTGCGATGTGCGGTCGACCCTTGGAAGCCTAGCCCGCCCGGGTCCACCCGCGGGACCAGACGGCCAGGGCAATTTCCGCGACCGCCGCCAGCTCCTCCCGGCTCGCCCCGTCCCGGGCCTGCTGGGACATGCCCTGGACGACGGCGCCGGTGTACCGGGCGAGGGCCGCGGCGTCGACGTCCGCCGGCAGCTCCCCCACCGCGATGTCCTGCCTGATCCGGCCCTCCACGGCGGCGATGTCGGCGTCGCGCCGGACGCGCAGCGACTCCGCCACCTCGGGGCTCGCGCAGTTGGCGGCCGCGTGGCGGACCAGGCAGCCGCGCGGGCGGCCGGGCAGCGTGTAGGCGACGGCGGCCTCACGCAGGATCCGCGCGACGGCGGCCCGTGCGGTGGGTTCCTCGGCGAGGGCGCGGTCGCCGAAGGAGCCGTAGCGCGTCGCGTACACGTCCACGGCCTCGGCGAACAGCGTCCGCTTGTCACCGAAGGCCGCGTACAGACTCGGGGCGCCGATGCCCATGACGCGGGTGAGGTCCGAGACGGAGGTCGCCTCGTAGCCGTGCTCCCAGAAGGCCATGACCGCCTTCTCCAGGGCGGTCGCGCGGTCGAAGGAGCGGGGGCGGCCGCGCGGCTTGAGCACCGTCCCGGACTGCGTCTTCGTCTCCTCGCCGTTCACCATGGGGTGCATTTTATAGCGCACGCTAGAGAAATGTGGACGATCTGCTGTACCGTCCGTTCTGTAGTGGCCGCTAGTGAAAGATCCCGCCTGGGAGGGAGGGCCCGACTCTGTTAGATTGGTCTAAACCACATAGACCTTCAGAGATCTTCGAAGCCCTCTCTTCAGCTCTCTCCAGAACGGCAGGCCCAGCGTGGAAGTTGTCATCGTTCCGGACGCCGAGTCGGGCGGCGAGCTCATCGCCGAGGCCATGGCGCAGCTCCTGCGGCGCAAGCCCGACGCGCTGCTCGGTGTGGCCACCGGCTCGACGCCACTGCCCGTCTACCAGGCGCTGAGGGCGAAAGTCCGCTCCGGCGCCGCGGACACCTCCCGGGCGCGGATAGCCCAGCTCGACGAGTACGTGGGGCTGCCCGCCGACCATCCGGAGTCCTATCGCTCGGTGCTGCGCCGCGAGGTGCTGGAGCCGCTCGGGATCGGGATGAGCGCGTTCCTGGGGCCCGACGGCACGGCCACGGACGTGCAGGGAGCGTGCGAGGCGTACGACCGGTCGCTGGCCGGGGCCGGCGGTGTGGACCTCCAACTGCTCGGCATCGGGACCGACGGGCACATCGGGTTCAACGAGCCCTGTTCCTCGCTCGCCTCGCGCACCCGGATCAAGACGCTGACCGAGCAGACCCGCGTGGACAACGCGCGCTTCTTCGACGGCGACATCGAACAGGTGCCGCATCACGTCATCACCCAGGGCATCGGCACCATCCTGGAGGCGCGGCACCTGGTGCTGCTCGCGACCGGTGAGGGCAAGGCGGACGCGGTCGCCGCGACCGTCGAGGGCCCGGTCGCGGCGGTGTGCCCGGCCTCGGCGCTCCAGCTCCACCCGCACGCGACGGTCGTGGTCGACGAGGCCGCCGCGTCCAAGCTGAAGCTCGCGGACTACTTCCGGCACACCTACGCCGCCAAGCCGGACTGGCAAGGGATCTGAGCCACCCCTCGGGTCCGGGACCCCCGGGTAGGCACACAGGCGCCGCACTCCCCCCGTGAGAGCCCGGCGCCTGTGTCGTACCCGCTCCGCGTCCGTGTCGGCGCGGCGGCTACCGGCCCGCGATGACCTCCGCCGCCGCCCGGCCGCACACGCGGGCCGCGCCGTGGGTGGCGATGTGCAGGGCGCCGCGGGGCGTGGCCTGCGGGACGCCCATCTCCACCACGACGGTGTCGGGGCGGGCCGCGAGCAGGATGTCGAGGGCCGCCGCCATCCACGGATGCCGGTGCTCGTCGCGGACGACGGCGACGATCCGCCGCTCTCCCGCCGACACCAGCACCGCCCGCCCCGCGTCCTCGCCCGCGAAGCTGCCCGTCTCCGTGCCCGGCAGCAGACGGGCCAGCTCGGCGGCGACGCCCCAGGGGGTGTCGTCGCCGACGGCGATGTTCGCGACCGGGGTGAGCGCGGCGACGTAGGGGGGTACGGCGGGCGGCGCGTACGGCAGCGCGGCCGTCACCGTGAGCGCGCGCCTGGCGGCGACGAGCCCCACGTCGGCACCGGTCTCACGCGTCTCCCGTGTCTCCCGCGCGGGAGCGGCGGTCGCCGTCCAGCGGGCCAGCGCGCGCACCCGTTCCGCCGCGTCGGCCAGTCGCTCCTCGGGCAGCTCGCCCGAGCGTACGGCCGTGACGAGGGCGTCGCGCAGGCGTCGTACGGTCTCGTCGTCGGCCAGACCGCCGCCCACGCAGATCGCGTCGGCGCCGGCCGCGACGGCGAGGACGCTGCCGCGCTCGATGCCGTAGGTGGCCGCGATGGCCCGCATCTCCATGCCGTCGGTGACGATCAGGCCGTCGTAGCCGAGTTCACCGCGCAGCAGGCCGGTGAGGATGCGGCGGGACAGTGTCGCGGGGTGATCGGGGTCCAGGGCGGGCACCAGGATGTGCGCGCTCATGACGGCCCGGGTGCCGGCGGCGATCGCCGCGCGGAAGGGGACCAGTTCGCGTTCCGCGAGCACCTCGGCGTCGACGTCGATGCGGGGCAGCGCGTGGTGGGAGTCCACGGCCGTGTCGCCGTGACCCGGGAAGTGCTTGGTGCAGGCGGCGACGCCCGCCGACTGGAGCCCGGTGACGTAGGCGGCGGTGTGCCGGGCGGCCAGCGCGGTGTCGGCGCCGAACGAGCGGACGCCGATGACCGGGTTGACGGGGTTGGAGTTGACGTCCGCGGAGGGCGCCCAGTTCAGGTTGACGCCGCAGGCCGCGAGCCGTCGTCCCAGTTCGGAGGCGACCGCGCGGGTCAGTTCGACGTCGTCCACCGCGCCGAGCGCGTGGTTGCCGGGGAAGCTGGAACCGGTGCGCACCTCCAGGCGCGTGACGTCGCCGCCCTCCTCGTCGATCGCGACCAGCACGTCGTCCCGCTCGGCGCGCAGTTGCGCGGTCAGGGTGGCCAGTTGCTCGGGCGAGGCGATGTTGCGGCCGAACAGACCGACCGAGGCGAGGCCCTCACCGAGGCGGCGCAGCAGCCAGTCGGGGGCCGTGGTGCCGGGGAAGCCGGGCTGGAGCACCGTCAGGGCGTCGCGGGTGAGCGTGTCGGTGCCGCTGGCGAATGTCGTCATCGGATGGCGTTATCCCTTCACGGCGCCGGCGGTCAGACCGCTGACGGCCCTGCGCTGGAGGAAGACGAAGAGGATCAGGATCGGGACGGCGAAGAGCGAGGACGCCGCCATGGTCGCGCCCCAGTCGTTGCCGAAGGCGGTCTGGAAGCTGGACAGCCACAGCGGGAGTGTCTGTGCCTCGGCCTCCTTGTTGAGGACCAGGACGAGCGGGAACTCGTTCCAGGCGGTGATGAAGCCGAACAGCGAGGTGGACATCAGGCCCGGCGCGAGCAGCGGCAGGATGACCCTGCGGAACGCCTGGCCGCGCGTGCAGCCGTCGACCAGCGCGGCCTCCTCCAGTTCCTTCGGCACGGCGGCCACGAAGCCACGCAGCGTCAGGATGGTGAAGGGCAGGATCATCATCATGTAGAAGACGGTCAGCGGGACGAGGCTGTTGAGCAGCGACGCGTCCCGCACGATCATGTACATCGCGATGACCATGACTTCCCAGGGCGCCATCTGGGCCAGCATGAAGCCGATGACGAAGCCGCGCCGCCCGCGGAAGCGCATCCGCGCCAGCGCGAAGGACCCGGCGAGCGCGACGACCAGCGAGAAGACGACCGCGAGGACCGTGACGATCAGCGAGTTGCCGACGTACGTCCAGAAGTGGTCGACGCCGGTCGCCTTCTTGAAGTGCTCGAAGGTGACGTCGGTCGGGAACCAGACCGGGTCGTCCGCGATGATGTCGCCGGTCGGCTTGAGGGCCGTGGCGAACATCCAGTAGACGGGAAAGACGAAGCCGACGAACAGCACGGCGGCCGTGACGTTGGGCCATGCGCGGCTGCAGAGCGAGCGCTTCACAGCTCGGCCTCCTCTTCGTTCTCCTGCTTGAGCACGATCCGCAGGTAGTAGGCGGTGACGCCGAGCAGGATCAGGATGGTCAGCACGGCGATCGCCGCGCCCATGCCGTAGTGCTGGTTGCCGACACCCTCGATGTAGGCGTAGACGGGCAGGGTCTCGGTGAGGCGGTCGGGACCGCCGCCGTTGATGGTGAAGACCTGCACGAACGACTTGAAGACCCAGATGATCTCCAGGAACGTGGTGGCGTAGAGGAAGGGCCGCAGGAACGGCAGCGTGACCGTGGTGAAGCTCTTCCAGACGCCGGCGCCGTCGAGGGCCGCCGCCTCGTACAGCTCGCCGGGGATGGTGGTGGTGGCCGCGTAC
This sequence comes from Streptomyces sp. NPDC002306, assembly GCF_053593435.1. Classification (NCBI taxonomy): domain Bacteria; kingdom Bacillati; phylum Actinomycetota; class Actinomycetes; order Kitasatosporales; family Streptomycetaceae; genus Streptomyces; species Streptomyces sp. NPDC002306. The sequence goes on from NZ_JBSFCK010000010.1 coordinate 149,614, forward strand.
AGGTTGATCGCGACGAAGGGGATCGACATCCAGACGATCAGCAGGGTGACGACGAAGAACGTCGACAGCTGGCTGCTGGTCCAGCTGTAGTCGGCCATGGAGTGCAGGCCGAACTTGTCCAGGACCCAGTTGACGACACCGAAGCGCTGGGCGAACAGCCACTGGTAGACGGTGGTGGCGGCGACCACGGGCATCGCCCAGGCCAGTACCAGCCCGATCATCAGCGTCACGCGCATCCGCCGGCCGAGGCGGGCCAGCAGCAGGCCGACCAGGGTGCCCACGATCATGATCAGGACGACGTTGACGGCCGTGAACAGCAGCGACCGCAGGGTGACGCGCCAGAAGTCCTCGCCGGTGAGGGCCTGTTCGTAGTTGTCGAAGCCGTTCCACTCGGTGACATGCTGGATCAGCTGTCCCATGTTGAGGTTCTGGAACGACAGCAGCAGGTCCTTCAGCAGCGGCCAGCCGAGCAGCAGCACGGTGGCCGCGCAGGCCGGCAGCAGCAGGAGGTACGGGGCGAGCGCGCCGGCGCGCGACGCGGCTCGCGGTGGTGGCCTGCCGGGTCCTCCGTCGTCCGACTTGCGGACGTCCGCCGGGCCGGAGGGCGGCCGTTCGGTCTGCACGGTCATGCTCGCCATCTCTTCTCTCGACCGGTTCGACGCTGGGGGCGGGGGCCGCCGGGTGGGCGGCCCCCGCCTCCTGCGGGCGCTACTGCTGCTGCGACAGGCGCTTGTTGAACTCGTCCTCGACCTGCTTGGCGGCCTCGGCCGGGGACTTGCCGTTCAGCACGGCGGTCATGTACGTCTTGATCGGGTTGGGCGCGTTCTCGACGGCGGCCCACTCCGGGATCAGCGGCGTGGTGCCACCGCCCGCGGCGGCCGGCGCGGCCGCCTCGGCGGCGGCGTTGCCCGTCAGGTTGGTCTGGAGCGACTCCTTGTTCGGGATGACGCCGTTGAGCTTGGCCAGCTCGCCCTCGTACTGGTCGGACAGGGCGATCTTCAGGAACTCGTCGGCGAGCGCCTGCTTCTTGCTGCCCGCGGCGACGGCGAGGTTGGAGCCGCCGAGGAAGACGCCCTCGGGCTTGTCGGCCGCGGCACCGGGGATGGTGAAGTAGCCGATCTCCTTCTCGATGGCCGGGTTGGCCTTGATGGCGATGCCGGATTCCCAGCCCATGCCGATGATGGCGCCGACGTTGCCCTTGGCGAAGACCTCGCCCTGCTGCGGGGTGGCCTCGTCCTTGTCCTTCGGCGCCTTGGACAGCGCCTGGAACTTCTTGTAGGTCTCCATCGCGGCGGCGACCTTCGGGTCGGCCAGGTTGGAGACGTACTTGTCGCCGTCCTTCTTGACCAGCTCGGCGCCCTCACCGACCGTCAGGCCGACGAAGTGGTACCAGTTCTGGCCCGGCAGGTAGATCGGCTCGTTCTTGGTCTTGGTGCCGATCTGCTTGAGGTCGGCGTAGAACTCGTCGCGCGTCTTGGGCAGGTCCTTGATGCCGGCGTCGGCCCAGACCTTCTTGTTGTAGATGACGACGCGGTTGGCGAAGTACCAGGGCGCCGCGTACTGCTTTCCGTCGAAGACGGAGGAGTTGTTGAGGGACTGGGTCCAGTCGGCGCCGAGGGAGCCCTTCAGGGCGGCGAGGTCGGCCAGGCCGCCGGTCTTGGCGTAGGCCGGGGTCTGGGTGTTGCCGATCTCGAAGACGTCCGGCGGGTTCTCCTCGGACAGGGCGGTGGTCAGCTTCTGCTGGATGCCGTTCCACTGCTGGACCTCGAACTTGACCTTCGCCTTGGTCTTCTTCTCGAAGGCGGCGGTCACGTCCTTCTGCCACTGGTCCGGCGAAGAGCCGTCCATGACCCACACGGTGAGCGTCTGGCCCTTGTAGCCGTCCGCCCCGGCCTTGCTCTCGCCGCCGTCGTCGCCGCTGCCCCCGCACGCCGCGATGGAGACCATCATTCCCGCGATACCGATCGCGACTGTCAGCTTGCGCTTCACGCCACCCTCCTCAGGGATGCCCACAAACCCCCCTGCTCCCCGCGGTGACCGTCAACGCGCCGTACCGCCCGTGGGGCCGGGACTGGACCAATGGTGTAGACCAGTAGGGGGGAGCTTGGCCCAGACCAATAGGGCTGTCAAGGGTGTTCGAAGGGGGTCGAGTCGTCCGTTACGGGACCGCGATATGCAGGGACTTTTCATTTCCAAGCGACCAGAACGGACGGGCCAGTTCACGCGTACCGCACTCACTCGCCCGGCCCTCTGGACTAGACCAAAGCGAGGGCCAACGGTATACAGAGGGGATCACGGAGCGTGCGTGGTCACCGCGGGGGACACCCCGTACACGAAGCCGTGCCACGATGTGAGCCGCGGCCGACGGTACGTCGGTCGCTTCGGCACCCGGAGCCGGGAAGGCAGAGCATGAGCACCGACGTCAGCAGTGCGGAGAACGAGGGTGGGGCGACCGTCCGTACCGCGCGCGTGCCCAAGTACTACCGCCTGAAGAAGCACCTGTTGGAGATGACGGAGACGCAGGCGCCCGGCACCCCGGTCCCGCCCGAGCGGACGCTGGCCGCCGAGTTCGACACCTCGCGCACCACGGTCCGTCAGGCGCTCCAGGAACTCGTCGTCGAGGGCCGCCTCGAACGCATCCAGGGCAAGGGCACGTTCGTCGCCAAGCCAAAGGTCTCCCAGGCGCTGCAACTCACCTCGTACACCGAGGACATGCGCGCCCAGGGCCTCGAACCCACCTCGCAGCTCCTGGACATCGGCTACATCACCGCCGACGACACCCTCGCCGGCCTGCTCCACATCACCGCCGGCGGGCGCGTACTGCGCATCGAGCGGCTGCGCATGGCCAACGCCGAGCCGATGGCCATCGAGACCACCCACCTGTCGGCGAAGCGCTTCCCCGCGCTGCGCAGGTCGCTGGTGAAGTACACGTCCCTCTACACCGCCCTGGCCGAGGTCTACGACGTCCACCTCGCCGAGGCCGAGGAGACCATCGAGACCTCGCTGGCCACCCCGCGCGAGGCGGGCCTGCTCGGCACCGACGTCGGCCTGCCCATGCTGATGCTGTCCCGGCACTCGCTGGACAAGGACGGCCAGCCGGTGGAGTGGGTGCGGTCGGTGTACCGGGGCGACCGGTACAAGTTCGTGGCCAGGCTCAAGCGCCCTCAGGACTGAGCCGGCTTTCTTCACACGCTCTGCACCCGTCATACGGACGAGGGGTTCCGTTCACGCAACACCGTGACCTAGATTGCCTGCGCGTCAGCGGTGATCAGCGAGGGGACGGAGTCGCCAGATGTCAATTGCCCCAGAAGCGAACAGAGGGCCGGTGGTGACGCCGGTGCGCGTCGTCATCGGCCTCTGTCTCGTCACGCCCTTCGTGGCGATGCTGTGGGTCGGGTCGTACGCGAAGACGGATCCGACTTTCATCGGCATCCCGTTCTTCTACTGGTACCAGATGCTGTGGGTGCTCGTCTCGACCGCGCTCACCGTGATCGCCCACCAGCTGTGGCGGCGTGACCAGCGCGCCCGCACCACCGCGAAGGGCGGTGTCGACGCGTGAACGACGGCGTGAACGGCGTGGCACTCGCCGTCTTCATCTTCTTCTTCGTGGCCGTCACGGTCATGGGCTTCCTCGCCGCACGCTGGCGCAGGCCGGACAACGAGCACAGCCTGGACGAATGGGGCCTGGGCGGGCGCTCGTTCGGCACCTGGGTCACCTGGTTCCTGCTCGGCGGCGACCTCTACACGGCGTACACCTTCGTCGCCGTACCGGCGGCGATCTACGCGGCGGGCGCGGCCGGCTTCTTCGCCGTGCCGTACACGATCCTGGTCTACCCGCTGATCTTCACGTTCCTGCCCCGCCTGTGGTCGGTCTCCCACAAGCACGGATACGTGACGACGTCGGACTTCGTGCGCGGCCGCTTCGGCTCCAAGGGCCTGTCCCTCGCCGTGGCCGTCACCGGCATCCTCGCGACCATGCCGTACATCGCGCTCCAGCTGGTCGGCATCCAGGCCGTGCTGGACGTGATGGGCGTGGGCGGCGGCGAGAACACCAACTGGTTCGTCAAGGACCTCCCGCTGCTCATCGCGTTCGGCGTGCTGGCCGCGTACACCTACTCCTCGGGGCTGCGCGCCCCCGCCCTGATCGCGTTCGTGAAGGACACGCTGATCTACCTCGTGATCGCGGTGGCCATCATCTACATCCCGATCAAGCTCGGCGGCTTCGACGAGATCTTCTCGGCGGCGAGCGACAAGTACACCGCGGCCGGCGCGGGCGGCCTCGTCCCGGCCCAGGCGGGCCAGTGGACGTACGCCACCCTGGCCCTCGGCTCGGCGCTGGCCCTGTTCATGTACCCGCACTCGATCACGGCGACGCTGTCCAGCCGCAGCCGTGAGGTGATCCGCCGCAACACCACGATCCTGCCGCTGTACTCCCTGATGCTGGGCCTGCTCGCGCTGCTCGGTTTCATGGCGATCGCGGCCGGCGTCAAGGTCACCAACGGCCAGCTGGCCATCCCGCAGCTGTTCGAGAACATGTTCCCGGACTGGTTCGCGGGGGTGGCCTTCGCGGCGATCGGCATCGGGGCGCTCGTCCCGGCCGCGATCATGTCGATCGCCGCCGCGAATCTTTTCACGCGCAACATCTACAAGGACTTCATCAAGCCCGACGCGACACCCCAGCAGGAGACGAAGGTCTCCAAGCTGGTCTCGCTGCTGGTGAAGGTGGGAGCCCTGGTCTTCGTCCTCACGATGGACAAGACGGTCGCCATCAACTTCCAGCTCCTGGGCGGGATCTGGATCCTGCAGACCTTCCCGTCCCTGGTCGGCGGCCTGTTCACGCGCTGGTTCCACCGCTGGGCGCTGCTCGCGGGCTGGGCGGTCGGCATGCTCTACGGGACGCTCGCCGCGTACGGCGTCGCCTCGCCCACGCAGAAGCACTTCGGCGGCTCGGCGAAGGAGATCCCGGGCATCGGCGAGATCGGCTACATCGGCCTCACGGCGTTCGTGCTGAACGCGGTGGTGACCGTGTTCCTCACCTTCGTGCTGCGGGCCCTGAAGGCCCCGGACGGCGTCGACGAGACCAGTCCGCAGGACTACACGGCGGACGCGGGCGATCCCGGCGTACAGGTGGAGCTGCCGCCGGCGACCGCGGGTTCGGCGCACTAGGGCGCAACACCGCCTGGGCGTCGCCCGGCGGAGGGACCGAAGGCGCCCGGGCGGAGATCCGGCTCCTTCGGTGTGGTGGAAGTGAGCCATGGGGCGGCTGGGCCGACGGGCCCGGCCGCCCTTCGCCATGCCCGCCACCGGCCCGCGAGCTGACGCTCTGACACGCTCCGAAGCCGACACGACACAACATCTGGTGGTGCCACCGCAGCCCGGCACAAGATGTATGCTCATGCTCGCTGTCGCCGCAGGGGAATCCGGTGCGAATCCGGAACTGTCCCGCAACGGTGTACTTGTGCATGTCCGTCCCAGAACGGACACGCACTCGCGTCAGTCCGAGGACCTGCCGACAGCGCGCCCGGCCGTCCGGTCCGGGTGCCCTGACGTCCGGGCCTCGTGGAATGGGCCGGTGGACGCGACGCCCCCGTGCGCTCGTGTGCTGCCCGCTGCCCTCCGCGAGGTCCCCGTGCCGAGCGAGGGAGAGCCCCCACGTGACCATCGCGCCAGCCGATCCGGCTTCAGCGACCCCGGCGAAGGAGATCGACGGTCCCGGTACCGCGCTGCTGCGGACCCTGACCGCGCTGACCGCCGACCTCCCCGACGCCGACCCCGGCCGGGTCGCCGCCGCCGCGCTGCGCGGCCGGTCCGCGCGCGCGGACGAGACGGAGTTGCGCGAGCTGGCCACGGAGGCGGCCGCGGGGCTCATCTCCGAGGACCCCGCCTACTCACGGCTCGCCGCCCGGCTGTTGACCGTCAGCATCGCCGCCGAGGCCGCCTCGCAGGGCGTGACGACGTTCACCGAGTCCGTCGCCGTCGGGCACCGCGAGGGGCTCATCGCCGACCGTACGGCGGAGTTCGCGCGCCTCCACGCGGCCCGTCTCGACGCGCTCGTCGACCCGGACGGCGACGACCGGTTCGGCTACTTCGGCCTGCGCACCCTGCACAGCCGCTATCTGCTGCGGCACCCGATCACCCGCAGCGTGATCGAGACGCCCCAGCACTTCATGCTGCGCGTGGCGTGCGGCCTGGCCGAGGACGACACCGTCCGCGCCCTGGACCAGGTGGCCTCGCTCTACCGGCTGATGAGCCGCCTCGACTACCTCCCGTCCTCGCCCACGCTCTTCAACTCCGGTACGCGCCACCCCCAGATGTCGTCCTGCTATCTCCTCGACTCGCCGCTGGACGAGCTGGACTCCATCTACGACCGCTACCACCAGGTCGCCCGGCTCTCCAAGCACGCCGGCGGCATCGGTCTGTCGTACTCCCGGATCCGCTCGCGGGGTTCCCTCATCCGCGGCACGAACGGGCACTCCAACGGCATCGTCCCGTTCCTGAAGACCCTCGACGCCTCGGTCGCCGCGGTGAACCAGGGCGGCCGGCGCAAGGGCGCGGCCGCGGTGTACCTGGAGACCTGGCACTCCGACATCGAGGAGTTCCTGGAGCTGCGCGACAACACCGGTGAGGACGCCCGTCGTACGCACAACCTCAACCTCGCGCACTGGATCCCGGACGAGTTCATGCGCCGGGTGAACGCCGACGCCCCGTGGTCCCTCTTCTCCCCCGCCGACGTGCCCGAGCTGGTCGACCTGTGGGGCGAGGAGTTCGACGCGGCCTACCACAAGGCGGAGGCGGCGGGCCTGGCGAAGAAGACGATCCCCGCCCGCGATCTGTACGGCCGGATGATGCGCACCCTCGCGCAGACCGGCAACGGCTGGATGACCTTCAAGGACGCCGCCAACCGCACCGCCAACCAGACGGCCCTGCCGGGCCACGTGGTCCACTCCTCCAACCTCTGCACCGAGATCCTGGAGGTCACGGACGACGGGGAGACGGCGGTCTGCAACCTGGGGTCGGTCAACGTGGGCGCGTTCGTCGTCGACGGTGACCTCGACTGGGAGCGGCTGGACGAGACCGTCCGCACCGCGGTCACCTTCCTCGACCGGGTGGTCGACATCAACTTCTACCCGACCGAGCAGGCGGGCCGCTCCAACGCGAAGTGGCGTCCGGTGGGCCTGGGCGCGATGGGGCTCCAGGACGTCTTCTTCAAGCTGCGGATGCCGTTCGACTCCCCGGAGGCCAAGCGGCTCTCCACCCGGATCGCCGAGCGCATCATGCTCGCCGCGTACGAGGCCTCCGCCGAACTGGCCGAGCGCAACGGCCCGCTGCCGGCCTGGGAGAAGACCCGGACCGCGCGGGGCGTGCTGCACCCCGACCACTACGACGTCGAGCTCACCTGGCCGGAGCGCTGGGCGGCCCTGCGGGAACGTATCGCCGTCACCGGGATGCGCAACTCGCTGCTGCTGGCGATCGCGCCGACCGCCACCATCGCGTCCATCGCGGGCGTGTACGAGTGCATCGAGCCGCAGGTCTCCAACCTGTTCAAGCGCGAGACCCTGTCGGGCGAGTTCCTCCAGGTCAACTCCTACCTGGTGCGGGACCTGAAGGCGCTCGGCGTGTGGGACGCCCGCACCCGTGAGGCGCTGCGCGACGCCAACGGCTCGGTGCAGGACTTCGCGTGGATCCCGGCCGACGTACGGGCGCTGTACCGCACGGCGTGGGAGATCCCGCAGCGCGGTCTGATCGACATGGCCGCGGCCCGGACGCCGTTCCTGGACCAGGCCCAGTCCCTGAACCTGTTCCTGGAGACGCCGACCATCGGCAAGCTCTCCTCGATGTACGCGTACGCCTGGAAGTCGGGCCTGAAGACGACGTACTACCTGCGCTCGCGCCCGGCGACCCGCATCGCGCGGGCGGCCCAGGCGCAGGCCACCATCCCCGTCCAGCAGGCGGCCGACCCCGACGCCGTCGCCTGCTCCCTCGAAAACCCCGAGTCCTGCGAGGCCTGCCAGTAATGAGCTCCACCCGTAACCAGAACCTCCTCGACCCGGGCTTCGAGCTGACGCTGCGCCCGATGCGCTACCCCGACTTCTACGAGCGCTACCGGGACGCGATCAAGAACACCTGGACCGTGGAGGAGGTCGACCTCCACTCCGACGTGGCCGACCTCGCGAAGATGACCCCGGCCGAACAGCATCTGATCGGCCGCCTGGTCGCGTTCTTCGCGACCGGCGACTCGATCGTGGCGAACAACCTGGTGCTCACGCTCTACAAGCACATCAACTCCCCGGAGGCGCGGCTGTACCTGTCGCGCCAGCTGTTCGAGGAGGCCGTGCACGTCCAGTTCTATCTGACGCTGCTGGACACCTACCTCCCCGACCCGGAGGACCGGACGGCCGCCTTCGACGCCGTGGAGAGCATCCCCTCCATCCGCGAGAAGGCCGAGTTCTGCTTCAGGTGGATCAACGAGGTCGAGAAGCTGGACCGTCTGGAGACCGAGGCCGACCGCCGCCGTTTCCTGCTCAACCTCATCTGCTTCGCCGCGTGCATCGAGGGCCTGTTCTTCTACGGCGCCTTCGCGTACGTCTACTGGTTCCGCAGCCGCGGCCTGCTGCACGGCCTGGCCACCGGCACCAACTGGGTGTTCCGCGACGAGACGATGCACATGAGCTTCGCGTTCGACGTGGTCGACACCGTCCGCAAGGAGGAGCCGGAGCTCTTCGACGACGCACTCCAGCAGCAGGTCACCGACATGCTCCGGGAGGCCGTCGAGGCCGAGCTCCAGTTCGCGCGCGACCTGTGCGGTGACGGCCTGCCGGGCATGAACACCGACTCGATGCGCCAGTACCTCGAGTGCGTCGCCGACCAGCGGCTGAGCCGTCTCGGCTTCGCCCCGGTCTTCGGCTCCGAGAACCCCTTCTCCTTCATGGAGCTCCAGGGGGTTCAGGAACTGACCAACTTCTTCGAGCGGCGTCCGTCGGCGTACCAGGTCGCGGTGGAGGGCACCGTCGACCTGGACGAGGACTTCTGACCCCGTCCGGTCTCCCGGAGCTCCTGGGCCTCCCTGAGCTGTCGGTCGACGCGCGCCTCGCGCACGATGCCGACCAGTGAGGGGAGGACCAGGAGAACCAGGATCCCGAGGACGGCGGCCATCGCGGTCAGGGCTTCTGTCTGCGCTGTAGTCATGACACCACTGTCACGCCGAACACTCCTTACAAACAGTGGCAGTACTGCCGTGCACCCTCGAATTGCTGCCACTTCCGAGGCACACTGGCAGCATGCTGAAGAACGTGGCGGCCGTCCTCCTCGACGGCGTGCATCCCTTCGAACTCGGCGTCGTCTGCGAAGTGTTCGGCATCGACCGCAGCGACGAGGGCCTGCCGGTGTACGACTTCGCCGTGGTCTCCGCCGAGGGCCCCCGGCTCGACACCCATGTCGGCGGGCTCAGCGTCTCGACGCCGTACGGCCTGGACCGGCTGGAGGAAGCCGATCTGATCGCCGTGCCGGCCGGCAGCGACTACGTCAACCGCGCCTATCCCCCCGAGCTGCTCGACGCCCTGGTGCGGGCCGTGGCCCGCGGGGCCCGGGTGCTGAGCGTGTGCTCGGGGGTGTTCGTGCTCGGCGCGGCCGGGCTGCTCGACGGCCGGCGGTGCAGCGTGCACTGGCGACAGGCCGAGGACCTGGCCCGGCGCAATCCACGGGCGATCATCGAGCCGGACGTGCTCTACGTCGACGAGGACCCGGTGATCACCTCCGCCGGCACCGCGGCCGGGATCGACGCCTGTCTGCACATCGTGCGCAAGGAACAGGGTCCCGAGGTCGCCAACAGGATCGCCCGCCGGATGGTGGTGCCGCCGCACCGGGACGGCGGGCAGGCGCAGTACATCGAGCGGCCGTTGCCCAGGGCCGCGTGCGACACGGTCGGCGAGGTGCTGGTGTGGATGGAGAACCACCTCGACGAGGAGGTCACCGTCGAGCAGCTCGCCGACCGCGCGCACATGTCCCCGCGCACCTTCGCCCGCCGCTTCCAGCAGGAGACGGGGACGACCCCCTACCGCTGGATCCTGCGCCAACGCGTCTTGCTGGCACAGCGGTTGCTGGAGGTGACGGACGAGACGGTGGACGCGATCGCCTGGCGTACCGGGTTCGGTACGGCGGCCGCGCTGCGCCATCAGTTCGACCGGGCGCTGGGGACCACCCCGCACGCCTACCGGCGGACGTTCAGGGGCCCGGAGGCCGCCTGAACGTCCGCGGACGTCACCTCGCCACCGGCCTCAGCAGCAGCCTGTGCGGACGCAGCGTGATGCCCACCCGGGTCGTGTCGTTCGAACCGTCCACCTGCTCGAAGCGGTACCTCGTCGCCACCGCCGCCGTGATCAGCGTCAGTTGTGCCATCGAGAAGTGGTCGCTGGGGCACTTGCGGTTGCCCACGCTGAACGGGCTCATGGCGTACTTCGGTACGTCCTTGACCCGCTCGGGCAGCCAGCGGTCGGGGTCGAACTCCAGGTTGTCCGCGTAGGAACGCGCGTCGCGCTGGATCGCGTACGGGCTGTACACGATGTCCGCACCGGCCGGAATGCGGTACCCGCCGAGTTCGGTTTCGGTCACCGCCCGCCGCGTCAATATCCATACGGCGGGGCGCAAACGCATGGCCTCGACGACGACATTGTTGGTGTGCGCGAGCTTGCGGACGTCCTCGAATCCGACGGGCCGGCCACCGGTCACGGATTCGACCTCCGCCCGCACCCTGTCGGCGTGTTCCGGGTGTTCGGCGAGGACCTGGAGCAGCCACATGATCGTGGAAGCGACGGTTTCGCTGCCGGGCGTGAGTATCGCGACGACCTGGTCGTGGATCTCCTGTTCCCCGATGGGGTCGCCATTCTCGTCCTTCGCTTCCAGCAAGGCCGTCAGCAAATCGTCCGGCTTTTGACCGGATGCCCGGCGCTCGGCCACGATCTCGTCGACCAGGAGATGCAAATCGGCCAGCGCGCGGTTGAATTCACGGTTGGCCGGGAGCGGCAGCCGGTAGAGCGGTCCGAGCGGAACCACCATCCTGCGGTACATACCGCGGAAGACGGTGGCGAGCGCGACGCACAGCCGCTCGGCCCGCTCGTCCATGAAGTCGCCGCGCAGCAGACAGCGGGCGGCGATCCGCACGGCGACCCGGAAGGACTCGGAGGTGCAGTCGACGGTGTCGCCGGGCTGCCAGCGCTCGGTCAGCGCGTGCGCCTCCTCCTCCATGATCGAGCCGTACGCGGGGATGGCGTCGAGCCGGAAGGCCGGCTGGATGGTGCGCCGCTGGCGCCGGTGCGTCGGGCCGTTCGCGGTGGCCACGCCCTCCTTGCCGAGCAGGCCTTCCAGCGACTCCCACAGCGGGCCGTCGATCTTGTAGTCGGGGCTGAGCGCCAGCGCGCCGGTGAGCGCGGGGGCGGTGACGGCGTAGACCGTCTTCGGGCCCAGTTTCAGGCGTACGACATCGCCGTGGTCGCGCAGTCGCGACATGAACGCCAGCGGGTCGCGGGCCAGCTTCCAGCCGTGGCCGAGGAGCGGGAGCCCGCCTCCGGCCAGCGGCGGCTCGGTCGGTTCCGGCACCTGGAGTCCCGCGGGTTTCACAGACTCGACGGTCATTTCTCACCTGCCGCTTCGTTGTTGACGTACGGGGGCGTGGACCGGTCGTCCCAGCTGTCGACCATGTACCGGCCGGACTCGTGGTGGAACCAGTAGACGGAGCTGAACCAGTTCCGCATGTTTCCGAGGCAGGCCCGTACGGCGGCGCCGAGTTCTTTTCCCCGCACCGTGCCGTCGTCGAGCCGGTCCGCGAAACGTAAGGCTTCCCGTTCGACGGTGAGGAATTCCGCTATGCATTCCTCGATGCGTCCGCGCAGATTCTCGACCGCCTCTTCCAGGGTCAGCCCCTCATGGGTGATGAGACTGATTCCGAGATTGTGCACCTCTTCTCCCGCTATTTCCTTCGGGAGCGAACAGAGATCGTTGTACCAGGCGGCAAATTCCTGACTGAGCAGCGCCGCCCGCCGATATGCGGGGTGTTTCCGCACAGGGTCCGGAAGTTCACATCCCGCGCTCGGCTCCAGCAGGTCAGTCCATATCCAGTGGGCGAAGGTCAGGCGCCTCAGTGCGAGATATTCCTCGACCGCCGGGACGATTCCCTGGGTGCGGTTGCGGAATTCCCGGTCGTACGCCTCGATCACCTCGTGGAAGTGCCGGGCGAACCGCGCGTTCCACGTACCGGGCAGGAACGAGTACAGCCGCCGCACACTGTCCGCGAAGCCCGCGACCAGGGGGTCCTGGTGGTGCAGATGCTTCTCGGGGGAGACCAGTGCCGCATGCAACCGGAACCTCAGCCGCCGCCAGGCCGCCGCCCGGTGGTGCACGATGTCACGGTCATGGCGGTCGTCCCAGACGAAGAACCACGCGCTGTAGTCGGCTATGGCCTGGAGGACCTCGTCGGGGGCGCCAATGTAGTACCCCGCCATGAGGTCCGTGTAGCACAGTCCGTCGGCATATTCCGCCACCTTGTCCGCCGGCATGAGCCGCTTTTCCAGCAGCCAGGTACGCGTCTTCTCCTGAAGCTTTGGCCAATACTGATGGAGTTGCCGGGGAAACGCGGCCTCGATCACTGGGAGAGAGAGCGAGGGCGGGACCGCGAACGCTGTCGCAGTGGATGTCCATGTGGTGCCGTACGTGGTGCTGTACGTGGTGCTGTATGAGAAAGCAGGCACGAACTACCCCTCTCGGCCGCCGTTGAGCGCGACACCCCTCCCGTCGTGCCGGGCGTGCGCCGTTGCGTATCCCCGCACTTCCTATTCAGCACCACGACTGACCGTTCTGGGAATGGATTTGCTTCATTCACTACCCCAACGTGCCGAGAATCCCCCCTAGCGTGACTGGTTACGGATTACTACGGGTGCGTACAGGATCGGACGTACGAGGGACAGACGAACGACGCCTGGTCAGGAAGAACCTGACCAGGCGTCGCGGCGGTCGTCGGGGGGCTCAGCCGTTGGCCACCACGGGGTAGCGCGGCTCGCTCTCGGCCATCTGTCGCAGCGCGTCCTTGCGGTCCCGCTTGGAGAGCCGGTCGATGTAGAGGTAGCCGTAGAGGTGGTCGGTCTCGTGCTGCAAACACCGGGCGAAGTAGCCCGTGCCCCGCACCCTGACGGGGTTGCCCTGCTCGTCCTGCCCGGTCACCTCGGCGTAGTCGGGGCGCGCGAGCGGCATGTACGCGGTCGGCACCGACAGGCAGCCCTCGTTGCTGTCGTCCAGCCGGCGCCGGTCCGCCGGCAGTTCGACGACCTTGGGGTTGCAGACCACGCCCACGTGACGCACGCCCTCGTCGTCGGGGCAGTCGTAGACGAAGACCTTCAGGTCGACACCGATCTGGTTGGCGGCCAGGCCCACGCCCTCGGCGGTGCGCTGGCTGGCGAACATGTCGGCGACCAGCTGCTGGAGCTCCTCGCCGAAGTCGGTGACGTCCTTGCACTCCTTGTGCAGCACCGGGTTGCCGACGACCGTGATCGGCCGCGAGGTGCCGCGCGCGTGCCAGGCGGCCTCGCGCTGCTCCGCCTCCTCGGTGTCGATGACGAAGCCCTCGTCGTCCACGGGGAGCACCCCCGTGTGCTGCTGATCGGTGTCCTGCTGCGCCATGACCGACGTACGCCTTCCTGCAAGCCTGAGATTTCTGCGGGTACAGCCTAGGGCCTGTCGTCGGGGACGCCCGGCGGACGGACGGCTCAGCAGACCTCTTCGAGGTCCCGCCAGTCCCGTGAGTCCGGGCTGTCCGCGACCCAGCCGTCCAGCAGCCCCCGCACCAGCGAGGCCGGCGCGGCCACCCCGCACTCCCGTTCGGGCATCCAGAGCTGCCCGTCGGTGCGGTGGCCGAGCGGGCCGGGGTGACCGGGCTCGCTGTGGTCGTGCGGATCGAGGTGCACGCCGTCGCCCTCGTCGGACGGCATGCGCGACTCCGAGCACATCCGGCACAGCAGCCGAACGGATGACGACCAGTCCTCGGCCGCGAACCCCGCGTCGGCGGCGAGCCGCTCCAGCGCGTCCCGGTCGGCCTCGGTGGCGGCCTCCAGAAGGACCACCCAGGTGGGCACGGGCGACGGCGCCCACAGCTCGATCTCGTCGAACACCGGGTAGGAGTGCCCGGCCGACGTGGTCCGCTCCCCGTGGGGCACGCCGTCGTGCAGGACGACCTCGCCCCAGCGCCGCCCCGAGGACGGCAGCGGAATGGACAGCACCTCGATCCGGGCGGGGTCCAGCCGGCGCCCCCACACGACCTCGGCCTCGCCCTCGGGCGACAGCCGCACGGCCGCGCTGCCCAGGTCCATGCCGACCGGCTCCCCGGCCGTCGTGGACCCGCCGGGCACGTGCAGCCCGTACGCCTGCCAGGCCCGGCGGGCCAGCGGCCAGTCCTGGAGGGCGGTGGCGGCGATGCCGACGTTCCACCAGTCGGGGGCCCCGTTCTCCCGGTCGAGCAGGGCGACGGCCCTGAGCCCGGCCGTGCGCGCCTGCTCCCAGTCGTGCCGGAACTTGTGCAGCAGCGCGAGGTTGAACCAGGACTCGGACAGCCAGGGCTCCAGGTCGGCGGCCCGCGTCAGCAGCGCGCCCGCGTCCTCGTACCGGCCGTCGCCGATCAGCGTGAACGCCCGGTCGGTGGCCTGCCGCCAGGAGGCGGAGGGCCGGTGCCGTCCCTTTCCGAAGATCCTCACGATTCCCGCCTGCCAGTTCCAGTTCCGTGGAGTGGGCTGGCTTGTGCCCCCGGACACCCTCTCCCTCGCATCCAACCACGTAGGGCTGGAGAGGCGCTCATTACCCATGGGTTACCCCACTGAGGGCAAGGTCAGACAGCCCCGGGACAGGACCCGTGCCAGCGCCTCCACGACCTCGGGGGCGTACTCCCCGGCCGTCCCGAGCCGCAGTTCCTCCAGTGCGGTGAGGGGGCCGCCGGGCCCGGCGTCGCGCGCCTTCTCCTCGTACGCGTTCACGGCCCGCACGATCCGGGCCGCCATCGGCTGCTCCCGGTAGGGGTCGGCCTGCCGCTCCACCACGACCGCGACGGCCCCTTCCACCCCCGTCTGCCGTACGACGGCCCCGCCGAGCAGCGCGATCCGCCGCTGCTCGGCGGCGGTCAGTACGGCGGTGGCCCCGGCCGGCACCGGGTCCACGAGGCTCAGCTGCCCGATGTCGTGCATGAGGGCCGCGTACTCCAGAACGTTCAGTTCGGCCTCCGACAGTCCCAGGTCGCGGCCGACGGCCCGGCTGAGCCCGGCGACGCGCCGCGCGTGCCCGGCGGGGGTGCAGCCCGCGATCTCGGTGGCCCGGGCGAGCGAGGCGATGGTCTGCCGGTAGGTGGCCCGCACCGCCGTGTACCGGCGCAGCGACACCTGGGCGAGCAGCAGCGGCAGACAGAACACGGGCAGCGCCCACAGCCCCGCCACGGCGACCGCGAGCGCCATCACCGCCCCCGTCGCGCACACGGCCGACCCGATCCCGAGCAGGGACCGCAACTCGTCGCGCAGCAGCGGACCGAACGGCCATCCGGTCCGGGAGTGAGCCGCCGCGGCGGCCAGCACGGCGTCGCACAGCGCGGTGAGCGCGAGCAGCGCGACCAGCAGCAGCGCGTAGGCGTGCCCGCCCCAGCCGTCGAACATCCCTCTGTTGTACGGGGGTTGGAAGCACACGGCGGCGAAGCCGACGGTGAGCACCCGGCGCGCCAGCGGGTCGAGCACCGGCCCGTGCCCGCGCGCGATGTGCGGCACGCTGCCCAGCAGGGACGCGGCGAGCACCACGGCGACGATCTGTGCGACACCGTGGTGGGCGGGGTGGCCCCCGTTCTCGCCGAGCAGCGCGTACGAGAGCGCTCCGGCGGCGGCGAGGGGCGCGGTCTGCCGGCCCTCGGGCCCGCTCCACCGGGTCAGCTCGCCGACCGCGACGAGGATCCCGAAGGCGAGGGCCGCCGCGCGGTCGTCGATGCCGGTCCACAGGGTGACCCCGAGGGAGCCGACGGCCACACAGCCGGCCAGGACCCGGATCAGCGAGAGCCCGAGCCCCGACGCCGAATACCGCCCCGCCGTCACCGGGCCACTCCGGGCCCACCGGAGACGGAGGGGGGCCGGGGGGCGGGGGCGGAGGGGGACGAGGCGGCGGAGGGAGCCGAGGGGGCGGAGGAAGGCGGGGAGGCAGCGGGGGCGGGCGGGGAAGCGGCAGAGGAAGGCGGCGCCTCGGAAGCGGCAGACGAGGTGGGCGCCTCGGAAGGGGAAACGGGCGTCTCGCAAGGGGGCGGGAGCGGCGCGGATGCCCGGGTCTCCTCGGCGGTGACCGCCGGATGCCAGCCGCTCCGGTCGAGCGCGCGTGTCAGCGCCGTGACCATCAGCGGGTCGAACTGCGCGCCCGCGCATCGCTCC
Organism: Streptomyces sp. NPDC002306; assembly: GCF_053593435.1. Lineage (NCBI taxonomy): Bacteria > Bacillati > Actinomycetota > Actinomycetes > Kitasatosporales > Streptomycetaceae > Streptomyces > Streptomyces sp. NPDC002306. The sequence continues at coordinate 166,041 of NZ_JBSFCK010000010.1, forward strand.
AGCTCCTCCAGCGCCGCCGGCACCGGCCGGGCCCTGCGGTAGGACCGGGTGGACGTCATCGCGTCGAACGCGTCGGCGACCGCGACGACGCGCGCGAACTCCGGGATCTGGCCGCCGACCAGCCCGTACGGATAGCCGCTGCCGTCCAGCCGCTCGTGATGGTGCAGGATCGCCGACCGGGCCTCCCCCAGGAAGCCGATGCCCCGCACGATCTCGTGCCCGTACTCGGGATGCAGCTCGATCACCCGCCGCTCCTCGGGGGTCAGCGGCCCGTCCTTGCGCAGCAGCCGGGTGGGCACGCCCAGCTTCCCCACGTCGTGCAGGATCCCGGCGAAGCGGAGCACCTCGACCCGCTCGTCGTCCATGCCCAGCTCCCGCGCGATCATCATGGACGCCTGCCCGACCCGCTCGCTGTGCCCGCGGGTGTACCCGTCCTTGATGTCGACGGCCTGCACCAGCGCGCGGATGGTCGCCTGGTGGGCGGCCCGTTCCCGGTGGTACTGCGCGAACACCCACCACGACACGCACATGGGCAGCAGCACGAGCAGCGCGGCGACCGGCCCGTACGGGCTGCGCCACAGCACGGCCATCATCAGCCCGGCGAGTCCGTGCACCGCGGCCGGCGCCAGGGAGCGCGGGAACAGCCCGCGCCAGGCCCGCCGCGGCGACACCCGCTCGGCCAGCACCAGAATTCCGCCGTCGAGCGCGGTCAGCACCAGGCAGAAGACCAGGACGGCCGCGCCCGCGGGCACCAGCACGGAAGGGAAGTCGGCCCCCGCCACCGCCGCGCGCCCGCCGAGCGCCCCGTGCACCCGGGCCGCGGTCCACACGGCGAGCGTCAGCTGCGCGGCCCGCCAGACGCGTCGCAGCAGCACGGGCCGGCCGGCCCGGGACAGCAGCGCCCCCGGCAGCGCGACCAGTGCGGCGGCCGGCGGGGGCAGCAGGAAGGCCGCGGTGAGCAGCAGGGGGTGGAACGTTCCGGCGATGCGCCCGCGCAGGATCCGCTCGCCCCCGGCGTACAGGGCGGCGAGCAGCACGAGGGCCCACCAGGGCGCGCGCACGGACGGCAGCGGGCGCAGACAGAGCACGGCGCCGAGGGCGACGCAGACGACGTACGCACGTGCCCGCCCCGGTACCGCCGCCTCCATGACGTCCGCCCCTCCCCGGCCGTGACCGTGCCTGTCCAGGCTTCGGAGCCTAGGGCGGTCACGGGAGGGCCCGCGGGCGGATCAGCCGCGGATTAGCACGTTCGGGTGACGGCGAGCCTGTTCCCGGGCGAGCCTCGCTCGGTCCCTTTTCAGGACCGGCGGACTTCGCGCGGGTCGCCGGTCTCGCGAGGGTGACGACCCTCGCGCCGGTTCAGGACTCCTGCGGGGTGACCGGGGCCGCGGTCACGTCGTGATCGGGCACGACCTGTCCGGAACGGATCAGATCGAGCCGGCCCATGACCTTGGCACGCAGGTCGCTGGGCACGTCGTCATGCCCGCAGCACCGCTTGACCAGCTTCTTCACGGCCTGCTCCAGACCGTACTTCTCCAGGCACGGCGAGCATTCCTCGAAGTGGGTCTGGAACTTGTCGCGATCAAGATCCGGCATCTCGCTGTCGAGGAACTCGTAGAGGTGGTCGAGTACCTCACTGCAGTCCGTCTCGTGCGGCTCTCCGCAGCTCATGAGCCCGAACCTTTCGCTTCGTTCGACTCTCCGGCACCGGCCGGGACCAGTCCGCGCTCACGGGCGTAGTCCTCGAGCATGCCGCGCAGTTGACGACGGCCCCGGTGCAGCCGGGACATCACCGTACCGATGGGTGTCCCCATGATGTCCGCGATCTCCTTGTACGCAAAGCCCTCTACGTCCGCGAGATAGACGGCGATGCGGAACTCTTCGGGGATCGCCTGCAACGCCGCTTTCACGTCCGAGTCCGGCAGGTGGTCGAGCGCCTGCGACTCGGCGGAGCGCAGACCCGTCGACATGTGCGACTCGGCACGAGCGAGCTGCCAGTCCTCGATCTCCTCGGCCGCGCTGCGCTGAGGTTCGCGCTGCTTCTTGCGGTACGAGTTGATGAACGTGTTGGTGAGGATGCGGTACAGCCACGCCTTGAGGTTGGTGCCCTCACGGAACTGGTGGAAGGACGCGTACGCCTTGGCGTACGTCTCCTGCACCAGGTCCTCGGCGTCGGCCGGGTTGCGCGTCATGCGCAGGGCGGCCGAGTACATCTGGTCGAGGAATTCGAGCGCGTCACGCTCGAAGCGCGCGGTGCGCTCCGTGGCGGACTCCGCGCTGATGCCCTGGCCCTCGGGCTGCTCCGCCTGGCCGTTGTCGGTCCCTGCGTCGGTCCCAGTGACCGGACCCACCTCCTCAAGTTCCTGGGCAGGACCGAAACCGATCCCACTCGTCTCGGAGGATAGACGACGACCCGTCCCCGCCGCCCCTCGAATGGGCGCGGTCTTGGCCACGTGCAGCACCGTCCAGTCCAGGTCAGCGCGGCTGCTGTGGCTCTGATCGGACTCTGCCGAACGCAGCCCGTCCACCCCGTGGTGGCGGGTGACCGGCGGGCAGATGGTCGAACCCATGCGGCGGACTTCCTCTCCTTCGACGTCGGCACTGGTGCCCCAGCACTTGTGTCCGCCTCAACAGTGATCGGGCACACAACATTCCCGTTCTTTACCCGAGCCTCCCCGCCCACGTCAGGACCGCGTCGGTGATGATCCCGAGGACCCGCTCCGGTGTGATCTCCGCGCGTCGGGGGACGGCGAAGCCGTGGTCGGCGGACGGGACCTCGACCAGTTCGTGGTCGCCCGCGGGGAACTCCGCCGGCTTCCCGAACGGGTCGTTGCCGCCCTGCACGACCAGGGTCGCCACCCCGGCGCCGAGCAGTTCGCCGGCCCGGGACTTCTCCGGGCGGCCCGGCGGGTGCAACGGGAAGCTGAGCGCGAGCACGGCGGCGGCGCCCAGTTCCACGGCCGTACGGCAGGCCACCCGGGCGCCCGCGCTGCGGCCGCCGGAGATCACCGGCAGCCCCGGGCCGGACACCGCGGGCCAGATCCCGCGCCAGCCGACGTCCAGCGTCTTCGGCGCGGGGGCGACCTTCTTGCCGGCCACCCGCCAGGGCTGCTCGACGAGTACGACGCTCACTCCGTGCCCGGGGAGCGCCGCCGCCAGCGCCTGGAGGTCGCGCGCCTCGACGCCGCCCCCCGCGCCGTGGCTGACGGCGAGCAGCAGCCGGGGCTCGTCGGCGCGGTGCCAGGTGAGACGGGCGTCCCCGGCGTCCGTCTCGACGAGCTGGCTGGTCTCACCTGTCTCGTTCGTCACATTCATCGCGTTCGTCACGTCAGAAGAGTGTGCCCTCCACGGGCCCCTCCAGCTCCTTGAGCAGCTCCGCGCCGTTGTTGCGGACGTTGCTGACGGCCGTGGACACCGGGTAGGCGCGCATCAGCCCGGCGGGCGGCGGGGTCAGCAGCGCGCGCAGTTCCTCGACGTCCGTGCGGGCCGGGTCGAGCCAGGCGTCCCAGCGGTCCGGCGTCAGCATGAGCGGCATCCGGGGGTGGATGTCGGCCAGGGTGTACGGGCCTTCGGCGGGGGTCACGGCCAGCGGGGTGGTCTCGGCCTCGGTGGTGATCACCGAGCAGGTGACCCACCAGGCCAGCGGGTGCTCGTCGGGAAGCGTCCGGTCCCGCCAGAACTCGTACAGCCCGGCCATCGCGAAGACCGAGCCGTCGGCCGGGAGCACGAAGTACGGCTGCTTGCGCGGCCGCTTCTTCTTCCCCTCGACCTCCAGGTCGCGCTCCTGCGTGCCGGTGACCCACTCGTAGTAGCCGTCGGCGGGCAGGATGCAGCGCCGGGCGGCGAAGGGACGGCGGAAGGACGGCTTCTCGTGGACGGTCTCCGCGCGCGCGTTGATCATCCGGGCGGCGCCCTCGGGCGACTTGGCCCAGGACGGCACGAGACCCCACTTGAGCCGGCGCAGCTGGCGAACCGGACGGGGGTCGTCGGCGTCCTTCACGGGACGGTCGAGGATCGCGTAGACCTCTTTGGTCGGGGCCACGTTGTAGTCGGGGGCCAGAGCCTCCTCGGGCTCCCACCGCTCGACCTCAAAGGTTCCCGCGAGATCCTCGGGCCTACGACTCGATGCATACCGTCCGCACATACGTGCCACACTGCCAGACCCGGTACGACCAGAGGGAGTCTCCGCCTACATGGACAGCATCGCCGCGATCGCGCTGCCCGACCTCTGGGACCGGGTCTTCGGCACCCAGCCCGACCCCGACCTGTGGGTGGTGCTCGCCACCATGGTCGCGGCGCTCGCCATAGTCCTGCCGCACACTCTGTGGCGGGTCTCGCGCAACGCGATCACCATCGCGCACGAGGGCGGCCACGGGCTGGTGGCACTGGTGACCGGCCGCACCCTCACCGGTATCCGGCTGCACTCCGACACCAGCGGTCTCACCGTGAGCCGGGGCAAGCCGTACGGCTTGGGCATGATCCTCACCGCGGCCGCGGGCTACACCGCTCCCCCGCTGCTCGGCCTCGGCGGCGCCGCACTGCTCGGCGCCGGTCACATCACCCTGCTGCTGTGGCTGGCCACCGCTCTGCTGCTCGTGATGCTGGTGATGATCCGCAACGCCTACGGAGCGCTGACCGTGGTGCTCACCGGCGGGGCGTTCCTGCTGGTGTCCTGGCTGGCCGGGCCCCAGGTGCAGGCGGCGTTCGCCTACGCGGTGGTGTGGTTCCTGCTGCTCGGCGGGGTGCGCCCGGCCTTCGAGCTCCAGGCCAAGCGCTCACGCGGGGGTGCCGGCGACTCGGACGCGGACCAGTTGTCACGGCTGACGCACGTCCCGGCGGGGCTGTGGCTGTTCCTGTTCCACGCGGTGTCCCTGTGCTCGCTGATCGGCGGGGGCAGGTGGCTGCTGGAGGTGTGAGCGCGGGCGGTTGCGGCAGGTGCGCGGACCTTGGCCGCGCATATATGCACGGCAATTCCCCTGTCGCTTTTTCGCTCCGCTTTCGCCGCTTTTGATCAAGATCTCCGGTCACCGACAGCCACTAAAGTGGGGCGCATGACCGAGAACCCCGCCCACACCGCCCTCTGGCCCGCCCCGCACGCGAGCGGAGCCGTCGACGCGACGGTCCACGTGCCCGGGTCCAAGTCGGTCACCAACCGGGCCCTGGTGCTCGCCGCCCTCGCCTCGGAGCCGGGCTGGCTGCGCCGCCCGCTGCGCTCCCGCGACACCCTGCTGATGGCCGGCGCCCTGCGCGCGATGGGCGTCGGCATCGAGGAGACGGTGTCCTCCAGTTCCACGGTGGCGGGCGGTACGGGCGAGGCCTGGCGGGTGATCCCCGCGGGCCTGCACGGCCCGGCCACGGTCGACGTCGGCAACGCGGGCACGGTGATGCGCTTCCTGCCGCCGGTCGCCGCGCTGGCCGACGGCCCCATCCGCTTCGACGGCGACCCCCGGTCGTACGAGCGTCCCCTCAACGGCGTGATCGACGCCCTGCGCGCCCTCGGCGCCCGGATCGACGACGACGGCCGGGGCGCGCTGCCGCTGACGGTGCACGGCGGCGGAGCCCTGGACGGCGGCCCGGTCGCCATCGACGCCTCGTCCTCGTCCCAGTTCGTCAGCGCCCTGCTGCTGTCCGGGCCGCGCTACAACCAGGGCGTGGAGGTCCGTCACACCGGAGCCACCCTGCCGTCGATGCCCCACATCCGGATGACGGTGGACATGCTGCGCGCGGTCGGCGCCCAGGTCGACACCCCGGAGTCGGGCGGCGAGCCGAACGTCTGGCGGGTCACCCCGGGCGCGCTGCTCGGCCGCGACCTGACCATCGAGCCGGACCTGTCCAACGCGCAGCCGTTCCTGGCGGCGGCGCTGGTGACGGGCGGCCGGGTCGTCGTCCCGGACTGGCCGGCCCGCACCACCCAGCCCGGTGACCGGCTGCGCGAGATCTTCACCGAGATGGGCGGCAGCTGCGAACTGACCGAGTACGGACTCGTGTTCACCGGGTCAGGCGGCATCCACGGCATCGACGTGGACCTCGGCGAGGTCGGCGAGCTGACCCCGGGCGTCGCGGCCGTCGCCGCCCTGGCGGACTCCCCCTCGCACCTGCGGGGCGTGGCCCATCTGCGGTTGCACGAGACGGACCGCCTGGCCGCGCTCACCAAGGAGATCAACGAACTCGGCGGCGATGTCACCGAGACGGCCGACGGGCTGCACATCCGGCCCCGCCGCCTGCACGGCGGGATCTTCCACACCTACGAGGACCACCGCATGGCGACGGCCGGCGCGATCCTCGGCCTGGCGGTGGACGGCGTGCAGATCGAGAACGTGGCGACGACGGCGAAGACGCTTCCGGACTTCCCGGAACTGTGGACCGGGATGCTCGGGGCCTAGGAACCACGCCATGCGCCGCTACGGCAAGCACACCGACGAGGACGACATCCGCTCCCGCCCGAACCGCAAGGGCAACCGACCCCGCACGCACATCCGTCCCAAGCACGAGGACGCCGCCGAGGGCATGATCCTCACCGTCGACCGGGGACGGCTGACCGTCCTCGTCGAGGACCGGGTCGTGATGGCGATGAAGGCCCGCGAACTGGGCCGCAAGGCGGCCGTGGTCGGCGACCGGGTGGCCCTGGTCGGTGATCTCTCGGGCAAGAAGGACACCCTCGCGCGCATCGTCCGCATCGAGGGCCGGAGTTCGGTGCTGCGCCGCACCGCGGACGACGACGACCCCTACGAGCGCGTGGTCGTGGCCAACGCCGACCAGCTGGCCATCGTCACGGCCCTGGCCGACCCCGAGCCCCGCCCGCGGCTGATCGACCGCTGCCTGGTGGCGGCGTTCGACGGCGGCCTGACCCCCCTCCTGGTGCTGACCAAGTCCGACCTGGCCCCGCCGGACAAGCTCCTGGAGCTGTACGGCGACCTCGACATCCCGTACGTCGTCACCAGCCGCGAGGAGCTGGAGAACGGCACGGCTGTCGCCCGGGTGCGCGAGCAGCTCGACGGGAAGATCACGGCGTTCGTCGGACACTCCGGCGTCGGCAAGACGACGCTGGTGAACGCGCTGGTGCCGGTGGAGCAGCGGCGTACGACCGGGCACGTGAACGCGGTGACGGGCCGCGGCCGGCACACCACCACCTCCGCGCTGGCGCTGCCGCTGGCGGACAGCGACGACGGCTGGGTGGTCGACACCCCGGGCGTACGGTCGTTCGGCCTGCACCACGTGGATCCGTCCCGCGTGATCCACGCCTTCCCCGACCTGGAGCCGGGCACGGAGGGCTGCCCGCGCGCGTGCAGCCACGACGAGCCGGACTGCGCGCTGGACGCCTGGGTCGCCGAGGGCCACGCCGACCCGGCCCGCCTGTACTCCCTGCGCCGGCTCCTGTCGACCCGGGAACGCACGGAGGGCGACTGAGAGGGCGGACGGGAAGCGACGGAGGGGGCGGACGGGACGGTTGAGAAGGCAAGCGCCGAGCGGGGGCGGGCGGGGAGCGGTCGAGGGGGCGGGCGCGGCCGCCGGCGGAGCGCACGCGCGCGGCGACTGGCGGAACGCACGCAGAGCGACCGGGCGAGCGTGCGACCCGCGCCGGGGAAAGGCGACTGACCTCCGCGTTGTTTGTCGGAGCCCGAGTCCGGTAAGTGCATAATCGCACCGAGCCGGATCCGAGCCTGACGAAGCGGTCACGTAACGCTGACAAGCGCTGACACACGGGAGGACAGCACATGGCGTGGCTGCTGGTCATCGTCGCGGGGTTGCTCGAGACCGGCTTCGCCGTGTGCCTGAAACTCTCGCACGGCTTCACCAGACTCTGGCCGACCGTCGCCTTCGCCTGCTTCGCCCTCGGCAGCTTCGGCCTGCTGACGCTGGCCCTGAGGAAACTCGACGTGGGTCCCGCCTACGCGGTGTGGACCGGCATCGGCGCGGCGGGCACCGCGATCTACGGCATGATCTTCCTCGGCGACCTGGTCTCGACGCTGAAGATCATCTCGATCAGCCTGGTGATCGCCGGCGTGATCGGCCTCCAGCTGTCCGGCTCGGCGCACTGAGGCGTCACACGGCGGGCTGACGGGGTAAGGCGCCCCGCACCAGTTCCCCGATCCCGCCCTCCCCCGGCGGCGGCGCGGACACGCAGGACAGGGCGATACGGACGGCGAGTTCACAGGAACGGGCCAGTTCCACGGTCTCCGGCCGGCCGGCGCCGGGACCGGAGAGGGCGGCCACGGCCCGGTCGCGGACCATCGCCACGAAGTCACCGGGCGAGGGCAACGGTCCGTCCGCGCGCCGCTGCGCCGGTACGGCCGAGGAGGACGGCACCGCGGTCAGCGTCGGGGAGGGCAGCCGTTCGCTCCAGCAGCCGGTGAGCATGGCCCGTACGAGCACGTTCTCGCGGGCGGCCGACGCCGTCCACTCGGCGGTGGCGGTGAGCCGTTCGCGGGCGTCGGCGTGCGCGGCCAGCGCGCGTTCGACGCCCGCGAGATATCCGTCGGCCTCGCGCCTGACGAGCGCCCGGGCCAGCCCCTCCTTGCTGCCGAACTCGTTGTACAGCGTCTGCCGGGACACCCCGGCCACCGCCGCGACGTCCACCATCCGCACCGCGGACCACGGCCGGCGGGCCAGCGCCGTATAGGCGGCGTCCAGTAGGGATTCCCGCGCTGCAGGCATCATCGCCTCCCTGGGGCGAGCGGCTCTGCGCCCAGATTTGACGCGCGGGAAGGCACTGTCAAGGGTTCGCGACGGCACCGAGGGGCGCCCGCGGCCCCCCGTACGCGGGCGACGCCGGGACACGAGTCGCGGCCCCGCACCCGCCGACCCCCTGTAGCCCCGCACCCACCTCGGCAGATACGGTTCGTTACATGCCGGACTACCTGGACGACCTCCGCCTCGCCCACGTCCTCGCCGACGCGGCCGACGCGGGGACGATGGCCCGCTTCAAGGCGCTCGACCTCAAGGTCGAGACGAAGCCGGACATGACGCCGGTGAGCGAGGCCGACAAGGCAGCCGAGGAACTCATCCGCGGCCAGCTCCAGCGCGCCCGCCCCCGGGACGCGATCCTCGGCGAGGAGTACGGCATCGAGGGCACCGGCCCCCGCCGCTGGGTGGTCGACCCGATCGACGGCACCAAGAACTACGTACGGGGCGTGCCCGTCTGGGCCACTCTCATCTCCCTGACGGAGGCGGCGGAGGGCGGCTACCAGCCCGTCGTCGGTGTCGTCTCCGCCCCCGCCCTGGGCCGCCGCTGGTGGGCGGCGAAGGGCCACGGCGCGTTCACCGGCCGCAGCCTGTCCTCGGCGTCCCGGCTGCGCGTCTCCCAGGTCTCGAAGCTGAGCGACGCCTCCTTCGCGTACTCCTCGCTGGGCGGCTGGGAGGAACAGGGGCGGCTGAACGGCTTCCTGGACCTCACCCGCGAGGTGTGGCGCACGCGCGCGTACGGCGACTTCTGGCCCTACATGATGGTCGCCGAGGGCTCGGTCGACCTGTGCGCGGAGCCCGAACTCTCCCTCTGGGACATGGCCGCCCCCTCGATCGTCGTGACGGAGGCCGGCGGCACCTTCACCGGCCTCGACGGCCGCCCGGGCCCGCACAGCGGCAGCGCGGCCGCGTCGAACGGCCTGCTGCACGACGAACTACTGGGGTATCTCAACCAGCGCTACTGATCGGCACAAATGAGCGTGTGCGCCCTCAATTGGCGGCGCACGCCCCCTTGTTGACCTCCGCTTTACCTGTCACGCTGTGAGCACCCCCACTTGTGAACTTGTGCAGCACCTCATAGGCGCCTTCGGCGCCGGGCCCGAACCATCGGGGGGATTTCTAGGAGGTGGCTCCGTCCCATGCTCGTCCGCGACGCCATGAGCACGGTGGTCCTCACCATCGGCCCCGACCACACCCTCCGCCAGGCGGCCGCCCTGATGTCCGCGCGCCGCGTCGGCGCCGCCCTGGTCCTCGACCCGGACGCCGGCGGCATCGGCATCCTCACCGAGCGCGACATCCTCAACTCGGTGGGCCTCGGCCAGAACCCGGACACCGAACGCACCCACGCCCACACCACGAACAACGTCGTCTTCGCCACCACGACATGGACCCTGGAGGAGGCGGCCGGGGCCATGGCTCACGGCGGCTTCCGCCATCTCGTCGTCCTCGATCGCGGCGAGCCCGCAGGCATCGTCTCGGTGCGCGACATCATCCGCTGCTGGGCACCGGCCCGGCAGCACGCCCCCGCCTGACACGCGAAACGGGCCGGGCCCCCACCTCGGGGAACCCGGCCCGCCCTCACGGAGAAAGGCGCTCCGCCGTCACGACCTGCCGAAGCCGTCAGGACACCTGGAGCTGCGGCGACGTCAGCACACGTGATCCGACGGCGACGTCAGCGCACGCGGTCCGACCCCGGCGTCACGCGGTCCGGCCTCCGCGTCAGCCGCGCCGTTCCTGGACAGCGGCCGCCAGGCGCTTGCCGAAGTCGCCGTCCGCCCGGCGGAAGTTGTCCACGGCCCGCTCGGCGATGTCGTCCCGGGAGACCTTGGCGATGAAGCCGGCGAGGTTGTCGATCAGCCGGGTCCGCTCCTCCTCCGACATCAGCCGGTAGAGGTCGCCGGCCTGCACGAAGTCGTTGTCTTCGGCGTGCACCGGGGTCTCGTGGTTGCCGGTGCCGGCCGTGAAACCGCCGAAGGGCTGCCACAGCGGACGGTCCGTCTGGAAGGGGCCGCCGAAGCTGTTCGGCTCGTAGTTCTTCGCGCCCTTGTGACGGCCGTCGTAGAGGAAGCCGTCACGCGAGTGGGTGCGCGCCTCGGTGGCGTGCGGACGGTTCACCGGCAGGTGGTCGGCGTTGATGCCGACGCGGTAGCGGTGGGCGTCGCCGTACGCGAAGAGGCGGCCCTGGAGCATCTTGTCGGGCGACGGCCCGATGCCCGGCACGAAGTGCGCGGGGCTGAAGATCGACTGCTCGACCTCGGCGAAGACGTTCTCCGGGTTGCGGTTGAGCTCCAGCCGGCCGATCTCCACCGGCGGGTAGTCCTCGTGCGGCCACACCTTGGTGAGGTCGAACGGGTTGAAGCGGTACGTCGCCGCATCGGCCGCCGGCATGATCTGGACCTGGACCGTCCAGGTCGGGAAGTCGCCGCGCTCGATGGACTCACGCAGGTCACGCTGGTGCGAGTCCGGGTCCTCACCGGCGAGCCGGTTGGCCTCGGCCTGGGTGAGGTTCTTGATGCCCTGGTCGGTCTTGAAGTGGTACTTGACCCAGAAGACCTCGCCGGCCTCGTTGTTCCACTGGTAGGTGTGCGAGCCGTAGCCGTTCATGTGGCGGTACGAGGCCGGGATGCCGCGGTCACCGAACAGCCAGGTCACCTGGTGGGTGCTCTCCGGGCTGAGCCCCCAGAAGTCCCAGACGTTGTCCGCCTCCTGGCTGCCCGTGTACGGGTCGCGCTTCTGGGTGTGGATGAAGTCGGGGAACTTGATGGCGTCCCTGATGAAGAAGACCGGGGTGTTGTTGCCGACGAGGTCGTAGTTGCCCTCCTCGGTGTAGAACTTCAGCGCCCAGCCGCGAGGATCACGGACGGCGTCGGCCGCGCCGAGGTTGCCCGCCACCGTCGAGAAGCGCAGGAACGTCTCGGTCTGCTTGCCCACCTCGGAAAGGAACGCGGCACGCGTGTACGCGCTGACATCGGCGGTGACCGTGAAGGTGCCGTAGGCACCGGCGCCGCGCGCGTGCACGACCCGCTCCGGGATGCGCTCCCGGTTGAAGTGGGCGAGCTTCTCCAGCAGCAGCTGGTCCTGGACGAGGACCGGGCCGCCGACACCCGCGGTCTCGCTGTTCTGGTTGTCGGCCACCGGAGCACCGGCCTCCGTCGTGAGCGGACCCTGCGTCCCCCGCGTCTCCTGCGTCATGTGCGCCTCCTGCGTCATTCCCGGCCGGTCCTGCCCCTCTGAGCAATGTCGAACCCGATCCTACAATGGACATTATCTAAATCAAGCAGGGCTCCAAAGTCACACCCATTCGGGACCTGGTCCCCCTGCTGTTACGCTGATTCGTATGAGTGACCTACTGGAACGGCTGCGCGGACGCGGATGGCGTATGACCGCGCAGCGGCGCGTCGTGGCCGAGGTCCTCGACGGCGATCACGTCCATCTGACGGCCGACGAGGTGCACGCGAGGGCTGTCGTCAAGCTGCCCGAGATCTCCCGGGCGACCGTCTACAACACGCTGGGCGAGCTGGTCTCCCTCGGCGAGGTGCTCGAGGTCGCGACCGACAAGCGCGCCAAGAGGTACGACCCCAACGCCCACCGCCCCCACCACCACCTGGTGTGCGCCCGGTGCGGCGCGATCCGCGACGTCCACCCCGGCGGCAACCCGCTGGCCGACCTCCCCGACACGGAGCGCTTCGGCTTCACGGTGTCGGAGGTCGAGGTGATGTACCGCGGCGTGTGCCCGGACTGCGCGGCGGCATGACAGCGGCAGCCACACCCCTCGCCTGACGCGGCGGCCCCGCGGCGACTCGCTCCCGCGCGACCTGGCCGCACTCGCCGGCTCTGACGGCGCGAACGGAAACACCGAGGCCCCGGAAACACCGAGGGCCGGAACCCTTTCGGATTCCGGCCCTCGGCTTCAGTAGCGGGGACAGGATTTGAACCTGCGACCTCTGGGTTATGAGCCCAGCGAGCTACCGAGCTGCTCCACCCCGCGTCGATGAATGCAACGTTACGTCAAGCATGCGGACAGAAGCAAATCACTTCTCGCGCTCGCGGCGTGGGGCCCACATGCCGCCGCGGACGGCACGCGCGAGCGCACGCGAACCCCGCGACGGCCCGGCCGGACACAGCCAGCCGCTGGCGAAGGCCCGAGACGGACGCACTCTCACCGCTGGTGGCGGCCTCAGGCGGAGGCAGTCCCACTCCCTCCCGGTGGCGAACCGAGGCCGACGCAGCTCTGCCGGGCGATGGCTGCTCAGGCAGACACAGTGTCGACGCCAGCCCGAGGCGGACGCAGCTCTGCCGCCACCGGCCGCCCGAGGCCCGCGCAGCGGCACCCCGCCGCACCGACAAGCGCCCCGCCCTCCGGAACGCCCCCCACACACACCACCGCTCAGGCCGACAGCTCTTCCCGCAGCGCGTCCCGCAGCCGGGCCGCCCGTTCGGACACCTCCGCCGGTCCCAGCGAGACCGCCCGGTCGGCCCACCGCTGCCCCTCCGCGAGCTCCCCACGACGCGCGTAGACGAGGGCCAGCCGCAGCGCCGCCCGCCCGTGCCCCGCGTCGGCGGCACGCGTCCACCACACGGCCGCCTCGGGCTCGCTCCCCTCCCGGGCCAGCAGCAGACCCAGGTTGAACGCCCCGTTCCGCGACCCGGCCTCGGCCGCCGCCCGGTACCACCGGGCCGCCTCCACCACATCGCCGCGGTCGGCCGCGAGCATCCCGACCCGCACCTGCGCCCGCCTGTGCCCCTGGGTGGCCGCCCGCTCGTACCACTCCTCGCACTCGGTCTTCTCGTGCACATGCTCGCCGAGCTCGTGCGCGGACGTCGCGGGGCGCCGGGCGTCCAGCACCGCGGCCAGCCGGTACGCGGCCTCGGCGCTGCCGCCGCCCGCCGCGCACCGCAGATGCCGCTCCGCCTCCCGTTCGTCGCCGTCCCGCAGCCGGGCGATCCCGACCTGGAGCGCGGCTTCCGTGTGCCCGGCCGCCGCCGCCCGCTCGTACCACCGCAGCGCGGCCTCGTCCTCGCGCTCCGTGCCCCGCCCCGCGTACAGGATGCCCAGGTTGAACGCGGCGTCCACGCTCCCGGCCTCCGCCGCCTTGGAGAACCACGGCTCGGCCCCGGTCGTGTCGCCGCCCTGGAGCAGCAGGATCGCCAGCGCGTTCGCGGCCTCCCGGTGCCCGGCGTACGCGGCGCGCCGGTACCACTGCTCGGCCTGCGCGGTCCTCCCCTGCTCCGCGCAGAGCAGCCCGAGGTTGTACGCGCCGTTGTCGTCACCGGCGTCCATCGCGGCCCGGTACCAGCGTTCGGCGGTCTGCGTCTCGCCGCGCTCGGCGTGCAGCGCGCCCAGCGCGTTCGCCGCGTTGCCGTCCCCGTCCTGGGCGGCCCGCAGCCACCACACGGCGGCGCTCTCGGTGTCACCGGCGTCCCGCAGCAGGAAGCCGAGGGCGCAGGCGGCCCGCGCCTCCCCGTCCTTGGCGGACGTCAGGTACCAGCGGCCCGCCTCCCTCAGCTCGCCGCGCCGTTCGAGGATCGCCCCGAGGTGCAGCGCCGCCCGGCGGTGTCCGCGCGCGGCGGCCTGCCGGTACCACTGCTCGGCCTCGGCGTCCACCGGCCCCTCGACACCGTTGTCACCGTCGGCCTCCTCCACGGCTCGCCGGTCCAGCGACCTGGCGAGCCGGTACGCCGCCTCCCGGTGTCCCCGCTCGGCGGCCGCCCGCATCCACTGCGCGGCCCCGGCGTCGGCGCGGTGCTCCAGCAGGTCGGCGAGGGCGTACGCGCCCAGGGCGTGCCCCTGCTCGGCGGACTGGCGCAGCCAGTACTCGGCGGCGGGCTCGTCCCCGCGCTCGCGGTGGTAGCGGCCGAGCGCGTGCGCGGCCGCCGCGGAACCGGCCACCGCGGCGATCCGCCACCAGCCCGCGGCGTCGTCGGCGTACCCGCGCTGATGCAGAAGGACGCCCAGGTTGTTGGCGGCGGCACGGTCGCCGGCGGCGGTGGCGCCCCGCAGATGGGGCTCGGCCGCGTCGAGATCGCCGCGGCGCAGCAGCATGGCCCCGAGGACGCTCATCGCCTCGGCGTCACCGGCTTCCACGGCGAGCCGCAGGCGCGCCTCCTCGGCGGCCTCGCCGGTCTCGTCCCGGTCGGAAGACTGCACAAGGTCCGTCGGCTGCACCAGGCCGGCCCGCTGCTGCACAAGGTCAGCAGACCGTGCAAAATCAGCAGACTGCACAAACCGCCCTGTCTCCAACAGAGTTGCCTTGTCCCCCATAACGTCCATCGTCGCACCACCTGCAACCCGGGTACACCTGGTATACCGCAGTGAGTGAGGTCACTTCAGCGTTTTGTCGACATGCCCACAGAGAGACAAGTCAAACACGGTTCTCCCCAACTCCCCCCGTCGGCGCGGCCGTCCAGAGGGTCGGCACATGCGTTCGCACACCACGAAGGCCCGGATCCTTGGAGGATCCGGGCCTTCGCGTTCAGTAGCGGGGACAGGATTTGAACCTGCGACCTCTGGGTTATGAGCCCAGCGAGCTACCGAGCTGCTCCACCCCGCGCCGTTGTGTCCCAACCGTACCACGGCGCGAGGGGAGCCCTTCACTCAGATGCCGCTCAGCGGCTGCTCAGCGGCACCTAGCCACTGCTCGGACTGCTGCTCGGGCTACCGCTGGGGCTGGCGCTGGGACCACCGCTGGGGCTGCTGCCCGGAGTCGGACTGGCGCCGCTCCCGCCGGCTTTGCCGCCCTCGCTCTGCGCGTCCTCGGCCCGCCGCAGCGCGTCCTCGAGATCCTTCTGCGCCTCGCCGTACGCCTGCCAGTCGCCCTTCTTCAGAGCCTCCTGGCCGGCGTCGAAGGCCTTCTGGGCGTCGTCCAGCGCCTCTTGGACCGTCGGGTTGGACGACGTCGGCGGGTTCTTGGTGCCGTCGTCCGGTGGCGGCGTGGTCGAGCCCTCCGCCCCGAAGACCTTGTCGAGGGCCTCGTCGAGCGTGTCCTCGAAGGCGGTGTTGCCTCCGTAGGTCACCAAGACCTTGCGCAGCAGCGGGTACTTGAGTCCGCCACCGCGCACGTAGACGGGTTCCACGTAGAGCAGGCCCCCGTCGAGCGGCACCGTCAGCAGGTTGCCGTACTCGACATCGGAGTCGCCGCCCTTGAGCAACTTGATCGACTCCGCGATGTCCTGTTCGGAGTTGAACTGGCTCTGCACCTGTTTGGGCCCGTTGACCGTCGTGTTGGTCGGCAGTTTCAGGATTCTGATCTTGCCGTAGTCGGTGGTGCCCGGTTCGGAGTCCACCGCCATGAACGCGCTCAGGTTGTCACGGCCGTTGGGCGTGAACGTCGTCGTCAGGGAGAACGCCTGCGCCGCCTGGTCGGGCATCTTCATGCTCAGGTAGTACGGCGGCACCGCGTCGCCCGACTTGTTCGTCGGCTCGTCCGGCACCTGCCACACCTCGCTGCCGCTGAGGAACGTCTGCGCGTCCTTCACGTGGTAGCGGGTGAGCAGCTCGCGCTGGACCTTGAACAGGTCCTGCGGGTACCGCAGGTGATCCATCAGGGCGTCCGGGATGTCCGTCCTGGCCTTCACCGTGCCCGGGAACGCCTTCATCCAGGTCTTCAGGACCGGGTCCTCGGTGTCCCACTGGTAGAGCTTGACGTCACCGGTGTACGCGTCGACGGTCGCCTTCACCGAGTTGCGGATGTAGTTGACCTGGTTCTGCTGGGCCACCACCGCACGCGAGTTGTTCGTCGCGGTCAGCGAGTCCGCCGTCGTGTCACCGAGGGTCGTACGAGAGGCGTACGGATACCCGTTGGTGGTCGTGTACGCGTCGACGATCCACTGGATCTTGCCGCCCACGACCGCCGGGTAGGCGTCGCCGTCGATGGTCAGCCACGGGGCGACCGCCTCGACGCGCTCCTTGGGCGTGCGGTTGTACAGGATCCGCGAGCCCTCGCCGATGGCACCGGAGTACAGGATCTGCGGCTCGCCGAAGGCCACCGCGTACGCGGCCCGGTTGATCGGGTTGGCGAGGTTGACCCCGCTCTTGCCCCGGTAACTGGTGGTCTTCTCACCGTTGTCGTCGGAGTAGTCGATCTCCTTCTGGGGACCGCCGACGATCGAGTACGTGGTGGTCTTCTCGCCGTAGTAGACCCGCTGCTGATACGTCCCGAGGTCACCGGTGGACGGCAGGTCGGACTCGGTGAAGACCGGGCGGCCCTCCGCGTCGGCCTCCGTGCCCTTGGCGGCGACCACACCGTAGCCGTGGGTGTAGCGGAAGTGGTCGTTGATCCAGTTGTTCTTCGGGATGCCGCCGAGGTTCAGCTCACGCAGACCGAGGACGGTGTCCTGGTCCTTGCCGTCCTTGGAGTAGCGGTCCACATCCAGGTTGGTCGGGAACGCGTAGTAGTTCCTGATCTGCTGGAGCTGCTGGAACGTGGGCGAGACGATGTTCGGGTCCAGGATGCGGATGCTCGCCGTGCCGTCGACGTCGTCCCGCAGCTTGGTCTTGTCCGTGGTGTCGCTCTTGCCCGAGTACTCGGTGACCTGGGTGCCGTCGATGCCGTAGGCCTCGCGCGTCGCCTTGAGGTTCTTCTCGACGTACGGCGCTTCCTTGGCCTGCTCGTTCGGCTGGACCTGGAACTTCTGGACGATCGCCGGGTACAGGCCGCCGATGAGGATCGCGGAGAGCACCATCAGGCCGAAGCCGATCACGGGCAGCTGCCAGGTGCGCCGCCACAGCGTGGCGAAGAACAACAGGGCGCAGATGACGGCGATGCAGAACAGGATCGTCTTCGCCGGCAGATAGGCGTTCGCGTCGACGTACCTGAGGCCCGTCCAGTTGTCGGTCGCCTTGAAGTCGCTGGACTTGACCGCGAGGCCGTACCGGTCGAGCCAGTACGCGACCGCCTTCAGGGCGACGAAGATACCGAGGAGCACCGACAGGTGCCCGGTGGCCGCGGCCGTGGCACGCGCGCCCGGGCTGGTGATGCGCAGTCCGCCGTACAGGTAGTGGGTGAGCGCGGCGGCGATCAGGGACAGGATCGCGGCGGCGAAGCCGAAGCCGAGCAGGAACCGGTACCAGGGCAGATCGAAGGCGTAGAAGGAGACGTCGAGGTGGAACTGCGAGTCCTTCTGGTGGAAGGGCACGCCGTTGACCCACATCAGCCAGGTCCGCCACTGGCTCGACGCGGACGCGCCCGCGATGAGGCCGACCAGGGCGGTGATGCCGAACAGCAGCCACTTCTTGTAGGGCGCGATGCCCATCCGGTAACGGTCCAGGCTCTGCTGTTCCATCGACATGGCGCTCAGCGGCGGGCGCAGCCGGTGGGCGAGCCAGATGTTGAAGCCGACCGCGAGGGCCATCAGCAGGCCGAAGACGGAGAAGAGCCCGATCTTGGTCCACAGCGTCGTCGTGAACACGGACGAGTAGTTCACCGACCGGTACCAGAGCCAGTCCGTCCAGAAGCCCGCGAACATGGTGAACGCCATACCGAGAACGGCAAGGACGCCCAGCGTCATGAGCAGGGTCCGGACGCGCCGGGACGGGCGGCCCACTCTGATCCGCGGCCCTGTCGGGCCTCCGCCGCGGTCCGGCATCTGGAAAGCCAAGGTGCGCACCTCGAAGTTCGCTGTCGAAACGTCAGGTCCGCATTGTTGCGGGCCCTCCCCGGGGCCTGGTGATCGCAGGCCCACACCTATGCAACTTACTCACGCTTTACTCGGTTCCCGATTCCGGCGGGGAACGAGGCAGGATTGTGACCATGTCCAACACTCCCATGGCAGCGAGCCCGCTCACCCGGGCCGTACTCGAGATCGACGAGTACGCCTCCGGCCTCGGCTGGGACCAGCCCGCCCGCCTCTTCGCCCTCGTCGACACCGCACGACTGCGGACCCAGGAACCCTCACTCGCGGCCCAGCTCGGCCTGAGTGAGGAACAGGAGACCACCGGTCTCACCCCGATCGAGCAGGACGAGATTCCAACGGACAAGGCGCTCGACGAGTTCCTGGCCACGATCGCCTGGCCGGACGCGGTGGTCGGCTGCGCGCTCACCGTCGAGCGGCTGATGCTCCCGCCGTCCGCCGAGGCGCAGGTCCCGCAGGGCCTGAGCGAGGCGAAGCTGGCCACGTGGGTGGCCGAGCACCCGGAGCGTCAGGAGGTCCGCATGACGGTCGCGGTCCTGCGCGACGGCACCCGCGATTCGGCCCTGCGGCTGCGCGAGAAGGACTCCCCGACGGAGGTCCTCACGGGCGCGGACCTGGTCCCGGGTCTGGCGGAGGCACTGACGGCGACGTTCGAGGACTGAGGTTCCGGCGTACGGCACTGGGGGCGCCCTCCGCTTCGGGGGCGCCCCCAGCCGTGCGCGGCATGCGGTGTGTCAGCCCTTGGTGGTGCACTTCGGCAGGTCGGCGGTGTCGCCGGAACGAATGTCCTTGAGGGCGTCGAGCGCGTCGGCGATGGTCCTCACCTTGACCAGGCGCAGTCCCGAGGGGGTGTCCTCGGCGGCGGCCGCGCAGTTGTCGGCGGGCGTCAGGAAGTACTGGGCACCCTTGTCGCGGGCGCCGACGGTCTTCATCTCGATGCCGCCGATGGGCCCGACCGTGCCCTCGTCGTCGATGGTCCCGGTGCCGGCGACGAACGTGCCGCCGGTGAGGCTGCCCGGAGTGAGCTTGTCGTAGATGCCCAGCGCGAACATCAGACCGGCGCTCGGTCCGCCGACGTCGGCGAGCTTGATGTCGATGCTGAACGGGAACGTGTGATCGGTCCCGGCGGAGATCCCGACGATGGCCCGCTTCTCGCCCTGGTCGTCGGACGCCCTGGTGGTGATCGTGACCTTCTCGGTCGTGGTCGCCGTCCGGTTCGCCTTCTCGGCGGCGGCCTGCTCCTTCGCGGGCACGATCGTGAAGACGACGTCGTCGCCGGGCTTGTGCTTGGTCACCAGCTTCGCGACGTCGGTTGGCTCCTTGACCGTCGTGCCGTCGACGGCCTTGATCACGTCACCGGCGTGCAGTTGGCCCTCGGCCGGGGAATCCTTGACGACCGTCGAGACGATCACCCACGCCTTCACCGGGACGCCGAGTTCCTTCAGGGCGGCGACCTTGGCGCTCTCCTGGGACTGGCTGAACTCCTCGGCGTTCTCCTGGGTGGACTGCTCCTCGGTCTTGCCGTCCGGGTAGAGCGTGTCGTGCGGCACGATCTTGTTGTCGTGCGCCAGCCACCCGTAGACGGCCTCGACGAGGTTCATCCGGTAGTCGGCGCTGGTGACCCGCACGGTGGTCATGTTCAGGTTGCCGCTGGTCGGATACGTCTTGTGCCCGGAGATCTGGAGCACCGGTTCGCCGCCGTGCTCGCCGAGGGTGTTCACCGTGGGCCCCGGGGACATCTCCGAGTACGGCACGGGGATGAACACTCCCGCACACAGGAGCGCGATCAGCATCAGGGTGGAGGCGAGCATCGTCGCGGTGCGGCGTGGCATGACTCGACATTACGGGACGCCTCTGTCAGCGCACCGTCAGGGCCACCCCGTCAGGTGCCGGTGTGTGTCTTCTCCATCGCCGCACAAAAGCGGGCATAACCGTCCAGCTCGGGACCGTCGCCACGCGTCTTTCTCGTCCGATTGGCCCAACTGCCCCACAGACCGGCGCCGACGGCAGCCGCGAACGGAATCAGCAGCCAGACGAGAACCCCCATGCCGACCTCCCAACCCCATGTGAGCAACCGCAACTGACTGATCAGCAGATTAACCATCCGCACTGACAACGCTCACGCCCGGGGTGGGGTTACGCAACCGGAAGAGGGACATGGCGTTCAGCAGGCGCCGACCCACTCCTCGGTGCCGTCGGAGAACCTCTGGTGCTTCCAGATGGGCACCTCGTGCTTGAGGTCGTCGATCAGCTTGCGGCAGGCGCTGAACGCCTCGCCGCGGTGCGGGCAGGACACGGCCACGACGACGGCGAGGTCCCCGATCCCGAGGTCGCCGACGCGGTGCACCGCGGCCAGCGCCCGCACCGGGTACTCGGCGACGACCTTCTCCGCGATCCGCCGCATCTCCGCCTCGGCACTGGGATGGCACGAGTAGCCGAGCCCCTCGACGTCCGTGCCGCCGTCGTGGTCGCGCACCGTGCCCACGAACAGCGCCGTCCCCCCGGCGGCGTCGTCCCCCACGGCCCGGAAGACCTCGTCCACGGAGAGCGCGCTGTCGCGGACGGCGATCAGCCTGATGGGGTCCTGCGCCGCCTGCTCACCGGGGTGACCGTTCGTGGATGCCATGCCCCCATCGTGCCGCACGCCGGGGACCACACGGAATACCGCTTTCACCCGGCACTCGCGGGTACGCGTTCGGACGCTCCTCCAGGACGTCCTCGACGACACCCACGACGACACTCCCGCGCGGACGCGCCCTCTCGGGCCCTCCCCGCGCTCGGATCATCGGATATCGGACCATCGGCTCCTCGGACCGTCAGATCCGCCGCCGGGCCTTGCGCGCCCGCCGCACGACGGCCGCGGCACCGAGCAGCGCCACCGTCGCGCCCGCCGCGCCCGCGGCGGTCGCGTCCTTGCGCCCCAGCCGCCGCCCGGCGACCGTGTGTCTGCCGGCGACCTCCTCCAGGAGCTCCGCGAGCACCTCCTCGTTGGTCCACCGCGGCCGCCAGCCCGCGTCGTGCAGCCGACTCCCGCTCACCACCCAGGGGTACATCGTGTACGCCAGGTCCCCCGCCGGGGACGGCGTGAGCCCGATCCGGTGCAGCCGGGCCGCCGCGCCGAGCGCGACCGCCGACGGCAGCTCCATGCGCCGGATCCCGCTCAGCTCCTCGACCTCCTCCTGCTCCAGCCATCCGTCGCAGCCGACGGTGAGTTCCCCGTCGACCTTCTCCAGGACGGCGTACTCGAGCGCGCTGCACAGATCCTCGACGTGGCAGAACTGCCACGCGGGCCGCGACCCGGCGACGACGAGGAGTCGAGGCGACTCGAAGTACCTGGTCAGCGCGGTGTCCGTCTCGCCGACGAGTACGGCGGGCCGCACCACGGTGACGTTGAGCCCCGGATGCGCCCGCGGAGCTCGCCGCGCGAGCCGTTCGATCTCCAGCAGGTCCCCGACGCCCGTGGCCTCGGCGGTCGCGCGCAGCTCCGCGTCCTCCGACAGGGGCAGCTCGTTGTCCGGCAGCGCCCCGTAGACCATCGCGGACGTGCACAGCACCACGCGGTGCACTCCGGCGGCCGCGGCCGCGGTCAGCACGGTCTGTGTCCCCCGGACGTTGTAAGCCGTACGTGCGGCCGTATCGCTGCCCAGGTCCAGGTCGAGCGCCAGGTGCACCACCGCGTCCGCGCCCCGCAGCTTGTCCGCGATGGCCGGATCGCGGACATCGAGGATGTGCCACTGGGCTTGCTCGCACTCCCCCCGCCGCTCGTCGATGGCGATGACCTGCCTGACCTCGTCCGATGCGGCGAGCCGCTCGGTGAGCAGCGCGCCCACCCCGGACGCGGCGCCGGTGACCGCGACGACGGGGCCGCGGGCAGGGGCCGGGGTTGAGCGGTTTCGCGCTGCGCGAACCTGCGGATCTGGGGAACTCACCAGGTGTCTCCAGCGGTTGTCTTCGTACGAGCGCGAGTGACGCGTACGTACCAGGTGGCATCCATCCTGCCGCAGGCCCCCGGTCGGCGAAGCACCGAGGCCCGATCGACCCGTGGTGTCTAGGCTGGGTGGTGTTGTCGGGCAGTCGTGCCGCCGGAAAGAAACGGTGGCCTTATCAGCCGAGGATTCCCGTGAGTGACACCCCATTCGGATTCGGCCTTCCGCCGGAGGAGCCGGAGAACGGCGACGAGGGCAAGAAGAAGGACCAGGAGAGCGGTGGTGGTCAGGGACCGGCCAACCCGTTCGGTTTCGGACCCGGAGGCCTTGGCGGCCCCGGCGCGGACAATCCGCTCGCTGCCATGTTCGGTTCCCTGAACCCCAACGATCTGGGCGCCGCGTTCCAGCAGCTGGGCCAGATGCTCTCGTACGAGGGCGGCCCGGTGAACTGGGACATGGCCAAGCAGATCGCCCGTCAGACGGTCGCCCAGGGCACCTCTGACGGCACCAAGGACGCGAGCGTCGGTCCCGCCGAGCGGACCGCGGTCCAGGAGGCCGTCCGTCTGGCCGACCTGTGGCTGGACGACGCGACCTCCCTGCCGTCCGGCGCCGGCACCGCGATCGCCTGGTCGCGCGCGGAGTGGGTCGAGGCGACCCTGCCCGCGTGGAAGGAGCTCGTCGACCCGGTGGCCGAGCGTGTCGGCACCGCCATGGGCGATGTCCTGCCGGAGGAGATGCAGGCCATGGCCGGCCCGCTGATCGGCATGATGCGCTCGATGGGCGGTGCCATGTTCGGTACGCAGATCGGGCAGGCCGTCGGCGTGCTCGCGGGCGAGGTCGTCGGTTCGACCGACATCGGCCTGCCGCTGGGCCCGGCGGGCAAGGCCGCGCTGCTGCCGATGAACATCGAGTCGTTCGGCAAGGACCTGGGCGTGCCGAAGGACGAGGTCCGGCTGTACCTGGCCCTGCGCGAGGCCGCCCACCAGCGCCTGTTCGCGCACGTGCCGTGGCTGCGCTCGCACCTGTTCGGCGCGGTCGACGGATACGCGCGCGGGATCAAGGTCGACACCGCCAAGCTGGAGGACGTGGTCGGCCAGTTCGACCCGCAGAACCCGGAGCAGCTTCAGGACGCCCTTCAGCAGGGCATGTTCCAGCCGGAGGACACGCCGCAGCAGAAGGCGGCCCTGGCCCGGCTGGAGACGGCTCTGGCACTGGTCGAGGGCTGGGTGGACGCGGTGGTCCACGCGGCCGCGAAGCCCCGTCTGTCGTCGGCCGACGCGCTGCGCGAGACCCTGCGCCGGCGGCGCGCCACGGGCGGTCCGGCCGAGCAGACGTTCGCCACCCTGATCGGTCTGGAGCTGCGCCCGCGCCGTCTGCGCGACGCGTCCCGGCTGTGGGCGTCCCTCACGGACGCGCGCGGCGTCGACGGCCGGGACGCTCTGTGGGCCCACCCGGACATGCTGCCGACGGCGACCGACCTGGACGACCCGGACGGTTTCGTGCACCGCGAGCAGCTGGACTTCTCCGAGCTGGACAAGATGCTGGGCGAGGCGGCGAGCGGCGGCTCCGGCGCGAAGCCGGATCTGAAGAAGGACGAGACCG
Source organism: Streptomyces sp. NPDC002306 (assembly GCF_053593435.1). NCBI lineage: Bacteria > Bacillati > Actinomycetota > Actinomycetes > Kitasatosporales > Streptomycetaceae > Streptomyces > Streptomyces sp. NPDC002306. The sequence goes on from NZ_JBSFCK010000010.1 coordinate 189,881, forward strand.
GGAACGACGACGACACCAAGGGCGACGGCACCGAGTGAGCCTGTACGACGACGTGGTCCTCGTGCTGAAGGGTCACGAGGGCCAGGAAGAGCTGCGCCAGGACTACCTGGACCATCTGGCGTCCCACCCGGACGGTCTGTGGAAGGCCTGCCACTCCGGACACATCACCGCGAGCGCCCTGGTGATCGACCCCGAGCACGGTCGGGTGCTGCTGACCCTGCACAGGAAGCTGCGGATGTGGCTCCAGATGGGCGGCCACTGCGAGCCCGGCGACGTCACTCTGGAGGCGGCGGCGCTGCGCGAGGCGACCGAGGAGTCCGGCATCGCGGGTCTGACGGTGCTGGCGGGCGGCCCCGTGCGGCTGGACCGGCACGCGATCCCGCCACCGTGCCACTGCCACTTCGACGTCCAGTACGCGGTCGTGGCCCCGTCGGACGCACGGCACGCGATCAGCGACGAGTCGCTCGACGTGCGCTGGTTCGCCTACGACGAGGTGGCGGACGTGGCCGACGACTCCGTCGTACGGCTGCTGGAGGCGACCCGCGCCCGGCTGTGAACGCACGGAGGGGTGACCGTCCGCGCGATCACCCCTCGTTCACCAGTGCGGTCGGCTAGCTCCAGACGTTGCCCTGGTTCTGGCCCCGCGCCCCGTGCTGGCCCATGCCGAACTGCGCGGCGACGCCCTGCCCGATCTGAGCGTTCTGCGGCGGCAGCAGCTCACTCGGCTGGACGAGCGCGAAGCCGCTGCCCATGAAGCTGAGCTCCCAGCCCTCGCCGGTGCTGCCCCGGCGCCGCCACACCCCGGAGGAGTGCGTCTGGGCCTGCATCTGCACGCGCAGACCGGTGGACCAGGCGACGATCGCGTCGGCGTCGCAGTTGACGTACTTGTCGGGCGTGACCTGCATCATCAGCGGCGCGCCCGAGGTCATCAGCGCGACCTTGCCGCGGCCGGTGATGTTGAGCTGGTACTTCCCCGAGCCGGAGATGCCGTACAGGCTGTCGACGGCGATGACCTCGTGGTGCAGCGACGAGTCCATGGCGAGCACGTAGCTGCTGTCGACGGTCAGACCGTCCTGCTCCACCTCGACGACGTGGATGTGCTGGGCGAGGTTGGCGAAGAACACCGTGCCCTGCCCATGGCAGCGCATCAGGTCCAGGCCCTCACCGGTGTGCGCACGCGTGCGTGACTGGTTGTTGCTCCGGTACTCCGCGTCGAACTCGACGAGGCCCTGATAGGCGACCATGGTGCCCTTGCGGGCCAGGATGTCGTCGTGGCCCTCCATGACGACGCGCAGCATCTGCTTGTTCTGGAGGCTCCAGCGTTCCTGGGTCTGCTGGTCGTTATGGGCGAAAAGCGGGCTCTGCATGATGACTCTGGCTCCCCCTCAGCCCCGGAACCGCAGGCGGTCGGTGCTGTCCTCGCTGGGCTGGACGACGACGATTCCCTGGCCGGAGAAGGCCATCTGGTACGCCTCGCCGCTGCCCCGGCCGATCAGTGACTGCGCCTTGAAGCTGCGCTTGCCCTTCACCTTCAGGTTCGGGGACCAGGCGACGAGCGCGTCCGGGTCGACGTACGTCTCGTCCTCGCCGCCGCCGCAGTCGACGACGATCGGCTTGCCCCGGGAGGTCAGCGCGACCCAGCCCTGCCCGGAGATCTTGGTGTTCCACAGGCCCTGCCCGGCGAACTTCGCCAGTCCCTTGACCCGCTCGACGCCCCACGTCAGATGGGCGTCGAAGGCCAGCAGGTTGGTGGCGTTGACGGAGATGCCGTCGCCGTTGAGGTTGATCACGACGACGTCCGCGCCGTAGTCGGCGAGGTAGAGCAGTCCGTCGCCGGAGGCCTTCATCAGGGGCGCGCCCTCGCCGGTGACCCAGTCACGGGCGATCTGGCGCACGGCCGGCGGATTGGGCTCGTACTGGACGAAGCCTTCGTAGGCGACCATCGACCCCACGCGCGCGAGGAGGTCGTTCCCGGTCTGCATGGCGACCTTCAGCATGTGGTTGCCGTGGTTCTCCATGCGGGCCGTGACGGGTGCGGGGGCGTAGCCCGCGAGCGGCTGGTTCATGACGGGCTCCCTCAGACCTCGTACGGCTGGACGACGATGAAGTTGCCGGGAGCGCCCCGGAACTGGAGGTTGACGCTCTCCCCGGTGTCGCCCGGGTAGGCGTTGCGCCGCATCCGGACCTGGCTGGAGACGATCACCTGGGAGGCCGCCGACCAGGCGACCACCGCGTTGCAGTCGGCGAACGTGGTCGGGGTGACCGGCAGCACGACGGGCGTGCCGTGGGTCTTCACGACGATGGTGCCGGTGCCCTGGAACTGCATCGTGAACAGGGCGCCTCCGGGAATGCCGTGTCCCTCGACCCGGCGGACCTCGTACTGGAGGGTCTCGTCGAAGGCGAGGACGTTCTCGGCGGAGACACAGATCGCGTCGCCCTGGAGTTCGATCGGGTGGAGATGGGTCGAGCTGTCGGCGAGGAAGACCTGCCCCTGGCCGGTGCAGCGCATCAGCTGCATCTCCTGGCCGGTCGCGTTGCCGACGATCCGGCCGGCGAACCCGGCGCCCTTGTAACTGAAGTCGACCTTGCCCTGGTAGAGCACCATGCTGCCCTGGCGCGCCAGCACGGGCTGGCCGCCGATGCCGAGGTCGACGCGGATGAGTTTCTTGTTCTGCTGCGTCCAGCGCTGTCCGGTGGGTGTCTCCTTGAACCGCTGGAGCGCGGCGGTCACACCGGCACCGCCCTGGGGCGCGCCCTGCGGCACTCCGTAGGACGCGGTCTGCTGGCCGGGCACCTGTCCGAACGGCGGTTGCTGGCCGTAGCCCGGAGGCGGAGCCGGCTGGCCGTAGCCGGGAGGCGCGGGCGGCTGAGCGTAGCCCGGCGGCGGAGTCGGAGCCTGGGGCTGCGGGTAGCCGGAGGGCGTCGGAGCGCTCGGGGCCTGCTGGCCGTACGACGGCTGCGGCGGCCTGCCGTAGGGGGCGGGCGCGGGCGCCGGGGGCGGTACGGTGCCGCCTGGCGGGGTCAGGGGCGCGATGATGGTCGGCGCGGCATGCACCGAGGGGGCGGGCGCCGGGGGCGGCGAGGTGGCACCGGGAGGGGGCGCGAAGCCCTGCGCGACCGGCTGCTGCGGCGCGGGAGCCGGAGCGGCGGGAGCTCCGAACGCGGGCGGAGCGAAGCCCGGAGCGGCACCGGCCTGCGGCTGCTGCGGGGCGGCGGGCGCCTCCTCCTCGGCGACCTCGCCGCCGAAGTTCTTCAGCAGCGCGTCGAGCCCGCCGTCGAAGCCCTGCCCGACGGCGGCGAACCGCCACACGTCCTTCAGGTAGAAGTCGCCGAGCATCACGGCACGTTCGGTGGTGAACTCGGAGCCGTCGAAGGAGTACCGGGCCACCTCCTCGCCACCGGCGACGATACGAATGTATCCGGGGCCGACCTGCGACATCTGCCCGGCGCCGTCGAGCGTCGCCGTGAAGGACAGCTTCTGGATCTGTGGCGGGATCCGGTCGAGCGTGACCCGGAAGGACTCCGTGTCGCCCGCCTGGGCGCCCAGGAGCTGAACGGCCTCCTCGGGGGACTTCGGCTGGTTGAAGAAGATGAAGTACCGGTCGTCCGAGAGCCGCTCGTCGGCGTCGAGGCCGAAGCAGCTGATGTCGAAGCCCAGTCCGGAGCCGGCGATCTGCACGCCTACGTACAGATCGGTGCCCGCCGTGAGGTCACTGATCTTGGCCTTGTGGCCGCGTTGGAATTCCCTGGCCATGCGTAACGACCGTCCCCCATCCCGAATGCGAGTGCGTCGCGCCAGGCTAACGGCAAATTCGGACACCGGAGGAAGTCGGTACAGTCCCGGTACACAACACGCGCTCGGCGCGAGCGGGGATTGCGGCCCCGAACGCGGTCAGTCGGCGCGCCCACCGGGCGCGTGGGGCAGTCGGTCGGCGGCGACCACGCCCTCCAGATAGCCCCGGGCCCGTTCGGTGCGCGGGTAGTCCTCCAGCAGCCGCCAGAACCGGGGCCCGTGTCCGGGAACGAGCAGGTGGGCCAGCTCGTGCAGGAGCACGTAGTCGACGACGTACTCGGGCATGCCCTGCAAGCGGTGCGACAGCCGGATACTGCCCTCGGCCGGTGTGCACGAGCCCCAGCGCGTGTTCTGGTTGGTGACCCAGCGCACCGAGGCGGGCCGGGCGCGGCCGTCGAAGTACTGGGCAGACAGCCGTTCGGCGCGCTCGGCCAGCTCGGTGTCACCGAGCACCCGCTTGCTCTCCTGGGCCGCCAGCTTGTCGAGCATGACCGTCACCCAGCGCTGTTCCTCCGCCTCGGACATCCGGGCGGGGATGAGCACGACGGTGCGATCGCCCTCGCGGTACGCCGAGACCGTCCTGCGTCGTCGGGCACTCCTGCGCACCTCGATCGCGCTCGCCACCGAGCCGCTCGGCGGCTGGCTCATCGTGCTGCGCTGTGGAGTTCCGGCGCGGTGCAGTGGGTCGGCGGGCACGCCCCGACGTTACCCGCTGCACACGGGGGAAGTCCCGAGTCCGGGACGGTTCGGTTGTGATCCCCCACCATGCGTTTGATTTGTACGACGGATATCCCCTGCCTGTGGATAACTTTCCGCGCCTCGGAGCGGGTCCGGGCATGCTGGCTCTCGTCGGCGGGGCATGCACCGATCCCCACCGGCAAAGGGGGCGTACTGTCACGTTCTGTGACTTCCCTCACGCCCTCAGGGCACTGTTCTCTCGGCTACGGGGGCCTGTCATGCATCCGATCGTGAAGCCCGCGCTGCGGCGCGGCTGGCGTGACCTCAACACCGTGCAGTTCGGGATGACCCCGGCGCACGCGATGACGCTCGGCCCGCTGGACACGGCGACGGGCAGCTTTCTCGATCTGCTCAACGGCACACGCGGCCTGGCCCTCCTGCGCGAGGAGGGCCACCGCATGGACCTGCCCGACGGGCATGTCGACACGCTGGTGGAGCGACTGGCCCGCGCCGGACTCCTCGACGACGCGACAGGGGGCGGCCCACCCGCCGACACCCTGCGGGGCAGGAAAGAGGTCCTCGACCGGCTGCGCCCGGATCTGGCCTCCCTGTCCCTGACGACCTCCGAACCGGGCGAGGCGATCGGCCGACTGGCCGCCCGCCGCTCCCTGCGGGTCCAGGTCAGGGGCGCCGGCCGGGTCGGCGCCGTCCTGGCCGGACTGCTCTCCGGCGCGGGCGTCGGTGAGGTCGACGTGCGCGACGGCGGCCGCGTCGAGCCCTGGGATGTGGCGCCGGGCGGGCTCGCCGCCGAGGCGGTCGGGGAGCGCCGGGACGAAGCGGCTCGCCGCGCCGCACGCCGGATGGCACCCGGCCGCCCGCCGCGCCGCACCGCCGGGCCACCCGAGGACACCGGCGACCCCGGATACACCCTGGTGATCCTCGCGCCCCGGGACGACGTCGACGTGCACGCGCCCGTGCCCTCCGCCGCCGAACCCCTCATCGCCTCCGGCACACCCCATCTGTACGCCGGGGTGGTGGAGGCGACCGGTGTCGTCGGCCCCCTGGTCCTGCCCGGCGAGACGGCCTGCGCCGGCTGCCTGCACGAGGAGCGCAGCGAGCGTGATCCGCACTGGCCGCGCCTGGTCGCCCAGTGGCGCTCCGGGAGGTCCCGGCAGGTCCGCGCCTGCGACCTGACCTTGGCCACGACCGTCGCCGGGCTGGCCGCGGCCCACGCGCTCGCTTTCCTGGACGGCCGGCTCCCCTCGACCGCGGGCGCACGCTGGGAGGTCTCGTTGCCCGGCCTCCAATGGCACGCCCGGCCGATCTGGGCCCACGGCGCATGCCCGTGCCGGGCCGCGGAGAAAGGTAAGGGGGAACACACCTCCAAGGACGGGCGCTCGCACGAGACAATGCAAGAGCTACGGTCGTCAACGGAGTTATGCCGTACGGCAGGCGCTGCGCGACCGGCTGGGACTTGGAGGGCGCATGTCTGATCTTCCCCGCAAGGCGGTCACCCGGACCGCCAAGCTCGCCGCGCTCCCGCTCGGCTTCGCCGGGCGGGCCACCTGGGGACTCGGGAAGCGCATCGTGGGCGAGTCCGCCGAGATCGTCGGCCGCGAACTGCAGCAGCGCACGGCGGAGCAGCTGTTCAAGGTCCTCGGCGAGCTCAAGGGCGGGGCGATGAAATTCGGGCAGGCCCTGTCCGTCTTCGAGTCGGCGCTGCCCGAGGAGGTCGCCGGGCCCTACCGGGCCGCGCTGACCAAGCTTCAGGAGGCCGCGCCGCCGATGCCGACCCGGACCGTGCACACGGTCCTGCGGGAGCGGCTCGGCGAGGACTGGCCCGATCTGTTCGCGGAGTTCGAGGACAAGCCGTCCGCGGCGGCCTCGATCGGCCAGGTGCACCGGGCGGTGTGGCGCGACGGCCGCGAGGTCGCGGTCAAGGTGCAGTACCCCGGAGCGGGCGAGGCCCTGCTCTCCGATCTGACCCAACTCAGCCGCTTCGCCCGCCTGTTGGGGCCCCTGATTCCCGGCATGGACATCAAGCCCCTGATCACCGAGCTCCGCGACCGTGTCTCCGAGGAGCTGGACTACGGACTGGAGGCGCAGGCCCAGCAGGCGCACGCGGAGGAGTTCGCGGGCGACCCTGACGTGGTGGTGCCGTCGGTGGTCCACCAGTGCGACCAGGTTCTGATCACCGAGTGGATCGACGGAGTCCCGCTGTCCGAGGTGATCGCCGACGGTACGCGGGCCCAGCGCGACCGCGCCGGCCAACTGCTGGCCCGTTTCCTCTTCTCCGGTCCGGCCCGCACCGGCCTGCTGCACGCCGACCCGCACCCGGGCAACTTCCGTCTGCTGCCCGGCGGTCCGGGCGGCGAGGACGACTGGCGCCTGGGCGTCCTGGACTTCGGCACGGTCGACCGCCTCCCCGGAGGACTGCCGACGCCCATCGGCGACTCGCTCCGGATGACTCTCGACGGCCAGGCCGAGGCCGTCTACGAACTGCTGTGCGCGGAGGGGTTCGTCAAGGACTCCATAGAGCTGGACCCCGACGCCGTCCTCGACTACCTCCTGCCGATCATCGAGCCGGCCAGGGTCGAGGAGTTCACCTTCACCCGCGGTTGGATGCGCGGCCAGGCGGCCCGTGTCGCCGACCCCCGGTCCCCCGCCTACCAGCTCGGCAAGCGGCTGAACCTCCCGCCGGCCTACCTCCTGATCCACCGGGTGACCCTCAGCACGATCGGCGTCCTGTGCCAGCTGGGCTCGACGGTGCGCCTGCGGCAGGAGCTGGAGGAGTGGCTCCCGGGTTTCATGCCGGAGCTGGAGGAGGTGCGGGAGGCGGTCGCGGAGGCCTGAGCGGCACACCCGTCACCACCAGGCCGAGTCCAGCCGCCCCTCGATCGCCCTGAGGTGGTCGCGGGAGCAGGTGTCGCAGAAGTACCGGCGGCTGCCGTGCTCCACGGAACAGGTCCACGTGGGCGGCGCTCCGTCGGCCGGTCTGCCACAGCGCGCGCACCCGAGGGGGCGTGGCGCCGTCGCGGGGCCGCCGTTGTCGCCCGCCTTGTCACTGCCTCCGGGAAGACTCGTCACCCGGTGACGATAGCGCCGGACCCGGTGGATGCCCGCTCACCACGCACCGCGGGGGCCGGTCCGTTCGCACGGACCGGCCCCCGCGGGGAACCATCGCCTCCCGGGATCGGGAGGCCGGCACTTCAGATGGATGCCGTTACTGCATGACGGCCATGGCGAGCGCCCGGCGGGCGCGCAGCGAGGCGCGCTCGGCCCGGCGCTGCATCCGACGAGCGGTCACCAGGCGCATGGCCCGGCGTTCCCGCTCAGCCTCGTGCAGCCGGTCGTGCATATGCGCACGAGCCAAGGCTTCTGGAATGAGTTGCATCTCTCGGGTCCTGTTCTGACGCGAGTCGTTCGCGCCACTGGTGGTGAAGTCTGGAGTCGCGGAGCCGGTGGGCTCGCTGGTGGACGGCTTCATCGGGGCCTGCTTCTTGGGGTCGTTCGTGAGGGGGCGATCGATCGTTCCTGCGATGTTCATGCCGTGACCGGGTTCTTGCGCGGGCGGCCACGCGGCCGCTTCCGGGCGACGACGACACCCTGGACGAACAGCTCGCCACCCCAGACACCCCAGGGCTCACGCCGCTCCTTGGCACCGGCGAGGCAGGCCTCGACCAGCGGGCAGGTACGGCAGAGGGACTTGGCGTATTCGACGTCCGCCGGCGACTCGGCGAAGAAGACCTCCGGGTCGTAGGACCGGCAGGGGACGGGAACGCCGAGGTTCTCGATGGCGTCGTCGAGCGCGGTGAGCGCGGTGAGCGGGGTCAAGGTGGAGTCCTCCGTGAGGCCGGGCTTGGGGATCGCGTCGGAAGGCGGTACGGACGGGGCGTGCGCTTCGAGTTGCACGGTTGGTTTTCCTCGTCTGGTCGGTCCGGTCCGGTGGGACCGGCTGTCGGCTTTGGTACCGGGTTCTTTTCTTGTCCCGAGGCCCCTTCGCACCGTCGCCCCCGTTCGGGGACAAACAGAAGGGCCGCGGATCCCGGGTGGGGTTCCGCGGCCCTGAAGGCGCCGGCCTGATCGACGATCAGGCTGGATCACTCCAGGGTTCTGGCCCACGGAAGGCCCACATCAGGTGGTGGTGCGTCGTCTGCTTCCGGAATCCGGCACCGGTCGCGGTAAAGGCATAGGCCTTGGCCTTGGCCTGTTCCACTACTGCTGCTTCCAGTGCCTGAGTCGGTCGCTCATTGCGCTCACGGATGGGAAGACCCGCGAGAGACAGGGAGGACGAGGACGCCGGGCGGGCGGCGGAAATGCCGGACAGACCGGTGCCGAGGTTCGAGACGCCGAGCATGCACAGAGAGACGACCGCGGGATCGGTCATTTTCACGGTGCTGGCGGAGCTGGTGTAGATGCTGATCACTGGAATCGCCTCCTCTCGGCGTCTTGGGGGACCGGGGGTGAGCCCAGTCCGACGGATATGTAAGTACAGCACGGATTCGGGGCCTTCGAGAAGGCCTCCGTCCCCGTGCCTAAGAACCTATGGGGATCCCTGGGGCATGCGCAAACTATTTTTTCGACGAGTTCGCATCAGTCACCGTCGGCGGCCGCGTCGGGCTCGCGGCCTGCGCAGATGGCCAGGACGTCGGCCCCGTAGCGGTTGAGCTTGCGCGTCCCGACGCCCGGGATCCGCGCCAGGTCGCCCGGCTCGTCGGGAGCGGCCTCGGCGATCGCCATCAGGGTCTTGTCGGTGAAGACGCAGAACGCGGGCTGTCCGCTGTTGCCCGCCTGCACCGCACGCCACTCGCGCAGCCGCTCGTAGAGTCCCTCATCCATGTCCGAGGGACAGTCCTCACAGCGCATCAGTTTCATCTCGCCGGCGTCGGTCAGGGTCCGCCCGCAGACCCGGCAGCGCGCCGGGGTGCGCTGGGTGCGACGCGGGACGGCGGTCTGTCCCCCGATGGTGAAGCCGCGTTCGATGCCGCCCGCGCCGCCCGAGCCGGTACGTCCGGCGGTGGCGACCGAGCCGGGACGCAGCCCGTCCAGGAAGCGGCTGGGGCGGCGGCTGGCGCGGCCGCCCGGCGAGCGGGACAGCGCCCAGGAGACGTGCAGGTGCTCGCGGGCGCGGGTGACGCCGACGTAGAGCAGCCGGCGCTCCTCCTCGATCTGTTCGTCGGTTCTGGCGTAGGTGATCGGCATCATGCCCTCGGCGACGCCGACCAGGAAGACGACATCCCACTCGAGGCCCTTGGCCGAGTGCAGCGAGGCGAGGGTGACGCCTTGGACCGTGGGGGCGTGCTGGGTGTTCGCGCGCTCGTCGAGTTCGGCGACGAGGTCGCCGAGGCTGGCGCCCGGTTTGGCCGCGGCGAAGTCCTGGGCGAGGTTCACCAGGGCGGCGAGCGACTCCCAGCGCTCCCTGACGGCGCCGGAGCCGGCCGGGGGCCGAGGGCTCCAGCCCTCGCCCGACAGCACGGCACGCACCTGCGAGGGCAGGTCCACGGCGTCGTCCAGGAGGGAGTCGTTGCCGCCGAAGCGGGCGGCGCCGCGCAGGGCGATGCCCGCCTTGCGGACCTCGGGACGGTCGAAGAACCGCTCGGCGCCACGCAGCTGGTAGGGCACGCCGGCGTCGGCGAGGGCCTGTTCGTACGTCTCCGACTGGGAGTTCGTACGGAACAGGACGGCGATCTCGCCCGCCGGGACGCCGGCGGCGACGAGGTCGCGGATGCGGCGGGCGGCGCCCTCGGCCTCGGCGGGCTCGTCGGTGTACTCGGTGTAGAGGGGTTCCGGGCCCGGGGCGCGTTGCGAGATCAGTTCGAGGCGGTGGTCGGCGGCACGGCCACGGGCCTGGGCGAGCAGGCCGTTGGCGAGATGGACGACCTGGGGTGTGGAGCGGTAGTCGCGCACCAGTTTCACGACGGTGGCGCCGGGGTGACGGATGCGGAAGTCCAGGAGGTGGTCGGGGGTCGCCCCGGTGAAGGAGTAGATCGTCTGGCTGGCGTCGCCGACCACGCAGAGGCTGTCCCGGTCGCCGAGCCACAGCTCCAGCAGCCGCTGCTGGAGGGGGCTGACGTCCTGGTACTCGTCGACGACGAAGTGCTGGTACTGGCTGCGGACCTGCTCGGCGACATCGCGCCGGTCCTGGAGGACGGCGACGGTCAGCAGCAGGACGTCCTCGAAGTCGATGACGGACCGGTCGCGCTTGAGGTCCTCGTAGGCGGCGTAGAGCTGGGCGATCTCGGCCGGGTCGCGGGGGGCCTCACGGCCGGCCTTGGCCGCCGCGGCGGCGTAGTCGGCGGGGACGGTCTGGGTGACCTTGGACCACTCGATCTCGGCGGTGGTGTCCCGCAGCTCGCCCCGGTCGAGACGGATCCGGCAGGCGGCGGCCGCCTCGGCGACGAGCTGGACCTTGCGGTCGACGATCCGGGGCATGGAGCCACCGATCGCTTTCGGCCAGAAGTACTGGAGCTGACGCAGGGCGGCGGAGTGGAAGGTGCGGGCCTGGACCCCGGCGGCACCGAGGAGGCGCAGTCGGCCGCGCATCTCTCCGGCGGCCCGGTTGGTGAAGGTGACGGCGAGCACGCTGGAGGGCTGGAGGATGCCCGCGCGCACCCCGAAGGCGATGCGATGGGTGATGGCCCGGGTCTTGCCCGTGCCCGCACCGGCCAGTACGCACACCGGACCGTGCAGGGCGGTGGCCACCTCGCGCTGCTCGGGGTCGAGCCCTTCGAGCACCGCGTCGGCCGAGTCCGGTACCCGCGGGAAGAGCGTGGAGTGCGTTGCTGCTGTCACACAGCCATGCTGCCAGGTCGCCCGGGACGGGTGAGCCGGTTGTCCACAGGAAGGCACTCGCGGTCGTACTAATGCGGCAGGCGTCACGCCGATGCGGCAGACGTCACGTGCCGCGGGCCGCCGGGCGGGAATGGCGGCCCTTTCACGTACGTTCACCCCCTGCGACACCCGTCCCCCGAACGCGAAGGAGCACGAGAGACATGCCGGGCACTGTGACGATGTACAGCACCACGTGGTGCGGTTACTGCACGCGACTGAAGGGCCAGATGGACCGCGCGGGCATCACGTACAACGAGATCAACATCGAGCACGACCCGGACTCCGCCGCGTTCGTGGAGAAGGCGAATGGCGGAAACCAGACGGTGCCGACCGTACTGTTCCCGGACGGTTCGACTCTCACGAACCCGTCGCTGGCGCAGGTGAAGCAGAAGATCGGCGCGTAGTCGCTCCACCGCTGTCGGAGGGGCGGTCCCTGAGATGTCTCAGGGACCGCCCCTCTTCTGTTCCGTCCCGCTCCCGCTCTGTCCCTCTTCTGCGCTGTCCCTCTTCCGTTCCGTCCTGTGCCGCGCCGTTGTGCTCCGGCTCACGCGAAGGTGCGCGTCGGCAGCGGCTTTCCGTACCAGAGCTCGATGAGACGGGCCGCGATCGAGATGCCGTACGGGGGCAGTACCTCGCCGGACTCGAAGGCGGCGGTCAGTTCGTCGCGGGAGAACCAGCGGGCCTCGTGGATCTCGTCACCGTCTACCTCGATCTCCGTCGACGTGGCGTGCGCCATGAAGCCGAGCATGAGGCTGGAGGGGAAGGGCCAGGGCTGGCTGGCCACGTACTCGACCTGGCCGACGGTGATGCCGGCCTCCTCCTGGACCTCGCGGCGTACGGACTGCTCGATGGACTCCCCGGGCTCCACGAAGCCGGCCAGCGTCGAGAAGCGGCCCTCGGGCCAGTGGACCTGGCGGCCGAGAAGGATGCGGTCGTCCTCGTCGGTGACCGCCATGATCACGGCGGGGTCGGTGCGTGGGTAGTGCTCGGCGCCGCAGGCCGGGCAGCGGCGGATGTGGCCGGCCGCGGCGATCATCGTGCGCTCGCCGCAGCGGGAGCAGAACCGGTGCAGGCGCTGCCAGTTCTCCAGGGCGACCGCGTGCACCATCAGGCCCGTGTCACGGGGTGAGAGCAGCAGGCCCGCCTCCCGCAGGCCCGCGGGCCGCGCGGACTGGTCGATCCGGCCGGGCAGGGCGTCCTTCTGGAGGGCGAAGTAGCTGACGCCGTCCTCGTCGGTGCCCAGGAAATAGCGGTGCGCCTCGGTCAGCGGGGCCTCGAAGGAGGGCGTCATGACGAGTTCGGTCCGGCCGTCGGACGTCTCGTCGATGAGGACCTGGCCGCCGGAGACCACGAAGCAGCGGGTCGTGGGGTGGCTCCATGCCGCCGCCAGCCACGCCTCGTCGAGGCGGTGGTGAGCGGCGCGGTCGATGCCGCTGGGCGCGGTGAGCGAGATGGGTCGGTCGGCGGTGTGGTCGGTCCAGGTGGTCACAGGTGCTTCCATCTCCCCCGGTGGAACGGTTCGTTTCGGCGGGTGGTTCAGCGGGACGTACGGCGAGAGGCGACCGGGTACGGCGGGGTCTTTCGCTACGGGGCGGTCCTTCCAGTGTGCCCCGCGCGCGGGGCCGTTCCGGACGGTGTGCGGTGGTCAGGGGGCACGGCGCCAGTTCTCGGCGAGGTCGCTCCAGAGATAGGCACTGGTCTCGACGCCCTTGAGGAGCAGATCGAGCTCGACCTTCTCGTTCGGGGCGTGCCAGCCGTCGGACGGGACGGAGATGCCCAGGAACAGCACGGGGGCGCCGAGGACGTCCTGAAGGTCGGCGGCCGGTCCTGAGCCGCCCTCGCGGGTGAAGCGGACGGGCTTGTCGAAGGCACGGCCCATGGCGCGCGCCACGGACCGCAGGGCCGGGTGGTCCAGCGGGGTCAGACACGGGCGCGTGGCCGCGCCGAACGTGATCTCGTGCCGGAGACCGGCCGGGACCCGCTCGGCGACCCAGCCGCGGACGGCCTTCTCGATGTGGTCCGGGTCCTGGCCCGCGACCAGCCGGAACGAGAGCTTCACCAGCGCGGAGGACGGGATGATCGTCTTGCTGCCCGCGCCCTGGTAGCCGCCGCCGATGCCGTTGACCTCGGCGGTGGGGCGGGCCCAGATGCGTTCCAGCGTGGTGTGCCCCGCCTCGCCGTGCAGGGCGTGCGACCTGGCGGTGCTCAGCCACTGCTGCTCGTCGAAGGGCAGCTCGGCGAAGAGCTCCCGCTCGCGGTCGGTGAGTTCGACGATGCCGTCGTAGAAGCCGGGGACCGCCACGCGTGCGTGCTCGTCGTGCAGGGCGGCGACCAGGCGGGCGACAGCGGTGGCCGGGTTGGGCACGGCGCCGCCGAAGGAGCCCGAGTGGATGTCCTGGTCGGGTCCGTGCAACTGGATCTCGCACTCGGCGAGGCCGCGCATGCCGGTGCACACGGTGGGGGTGTCCTCGGCCCACATGCCGGTGTCGGAGACGATCACGGCGTCGGCGGCGAGCCGGTCCGCGTGTTCCTCCACGAGGGCACGGAAGTGCGGCGACCCGGACTCCTCCTCGCCCTCGATGAGCAGCTTGAGGTGGACGGCCGGGCTGGTGCGGCCGGTGGCCGCGAGGTGGGCACGGACACCGAGTGTGTGGAAGAACACCTGGCCCTTGTCGTCGGCAGCCCCGCGCGCGTAGAGCCGGTCGTCGCGTACGACGGGCTCGAAGGGGTCGCTGTCCCAGCCGTCCTCGCGGGCGGCGGGCTGCACGTCGTGGTGACCGTAGACGAGGACGGTCGGTGCCTCGGGATCCTCGGAGGGCCACTCGGCGTAGACGGCCGGGGCGCCCGGCGTCTCCCAGACCTCGGCGGTCGGGAAGCCGGTCTCCTGGAGCTTGGCGGCGAGCCAGTCGGCACTGCGCCGTACATCGGGTGCGTGGTCCGGCTGAGCCGACACGGACGGGATGCGCAGCCATTCGGCGAGTGAGTCGAGGAAGGCTGCGCGGTGGTGCTCGATGTACGTGCGGACGGCGCTGTCCGGGGTCTGGCTCATGCTTACGAGCCTATCGGCACTCAGTGACATCCTCGTTGGGCGGTTCGTCACACGACGGCTCCTGCGCCGGCAGCAGCCGCTCCAGTGCGGCCCGGTCGGGCAGGTCGTCCGGCCGTACGACCTCGCCGTCGCGCACGTACAGGAACGCGGCCGTGACCGAGTCCAGGGGAACGCCCTGCTGCTCGGCCCAGGCCAGCCGGTACAGGGCCAGCTGGAGGGGGTCGGCGGTGCGGGTGCGGCTGGTCTTCCAGTCGACGATCTCGTACGTCGTCCCGTCGCCGTCGTCGTGTCGGTAGACGGCGTCGATGCGGCCCCGGACCAAGCGCCCCCCGATGGTGACCTGGACGGGGGTCTCGACGCGGTAGGGCGTGCGGTGCGCGTACACGGTGCGCTCGAAGGCGTCCTTGAGGTCCTGGAGGTCGCGTTCGTCGGCGATCTCGGCATCGCCGCCGGGCAGCTCCTCCGGTTCCAGCATGGGCAACGTCAACTCTTCGAAGCGCGCTTCCACCCAGGCGTGGAAACGGGTGCCCCGGCGCGCGGCCGCTTGCGGGGGGCGCGGCATGGGGCGCGCGAGTTCCTGGGCGAACCCGTCCGGGTCGTCGGCGAGGCGCAGCAGTTCGGTGGCGGTCAGCGTCATGGGCAGCGGCACGTCCCGCACGCTCTGCCGGGCGCGCAGGAGCTCACCCGTGAGGGCACCGAGGTCGCGGTCCCAAGAGGCGACGGTACGGGCCTCCTCCGGTGTGAGGGGGCCGTCCTCGGGGGTGCGGTCGCGCTCGGGGAGCCGGCGGTGCCCGGCCGGCGCGGGGTGCGGGCGAGCGCCGCCCGGGTGCGGGTGCGCGGGCCGCGCGGTCTCCGGGGCGGCGGCCTGGTGCGGCACCGTGGGGCGGTGCGGGTGTGTCGGGCGGTCCGGGTTCGACGGCTTGCGGTCGGGGGCTTCCTCGTCGAAGGGAGTGCTGTTGTCGAATTCGAAGGGAGTGCGGTCGTCGAAGGGGTCCTTCTCGCCGAAGGCGTCGCCTTCGCCGAAGGGATCGCTCTCGCCGAAGGGGTCCGTCTCGCCGAAGGCATCGTCCCCGTCGTTCCCGTCGTACGGGGGTTCGTCGTCCTCCGGCGGCGGGGGCCAGTCCGGGTCGTCGATGGTGTGGGGGGCGTGCGCGGCCGACGGGTGGCCGTCCTCGTGGGAGGCGAGGGTCTCCAGGTGGGCGAGGACCGTCTCGGCGGCGGCGCGGCGGCGGGCCAGGGCGTCGGCGTCGAGGGGCAGGGGCCACACCTGGTCGGCGTCCGCCCGGTGCAGGGCAGGGTTCTCCTGGCCCTCCTCCGGCTCGTCCGCCCATGCCTCGATCTCGCCGTGTCCTGCCACGCAGTGGTCGTACAGGACCCGCAGGAAGTCGGAGGGTCCGCGGGGCTTCTTCTGGGTGGGGCCCCACCAGTGCCCGGAGCCGAGGAGCAGCGAGCGGGGGCGGGTGAAGGTGACATAGCCGAGGCGGAGTTCCTCCGTGTGCTGGTGTTCCTTCATGGCCTCGTGGAAGGCCTTCATGCCGCGGGAGTCCCAGGACCCGATGTCGGGCAGGGTGTCGGCGTCGCCGCGCAGCTCATGCGGCAGCACCTTGCCCTGGGCGGTCCACTTCTCACGGCCCTGGGCGCTGGGGAAGGTGCCCGTGACCAGACCGGGGACGACGACGACGTCCCACTCCAGGCCCTTGGACCGGTGCGCGGTGAGCACCTTGACGGTGTTCTCGCCGCCCGGGAGGGCGTTGTCGAGGCCCTTCTCGTACTGGGCGGCGGTGCGCAGGAAGCCGAGGAAGGCCAGCAGGCCGGCCTCGCCGTCCCCGGCGGCGAAGGAGGCGGCGACGTCGAGGAAGTTCGACAGGGTCTCGCGGCGGCGGGCGGCCAGGGCGTGCGGGGACGCCGACAGCTCCACCTCCAGACCGGTGACGGCGAGGACGCGGTGCAGGACGTCCATGAGCGGGTCGGACAGGGAGCGGCGCAGATCGCGCAGTTCGGCGGCGAGCCGGGCGAAGCGCACGCGCGCGTCGGACGAGAAGGGCAGCCCGTCGTCGTCCCCCGCCCCGTTCAGCGGCGTCTCCAGGAACGTGTCGAGGGCGTCCGCGAGCGAGGTCACCTCGAACGGGTCGACCCCCTCGACGGCCTCGGCGAGCCTGCGGTCGGGGTCGTCGTCGGCGTCCACGCGTGCGTGCGAGACGAGGAGTCGGGCCCGGCGGCCGAGAAGGGCGAGGTCGCGTGGACCGATGCGCCAGCGCGGACCGGTCAGCAGCCGGACCAGCGACGCGTTGGCTCCGGGGTCCTGGAGGACCTCGCAGACGGCCACCAGGTCCGCGACCTCGGGCAGGTGCAGCAGTCCGGAGAGACCGACCACCTCGACGGGCACGTCCCGGGCGACGAGGGCGCCCTGAATCTCGGCGAAGTCGGTGGCCGTACGGCACAGGACGGCGATCTCACCGGGTGCCGTTCCGGTCCGTACGAGGTGGGCGACGGAGTCGGCGATCCAGTCGATCTCCTCGGAGTGCGTGTCCAGGAGGGCGCAGCGGACGATGCCGTCACGTTCGGCGCCGGGTGCCGGGCGCAGCGCCTCCACGCCCGCGTGCATCGCGCGCAGGGGTTCGGCGAGTCCGTTGGCGAGGTCGAGGAGGCGTCCGCCGCTGCGCCGGTTCTCGCTGAGTGACTGGCGGGTGGCGGGGCTGCCGTCGGTGTGGGCGAAGTGCTGGGGGAAGTCGTCGAGGTTGGCGACGGAGGCACCGCGCCAGCCGTAGATCGCCTGGCAGGGGTCGCCGACGGCGGTCACCGGGTGGCCCGTGTCACCGCCGAACAGGCCCGCGAGGAGGATGCGCTGGGCGACCGAGGTGTCCTGGTACTCGTCGAGGAGCACCACACGGAACTCGTCGCGCAGGCTGCGGCCCACCTCGGGGAGCTGGGCGAGCCGCGCCGCGAGGGCGATCTGGTCGCCGAAGTCGAGCAGGTCGCGCTCGCGTTTGGCGGTCCGGTAGCGCAGGACCAGGCCGGCGAGCTCGCGGCGGGCGGCGGCCGTCTCGGGGACCTTGCGCAGCTCGGCGTTGGAGAGTTTCGCGTTCTCCAGGGCGCGCAGCAGGCCGGCGTCCCAGGCGCGCAGGTCCTCGGGCCCTACGAGGTGTTCGGAGAGTTCGCCGTCGAGGGTGAGGAGGTCGCTGACCAGATCGGCGAAGGACCGGGTGAGCGCCGGGTAGGAGCCGGGGGCTTCGCGCAGCACGCGCGCGGCGAGCTGGTAGCGGGTGGCGTCGGCGAGGAGGCGCGCGGTCGGTTCGAGCCCGATGCGCAGACCGTGGTCGGTCAGGAGGCGGCCGGCGAAGGAGTGGTAGGTGGAGATCACGGGCTCGCCCGGGGGGTTGTCCGGGTCGATGACGTCGGGATCGGTGACGCCTGCCTTGATCAGTGCCTTGCGGACGCGTTCGGCGAGTTCGCCGGCGGCCTTGTTGGTGAAGGTCAGGCCGAGGACCTGCTCGGGGGCGACCTGGCCGGTGCCGACCAGCCACACCACGCGGGCGGCCATCACCGTCGTCTTCCCCGAACCGGCTCCGGCCACGATGACCTGCGGGGCGGGCGGTGCGGTGATGCAAGCCGTCTGCTCCGGGGTGAACGGGATGCCGAGGAGCTCTTTGAGCTGCTCGGGGTCGGTGATACGGGCGGGCACGTCAGAGAGGCTAGCCGTGGCCACTGACAGCGGGGGCCCGATCGCCGCTCGGGGAGGGAAGAGAAGCAGGTCAGCACCGGTGGTGTGGTGGGTCACAGCGGCCGCGGACGGGCGCTCGGGTCACTCGACCACGTGACGCCCCTCGGGGCGCGCGCTGCACGAGGCCCGGAAGGAGCAGTGGGTGCAGTGCTGGCCCGTGGTCGGGGTGAACCGTTCGTCGAGGACCTTGCCCGCGGCGGTCGCCAGCAGGTCGCCGACCCATTCGCCCTCCGGTCCGTCCAGGGGCTGCTGCGCCTGCACCTTGGGAAGGGTCTCGCCGCCGTCGCGCATCGCGGCGCCCTGCCGCAGCTGGACGAGTTCGGCGCCGGCCGCCTCGGGCCGCGCTCCGTCGAAGGCGTCGTCGACGGCGCCCTCGCGGACGGCGAGCTGGTAGACGGCGAGCTGGGGATGGCGGGCCACCTCGGCCGAGGTGGGTGCCTGTTTGCCGGTCTTGAAGTCGACGACGTAGGCGCGGCCCTCGGAGTCGGTCTCCACGCGGTCCATCTGGCCGCGGATGCGCACTTCGTAGTCGCCCGCTCCGAGGGTGACGTCGAAGTCCCGCTCACTCGCCACGGACGTACGCCCGGCGCGGTCCATGACGTGCCACTTCAGGAAGCGTTCGAGTGCCACGCGCGCGTTCTCCTTCTCCTGCGCCGACTTCCAGGGCGCGTCGAAGGCGAGCGCGTTCCACACGGAGTCGAGGCGCTCCATGAGGACGGCGAGGTCGGCCGGGGTGTGGCCGGAGGCGACCTCGTCGGCGAGGACGTGCACGACGTTGCCGAAGCCCTGCGCGGCCGTCGCGGGCGTGTCGGCCTTCACCTCCCGGCCCAGGAACCACTGGAGGGAACAGGTGTTGGCGAGCTGGTCGAGGGCGCTGCCGGACAGCACGACGGGCTGGTCGCGGTCGCGCAGCGGCACCTTGCTCTCGGTCGGCTCGAACATGCCCCACCAGCGGTAGGGGTGCGCGGACGGCACCAGCGGACGGCCGTCCTCGTCGGCGAGCGCGGCGAGCCGGGCCAGCCTGCGGGCGGCGGCCTCCCTGAGACCCTGCGAGACGCGCGGGTCGACCGTCGTGGCGCGCAGTTCGGCGACGAGCGCGGCGACCGACAGCGGACGGCGGGGGCGGCCGGTGACGTCCCTGGGCTCCACGCCGAGTTCGGTGAGGAAGCGGGAGGGCTGGTCGCCGTCCTCGGCGGGGGCCTTCACGGCGGTGACGACGAGGCGTTCACGCGCGCGTGTGGCGGCCACGTAGAACAGGCGTCGCTCCTCGGCGAGCAGGGCGCCCGGGATGAGCGGTTCGGCGAGTCCGTCGCGGCCGATGCGGTCGGCCTCCAGCAGGGAGCCGCGGCGGCGCAGATCGGGCCACAGGCCCTCCTGGACACCGGCCACGACGACCAGGCGCCATTGCAGGCCCTTGGAGCGATGCGCGGTCATCAGGCGGACGGCGTCGGGGCGCACGACACGGCGGGTGAGCGTGTCGGCGGCGATGTCCTCGGCCTCGATCTCCTCCAGGAAGTTCAGCGCGCCCCGGCCTCCGGTGCGCTGCTCCGCACGCGTGGCGGTCGCGAACAGCGCGCACACGGCGTCGAGGTCACGATCGGCGTTACGGCCCGCCGCGCCGCCGCGCCGCGCGGAGCGCTCCAGGCGGCCGGGCCACGGCGTGCCCGCCCACAGATCCCACAGCGCCTCCTCGGCGCTGCCGCCGCCCGCGAGGCGCTCGCGCGCCTTCCTGAGCAGCGCGCCGAGGCGCTGGGCGCCGCGGGCGTACGCCGGGTCGTGCGCCACCAGACGCTCGGGCTCGGCGAGCGCACGCGCGAGCAGTTCGTCGGAGGGAGGCGGCACGGGGTTGCCCGCCGCCCGCTCCTCCTCCCGCAGGGCGCGGCCGAGGCGGCGCAGGTCGGCGGCGTCCATGCCGGCGAGGGGGGAGGTGAGCAGGGTCAGCGCGACTTCGGTGCCGAGCCAGCAGGCGTCGGCGACGGGCTGAGGTCCGGTGTGGGGCTCTGGATCGGACTCAGGCTGCGGATCCGGATCCGGGTTCGGGTTCCGCTCCGGCTCCGGCTCCGGCTCCGGCTCCGGCTCCGGCTCCGGCTCCGGCTCCGGCTCCGGCTCCGAGCCAGGCTGCGGCTCGGACGCCGGTTCCGCGTCCGACTGCGACTGCGGCTCGGACTCCGGTTCCGGCTCGGACCCCGACGCCGGCTCTGCCGTCGGGTCCTCAAGAGTGTCCGTACGTCCGTCTCCGCCGCGTCCGCCGGCCTCCGCCGTCGCCACCGCGCGCAGCGCCGTCAGCAGGGGTGCCACCGAAGGTTCGTGTCGCAGCGGAAGGTCGTCGCCGTCTATGTCGAGCGGGACGCCGGCGGCCGTGAGGGCTCGGCGGACGGACGGGATGACGCGTGCCCCGGCACGCACCAGGACCGCCATCTCGCCCCACGGGACACCGTCCTCCAGATGGGCCCTGCGGAGGATGTCGGCGATGTTGTCCAGCTCGGTTCCGGCCGTCGGGTACGTGAACACCTCGACGGCCCCGCCGTCGTGGACCGCGGTGAGCTCGCGGTGGGCCCGGACCTTTTCCGCCGGGAGGCGGGTCAGCGGCATACGCCGGGTCAGCAGCCTGCTAGCGGCCAGCAGGGTGCTCCCCGAGCGGCGCGAGGTGCGCAGGACCTCGACGGGGGCCGGGCGGCCGTCGGAGCGGGGAAAGGCCTGGGGGAAGTCGAGGATGCCGTTCAGGTCCGCGCCCCGGAAGGCGTAGATCGACTGATCGGGGTCGCCGAAGGCGACAAGGGTGCGGCCACCGCCGGCGAGGGCGTGCAGCAGGCGCACCTGGGCGGGATCGGTGTCCTGGTACTCGTCGACGAAGACGGCGTCGTACTGGGCGGCGAGTCGGCGGGCGGTCTCGGGACGGTGGGCGAGAAGCACCGCGCGGTGGACCAGTTCCGCGTAGTCGAGCACGCCCTGGAGGTCGAGGACGTCGAGGTACTCGGCGAGGAACACGGCCGCGGCCCGCCAGTCGGGTCGGCCGATGCGGCGGGCGAAGGCCGCGAGAGCCTCCGGGCCCAGCCCCAGCTCGCGGCTGCGGGCGAGGACCGCGCGGACCTCGTCGGCGAAGCCCCGGGTGGTCAGGCAGGCGCGCAGTTCGTCCGGCCAGCGCACATGGGCGAGGCCGAGACGCTCCAGGTCGAGCTGGCCGGCCAGCAGTTCACGGACGGCGACGTCCTGCTCCGGGCCGGACAGCAGGCGCAGCGGCTCCGCGAAGAGTTCGCTTTCCTGGTGGGCGCGGATCAGGGCGTAGCAGAACGAGTGGAAGGTGGTCGCCTGCGGCGCGTGGGCCGCGCCGGTGCGCAGCGCCATGCGGTCGCGCAGTTCGACGGCGGCCTTGCGGCTGAACGTGAGCACCAGGATCCGTGCCGGGTCGCAGCCCTGGTCGATACGGGCCGCCACGGACTCGACGAGGGTGGTGGTCTTGCCGGTGCCCGGACCCGCGAGGACGAGCAGCGGCCCGGTCGTGTGGTCAACCACGGCGCGCTGTGCGGCGTCCAGACGAGGAGGGACCGGTCGGGCCGGCGGGGTACGCACCAGTCGGTAAGCACCACTGTTCCCCTCCCGCACCTGGGGGTGCGGGAGGCGTCTGGTGGAGAAAGCGGAGCTCACGTGGTTCGCCGGTCCTGGTGGGTGTAACGGGGGGCTGTCGCTGCCGACGCGGGGCGCCGGTCGTCGTGGTCGTAGAGGTGGTCGTCGGGTCACGGGCGGCCCGCAGACGGAAGGAAGGTGACCGCGGGGTGCGGGGGACGAGTGCAGCCGACGCTACGCCGACCGACGGCGCGGAAGCAGGGCTTCCCCTCCTTCCCGCACGGTCCACACGACCGGCACGACCCGCACGATCTGTACGACCCGCACGGCCCGCACCGCTCGTGCCCGCCCGGCGCGTACAACCCGCCCGGCCCGTGCGACCCGTCCGCCTCGCGTGTCCACGTCCCTCGACCCACGAACGTACGGCATGCCACGGCAGTGCCCCGTTTCCCCCGTACGGGCCACAGGTTTCCCCTCGGCCCGCACGGTGGCGGAAGCTGTCAGGTGTGACCCTCCGTGCGTTCGCCGCCGTCCCAGCGCGCCCGCTTCATGTCGAGGCGCGGCACATGGCCCTCGGCGGCCCTGCTCGCCTCCTTCAGCGGTGTGCCCTCCGCGCGGTAGTGGTCCATCGCCCGCAGTTCGTGACCGGGCAGCAGGACGCCGTCGGCGCGCACCACACGCCACCACGGGGCGGCTCCTCCGTAGAGGGCCATCACGCGGCCGACCTGGCGCGGACCGCCCTCGTCCAGCCATTCGGCGACGTCCCCGTACGTCATGACGCGCCCCGGCGGGATCAGCTCGGCGACGTCCAGGACCCGCTCGGCGTACTCCGGCAGCGCGTCCCCGTGCTCCGGGTGGGCGTCGTCCGGAAGGCTCTGCTCGCTCATTCGCCCCATCCTGCCCCACCCCACCGACAGCGCGACGGCCCCGCGACCGTGCGTGACCCTCGCCCTGGGGCGAGGCTTGGGGCAGACTGTGCGCCCCCGCATTTGCACCCTGATGCCCCCGTGTGTCGGTGGGGCATGCCACCATCATGCGGGCGGTGAACCGGTGATACGAGACCAAGAAGAGACGATGAAGCAGCAGGGTGTACACCCCGAGGACGCGGAGGGTACCTCTGACGCTGCGTCGCGCCCGGACACCGACGACGCGCCCGGCAAGGGCTCCGACCACGGCGGAAAGACGGCCGGGAAGCCGCCCCCTCCGCCCTCGGACTGCGCCGAGGAGGTGTACGCCGACGAGGTCGAGGGTGACGAACCACTCCTCCCCGCGCGCGTGCACCGGCCGTCGGACCTGATGCGGCTGCTGGTGGGCGTGCTCGCCGTGGCCGTGCTGCTCGCGATCGCCGCGTTCGCGCACGGAACGACCTCCGGACTCGAACAGGACATCAACAAGGGCACCGGTCAGGCGCCCGATCTCCTGATCAAGATCGCGGGGCTGGCGTCGAGCATCGCGATCCTGCTCGTGCCGGTCGCCTTCGCGATCGAACGGCTGATCAAACGGGACGGGCTGCGCATCGCCGACGGCGTGCTCGCGGCGGTCCTCGCCCACGGAGTGACCCTCGCCACCGACCTGTGGGTCGCCAAAGCCGCCCCGGGCTCGATCCAGGAGGCGCTGACCCAGCCGTCCCCCGGTGACATCCACGCTCTGACCGACCCGGTGCACGGCTACCTCGCTCCCGTCATCGCCTACATGACGGCCGTCGGCATGTCCCGCAGACCCCGCTGGCGCTCCGTGCTGTGGATCGTGCTGCTCCTCGACGCGTTCTCCATGCTGGTCACCGGTTACACCACCCCCTTCTCGATCATCCTGACGGTGCTGATCGGCTGGACCGTGGCCTACGGCACGCTGTACGCGGTCGGCTCACCGAACGTCAGACCCACCGGGCGGACGCTGATGGCGGGTCTGCGGACCGTCGGCTTCCACCCCGTGAGTGCGGCCCGTGAGGACGCCTCCGAGACATCGGAGAACGGCGACCGCGGACGGCGTTATTTCGTCACCCTGGAGGACGGTCCGCCACTGGACGTCACCGTGGTCGACCGGGAGCAGCAGGCGCAGGGCTTCTTCTACCGTGCCTGGCGCAACCTGACGCTGCGCGGCTTCGCCACCCGCAGCAGCCTCCAGTCGCTGCGCCAGGCCCTGGAGCAGGAGGCGCTGCTCGCGTACGCGGCCATCGCGGCCGGTGCCCACGCCCCCAAGCTCATCGCGACCTCCGAGCTCGGACCCGACGCCGTGATGCTCGTCTACGAGCACACCGGCGGCCGCACCCTCGACTCGCTGGCCGACGAGGACATCACCGACGAACTGCTGCACAACACCTGGCGCCAGGTGCACGCGCTGCAGTCCCGGCGCATCGCGCACCGCCGGCTGTCCGGCGACGCGATTCTGGTGGATCGTTCCGGCAAGGTGATCCTCACCGATCTGCGCGGCGGCGAGATCGCGGCCGGTGACCTGCTGCTGCGCATGGATGTCGCACAGCTCGTGACGACGCTGGGGCTGCGGGCGGGAGCGGAGCGCGCGGTGGCCTCCGCGGTGGGCGTCCTCGGCCCCGACGCCGTCGCCGACTGCCTGCCGATGCTCCAGCCCATCGCCCTGACCCGCTCCACGCGCGCGACGCTGCGCAAGCTCGCCCGAGAGCGCGCGCAGCGCGAACGCGAGGCGGTCCTGGAGGCGTCCCGGCAGGCCAAGCAGGCGCGCCTGGAGGCGGCCGAGGACGAGGCCGTGCCCGCCGCCGCACCCGACAAGCCGGGCAAGAAGGCCGTACGCGCGGAGCAGCGGGCCGAGAAGCGGGCCATCGACGAGGCCGTGGAGGAGGCGCGCGAAGAGGATCTGCTCACCCAGATCCGGCACCAGGTGCTGCGGATCAGACCGCAGGCGCCGGTCGAGCCGGCCCGCCTGGAACGGGTCCGGCCGCGCACCCTGATCAGCTTCATCGCCGGTGCCATCGGCGCGTACTTCCTGCTGACGCAGCTCACCCACATCGAGTTCGCGACCGTGTTCTCCAACGCCCAGTGGGGCTGGGTCGTCGCGGCGGTGCTGTTCTCGGCGCTCAGCTACGTCGCCGCGGCGATGAGCCTGCTCGGCTTCGTGCCGGAACGGGTGCCGTTCGTACGCACCGTGGGGGCGCAGGTCGCCGGGTCGTTCGTGAAGATCGTGGCGCCGGCCGCGGTGGGCGGTGTCGCCCTCAACACACGCTTCCTCCAGCGCGCGGGCGTGCGTCCCGGGCTCGCGGTGGCCAGTGTGGGCGCGTCGCAGTTGTTCGGGCTGGGCTGCCACATCCTGATGCTGCTGTCCTTCGGCTATCTGACCGGCACCGAGAAGACGCCGTCGCTGTCGCCGTCCCGGACGGTCATCGCGGGTCTGCTGACGGTGGCGGTGCTCGTGCTCGTGGTGACCTCCGTGCCGTTCCTGCGCAAGTTCGTCGTCACGCGCGTGAGGTCGCTGTTCGCGGGTGTCGTGCCGCGCATGCTCGACGTGCTGCAACGGCCGCAGAAGCTGATCACCGGCATCGGCGGCATGCTGCTGCTGACCGCCTGCTTCGTGATGTGCCTGGACGCGTCGATCCGCGCCTTCGGCGACCAGTCGACCTCGCTCAGCATCGCCAGCGTCGCCGTCGTCTTCCTGGCCGGCAACGCGCTCGGGTCCGCGGCGCCGACGCCCGGCGGCGTGGGCGCGGTCGAGGCGACGCTGACGGTCGGTCTGATCGCCGTGGGCCTGCCCAAGGAGGTCGCCGCGCCCGCCGTGCTGCTGTTCCGGCTGCTCACCCTGTGGCTGCCGGTGCTGCCGGGGTGGCTGGCCTTCAACCATCTGTCGCGCAAGGGAGCGCTCTGACAAGTAGGACAGCCGTACCTCGTACGGCCCGTGTCCCGCGCGCGCGGACGCGCGCCACCCCACGATGGGATCATGCCCATCCCCTCCCGGCTGCGCGCCGCCGCCCTGACCGCCACCGCCGTACTGCTGTCCTCAGTGCTGGCGGGCTGCGGCGACGACTCCACGAAGGACGAGGACCTCTCGGCCCAGAAGCTCGGCTGGAAGGACTGTCCGGCCCCGTCCCCCGCGGAGGGCGGCGGTGAGGCCCCGTCACCTCTTCCGGGTGGCGCCGAGTGGCAGTGCGCCACGATGAGAACGCCCCTCGACTGGGCCCACCCCAAGGGCGCCACCATCGGCATCGAGCTCATCCGGGCCAAGGCGAGCGGTCCGAAGAACAAGCGCATCGGGTCGCTGGTGTTCAACTTCGGTGGTCCCGGCGGCTCGGGCGTCAGCACACTGCCCGCCTTCGCCACGGACTACGGGGCCCTGCGCACGCGCTACGACCTGGTGAGCTTCGACCCGCGCGGAGTGGGCCGCAGCGCCCCCGTGCAGTGCCTGGACGACCAGCAGCTCGACCACTACTTCCAGCAGGACGCCATCCCCGGCGACGCCACCGAACAGGCCGCGTTCGTGCGCAACACCAAGCAGTTCAACGCCGCCTGCGAGAAGAACTCCAAGAAGATGCTGCCGCATGTGCGCACCACCGACGCGGCCCGCGACATGGACCTGCTGCGCCACGTCCTCGGTGACGCCAGGCTCCACTACTTCGGCATCTCCTACGGCACCGAACTGGGCGGTGTCTACGCCCACTTGTTCCCGAAGAACGTGGGACGGGCCGTCTTCGACGGGGTCGTCGATCCGACGCAGACGTCGGAGGAGGGTGCGCTCGGTCAGGCCAAGGGTTTCCAGCTCGCCCTCGACAACTTCGCCGAGGACTGCACCTCCAAGGTCGAGGACTGCCCGGTCGGCGACACACCCGAGGACGTCAAGGACCGCATCGCGACCCTGCTCGGGGACCTCTCCAAGAAGCCGATCCCCGGCATCCTTCCGCGCGAACTGACCCAGACGGCCGCGACCAACGGCATCGCGCAGGCCCTGTACTCGAAGGACTTCTGGCAGTACCTCACCGAGGGTCTGGAGGAGGCGTACGACGGTGACGGCAGGATCCTGATGCTGCTGTCCGACTCGCTGAACGGGCGCAGCGCGAACGGCGAGTACAGCAACATCGTCGCGGCCAACGTCTCCATCAACTGCGCCGACGACAAGCCCCGCTACACCGAGGACCACGTGCTGGAGAAGGTGCCCGAGTTCCGGGCCGCCTCACCGCTGTTCGGCGATTTCCTGGCCTGGGGCATGCTGAGCTGCACCGACTGGGCGGTGGCCGGCGCCGCCGACCATCCCGACGTCCACGCGCCCGGCGCGGCGCCGATCCTCGTGGTGGGCAACACCGGCGACCCGGCCACGCCGTACGAGGGCGCGCGGAAGATGGTGGACGCGCTGGGCAAGGGTGTCGGGGTGGAGCTGACGTACAAGGGGCAGGGGCACGGCGCGTACGACAGCAAGAACAAGTGCGTGCAGAGCGCGGTGAACGGCTACCTGCTGGACGGGAAGGTGCCGAAGGACGGGACCGTGTGCTCCTGAATCCCCCTCAGGTCGGCCAAAGCAGCAGGTCAGGCGGTTATCCACAGGTCTCGGCGGGCTCGGCTCGCGCCGCCTAGTATGGCCTGACCGCCGAACCGCTGCTCGACGCGGACGGCCTGCGAGGGGGGAACACTCGGATGGCGCGATGGGCACGATGGACGGCGCTGGGCGCGGCCGCACTGCTGGTGGCGGGCTGTGGCGGCGGCTCGTCGTCCGACAACGGAAAGAACGGCGAGGGGACGGGCAGCGCGAAGCCTTCGGCGTCCTCGCCCCGGGCCGCCGCCACGGCGCCCGCGCTGCCCGCGAAGCTGACGAACCAGAAGCTCGACTGGGGGCGGTGCGAGGCGACCGCCGACTCCCCCGCACCGGGCGGCGACTGGCAGTGCGCGACGCTCGAGGCGCCGCTGGACTGGGCGAAGCCCGAGGGGCGCACGACAGATCTGGCGATGATCCGGGCCAAGGCGCGCGGCGGGGACCGCATCGGCTCGCTCCTGTTCAACTTCGGCGGCCCCGGCGGCTCGGGCGTGTCCATGATGCCCTCGTACGGGTCCACCGTGTCCGTGCTGCGCGAGCGGTACGACCTGGTGAGCTGGGACCCGCGCGGGGTCTCCGCCAGCGGCGGCGTGCGCTGTCGCGGTGACCGGCAGATCCAGGCCGCCGAGGCGATCGACGCGACACCCGACACCCCGGCCGAGGAACAGGCGTACTTCCAGGACGCCGCCGACTTCGGCCGCGGCTGCCAGAAGGCCGCCGGAGACCTGATGGCGCACGTGTCGACCACCGACACCGCCCGGGACATGGACCTGATGCGCCAGGTTCTCGGCGACGACAGGCTCCACTACTTCGGCATCTCCTACGGCACCGAACTCGGTGGCGTCTACGCCCACTTGTTCCCGCAGAACGTCGGGCGGCTGATCCTCGACGCGGTCGTCGACCCGAGCGCCGACACGGTGGGACACGCCCAGAACCAGACGAGAGGCTTCCAGCGCGCGCTGAACGACTACCTCAAGTCCACCGGCCAGGACCCGAAGCAGGGCACGCGGAAGATAGCCGACCTGTTGAAGCGGATCGACGCCGAGCCGCTGCCCACGTCGTCGGGGCGCGAGCTGACGCAGACGCTGGCGGTCATCGGCATCGTCCTGCCGTTGTACAGCGAGGCCGGCTGGCCGAGCCTGACCAGCGCCCTGAAGGAGGCGGAGCAGGGTGACGGCTCGGAGCTGCTGACGCTCGCCGACGGCTACAACGAGCGGGACGGCTCCGGGCACTACGGCACGACGACCCACTCGCAGCGGGTCATATCGTGCCTGGACGACAAGCAGCGGCCCACGCTGGAGGAGACGAAGAAGCGCCTGCCGGAGTTCGAGAGGCTCTCGCCCGTGTTCGGGGACTTCCTCGGCTGGGACACGGTCGGCTGGTGCCACGACTGGCCGGTGGCCGGTCAGCACGACACTCCGGAGGTGAGCGCGCCCGGGGCGGCGCCGATCCTGACGGTCGGCAACACGGGCGACCCCGCGACCCCGTACGAGGGTGCCCGCAGGATGGCGGACGAACTGGGCAAGGGCGTCGGCGTGGTGCTCACCTGGAAGGGCGAGGGGCACGGGGCGTACGGCAGCGGAAGCGACTGCGTCGACTCCACGGTCAACGCGTACCTGCTGCGGGGGACGGTGCCGAAGGACGGCAAGGTCTGCTCGTGACGGGGGCCGCGGGGGCGGCTCGTCGGCCCGGGCACGACGTCGGGCGGTGACGGCCGAAGCCCACGGCGTCCGACGGGGTCGGGGCCGTGGGCTTCCTCTGGCCTGCGCCTGCTGGTCGGTGGGACCGGCGGCTAGTAGACCGGCTTGTCCGGTTCGATCTGGTTGACCCAGCCGATCACGCCGCCGCCGACGTGCACGGCGTCCGCGAAGCCCGCGGACTTTAGGACGGCGAGGACTTCCGCGCTGCGGACGCCCGTCTTGCAGTGCAGGACGATCTTCTTGTCCTGCGGGAGGGACTCCAGCGCGGTGCCCATGAGGAACTCGTTCTTCGGGATCAGCTTGGCGCCGGGAATCGAGACGATCTCGTACTCGTTGATCTCGCGGACGTCGATGATCTCGATGTTCTCGCCGTCGTCGATCCACTCCTTGAGCTGCTTGGGAGTGATCGTCGAGCCGGCGGCCGCCTGCTGGGCCTCCTCGGACACGACGCCGCAGAAGGCCTCGTAGTCGATGAGCTCGGTGACGGTCGGGTTGTCGCCGCAGACCGCGCAGTCGGGGTCCTTGCGGACCTTGACCTGGCGGTACTGCATCTCCAGGGCGTCGTAGATCATCAGGCGGCCGACCAGCGGTTCGCCGGTGCCGGTGAGGACCTTGATCGCCTCGGTGACCTGGATGGAACCGATGGACGCGCACAGCACGCCGAGGACGCCGCCCTCGGCGCAGGAGGGGACCATGCCGGGCGGCGGGGGCTCCGGGTAGAGGCAGCGGTAGCAGGGCCCGTGCTCGGACCAGAAGACGGAGGCCTGGCCGTCGAAGCGGTAGATCGAACCCCACACGTACGGCTTGTTCAGCAGCACGCAGGCGTCGTTGACCAGGTAGCGGGTGGCGAAGTTGTCCGTGCCGTCGACGATCAGGTCGTACTGGCTGAAGATGTCCATCACGTTCTCGGCTTCGAGCCGTTCCTCGTGAAGGACCACGTTCACGTACGGATTGATGCCGAGGACGGAGTCGCGTGCGGACTCGGCCTTGGAGCGGCCGATGTCCGCCTGGCTGTGAATGATCTGCCGCTGCAGGTTCGACTCGTCGACCTCGTCGAACTCCACGATGCCGAGCGTGCCCACGCCCGCCGCGGCCAGGTACATCAGCGCCGGCGAGCCCAGGCCGCCGGCGCCCACACAGAGCACCTTGGCGTTCTTCAGCCGCTTCTGCCCGTCCATCCCGACGTCGGGGATGATCAGGTGGCGGGAGTACCTGCGAACCTCGTCTACGGTGAGCTCGGCAGCCGGCTCGACCAGGGGTGGCAACGACACGGGGACTCCGTTGGTCGGTCAATCACTACAGTAGTTCTCCTCGCAACACTGCCACGGCCTTCTTCATTCCGAGACACCCGTTCCGACCCGCGAGACGATCTCGTCCCAGTAGCCGGGCAGGGTCTCCCAGGGGTCGACGCGGCCGCCGCGGTCCGTCCGGTCGGTGAAGTAGATCGTCGCGGCGCCCTGCCAGCGGGCGATGCGCAGCGCCTCGTCGAGGTGACCGCGCGGGACACCGTGCACCAGGTGGCAGAAGCGCTCGGGCGGATAGTCGGCGGTCCACTCGGCCACTTGCGACCAGCGGTAGTCGCTCCAGGGGCCGGAGAACGTGACGAGTTGGTCGGCGTTCTCCGCGTAGCCGGGATACGGGTGGGTGCCGTGGCCGAGGACGATGTGGATGTCGTCGTGCAGGGCGCGCAGCGCGGCCACCGTGCGGCGCGCCCCGGGGAGCGCGGTGCGTTCGCTCGGGCAGCGGTCCAGCAGGAAGCCGTCGACGCGGTACCAGTCGCGATAGCGGTGCGCTTCGGCGATCACGTCGGCGAAGGGGCGGGTCCCGTGGGCGGTGTCGAGGTGGCCGAGGACCCGCACGCCCGCGTTGCGCACCCGGCCGGCCGCCTCCAGGCAGTGCGGGTCGGGGCGGACGCCGGGGCCGTCGGCGACGTTCAGGACCACCCAGTCCAGGGGTGTTCCGGGACGGGTGAGTTCGCCCCACTCGGTCGGCGCGAGGAGGGGGTGGGCGTAGCCCGGGACGCCGAAGCCGGTGCGGACGTCGGTGCTCGCGGTGCCGGTCGTCGAGCTGGTCAGATGCGGCACGCCGCCTCCATCCAGATGTCGGCGAGGGACTCTTCGAGGTTGATGCGGGGCCGCCAGCCGAGCCGGTCGCGCGCGGTGCGCACATCGGCCTGCTGCCAGCTGCCACAGCCGTCGGGGTACGGGTAGGCGACCGGGGCGGCGTGGTCCGGGTCGGTGCGCGGGTGGCCGATGGTCGCCCGCAGGTGATGGCCGCCGGACGGCCCGTCGAGTTCGTGCAGGCTGCCGCTGTAGCCGGCCACGCGGGCGAGGATCGCGGCGGCGTCCCGCAGTCGCACGGCGCGGCCCGAGCCGATGTTGATGACGCCCTGCGCGGCGGACAGCGAGGCCGCGTGGACGGCACGGGCCACGTCGCGTACGTCGATGAAGTCGCGTTGGGCGCCGAGACCGCCGAGTTTGAGCTCGCCGTCGCCGGACTGCATGGCACGGCGCATGGCCTCGGCGAGGCGGCCGAGCGGGGAGCCCGCGGGGGTGCCGGGTCCGGCGGGCGAGAAGACCCGCAGGACGACGGCGTCGAGGCCGGAGCCGAGGACGAGTTCGGTGGCGGCGAGCTTGCTGACGCCGTAGGGGCCGCCGGGGCGCGGGACGGCGTCCTCGGCCGTGGAGGAGCCGGGCTGGCTGGGGCCGTACTCGGCGCCGCAGCCGATCTGCACCAGCCGGGCGCCGCAGCCGCTGCGGCGCAGTGCCTCGCAGACGGTGGCGACGGCGACGGTGTTGTGCCGGGTGAGGTCGCGGGCGCCGCCACGGGTGGCGCCGGCGCAGTTGACGACGACCTGGGGGTGGACCGCGTCGAGGAAGCGGGTGAGCGCGCCGGGGCTGCCGGACGCGAGGTCGAAGCGGACGTCGGCGTCGTCACCGCGGCCGAGCGCGGTGAGCTGGACGGCCGGGTCGGCGAGCAGCCGGTCGGCGACGAAGCGGCCGAGGTAGCCGTTGGCTCCGGTCAGCAGGACTCTCATCGCGCGGCTCCCGGGGTGTGCGTTCCGGATGTTCCGGTGGCTCCGGACGCTCCGGGTCGGGAGGTGGTCATCTCGTGTTCTCCTTCGCGGGGGTGATGCGGTTGCCTCCGGCGCGCAGGCCGGTTCTCCCAGTGCGGACGGCAGATCGGGGGGTACGGCGCGCACCCGGTCGCCAGGGGCGCGCCTCGCCGGTGGTCATGGGGTCGCGGACGCACGTCGTCACGGACCGGGGACGCACGTCGTGATGGGGTCCGCGACGGACGTCGTCGTGGCGGCGACGGCGGAGGTACGCGTCGTCACGGGGTCGGGACGCACACCGCCGGTCGTCGCCACGGAGTCGGAGCGCGCGCCGCCGGTCGTCGTCACGGGGTCGGGACGCGCACCGCCGGTCGTCGCCACGGAGCCGGGGACGCTGGTCGTCGGTCGTCGTCACGAGGTCCGCAGCGCGCGTCGCCGGTCGTCGTCGCGGAGGCGGAGTCGAAGTCGGGGGCGAAGTCGGGGGCGGGGGCGCGCCCGAGCGGGGACGGCCGGTCACGGCGAGCCCTGTGGTCGGGCGTGGGCCGAGGCGCGGGTCAGGGTGCGGGTGGCGTGGATCAGCAGGGCCAGGGCCGCCGCCCCGCAGAGGAGGGCGGGGACGCTGCCGGGCCCCCAGGTGTCCACCAGGGCGTCGACGGGGGCGGACAGGACGGCGCAGCCGGGGAGCCGGCCCGCGAAGACGGCACTCACGGCGGCGGCTTCGCCCAGGGCCGTGGCGCCGAGGGCGATCACGGGGGCGTGGGTGAAGCCGTGCACGGTGAGGAGGCGGGCGAGCAGCAGGAGCGCGCCGAGGGTGAGGACCTGGGCGTAGCCGGCCGGCTCGCCCAGGGCCGCGGCGCTCAGGGCCAGCAGTGCGGTCAGCGCGCCCAGGAACAGGGCGAACGTGCCGAGGAGCAGCGGTTGCACGGAGGCCGCGAACTCCTCCAGGCCACGGCTGGCCGTCAGTTTGCGGCGGGCGCGGGCGGTGAGGAGGTGGGCGGACCAGACGGCCGGTGCGCAGCCCAGGGCGAGGGCCAGGACGGGGGCCGCGGCGAGCGGCCAGGGGCCGTCGGCGAGGCCGGTCGGCAGGCCGTCGGGACCGCCGGCGACGGCGCCGCGGAGCAGGCCGTCGCCGAGCGCCGCGTAGCCGAGGAGCCACCACGTCCAGGTGCCGGTGCCGGTGGGGTGCGGGCCGGTGCGGCGGCCGGTGCTCAGCGGGCCGCGGCGGAGCAGGGCCCGCAGGCCGAGGGCGAGGGCGAGGACGCCCACGGCGGCGATGCACAGGCGGGATCGTCCCGTGGTGAGACGCAGGCCGACCACGGTGGCGGCGCACAGGGCCCCGGGCAACAGGGCGAGCAGGGCCCGGTCCACGCGTGGCCGGGTGGTGGTGGTGACGGGGGCTGCCGGGCGCGGCGGCTCCTCGCCGGTGCGGGGGACGCGCGCGTACATCTCCTCCGCGAGTGAGAAGACGTCCCGGTGGCGGAAGCGCACCGCCGTCCGGTCGGTGACTCCGTGCGCCTCCAGGCCAGCCGCGATCTCCAGGGGGTCCACGGCTCGTTCGCACAGTTCACGGTGACGGTGCATCAGGGCCTTGACGGGGTCGGCCGCGCCCCGGCGGGAGGCCGCGGTCGTGCGGTCGGCGGGGAGCCGGGCCGCCTGGTCGGCCGCCTGACCCGCCGCCGCCTCGCTCGCCCCCGCGAGCCAGTCCTGCGACTGCGTGCCCCACTGAGCGGGGCTGCCCGGCGGGCCGGGGAGGTCCAGTTCGCCGAGGCCGCTCATCGGGCCCCCTCCGTCGCGACCGTCGCGACCGTCCCGGTCGTCGGCGCCGTGGCCCGCACCGGTGGTCCCGCCGCCCAGCCCGGGATGCCGCGGGCGGCGACGCGGGTGAGCGGTCCTGTCCAGCGGCCGGGCACATGGGCCTCGGCGGGGACGGCGAACGGCATCGGCTCGCCCGAGCGGTCGAGGACGACGCGATGGACCGGGCAGTGCGAGACGATCTCCAGGTAAATGCCGTGAAATGCCGTGATGTTCTGCTCGACGGTGAACAGTTCGAGCGCCCGGGCGCGCGCCGCGGCGCCCAGGCGCGCCCGGCGCTCGGGATCGCGCAGCAGTGTCACGCTCGCGTCGGCGAGCGCCCGTGGATTGCGCGGGGGCACAACGAGACCGGTGCCGCCGATGACCTCGACGACCGCGCCGACGTCGGTGGACACCGTGGCCCGGCCGCAGAACATGGCCTCGACGAGGCTGACGGGAAAGCCCTCGACCACGCTCGACAGGACGATCACCGTGCCCGAGGCGTACGCCTCCGCGGCCGTCGGCAGCTCCGGGCCGCCGATCTCCTCGAAGGACACCGGGTTGTCGCCCACGGTGTGCGGGCCGTCCGCCTCGTCGGGGAAGAGCTGCGCGGCCAGCGCCTTGCAGTGGCCGAGATACGCCTCGCCCTCGGCGCCGGCCGCGGAGCCGACGACACGCAGGCGCGTCTTCGGTTCCTCCTTGCGGACCTCGGCGAAGGCGTGCAGCAGGGACACGAGGTCCTTGGCCGGTTCGACCCGGCCGACCCACACCAGCGTGTCGGGGTCCGTGTACTCGGGTGCCTCCCCCACCTCCGCGAAGTGCGCGGCCTCCATGCCCGGGTAGACGGTGCGGAGCTTGTCGCGGTCGGCGCCGCAGCGCTCCTGCCAGCGGCGGGCGTGCGCGTTGCCGGGGGTGACGCACGCGGCCTGCCGGTAGACCTCGGTGGCGAGGCGACCGTGGAAGGCGGCGAGCAGGGCCCGTACGGCGGGGGCGGCACCGGCGGTCGGGCCAGCGCCGGAGGCCAGATAGTGGGTGCGCAGCCGGACCCCGTACTCGGTGACCAGCAGGGGCACGCCGAAGAAGTGCCGGGCGACGAGTCCGGGCAGGGCCGCCACCCCGCCGGACGCCGCGTGGCAGAGGTCGGCCGAGCCGAGCCCGTCGTCCCCGTACCAGTCGAGCGAGAGGGGGCGCAGGGCCTGTTCCAGGTGCGCGGCGACGGCGAGCAGATCGGGTACGCGCGCCTCGCGCGCCGTGCGGAGCGCGCCGGGCGCACGACAGGCGCGCTCCAGAGCGCGTACTGCGCGCTCGGAGCGGAGCGCTCCCACCAGGCCGCCCTGGTCGCGGGCGAGTTCGGCGAGTCCGTACAGCGCACTGCTGAAACGGTCCGCCTCTGAGGCGCAGATCTCCCCGGACTCACCGGAGGGCTCCCCCGTCGGCGGCTGCGCGCCCCCCGCTCCTCCGGATCCGCCCGCTCCCCCGGGCCCGCCCGCGCATAACGCGGAGACGAGTTCCCCGTAGCACTCGGCGAACCGCCGGCGCGCGCGCCGCCCGTACACCACCCCGTCGTCCGCCGCTTTCCACAGCGGCGCCGTACGCACCCGGCCGACCTGCGGCGGAAGCTCGATCCAGCCCTCGCCCTCCTGGCGCTCGGTGCGACTGAGCGCGTAGATGTCGAACTCGTGCTGCCCGAGCCCGCGCACGAGCCGGTCGCACCAGAGCCTGGCGTCACCGCTCACATACGGATAGCCACCCTCCGTAAGCAGTCCGATGCGCACGAGTGCACCCCCGATCTCCCGTCTGGGGAGCCGCCGTCGACCCGGCGGCTCACAGCGGGAAGAACGTATGCGGACAAGGCGGTGGCGCGATGGACGGTTGTCCATCGCGCCACCAAAAGGGGTGAACGGTCGTAACTTTCCCGTGCGGGTGGCGTTCCGTCGCGCTAGGGAATCATCCGGACGCGCGACGTCACGCCGGTGTCAGGTGCGGGCCGGCTCCCGTCTCGCGGCCCGGCGCCGGGCCGCGACCTGCGGGTCGAGGGCGGGTACGGCGGCCAGCAGCTGCCGGGTGTACGGATCGCGCGGGGAGCCGTAGACCTGCTCGGCGGGGCCGGTCTCGACGACCCGGCCGTTGCGCATCACCGCGACCCGGTCGCTGACCTGGCGCACCACGGCGAGGTCGTGCGCGACGAAGACCAGGGCGATTCCGAGGTCGCGCTGCAACGCGCCGAGCAGGGCGACGACCTGGGCCTGGGTGGTGACGTCGAGCGCGGAGACGGGTTCGTCGCACACGATGACGCTCGGGTCGGCCGCGAGCGCCCGCGCGATGCCCACGCGCTGGCGCTGACCGCCGCTGAACTCGTGCGGGTAGCGGTTGTAGTGCGCCCCTTCGAGCCCCACGCGCTCCAGCAGTTCACCCACGCGCTTCTGGATGCGCTTCTCGTCCCGTTCTCCGCGCGCCCGCAGCGGGTCGGCGATCGACTCGCCGACGCTGCGGCGCGGGTTGAGGGAGGAGGCGGGGTCCTGGAAGACCATCTGCACGGCCGGGTTCACGCCGGTGTGCGCGGCGCCCGCGTACCGGATCTCACCGGCTGTCGGCTTCAGCAGTCCGACCAGCATCCGGCCCAGGGTCGTCTTGCCGCTGCCGCTCTCGCCCACGATGCCGAGGGTCTCGCCCCGGTGGAGGGTGAGCGACACGGCGTCGACGGCCGCGAACACCCGCTTCCCCCGCCCGAACTCACGCCTCAGTCCGCTCGCCTGGAGCACGACCTCGCCCGGTTCGCGGACTCCCCCGTCCGCCGGCCGACCGATGGCGCCGTCCGCCGACCCGACGGACGCCTCGTCGGACTCCTCGTCCGACGCCCCACCAGCCGATCCGACGCCGGCCGCCACCTCACCGGCCGACTCCCCACCGACCGACCTCCGACCGGCGGAAGCCCCCTCGGCCGACCCGGCGACCGACTCCGCACCCGACCGCACGCGCGAAGCCCCTGCCGGAACCTTCCGCGAAACCACTGCCGAGGCCCCTGCCGAGACCTCTGCCGAGACCTCCCCCACAGCCTCTCCCACGGACTCTCCCCCGGCCTCCCCCGCGGCCTCTCCCGTCCCGCCCGTCGTGGCGCCCCGCGGGCTCACCCTCGGGACCGCGGCGAGCAGTTCGCGGGTGTACGCCTGTGCCGGCGATCCGAGGACGTCGGCGACCGGGCCGTGTTCGACCGCCTGTCCGTGCCGCATGACCAGCACGTCGTCGACGCTCTCCGCGGCCACCCCCACGTCGTGCGTGACGAGCAGCAGGCCCATGCCGGTCTCCTCGCGCAGCGTGTGCAGGAGGTCGAGGATCTGGGCCTGGACGGTGACGTCGAGCGCGGTGGTCGGTTCGTCGGCGATCAGCAGGTCGGGCTCGCAGGCCAGCGCCATGGCGATGAGGGCCCGCTGCCGCATGCCGCCGCTGAACTCGTGCGGGCGGGACCGGGACCGCCGTGCCGCGTCCGGAATCCCGACCCGCTCCAGCACCTCGACGGCACGCGCGCGTGCGGCCCGTCGCGAGGCGCGCGCGTGCACGCGGTGGACCTCGGCTATCTGGTCGCCGATCGCGTAGTACGGGTCCAGGGACGACAGCGGGTCCTGGAAGACCATCGCCGCCTTCCCGCCGCGCAGCCGTCGCAGTTCGTCGTCGGACGCCCGCTGTACGTCGGTGCCTGCGACGCGGACCGAGCCGCCGACGGCGGCCCCGGTCCCCCGGTGCAGTCCCAGCAGCGCCGAGGCGACCGTGGACTTGCCGGAGCCGGACTCGCCGACCAGTCCGAGGGCGGCGCCCTTCTCCAGCCGGAAGGAGAGGCCGTCGACGGCCCGCAGCGTCCCGAAGCCGACCGTGAGGCCGGTGACCTCCACCAGGCTCATGCGAGCACCACCCGTCGGTCGGCCACCGCGTACAGGACGTCCGCGAAGGCGTTGGCGAGAACCACGAAGAAGCCGATGATCAGGACCATGCCGACGACGACCGGGAGGTCGACGACGTCGACCGCGTGCACCAGTTCCTGTCCGATGCCGGGCAGTCCGAAGAGCGTCTCGGTGAGGACCGCGCCGCCGACCGCCGACCCGAAGTTGTTCGCGTTCAGGGCGATGACCGGCGCGAACGCCCCGCGCAGCGCGTGCCGCCCGATGACGGACCGTTCACCGACGCCGTAGGCCCGGAAGGTGCGGATGTGGTCCTCGGCGAGCGTCTCCAGCATCGACGCCCGGGTCAGCCGGGCGAACGCGGCTGCCTCGATGAGGGCGAGCGAGAGCCACGGCAGCAACAGGTTCCAGGCCCACTGTTCGGGGTCGTCGCTGAGGTCGACGTACTGCGGGAAGGGCAGCAGGCGCAGTTCGCCGCAGACCACGATCATCAGGATCAGGCCGATGACGAAGACGGGCGTGGCCGTGCCGGCGAGGGTGAGCGCGGTCAGTGCCCGTTCGGAGAACCGGCCGCGCCGCCAGGCCGAGAGCACGCCGGTGCCGATGCCGAGGACGAGCCACAGCACCATCGCGCCGAAGACGAGCGAGAGGCTGACCGGGAGCTTGGCCAGGATCAGCCGGGTGACCTGCTGGTCGCTCTGGTACGACAGGCCGAGGCAGGGCGCGGGGCAGTGCTCCACCGAGGTGCCGGTGGAGTAGTCCTGGCCGGCGAGGAGGCCCTGGAGGAAGTGCCAGTAGCGCAGGTACAGCGGGTCGTCGAGGTGCAGTTGCGCGGCCACCTGCTGGACCTGGGCGGGCGAGCAGCGCGGGCCGCAGGTGATCTGGGCGACGTTGCCGGGGGTGGCGTAGAAGACGACGTAGACGATCACCGAGATGGCGAACAGGGTGATCAGGGTGCCGATCGCGCGGCGCGCGAGGAAGCCGCCGAAGCCGGTCATGCGGAGGCCTCCTTGTCGGCCTTGGTCTCCCGCTTGCGGCCGGTTCCCACCCGCAGTCGCGAGGCCGCGCGCGGGTCGAGCGCCGTGCGCACGCCGTCGCCGAGGACGGTGAGCGCGAGGACGGTCACGAACAGGGCGCCCGCGGGCAGCAGCAGGTACTGCGGGGCGGCCTGGTACCAGACGTCGGCGGAGGTCAGCATCTGTCCCCAGGACGGGGTGGGCGGCTTCACGCCGACGCCGAGGAAGGACAGGGCGGCCTCGACGGTGATGTTCCCGGGCACGAGGAGCGCCGCGTAGGTGATGACCGGAGCGGCGAGTCCCGGCAGCAGTTCGCGGCGGGCGATGCGCCAGGTGCCCCAGCCGCTGAGCCGGGCCGCGGAGACGTAGTCGAGTTCCTTGAGCGTCAGCGTCTGGGCGCGGACGACCTTGGCGATGTTGCCCCAGGAGATCAGCCCGATGACCAGGGTGACCAGCACGGGGCGGGGGAAGCTCGCCGGGACGATCGCGAGCAGCGCCAACGACATGATCATCAATGGCATGGCGACGAAGATGTCGGTGATCCGGCTCAACAGTTGATCGACCCATCGGTTGCCGAGCGCGGCGGCGATGCCCAGCACGATCCCGATGGCGACCTGGACGACGGTCGCGGCGAGGGCGACACCGAGCGAGACCCGGGCGCCGTAGACGAGGCGCGCGAACAGGTCGCGGCCGGTCTGCGGCTCGATGCCGAGCCAGTGGTCCGCGCCGATGCCGCCGAGCGGGCCGGTCGGCACTCCGCCGCGCGCGGAGTCGATGAGGGAGGGGTGGTAGGTCGTGGGGTCCTGGCCCTCGATCGCGGTGAGCAGCGGTGCGGCGAGCGCGACCAGGACGAGCAGCGCGACGACGACGGCCGCGACGAGGGCGGCGCGCTGCGTCCGCAGCCGCCGCCAGAACTGAGGACCTCCGGAGGCCCCCGGGACGGAAGCGTCCGTCCCGGGGGCCTGGGAGGCGAGAAGTGACTCGCTCACAGCGCTACTTGACCGCGACCTGCGAGGGGTCCAGGACGCCGTCCCAGTCGCTGATGACGATGTTGCGGATGTCCTTGCCGTACAGCCGCTTGTAGACCGGGTGGAACAGGGGCACGGTCAGCGCCTGCTCGCCGATCTTCTTGTCCAGTGCACCCCACCGCTTGGCGGCCTGGTCAAGGTCGGTCAACTTGTTGATCGCGTCAATCTCGGTATTGACCGACTTGTCATCGAGGAAGCCGGTGTTGAAGTTCGCGCCGTCCTCGACGATCTGCCGGCCGTCGAAGATCGGGGCCAGGAAGGGACCGCCCGAGGGCCAGTCGGCACCCCAGTGGGCGAGGAAGAAGCCGGGCTCCGTCTTCGCGCTGTGGATCTTGTCGGCGTAGTCGTTCTCCTCCAGGCCCTCCAGCTTGACGGTGATGCCGGCCTTCTTCAGCGCGTCTTGGATCGCGGTCGCGATCTCCGGGCTGGTCTCGAAGTCCTTGCTGTTGGAGTGCGTGAGGGTGACGGTCAGCCCGTTCGCGTGGCCGGCCGCCTTCAGCAGTTCCCCGGCCTTGGCCGCGTTGCCGGACGCGCCGGCCGGGAACAGGTCGTAGGGCTCGTAGCCGTACGACTTCTGGTTCGGCAGGAAGGTCGTCGCCGCCTCGGCCAGCGAGGAGCCGCCGGCCGCGTTGACCACCGACGAGCGGTCGAGGGCGTAGGAGATCGCCTGTCGCACCCTGACGTCGTCGAACGGCTTCACCTTCGGGTTGAAGGCGATGTAGTTGGTGTAGCCGAAGCGGCCGGTGCCGACGCGGGAGGCGAGTTCCTTGTCGCCGGTCACCTTGGCGAGTTCGGCCGGGCCGAGGTTGGTGTCCGTGGTGACGGCGGCGGCGTCCGTTCCCTGGGACGCGGCCAGTCGCTGGTTGATCACGGAGGAGTCGATGCCGGAGCGTACGTCGATCTTGTCCGGGTAGGCCTTGCGCTCGGCGTCGGTCGCGGCGGACCAGTACGTGTTGCGCTCCAGGACGACCCGCTCACC
The DNA here is from genome assembly GCF_053593435.1 of Streptomyces sp. NPDC002306. Classification (NCBI taxonomy): domain Bacteria; kingdom Bacillati; phylum Actinomycetota; class Actinomycetes; order Kitasatosporales; family Streptomycetaceae; genus Streptomyces; species Streptomyces sp. NPDC002306. The sequence goes on from NZ_JBSFCK010000010.1 coordinate 230,463, forward strand.
GTCGTTCTCGTTCGTGACGACCTTGTAGGGGCCGGACGAGACGGGGTGCTCCTCGTACTTCGTGCCCTTGTCCTTGGCCTTCGGCACCGGGGCGAACTGCGTCTGCGTGGCGAGGTAGGGGAACTCGCCCTCGGGCTTGTTCAGGTGGAAGACGATCGTGCGCGCGTCCGGCGTCTCGATCGAGTCGAGGCTCTTGCCGCCCTTGTAGGGACCCTGGTAGTCGGCGCCGCCGATCAGCCAGTCCCGCAGGTAGGGGGCGCCGCCGGAGAGCTCCGCGGCGAAGGAGCGCTCGATGCCGTACTTGATGTCGGCCGAGGTGATCGGCGTGCCGTCCTCGTACTTGAGGCCCGCCTTCAGCGTGTACGTCCACACGGTCGCGTCCTTGTTGGGCCGCCCGGTGTCGGTGGCGAGGTCGGGGACGACCTCGGCGCCGGCCGGACCGTTCTCGCGGTTGCGGGTGGTGAGCGTACGGAAGACGAGGGAGGGGATCTTGCCGCCGCCGGAGGTGTAGAGGCGGGCGGGGTCGAAGTCCTGCTGCGGGTTGGAGTTCAGGACGGTGAGGGTGCCGCCCTTGTGCGGCGTGGAGTCGCCACCGGAGCCCTTGGCATCGTTGTCCTCAGGACCGCAGGCGGCGGCGCCCGCGGCCAGGACCAGGCTGACGGATGCCGCTGCCACGCGGCGCGCTATGACGGACGGATGACGCATCGGAATGACGACCTCTCGAATACTGAGACGGAATGACGAGGGATGAGACGCTTGCGGACACACGTCGGCCCGGCGCCTGGTCGTCGAAAGAAGGTCGTCCCCAGCCGTGAACAGGTCACGAGCCCGTGAACCGGTTCACGGAGGAGGAGGGAATTCGCGACGCGCGCGCCTGCGGGCGGGCGTCAGCTACAGAGGATGTCGGCCACGCAGAGCGCGGTCACACCGATGAGCGCCAGCTCGATGGCGGCGCAGGCGGAGGTGTGACGAGACGACATGCGCAGAAATATGAACCAACTTTCCGCGCGTGTCAAAGCGGCTGCCGAGCCGCCTGTCAACTGCTCGGATAGGCCCAGGGGTTGGGCCTGCACCGGATTCCGTCGTGGTCGAGGAACTTGGTCTGCTGTTGCATGACCGGAGCGAGTGCTCCGTCCTTTTCGCAGGTCACATGGCCGTGGCCGAGACGGTGGCCGACCTCGTGGTTGATCAGCATCTGCCGGTAGGCGTGGATCGCGTCGCCGTACGTCGTCGAGCCCTGCGCCCATCGGTAGGCGTTGATCATCACGCGCTCGGTGGAGGCCGAGTCGCACGAGACGTTGTCCACCGTGGTGTCGAGGCCGGACTTGGCGCACCAGTCGGCGGTGGTGCCGGGGCTGGCGAGCGTGATCACGAAGTCGGGCTTGCCGGAGTGGATCCGCTCGAAGGTGCGGGCGCCGTCATGGGCCCAGCTGCGGTTGTCGTTGAGCGTCTTCTGCACGGCCTGCGCGAAGAGTTCACCGTCGAGCCCGAGCCCCCGTTCCACGTCCACGCGGTAGGTGTACTTCGGGCCCTTGCCGGGCGCCTTGGCGAAGCCGGGGACCGCGTCGAACTTCCCCGACGCCTTGAGCGTGGAGCTCAGCGGGTACTTCACGGCCATCTTCTGCGCGTACGTCAGCGGCACCACGTCGGCCGGCGCCGACGGACTCGGCACCACCGAGGGAGCAGTGGGCAGGGAGACGCCGGCCTGGCCCGCGGCGGACTGCGGCCGCAGGCCTTCGCTGTCGTCCTGGCCTCCGGTGACCTGGCCGGCCACGACGACGGCCAGCACGGTGGTGACGGCGGCGGCCGCGATACCGGTGAAGGCACGGCTCTTGGCGCTCTTCTCGCGCGCGGGTCCGGCGGGTTCACCGGTGGGCGGCGCTTCGTCGTCATCGGCACCGGTGCCGGTTCCGATGCCGCCGCCCGTGCCGGTCCGCCGGGGGGCCGTGGCCCGGTCGACGGCGGGGGCGTACGGGTCCGTGGCGAGTGCGGAGACGGCGGTGCGCGGCGCGAAGACGTCGTCCTCGGTGAAGGCGTCGAGGTAGTCCTGGCGGGGTCCGCGCGCGGAGGCCTGGCGCTGCCTCGGTATCGAGGGCCCCTGCCCCGGCGCGCCGGGCCGTCCGTAGCCGACCCCGTCGGCCGTCGGCCCTCTCAACTCGCCCCAGCCGCCACCGGACTCGCGCTGCTCGGGGTGGCCGCCGCGAACCCGGGGAACACCGCGTGCGGGCGTGCCCCCGGCCGGCCGGGGGATGCCGTGAGCCGGTGTGCCGTCGGGCAGACGCGGCACTCCGCGCGCGGGCGTGCCGTCCGGGAAGAGCGGCACCCCGCGCGCGGGCGTGCCGTCCGCCGTCGGCGGAGCCGACGGCCCGGAGCGTGCCGGTGGCACCCGCTCCCCGGTGTCTTCCTTGGCCGCGCCCTTGGGCGCGGGACCTCGGCGACTGTGGCGTCCCACGTCCCCCTCAGCTCCCGGTACTCGTTCGTCGGACGGATTCGGCGCCGTCGGCGCCGGAGGTGCCTTCGGCCCCCGCTGCGGCCCCGGAACGTTCCGCGTACTCCAGCAGGTCGCGGAACGCCGTGGCCACCGTATCCGGGTACTCCATCATCGCCACATGCCCGGCCTGGGGGAGCGTCAGGAGACGGGAGTCACGGAAGGTGCGGGCCGCCCGCTGTGCCATGCGGAAACCGACGAGCCGGTCGCGGCCGCCGTAGACCAGGAGGGTCGGCGCGAGGACCCGCTCGGCCTGGCGCCACAGGCCGTGCTGGCCGCCCAGCGTGTACGCGTTGACCAGCCCGCGCGCGGAGCGCGTCATCGCGTCCCAGAAGTACGGCAGCCGCAGCCGCCGCTCCAGTTCGTCCACCGCGTGCCCGAACGCCTCGGGAGCCACCCGTCCGGGATCTCCGTAACAGAGCGCCGTGACACCGCGCACCCGCTGCTCCGCCGTCCACTCCCTGGTGAACCGGGTGAAGACCGTCGCCACGCCGGGGAACCCGAGCAGCGCCGTCGGCAGCGCGGTGCGCTGCACGCGCAGTTCCGGCAGCGCGGGCGAGACGAGGGTGAGCGTCCGCACGAGGTCGGGCCGCACGGCGGCCACGCGCGTGGTGACCGCGCCGCCGAGCGAGTTGCCGAAGAGGTGCACGGGCCCGCGCCCGGACGAGTCGAGGTAGCGGATGACCGCGCGCGCGTGTCCCGTGACGGAGTAGTCGCCGTCGTCCGGTGGCGGGGAGTCGCCGAAACCGGGCAGGTCGAGTGCCTCGCACTCGACGACCCCGTCCAGCAGCTCCATCAGCGAGGACCAGTTCTGGGAGGAACCGCCGAGACCGTGGACGTGGAGCGCGGGTGCCAGTCCCTCGCGCGCGGGCGGCCTCGAACGTACCGAAAGCGTTACTCCGGGCAGCCCGACGGACCTGAGGCGTTCGCCGTCCGCGACCCTGACGGCGGCCGGTTCCGGAAGCAGGTCGGTGGGGGGCACTGACGGCAGCTCGGTCGACGACATGCGGCAATGTTACGAGACGATCACGCAGGGACTGATGTGTTGGCTGTCACAGATTGCGGGCGGATCGCATAGCGTCCGGACCGGGTGTTGCCTAGGCTCGTAGAGAGGGCACCCGCGTCACAGCGCCTGTCGTCTTTCAGGGACGTGCGAGGAAGGGAGCCCGTCATGGCCGTTGATCCCACCGACCCCGAGGTGCTCGAGGAACTCGAGGAGCTCCGGGCCGACGACCGCCGGGAGATCGATGTCGAGGCGCCGGAGAACGACGCCGCGCAGCAGTTCGCGGACGTGGCACCGGACCGCGACGACCCCCTCGACGACGTGGACCCGGCCCGCGCCGACGAGGCCGACCTCATCGAACAGGCGCGCGTGGTGTCCCTGGACGAGGACGACTACCGCTGAGCGGCGACCGGTCCCCGGGCCGAGCGGCCCGCCGGGGCCTGACCCGTGTGTGCCCGTTCGCACCGCTGTACACCGTTTCGGTCGGTGTCCATCGGCGTCCGTCGACGTCCGTTCCCCGGCAATCGGCGTCCGGTCCGTGAAATTCTCCGCTCGCACCGCGCACACCACGGTTACCGAAAAGTACGATGGCCGCGCGGCTCTCACCGCAAGTGGACGACATTGGGAGGCGGCGTGACAGCCATCGAGCAAACTGAGGCGGCACGCCCGCGTGGCACTCGCCTGCCGCGCCGAGCTCGACGGAACCAGCTGCTGGGCGCCGCCCAGGAGGTCTTCGTCGCACAGGGCTACCACGCCGCGGCGATGGACGACATCGCCGAGCGCGCCGGCGTCAGCAAGCCCGTGCTGTACCAGCACTTCCCGGGCAAGCTCGACCTCTACCTCGCTCTGCTGGACCAGCACTGCGAGTCGCTGATCCAGTCGGTGCGCGCCGCGCTGGCGTCGACGACGGACAACAAGCAGCGCGTGCGGGCGACGATGGACGCCTATTTCGCGTACGTCGAGGACGACGGCGGGGCCTTCCGGCTGGTGTTCGAGTCGGACCTGACGAACGAACCCGCCGTGCGCGAGCGCGTCGACAAGGTCACCAACGAGTGCGCCGAGGCGATCTGCGAGGTCATCGCCGAGGACACCGGTCTCTCGCAGGCCGAGTCGATGCTGCTGGCCTCCGGTCTCGGCGGTCTCGCCCAGGTGGTGGCCCGCTCCTGGCTGCACAGCGACCGCAGCGTCCCGCGCGACCACGCGGTCCAGCTGCTGGCCTCACTGGCCTGGCGGGGCATCGCCGGTTTCCCGCTGCACGGCACGGATCACCACTGACGCGGGCCGTCGCGTACCCCGGTGGGGTTTTGTTCCCGGTCGCTGTTCGCTCGTGGCGTTCTCGACCGGAGCGTGTTCGTCCCCTCACCGGGCTAATGTGTGCTGCGTACGGCGCGGAAGGTTCGCGCACTTCACTGACCGTCGGAGGGACATAGCCGTGGAGGTCAAGATCGGCGTGCAGCACGCGCCCCGCGAGATCGTTCTGGAGAGCGGTCAGAGTGCCGAGGAGGTCGAGCGGGCGGTGGCCGAGGCGCTGGCCGGGAAGTCGCAGCTGCTGAGCCTCGTGGACGACCACGGCCGCAAGGTCCTGGTCCCGGCGGACCGCCTCGCCTATGTCGAGCTCGGCGAGCCGGCCCCGCGCAAGGTGGGCTTCGGCGCGCTGTAGTCCGCGCACGTGGTCCGCGCGGCGGACGACGACGCGAGCAACGTTCGCAGACACGAGCAGACACGATCGGAGGGGCCCGGCGACATGACGTCGCCGGGCCCCTCCGATCGTTTTCTCCACCGACGGCGCACAACTCGCCCACAGGGGAGGATTGCATTCCGCAGGTCACGGGTATGACGGGCTACGACCTTGGTACACAGTCCGGCCGCTTGGAGTGACCCGACATGATCTTGGAAGCGCTCGGTTCCGCTCTGCTCGGTGTCGTGCTCGCATGGGCAGCGAACCACCGCTTCTCCCACCGCCTGCCGACCCGGCACCTCGTGTTCGCGACGGGCGTCGCGGGCGCTCTCTTCGGTGACTTCGTCACCCACACCGCGCTGGGCCCCGGCAGTTTCCTGCCGAGCCTGCTCGGCGCGGCGGTGGTGTCCACCGCCTCGCTCTCGCTGCTGCTGCGCCCCGCGGGAAGGCTCCGGCGATCAGCGCCGGCGTGACCGCCGCGGGCCCATAGGCCCCGCCGTTCGGACCAGCCCGGTGTCGCGCGGCTCCGCCTGCCACGACCGGTCTGATCCGAACGAACGACCCTAGGCGGCCAGTCCCAGCGCCGCCATCCGCTTGGTGTGCGCCTCGGTGATCCGGGAGAACATCCTGCCGACCTCGGCGAGGTCGAAGCCGTCGGCGACGCCACCGACGAGCATCGTCGAGAGCGCGTCGCGGTCCGCGACCACCCGCTGGGACTGCGACAGGGCCTCACCCATCAGCCGGCGTGCCCACAGCGCGAGCCGGCCGCCGACGCGCGGCTCGGCGTCGATGGCGGCGCGCACCTTCTCCACCGCGAAACCAGCGTGCCCGGTGTCGTCGAGGACCGCCAGGACGAGTTCACGCGTGTCCGTGTCGAGACGGGCGGCGACCTCGCGGTAGAAGTCGCTGGCGATCGAGTCGCCGACGTACGCCTTGACCAGACCCTCCAGCCAGTCCGAGGGGGCCGTCTGCCGGTGGAATCCGTCGAGAGCGGCGACGAAGGGCTCCATCGCGTGGGTCGGCTCCTCGCCGATCTCCGTGAGCCGGTCGCGCAGCCGCTCGAAGTGGTGGAACTCGGCCGAGGCCATCTTCGCCAGCTCCGCCTTGTCCGCCAGCGTCGGCGCCAGTTTGGCGTCCTCCGCGAGCCGTTCGAACGCCGCCAGCTCGCCGTACGCCAACGCACCCAGCAGGTCCACGACCGCGGCGCGGTACTGTGGCTCGGCGGAGGCCTGCGCCCAGTTCTGGGCGGCGATCGCGGTGCGCTCGGCGGGCGCCGCGGGTCCGGCGGACTCGGCGGACTCGGCGGCGTTCTCAGGGGCGTTCTCGGGCTTGTCAGAGCTCGTCATGAAGCGCACAATAGCCCGCTCGCCGCGCGACGGAAGTCCCTGGTCAATCAGTGTGACCGCGACGGCGGGAATCGGTGTGACGGCGACTACGTGACCGAATCGGCCAACACGTGTGCGCGATTCCGAGGTATGGTGGTAATGCGCCTGCTGGTACTCAGCCGTACCTCGACAGGCCGCACGTATGAGGATGCCCGGTCGGTGGCCCGATCGGCTCCGACCCGACAGCCCTCCCTGACCGTACGGCACTGTGCGTACGACGATCGGAGGGAACCCTCAGCGGTTCGAGCGCTAGAGCGTCGGCTGTGGTCCCGTGCCCTACGGCCCATCCGTAAGGCGGCCGATGTCCCCGGCACGGTCCCGACACGACCCCCGCGCTCGCCTCGCACCGCCCACACAGAAGAGGCAGCACCCTGACTACGTTCCGAGAGCTCGGAATCCTCCCCGAGACCGCCGAGGCCCTTGAGGCCGTCGGCATCATCAGCCCCTTCCCCATCCAGGAGATGACGCTCCCCGTCGCCCTGACCGGCACCGACGTCATCGGCCAGGCCAAGACGGGCACCGGCAAGACGCTGGGCTTCGGCCTCCCGCTCCTCGAGCGCGTGACCGTCCCCGCCGACGTGGAGGCCGGGCGCGCCAAGCCCGAGCAGCTCACCGAGGCACCGCAGGCGCTCGTCGTCGTCCCCACGCGCGAGCTCTGCACCCAGGTCACCAACGACCTGCTGACCGCGGGCAAGGTGCGCAACGTGCGCGTCCTCGCCATCTACGGCGGCCGGGCCTACGAGCCGCAGGTCGAGGCCCTCAGGAAGGGCGTCGACGTCGTCGTCGGCACCCCGGGCCGGCTGCTGGACCTCGCGGGCCAGAAGAAGCTCGACCTCAAGCACATCAAGTCGCTCGTCCTCGACGAGGCCGACGAGATGCTCGACCTCGGCTTCCTGCCCGACGTCGAGAAGATCATCAACATGCTGCCGCCGAAGCGTCAGACGATGCTGTTCTCGGCCACCATGCCGGGCGCGGTCATCGGCCTGGCCCGCCGCTACATGTCGCAGCCCACGCACATCCGCGCCACCTCGCCGGACGACCAGGGCGCGACCGTCGCGAACACCGCGCAGCACGTCTACCGCGCGCACTCCATGGACAAGCCGGAGCTCGTCGCCCGCATCCTTCAGGCCGAGGGCCGCGGACTGGCGATGATCTTCTGCCGTACCAAGCGCACGGCCGCCGACATCGCCGAGCAGCTCCAGCGCCGCGGCTTCGCCTCCGGCGCGGTCCACGGCGACCTCGGTCAGGGTGCCCGCGAGCAGGCGCTGCGCGCCTTCCGCAACGGCAAGGTGGACGTCCTCGTCTGCACCGACGTCGCGGCGCGCGGTATCGATGTCGAGGGCGTCACCCACGTCATCAACTACCAGTCCCCCGAGGAAGAGAAGACGTACCTGCACCGCATCGGCCGTACCGGCCGCGCGGGCGCCAAGGGCATCGCGATCACCCTCGTCGACTGGGACGACATCCCGCGCTGGCAGCTGATCAACAAGGCGCTGGAGCTGAACTTCAGCGACCCGCCGGAGACGTACTCCACGTCCCCGCACCTCTTCGAGGAACTGAACATCCCCGCCGGCACGAAGGGCGTCCTGCCCCGCACGGAGCGCACGCGCGCCGGGCTCGACGCGGAGGTGCTCGAAGACCTGGGCGAGCCGGGCGGGCGAGCGGCACGCGGCCGTGGCGGCCGCCCCGACCGCAACGACCGGGACCGGGGCGAGCGCGGCGACCGCGGCGATCGCGGCGAGTCCCGTACCGCCGAGCGCGAGCGTCCGGCCCGTACCCCGCGTCGCCGTCGTCGTACGCGCGGCGGTACGCCGATGGACGCGACGCAGCCGGTCGCGGCCGAGTCGACCACCGCACCCGCGCCCGCTCCCGAGCGGACGCCCGCGGTGGAGGACGGCGCGGCGTCCCGTACCCCGCGCCGTCGTCGCCGTACCCGCGGCGGTCCGGGCCCGGAGACGGCGCCGGCCGTGGTCACGGCCGTCGAGTCGCCGGCCGCGGAGACCGCCGTGGCGACGGCGGAGGGCACGGCCGTGGACGCTCCGGAGGCCACGGAGAAGCCGCGCCGCCGCCGGACCCGCGCGTCCGCCGAGGCGACGGTGGCGGAGCCGACGGTCGCTCCGGTCGAGACCGCGCAGGCCCCCGAGGCGGAGCCCGCCGAGGCCCCGGCCACCACACCGCGCCGCCGTACGCGCAAGGTGGCGGCCGCCGCGGAGACCGCGGTCGACACGGCCGAGGCCACCGAGGCGAAGCCGCGCCGCACCCGCAAGGCGACGGCGACGGGCGAGACGGTGGTCGACACCGCCGAGTCCGCCGTGGCCACGGAGACCGCCGAGAGCAAGCCCCGGCGTACCCGCAAGGCGGCCGCGGCCGCCGAGACGGCCGTCGACACCGCGGAGGCCACCGAGGCCAAGCCGCGTCGGACCCGTACCCGCAAGGTCGCCGAGCCGGAGACGACGGCCACCGCCGACATCCCGGCCCAGACCGCGCAGGAACCGGAGCCCAAGGCCCGCCGCACCCGCAAGACCGCGGCCACCGCACCGGCACCGGAGACGGCCGCCACCGAAGCCGAGGCCGAGGTCAAGCCCAAGGCACGGCGCACCCGCAAGGTCGCCGCCGCCGAGACCGCGGTCGACACCGCTGAGGCCACCGAGGCGAAGCCGCGCCGGACCCGCAAGGCGGCGGCGACGGCCGAGACGGTGGCCGACACCGCCGTGGCGACGGAGACCGCCGAGGTCAAGCCGCGCCGCACCCGTAAGGCGGCGGCCGTGGAGACGGCGGACGAGGCCACCGAGGCGAAGCCGCGCCGCACCCGTACCCGCAAGGTCGCCGAGCCGGAGACGACGGCCACCGCCGACATCCCGGCCCAGACCGCGCAGGAACCGGAGCCCAAGGCCCGCCGCACCCGCAAGACCGCGGCCACCGCACCGGCACCGGAGACGGCCGCCACCGAAGCCGAGGCCGAGGTCAAGCCCAAGGCACGGCGCACCCGCAAGGTCGCCGCCGCGGAGACCGCGGAGAGCTGAGCACGGCCCGAGGGCCCGGTCCACACCCGTGGACCGGGCCTTCGGCGTTTCCGTGCTCGGCGTGCCGCCCGATAGCCTCACCCCGTGACCGACCCCACCGCCTTCGACACACCCCAGGGCGCTCGCGCCTACCTGCTGCGGACCGCGCGCGGTGAGTTCGCCGTCGTCGACATGCCCCCGGCCGCGGGAGCCGAGGTGAGGGGGGCGGCGCTGATGCTGCCCGGGTTCACGGGGAGCAAGGAGGACTTCAACCTGGTGCACGCGACGCTGGCCGTGCGCGGGTACCGGACCGTCGCCGTGGACGGGCGCGGCCAGTACGAGTCCGACGGACCGGACGACGACGAATCGCCTTACGCACAGAACGAGTTGGCGCGCGATGTGCTCGCGCAGGCCGAGGCGCTCGGCACCCCCGTGCATCTTGTCGGGCACTCCCTCGGCGGCCAGATCGCCCGCTCCGCCGCCCTGTTGGACCACTCCCCGTTCCGCTCGCTCACCCTCCTCGCCTCGGGCCCGGCCCGGATCTCCGTCTCCCAGGAGCAGCGCGTGCGACTGCTGCGGGACGCGCTCGACGTGATGACCATGGCCGAGGTGTGGGAGGCGATCCGGGCGATGGGTCCACCCGAGGAGGTCGGTGGGCCGGCCCGCGGCCTCGGCACCCAGGAGCAGTTGCGCCGCCGCTGGCTGGGCACCAGCCCCGCCCAACTCCGCGTCACTGGGCGGCAGTTGTGCGGTGAGCCGGACCGGATCGCCGAACTCGCCGCCGTTCCGCTGCCGTTCCACGTCGTGTCGGGCGCCCGCGACGACACCTGGCCGGTGACCGTCCTCGACGAGATGGCGGTACGGCTGGGGGCGCACCGGACGGTCGTAGCGGGCGCCGAGCACTCACCGAACGTGGACCAGCCGCTCGCGACCGCCCGGGCGCTCGCCGGCTTCTGGGACAAGCACACTCCGTAGCGGTGGGCCCGGGGCGTCGCCCGGACGCCCCTAGGTCGCCCGGACGCCCCTAGTACTGCGTCTGCAGGTGCTCCCAGAAGCCGTCACGCAGGGCGCGCCGCAGGTCCGACTGGCCGCGGAGCGAGTACGACAGCAGCCCCTCGGCCTCGACCAGCAGGTCCTGGTCGACCGAGCCCGGCAGATAGGGATGGCCGGGCAGCAGTTCCACCAGCGCGTCGCGGCCCCGCGCCGCCAGCCACTTCGCCGCGATCTGGGCGCCCACGAAGCGGACGTCCTCCCGCGTGGGCCGGGCGGACGCCGACGCCGGCTCGTAGGTCACGGCGGTGCGCCGGGACACGTACGGCTTGAAGAAGTCGAGGTCGAGGGTGCGCTGGCTGTCGACCTCCCAGAGCAGGGGCTCGGCCTGGTTGCGGCCCTCGGGGGCCTCGATGCCCCACAGGTGCACCCGGGCGCCGTACCCCTGCGCCGCCTCGACGGCCGACACCAGGTCCTCGTCGCCGCCGAGGAGCGCGGCGTCGCTGATGGCGCGGTGCCGGGCGAGCGACTCCAGGTCCGTACGGATCAGGGAGTCGACGCCCTTCTGCTGGTTGTTGGCGTTGAGGTTGCCCAGGCGCACCTTCACGTCGGGCAGTTCCGCGATGGACTGCTGCTCGGCGGTGTGGATGCGGCGCCGGGCGCCGTCGTACCAGTAGACCCGCAGCAGCCTGCTGTCCGCGAAGATCGTGCGGGCGCGGTCGATGAGCGCCTCGATCAGGCCCTCGGCGTCGAGGTCGAAGGCGCGGCGGTCCTCGGTGCCGGCCACCAGCCGTCCGGCGGCCGCGTACAGGTACCCCGCGTCGACGAAGATCGCGTGGGTCGAGGGTGTCTTCGCCACCTCGGCGAGCATGCGCTGGAGCAGCGCGTTCGTGCGGTCGATGCGGGCGGTCAGGTCCGCGAGGTCGTCGTTCATCGCCTCCATTGTCCCGGCGGTCACGCTGCGAACACAACCGGTCCCGTTCAGTCTCCGCAAACTCACTTACCGGGCAGTAGTTAGCCGTTCGAAAAATTTCTTTAGCGTAGGGAATGTTTGTAACACGCATCGCGTTGACTAGGTCATGGAGCAGGGGGCACAGCCGCCCCGTGCTCCTTCCAGCCAGTAGTTCTCCTCAGGAGGATGACCAGACGAAGGGGGAAGCCCATGCGCTTCGAAATCCTGCGACTCGACGACATCGACGGCACGCCCGTGGACACGACCGTCGTGGACGCCGCCTCCGTCAACCGGATCGTTCAGCAGGCCGCCGCCATAGGGCAGCGGCTGTGGATCCGTCCGGCCGACACCTCGGCCTCATAACGTACGGATCACCATCCACAGATTTCAGAGCCCCGTGGGGCGGCCGGCCCGACCGGCGCCCCACGGGGCTCTGTGTGTTCCGGGGGCGGGTTCGCCGGGAGTCCGCGTGTTCCCCCGGGCGGGTCCGCCGGAACTCCGCGCCATCCGGGGCGTGCCCGACGTGTACGACCGCGTCGTCAGCAGCCGCCGCATACGAGCCCGGCCTCAGCCGCCCCGGACCACCTGGGTGATGCCGTTGATGATCTGCTGCACGGCGATCGCGGAGAGCATCATGCCCGCGAGCCGGGTCACCAGGACCACGCCGCCGTCCCGGATGACACGGATGATCACGAGCGAGTACCGCATGACGAACCACAGCACGACATGGATCGCGAGGATCGCCGCCCACACCGACACCTGCGAGGCCGCGCTGTCCGCCTTCTGCACGGCCAGGATGACGGAGACGATCGCGCCCGGGCCCGCCAGCAGCGGCATGCCCAGCGGTACGAGCGCCACGTTGACGTCCTTGGTCTGCTTCGGCTCGTCGGTCTTGCCGGTGAGCAGGTCGAGCGCGATGAGCAGGAGCAGCAGACCGCCCGAGATCATCAGCGCCGGCACGGACACGTGCAGATAGTCCAGGATCTGGTGCCCCAGCAGCCCGAACACGGTGATCACACCGCCGGCCACGCACACGGCCTGGAAGGCCATGCGCTTCTGCACCTTGGCGGGCCGGCCGGCGGTCAGCGCGAGGAAGATCGGGGTGATCCCGGGGGGATCCATGATGACAAAAAGGGTCAGGAAGAGAGAGCCGAAGACAGCTACGTCGAACATGAGAGTGAGAAGGCCTTGCGGAAGAAGTGAGCGAACAGAGTGAGGGGTGGCGAGGGGCGGGGCGAGCCTCAGGCTCCGCCGGCCCCCGGCACGGGGAACGCCCCGGTCGCCCGCCGGGTGATCTCGCCGTACACCTCGGGATCCGTGGTGTACGCGCCGAGCGCGACCGTCTTCCGGCTGCCGTGGTAGTCCGAGGACCCCGTCACGAGCAGTCCCAGATCGGCGGCCAGCGCGCGCAGCCGGACCCGCGCGTCCGGGTCGTGGTCCATGTGGTCGACCTCGATGCCGTCCAGGCCCGCCGCGGCCATCTCGGCGATCGCGGACTCCGGGACCGTGCGGCCGCGCTTGGCGGCGGCCGGGTGCGCGAACACGGTGACTCCCCCGGCCCCCTTGACCAGCCGGATGGCCTCGAACGGATCGGTCTCGTGCTTCGCGACGAAGACCCGGCCGCCGTCGGCCAGCCAGTCCTGGGTGAACGCGTCGCTCACGGTGGGCACCACGCCCAGCTCGACGAGCGCGGACGCGATGTGCGGCCGGCCGACGGAGCCGTCACCGGCGATCCGGGCGACCTGCTCCCAGGTGACGGGCACACCCAGCTCGACGAGCCTGGCGACCATGCCCTTGGCCCGCGGCACCCGGTCGTCCCGGACCAGCTCGCGCTCGGCGAGCAGCGCGGGCTCCTCGGGGTCGAAGAGGTAGGCCAGCATGTGCATGCTGATGCCGTCGATACGGCAGGACAGCTCGGCGCCGGTGACCAGCGTGAGCCCCTCCGGCAGCGCGGCGGCCGCCTCGGCGTGTCCGCGGGTGGTGTCGTGGTCGGTCAGCGCGACCACGTCCAGTCCGGCCGCGGCGGCGCCTCGCACCAGCTCGGCCGGGGTGTCCGTACCGTCGGAAGCCGTGGAGTGGCAGTGCAGGTCGATACGCACGACGCGGGCTCCAGGCGGTGACGGGACGGAGGGGGACGCTCCAGCATAACGGGAGGACGGAACACCTCCTGTCACACCCGCACCCGTCGAGCGCCCCCTACATACGCGTCACGACCGCACCACCGCCGCGCCTCGGGCGCCCCCGGAGCGCCGGACTCCAGGACTCTCCGGCATCCGCGCGCTAAGGCTCCAGCAGGCGCGGCGACAGCGCCCCGCACGGCACCAGGTCCAGTTCGGCCCCGGCGTCCCGCAGGTCGGTCAGCACCAGCTCGTCGTACATCAGCAGCCCCGACTGCTCGGGCCACACGACCGCCCACACCCACAGACCGAGCGCCTCGCCCGCGAAGACGGCACGGTCGGCCGGGGCGCTGGGGACGTGCCAGAGCGGGGTCGGGCGGCCGGCGGCCAGAACCTTGACCTGGGGCGGCTTCTCGACGTCCATGGCCGGACCCGGGTCCGGGCCGTCGATGCCGGCGTACCGCGCGCCGAGGCCGACGCCGAGTTCCTCCGCGACCAGGATCAGTTCCCCCATGCCGCCGAGCGGGCCGGGCCCCGAGCAGGCCACGGCGGTGCCGCGGCCGCCGCTACGGTCGTCACCGGCGTAGGCCACACCCGTGAACAGCCACCCGACCGGCAGTGGCCAGGGCATCCACACCGGCACCTGGGTGCGATGCACCACGACACCGAGGGCCTCGACGCTGGGCGGGATCACGGGTTGCAGCGGATGCACCGTGCCGTGCACATCGCACTGCCACGAATCGGCGAAGAGTCCGGGAGCCCTGACCCGGCCACCACACTTCGGGCAACTGGGTTCGCCCCTCATAGAGCTCCACGGTCCTACCCGCGCACGCCCACGTCAAGGACGATCACCCGTCCGGACGGATCCCGCACCCTCGACCCCACCTCGGGAAATTAGATGTAGCTTGCATTAATTAGCTGACCTAACTTATTGTGTGCATATACCAACCACCCTTCTCGATTAGGAGAACCGATGGACCCCTTCGACGCCGGAGCCGGTGGCCTCCTGCGGCAGCCCAAGGCGGTCTGGGCGACGGCCGGCGCGTCGGTCGTCGCGTTCATGGGCATCGGCCTCGTCGACCCGATCCTGCCGTCCATCGCCCAGGGCCTGGACGCCACGACGAGCCAGGTCTCCCTGCTCTTCACCTCATACTTCCTGATCACCGCCGCCGCGATGCTGGTGACGGGCTTCGTCTCCAGCCGCGTCGGCGGCCGCAAGACCCTGCTGCTCGGTCTCGCCTTCGTCGTGGTCTTCGCGGGCCTCGCGGGCACGTCGGGCTCGGTCGGCGAACTCGTCGGGTTCCGGGCCGGCTGGGGTCTCGGCAACGCGCTCTTCGTCTCGACGGCCCTCGCGGTCATCGTCGGCGCGGCCGCGGGCGGCAGCGCCGCCGCGATCCTGCTCTACGAGTCCGCCCTCGGCCTCGGCATGGCGTGCGGCCCGCTGCTGGGCGCCCTGCTCGGCAACGCCAACTGGCGCTACCCGTTCTTCGGCACCGCGTTCCTGATGGCGGTCGGCTTCCTGTGCATCACGGTGTTCCTGAAGGAACAGCCCAGGCCGGCTCGTAAGACCTCGCTCCTCGACCCGCTCAAGGCCCTCGGGCACGGCGGTCTCGCCTCCGCTGCGGTCTCGGCGTTCTTCTACAACTACACGTTCTTCACGGTGCTGGCCTTCACCCCGTTCGTGCTGAACATGACCCCGTACAAGTCGGGCGCCGTGTTCTTCGCCTGGGGCGTGCTGCTGGCCGTGTTCTCGGTGCTCGTGGCGCCGCGGGCGCAGGCACGGTTCGGCTCGCTGAAGGTGCTCGGCGGCTCGCTCGTCCTGCTCGCCGCCGACGTACTGGTCCTCGGCTACGGCGACCACACCACGGCAGTCGTCTGCACGATCCTGTCCGGCGCCTTCATCGGTGTGAACAACACGGTCTACACCGAACTGGCCCTCGGCGTCTCGGACGCGCCGCGTCCGGTGGCCAGCGCCGGCTACAACTTCGTGCGCTGGTTCGCGGCCGCCGCGGCGCCGTACTTCGCGCCGAAGATCGAGGAGTGGAGCGACATCCACATCCCGTTCGTGGTCGCGGCGGTCACGGCCGTCATCGGCGCGGTGGTGGTCTTCGTCCGACGTGACGCGCTGACGCGCGGAGCGCGGGAGCTGGAGCCGCGGCACGCGACGCAGGACGGCGTCACCGTCTTCGCCGACTGAGGGCGACGACCGTCCATCGCCTCGATCGGCTCACCGGCGCGCCCGCTCAACCGGCGCTTTCCGGCCACCCGTTGATGAGAGCTTGCTCACTCCAGGGGGACGGATCTGCGGGACGGATCCCGCAGATCCGTCCCGTTCGTCAGCCACCGCTCCTGGAGGGCCTGCGCGCCGTGGACCCGCTTCCAGGCGGCCTCGTTCGCGGTCATGGGGAGCAGGGGCAGGAACCGTACGGGGTCGAGCGGCTCGTCCAGCTCCAGGTCCTCGACCAGGCCACCCGGCTCGGCGACCAGGACCGAGGTGAACGGGGCGCCGGGCCACAGCGGGCCGCCCACGTCGAGCGAGGCGCCAGGAGTCACGACCAGACCTTCGACCTGCGGAGACGCGGCGAGCACGGCCAGCGGACGGAGCACCTTGTCGGTGTCGGCGAGGCCCGCCCGGACGGAGAGGACCAGCTCCGCGCGGGGACCCTTGACCGGGTCGGCGAGCACCGCCGTGGGGTCCGCCATGGGCTGGGCCGACATGCCGAGCGTGGCGTAGCGGACCACCGGGCCCCCGGCGGAGTCGTCCCGGAAACGCAGCACCTCGACGCGGTCGGTACCGAGGAAGGTGACCGCGGCGCGCGCGTCCGGCTCGCCCAGCGCGCTGCGCAACCGGGCCTCCACCAGAGGAAGAACATCAGCCATGGGGCGAGCATAGAACTCGTCAGTACCAGGCAAAGCAGCGCCTTGACACTTCAGTCGGCTGATACTGTTGCCCGGTGGTTCGGGGCAGCACGCAGAAGCGTCGCGATCAAGCCCCGACGCCGATGGAACTCCCTTACGAGGGACCGGCCGGAGGAGGTGGGGCTGCAATGGACCGAAGTCGACCTGGCAGTACCACCCGCTCTTCCGGCCGCTGATGTAGCTGCTCTGGCTCTGGCTGGCTGCCACCTCTCGCGCCCGTATTTCTACGGAAGAGCACTTCGTTTCGTTTTACCTGATCTGTATCTGTCTGATCTGAATCAGTAGCGAAGCTCGCCACCGCAACGGTGCGGTGCTCCCCGCTTTGTGGACGTGCCAAACATCCGCAGTCTGGACGTCCCCATTCCGGGTAGTTCCACCCGTTCCCGGCGGTTTTTCGTTGCTTGTCGCGAAGGAGCCTGCCATGTCGATGATCCGCGACCTGCGTGCCGTGGTCCGTCCGTCCCGCGTCTCGCTGCGCAAGGACGGTCTGCGCGCGAACGGCCTGCGCACGGACGGTCCGCGTACGGACGGCGGGGTGTACGACACCACCCGCGACCCCTCGACGCCGTCCGCCGTCGTGGACTGCGCCATCTACCGCGACGGCGCCCGCGTCGAGACCGGGGCGCCGCTGACCCCGCACGAGGCGATGCGCCTGGTGCGGCGCGACGGCGGCTTCGTGTGGATCGGTCTGCACGAGCCGACCGAGGCCGAATTCGCCGGTATCGCCCGCGAGTTCGGGCTGCACCCGCTGGCCGTGGAGGACGCCGTGCAGGCCCACCAGCGGCCGAAGCTGGAGCGCTACGACGACTCCCTGTTCACGGTGTTCAAGACCATCCACTACGTCGAGCACGACCGGCTCACCGCCAACAGCGAGGTCGTCGAGACCGGCGAGGTCATGTGCTTCACCGGCCGGGACTTCTTCATCACCGTCCGGCACGGCGGCCAGGGCTCGCTGCGCGCGCTGCGCCACCGCCTCCAGGACGACCCCGAGCTGCTCGGGAAGGGCCCGTCGGCCGTGCTGCACGCCATCGCCGACCACGTCGTCGACGGCTACATCGCGGTCGCCGACGCCGTGCAGGACGACATCGACGAGGTGGAGACGGAGGTGTTCTCGCCGGGCCGCAAGGGCAGTCCGCGTGGCACGGACGCCGGCCGGATCTACCAACTCAAGCGCGAGGTGCTGGAGTTCAAGCGCGCGGTGTCGCCGCTCCTGCGCCCCATGCAGCTGCTGAGCGAGCGGCCCATGCGGCTCGTCGACCCGGACATCCAGAAGTACTTCCGGGATGTCGCCGACCACCTCGCCCGGGTCCAGGAGCAGGTCATCGGCTTCGACGAGCTGCTCAACTCGATCCTCCAGGCCAACCTCGCGCAGGCGTCGGTCGCGCAGAACGAGGACATGCGGAAGATCACGTCCTGGGCCGCCATCGTCGCCGTACCGACGATGGTGTGCGGGGTGTACGGGATGAACTTCGACTACATGCCCGAGACGCACTGGAAGTTCGGCTACCCCGTGATCATGTCGGTCACGGTCGCCATCTGTCTGGGCATCCACCGCACACTGAAGCGCAACGGCTGGCTGTGAGGGCGCCTGGTTAGGCTGGGCCCATGACAAGCGAGCTGCTCGACCAGGCCCTCGTCGAGGAGGCCACGAAGAAGTCCGGCCTCATCTGGGTCCGGGGCTCCGGTGTCCCCGCCGCGCGTCCGCTGTGGCACGTGTGGCACGAGGGCGCGGCGTGCCTGATCGGCGACGGGCCCGGGGAGCAGCCGCTGCCGGGACTGGCCGCCGGGACCGAGGCCGAGGTCACCGCCCGCAGCAAGGACAAGGGGGGCCGGCTGGTCTCCTGGACGGCGCGGGTCGTCGAACTCGCGCCCGGATCCGAGGAGTGGGCGGCGACCGTCGCCGAGCTCAAGGGCAAACGTCTCAACGCGCCCGACGGCGAGGCCATGACGGACCGCTGGTCCCGTGAGTGCCGGCTGCTGCGGCTGGAGCCCACGGGGGTGACGGCGCCGCTTCCCGACGGCTCCCTGGCGACGGCGCCGGTGGCCACACCGGCGACCACACGGCAGCCGGTCCCGGCGGCCCTGCCCCGCCTCCTGCTGAAGAGGCGCGGGCGCCGCTGAGGCGTGAGGCGTCGGTGGGCGACCGCTGAGGCCTGAGGGACGGCAGGGGCGCTGAGGCCTGAGCGGTCGGGCAGGCGGTATGGGGGCCGGCAGTCGGCCGTCACGGCGGCTCCCGGCCCAGACAGGCGGCCGTCACGGCGACCCCAGCCGCCGACAGCCGCCGAAGCCCCGGCGGGCAACCGCCGCCCAGGCCTACGAGGTCGGCAGCTGCTGCCCGTAGTCCACCGTGTCGTCCTTCGCCGGTTCCTTCACGGTGAAGTCCTTGCCCCAGTCGGAGAAGGTGAGCGTGCCCGCGCCGCCCGCGCGTTCGAGGCGCAGCGGGTACGGCTTCCCGTCCAGGGACACGTCCAGCGTGCCGCCGGAGCCGTCGTCGCCGGTGATGCGGATCGTCGGGACGCCCGACTGTTCGTGGTGTCCGCCCGTCCCCAGCTTGCCGTGCAGGGTCAGCAGACTGTCGAGGAGGACGTCCTTGTCGGTGAAACCGCTGAACTTCTTGTACGCGGGGTCGTCCTTCGGGACCTTGACGTACTTGCCGTCGAGCTTGTCGGCGGCCGCCGTGTCCGTGCCGCCGCCCTCGGCCTCGCCGTCCTCATGGCTCCAGAACTCCGCGTCGGCCTTGAGATAGAGCTGGTCGTCGATCCGCAGCACCTGGAACGTCGTCCCCTCGGACGTGACCGACCCGGTCCCGCCGTCGGACTTCAGACGCATGTCGAGCGTGTACGTGCTCCCGCTGGCGACCACGGTTCCGGCCAGCCGCACCGTGTCCACGGACGCGGCCGCCGTTCTCGTCCGGCTCTGGATCTTCGCGGGGGGCAGCTTGCTCACACCGTTCGTCCCCTCGTCGGGGCCGGAGCCGCACCCCGTCAGGCCCGTTCCGGTCACGACCAGGGCGCACAGCGCACTCACCACGAGCACGGCCCGACGGCCATGGCCCTGGAAAATCGCAGTCACGGATGGAGGCTGCCTCTCTCGCGGTCGTCGACGCAGTACGGCAGCGTACCGGGGCCGTCGGGGACCAGCGGAGCCAGTCCGTCCGGACCGCTCACCAGGGCATGCCCGAACGGGACGGGCTAGCCTGAAGCCCACCCGAGCGGACACATCGGAAGCGAGCGGACATCCGGAAACACCCTCGGCGCAAGCGAACCGGAAGCCACGTCAGAGGAAGTACAGCAGCCACGCCCCGTACGCAAAGGAAGCCCCGTCATGGCAGCCGGCGCCCCCCGGATCTTCGTCTCGCACCTCGCCGGCGTCCCCGTCTTCGACCCGAACGGCGACCAGGTGGGGCGCGTACGCGAGCTGATCGTCATGCTGCGCGTCAAACGCCGGCCCCCGCGCCTGCTCGGCATGGTCGTGGAACTCTCCACCCGGCGCCGCGTCTTCCTGCCCATGACCCGGGTGACCGGGATCGAGTCCGGCCAGGTCATCAGCACCGGCGTCCTCAACGTCCGGCGCTTCGAACAGCGCCCCACCGAACGCCTCGTCTTCGGTGAACTCCTCGACCGCCGGGTCACGCTGGTGGAGACCGGCGAGGAGGTCACCGTGCTCGACCTGTCGGTACGGCGGCTGCCCGCGCGCCGCGACTGGGAGGTCGACCGCGCGTTCGTGCGCAAGGGGCGCAAGAGCAGCGCCTTCCGTCGCGACCGGGGCGAGACGCTGACCGTCCCGTGGTCCGCCGTCACCGGCTTCTCCCTTGAGGAGCACGGGCAGGGCGCCGAGAGCCTGCTCGCCACCTTCGAGCAGCTGCGCGCCGCCGACCTCGCCAACGTCCTGCACCACCTCTCCCCCAAGCGGCGCGCCGAGGTCGCCGCGGCCCTCGACGACGACCGGCTCGCCGACGTCCTGGAGGAGCTGCCGGAGGACGACCAGATCGAGATCCTCGGCAAGCTGAAGGAGGAGCGCGCCGCCGACATCCTGGAGGCGATGGACCCGGACGACGCGGCCGACCTGCTCTCCGAACTCCCGGAGGAGGACAAGGAGCGGCTGCTGAGTCTGATGGAACCCGCCGACGCGGCCGACATGCGGCGCCTGATGTCGTACGAGGAGGACACCGCGGGCGGTCTGATGACGACCGAGCCGATCGTGCTGCGGCCGGACGCCACCGTCGCCGACGCCCTCGCCCGGGTCCGCAACGGCGACCTCTCCCCGGCCCTCGCCGCCCAGGTCTACGTGTGCCGTCCGCCCGAGGAGACGCCGACCGGCAAGTACCTCGGCACGGTCCACTTCCAGCGGCTGCTGCGCGACCCGCCGTACACCCTGGTGAGCGCGATCGTCGACGACGACCTGCGCCCCCTCGACCCCGAAGCCGCGCTGCCGCTGGTCGCCGGGTTCTTCGCGACGTACGACATGGTCGCGGCGCCCGTCGTCGACGAGGCGGGCTCGCTGCTCGGCGCGGTGACCGTCGACGACGTGCTGGACCACATGCTGCCGGAGGACTGGCGGGAGACGGAGTTCCACCTGGACGAGGAAGGCATGGGCGAGGACGGGATCGGCGCGGACGAGATCGGCGCGGAGGCGATCCGCGAGGAAGCCGAGGCGGAAGAGGCGATCGACGAGGAAGCGACCGGTCATGGCACCTGAGCGCGAGACCGCCCGCGAGCGGACACCCGCGGGCGCCACCGCCGCCGGCCGGCCGCGGGCCCGGCTGGACCAGCCGCGCGCGCCCCGGCGCCGCATCCTGCCCGAGTGGGATCCGGAGGCCTTCGGGCGGCTGTCGGAGCGGATCGCGCGCTTCCTGGGCACGGGCCGCTTCATCGTCTGGATGACGGTCGTCATCATCGTGTGGGTGGTGTGGAACGTCTCCGCGCCGGACCCCCTGCGCTTCGACAACTACCCGTTCATCTTCCTGACCCTGATGCTGTCCCTCCAGGCCTCGTACGCGGCCCCGCTGATCCTGCTCGCGCAGAACCGGCAGGACGACCGCGACCGCGTCAACCTGGAGCAGGACCGCAAGCAGAACGAACGGTCCATCGCCGACACCGAGTACCTCACCCGCGAGATCGCCTCCCTGCGCATCGGCCTCGGCGAGGTGGCCACCCGCGACTGGATCCGCTCCGAACTGCACGACGTCATGAAGGAGCTGGAGGAACGGCACCCCGACGGACACGTCAGATTCCCGGCAGAACGGGCAGAACGGCCGGAACGGTCGTCCGCACGTGACGCAGACGACCGCTGACATCCATCCCTGCGGCCGGGACCGGCGCCGTACCATCGTTCTCATGGCTACGGAAGACGCGGTGCGCGAAGCGCTGGCGACGGTGAACGACCCCGAGATCAACCGCCCCATCACCGAACTGGGGATGGTCAAATCGGTGGAGATCGGCGCGGACGGAGCGGTCGCGGTCACCGTGTACCTGACGGTCTCGGGCTGCCCGATGCGCGACACGATCACCCAACGGGTGACGGAGGCGGTCTCCCGGGTCGAGGGCGTCACCGCTGTCGGCGTCACCCTGGACGTGATGAGCGACGAGCAGCGCAAGGAGCTGGCGACGGCCCTGCGCGGCGGCCAGACCGAACGTGAGGTCCCCTTCGCCAAGCCCGGCAACCTGACCCGGGTGTACGCGGTGGCGTCCGGCAAGGGCGGCGTCGGCAAGTCGTCGGTGACGGTGAACCTCGCGGCGGCGATGGCGGCCGACGGACTCAAGGTGGGCGTCGTCGACGCCGACATCTACGGCCACTCCGTGCCGCGCATGCTGGGCGCCGACGGCCGCCCCACCCAGGTCGAGAACATGATCATGCCGCCGTCGGCGAACGGTGTGAAGGTCATCTCGATCGGCATGTTCACCCCGGGCAACGCCCCGGTCGTCTGGCGTGGCCCGATGCTCCACCGCGCCCTCCAGCAGTTCCTGGCGGACGTGTACTGGGGCGACCTGGACGTGCTCCTGCTCGACCTGCCTCCGGGCACGGGCGACATCGCCATCTCGGTCGCGCAGCTGATCCCGAACGCGGAGATCCTGGTCGTCACCACGCCCCAGCAGGCGGCGGCCGAGGTGGCCGAGCGCGCGGGCTCCATCGCCGTCCAGACCCACCAGAAGATCGTCGGCGTGGTCGAGAACATGTCGGGGCTGCCCTGTCCGCACTGCGGCGAGATGGTCGACGTCTTCGGCACCGGCGGCGGCCAGACGGTGGCCGACGGCCTCACGCGGACGACCGGCGCGACCGTCCCGGTGCTCGGCAGCATCCCCATCGACGTCCGGCTGCGCGAGGGCGGCGACGAGGGCAGGCCGGTGGTCCTCACCGACCCGGACTCCCCGGCGGGCTCGGCCCTGCGGTCGATCGCGGGCAAGCTCGGCGGCCGGCAGCGCGGCCTCTCCGGCCTGTCGCTGGGCATCACGCCGAGGAACAAGTTCTAGAGCCGGTCCCTCCCGCGCCGGCGGGCGCGGCCGGATCCGGTACAGCGAGGGGCGCCGTCCGTGGCGGACGGCGCCCCTTCGCGTGCTCAGGCCGCTCCGGCTAGGCGTACGCGCTGATGTCCTTGATCATGGCGAAGCCGAGACCGTACGCGCTCATGCCCCTCCCGTACGCCCCCACGTGGACGCCCTCCTCGGTCGAGCCCGCGAGGACCCACCCGAACTCGGACTCCCGGTAGTGGAACCGGGTCGGGACGCCGTCGACCGGCAGCGACAGCGTCGACCAGTCCGGCCCGGCCAGGTCGTCGGCCAGTACCCAGGCCGTCTCCGTCTGCTGGTCCAGCCAGGAGTCGCGCAGGCTGTGGTCCATCTGGCCGGGCCAGGTGAAGGACAGCAGCCCCACCCCCGCCAGCCAGGCCGCGGAGGACACCGAGGTGGCCTCCAGCAGTCCGGTGCCGTCCGCGCTGCGCCGCACCGGGTTGGCGGCGACGGTGACCACGACCGCGAACCGCTCCTTGTCCTCGGTCGCCTCGTTGCGCACGGAGGGTTCCTCACCGTGCCCGATCGACCCGTGCTCGACGGCGCCGTCGGCCGCCGTACCGACC
Organism: Streptomyces sp. NPDC002306; assembly: GCF_053593435.1. NCBI lineage: Bacteria > Bacillati > Actinomycetota > Actinomycetes > Kitasatosporales > Streptomycetaceae > Streptomyces > Streptomyces sp. NPDC002306. The sequence goes on from NZ_JBSFCK010000010.1 coordinate 254,069, forward strand.
TGCATCAGCCAGCGCGGCCCGGTGAAGGCCTCGTCGAGGCCGTACCAGGGGAAGGGCGCCAGCAGGTAGCCGTCGACCGTGCGCCGGGCGGAGGGGACCTGCTGTCCGCCCTCCGCGGCCGGCGCCTGTGCGACCGCCCCACTTGTCGTCTCCATGTGCCCGGACGCCTCCTCGCTCTCGTCGGATCCGGGCGGCCCGCCCCCCTTCGGGCGTACTCGTCCGGTCCGCGCAACAACTCGGCAGCATATCCACCCCGTCGCGGACAACAGCGAAACCGCCCGGCGCGTGGGTCGCTCGGAGGTCCTGTTCAGGCCTCGCGGGGCCTGAACAGGAGTATGAAACGCGTCACGTACGCCGTGGGGCGTGCGTGACGCGTCGGGGGTCCGGCCTCTGCTCGTCCTCGCTCAGGTGGCGTCCGCGTCGTACGGCGGGCGCTCCTCGCGGCCTTCGGAGCCTTCGGGCTTCTTCGTCATGTCGATGCGGCCACCGGACGGACCGGCGGACGACGACGGCGAGGAGGACGCCGAGGACGACTCCGCGTCGCGGCTGTGCACCGCGTCCGTGACCTCGGCCATCTCCTTCTTGAGGTCGAAGCCGTTGCGGATCTCCTTGAGCCCCAGCTCGTCGTTGTCCATGTGCTTGCGGATGAACGTCTTGGGGTTGAGGTCCTCGAACTCGAAGTCCTTGAACTCCGGGCCCAGCTCCTGCCGGATGTCCTGCTTGGCGCTCTCCGAGAACTCACGGATCTTCCGGACCGTGCGCATCACGTCCTGGATGACCTTCGGGAGCTTGTCCGGACCGAAGACGAGCACGGCGAGGACAACGAGCGTGATCAGCTCGAGCGGTCCTATGTCATTGAACACCTGAAGCTCCTTGCGATGTCCTCGGTCCTCGGCCCTCGGCTGTCTGTGCGGTCTTCCGTGGTCCGGGCCGGGTCCACGGTACCCGGCCCGGCTGTCGGACCGGTACTGTCCCGAGCCGTCCGGGTGCGTGTACGCGACCGGTTTTTCGCGGTGTTTGCCTTGCCGGGCCCGGAAACGGCCCCGGCCTGTGACGTTTTCCGTCCCTCGCGGGCGGGCGCCGATGCCCGGGCGGGTCAGTCGCCGTCCGCGGATCCGAGGACGAGGATGATCGTCCTGGCCCGGCCGCCACGCTCGACGGTCAGCTCCAGGCGGTCACCGGGACGATGGGCGCGGGTCTTGACGATGAGCTCCTCGCCGGAGTGGACGCGCCGGCCGTCCACCGCGGTGATGACGTCGCCCGCCCTGAGCCCGGCCCGGTCGCCGGGGCCGCCCGCGGTGACCGGGGAGCCGCCGGCGCCGCTCTTGGCGGCGACCCGGGCGCCGTCCCCGGCGAAGTCCATGTCGAGCGTGACGCCGATGACCGGATGGGTCGCCCTGCCGGTGTTGATCAGCTCCTCGGCGACGCGCTTGCCCTGGTTGACGGGGATGGCGAAGCCGAGCCCGATCGAGCCGGGCCGGTCGCTCCCGGGGTCCGAGCCGTTGTCGGCGGACTGGATGGCGGAGTTGATGCCGATCACCCGGGCCTGCGCGTCGAGGAGCGGGCCGCCGGAGTTGCCGGGGTTGATGGGGGCGTCGGTCTGGAGGGCGTCCACGTACGAGACGTCGCCCCCGTCCTCCTCGCCGCCCGCCGTGATGGGCCGCTCCTTGGCGCTGATGATGCCGGAGGTGACCGTGCCCTCCAGGTCGAAGGGGGCGCCGATGGCGACGACGGGGTCACCGACCCGCACGTTGTCGGAGTTGCCGAGCGGGATGGGCCTGAGGCCCTCGACTCCGCTCACCCGCACCACGGCGAGGTCGTAGCCGCTGTCGTGTCCGACGACCTCGGCCTCGGCGGTCTCGCCGCCGTTGAAGACCACGGTTATCCGGCCGTCCGGGCCGGCGGGCCGCACCACGTGGTTGTTGGTGAGGATGTAGCCCCGGGTGTCGAGCACGAAGCCGGTGCCGGTGGCCTGTTCCCCGGTGCCGGTGACATGCAGGGTGACCACCCCGGGCAGGGCCCGCGCCGCGATGCCCGCCACGCTGTCCGGAGCCCGCCCTGCGGGCACCGCACCGGCCTGCGGCAGCTCCACCGTCCCCAGTCCGCCGTTGCGCTCCAGATACGCGCCTACGACGCCGCCCGCGACGCCGGCGACGAGGGCGAGCACCACGGCCCCGCCGACGATCCCCCGCCGCGCCCCGCGGCGCCGCTGCCGCTCGCCGGGCACGGCGGCCCCGTTCAGCTGAAGGGGGCCGGAGGCGAGCGGTACGGCGGTGGCGAGCGGGGCGGCGGCCCAGGGGTCGTAGCGCTGCCAGGGGGCGCCGGGCCCCCCGGTGTCGGACGACGGGAGCCGGTCCTGTGCCGAAGTGGGCGTCCCCGGGGCACCGGCGGCCGGTGCGGGCACCCCCAGGGCGTCAGCAGGCGACGCGGGCGCCCCTGGGGCGTCAGCGGCCGGTACGGGCACCCCTTGCGCGTTCGCGGGCGACGCGGGCGTCTCCTGGGCGTCAGCGGCCGGTGCGGGCGTCGGGAGGGGAGCACCGTGCGTCGCCGCCGTCACGGCGGGGTGCTGGACCGGCGGAGCGGGCGCCCAGGGACCCGCTTCGCCGTACGGCGGGGTGCTGTAGGGATCGGGGTCGTGAAGAGGCCTGGGCCGGTCACCGGCCGACGCCGACGCCGGGACTTCGCTGCCGGAACCGGAGCCGGAGCCGGTTCCCTGTCCGGGAACGGGGGCAGGAACGGGTGCGGGCACGGCGGCAGGGGCGGGAAGAGGTTCGACGTCGGGGATCGCGGCGGGCGGCACCGGAGCGAAGTCGCCGCCGTACGCGGGCTGGTCCGGCCTCGTCCGCGTACGAGGCCGGTTCCACCACTTCGCCTTCGTGGGCTTCCCCTCGTTCATGCTCTCCCCCACAGCCGGCCCGGCTCGTCGACGCCCACCCCCGCGCCCGGCTCTGTGCCGTGGGCGCGGCCCTCCCTGGATTCAACCAGGTTCGCGGGCCGTCGCGCAGCGCTCGGTGGGAAGGACGGCTGGTCAGCGAGACAGAGGAGAGACGGAAGGGGTCGACGTCGTGCCGGGGACGGGTGCGGCGAGCACCCCGGGGGCGGTGACCCCTGGGGCCGAGGACCAATCGGTGAGAGCGATCGGGGTGACCGCGGTGAGCGGACGTATCAGCGGGGACATCGCGGCGGCACCCGCCATCACCGGAGTGGTGAGCGTGTGCACGACGTCCTGGGCCGTCCCGGGCGACGGCACCCCGGGCAGCAGCGGGGCACCCGCGGCGGTCGGGGCGACCGGGGTCTCGCCGAGCACGCCCTGGCCGCCCTGGGCGGCCAGCGGTCCGAGCCCGCGCCGGCGCTGGTTCTCGGGAGTGGCCCCGGCGCTCGTGCCCGGCGTGCGCGCCGGGGTGACATTGCTGCCGGAGCCGGAACCGCGCGCCTCCGAGGCCGAGTCGCCCGGGGCTCCGGTGTTCACCCCGCCCAGCGCGACCGCGGCCAGCGACACCGCTCCGGCGGCGACGAACGCGAACCGCAGCCCGCGCGAGGCGGACCGTTCGGCGTCGGTCCGGCCGACGGGATGGATACGGAAGCCCCGGTCGGGGGAGGTGGGCGGCAGCACCGGACCGTGCTCGCCGGAGGAGACGAAGTCGAAGTCGAAGGAGTCGTCCCGCTTCACGCCGAAGACCCCGGCTCTGCCGCCGAAGCCCCCGGAGGCACGCGGGGAGAACCCCCCGAAGCCTCCCCCGCCGAGCGGCGAGCCACCGCCGTCCGGGTCACCTCCCCCGGGAAGCCCCTGGAGTCGGGCCAGGAAGCTCTCGGAGGGGGGCGGAGGAGCCACTTCCGCGAAGACGTTCTTCAGCCGGCGCTGAGCGTCGACCTCGGTCTTGCACTTCGGGCAGGTCGCCACATGCGCGAGCACCCGCTCACGGGCGTCATGACCGAGCTCACCGTCCACCAGGGCGGAGAGCCGGTCTCCCAGGTGCTGTTCGGCCAGGAGCCGTTCGGTCGGGGTGGGTCGGGATCCACTCACGCGGTCGCGCCCCCTCCTCCCAGAGCGGGCACCCGGGCCACGAAGGAACGGCGCTCGGCGCGCGCCTCCGGCGAGCGGTGCGCGAGGGCCTTGCGCAGCTGGGAGCGGCCACGGTGGATCCGGGAGCGGACCGTGCCGAGCTTGACGCCCAGGGTCGCGGCGATCTCCTCGTACGACAGTCCCTCGATGTCGCACAAAACCACCGCGGCGCGGAACTCGGGCGCGAGGGTGTCGAGGGCCTGCTGGACGTCCGCGTCGAAGTGCGCGTCGTTGAAGACCTGCTGCGGGGACGGCTCGCGGCTCGGCAGCCGCTCCGCCGCGTCCTCGCCGAGGGCGTCGAAGCGGATGCGCTGCTTGCGGCGGACCATGTCCAGGAAGAGATTGGTGGTGATGCGGTGCAGCCAGCCCTCGAACGTACCCGGCGAGTACGTCGACAGGGAACGGAAGACACGGACGAAGACCTCCTGGGTGAGGTCCTCGGCGTCGTGCTGGTTACCGGTGAGGCGATAGGCCAGCCGGTACACCCGGCCGCTGTGCATGCTGACGATCTCCTCCCAGGTGGGCGGAGTCCACGCCTGCCCGTCCGCGTCGGTGGAGAAAGTCGCGGTCTGGGTCGTGTCAGCGGCGTGACTGTGGTCAGCAGCGGTGTCGTTCACGGATCTCGGCTTGCCGGCCGATCCGAGGAAGCGCCTGAGCACTCCTCCCCGATCCACAGGCGCGGCCGCACCTCCCCTGTCAGCTCTGGTGGTGTCCAGTGGAGCCCCTACCATAGCCACCTCGCCCGTTAGCTCCGGATAAGCGGTTTTACGAGAATTTGATCTGGGCTGATACGGCTCATACGGCTGCGTCAGCACTTTCGCGTCGTCCGGTCCGCCGTCGTGATCCAACTGTGTCCCCCCGCCGTATCCGCCACCCCTATAAACGGCCGGTCCCATCAGCAGGTTCCCGACGGCAGCGGATACAGTCACGCCCAGGCAACCATGGGGACAGGAGACGGTCATCACCGGCAACCGGCAGACGAGCTGGGCGTTCGCCGACGCCTATGTCGCCGAGGACGAAGCACTGCGCTGGGCCCGCGACCGCGCCCGCGACGCGGGGCTGCGCTCGGTGTCGCCCGGCACGGGCGCCGCGCTGCGGTTGCTGGCCGCGTCGGTGGACGCGAAGGCGGTCGCCGAGATCGGTACCGGGACCGGCGTGTCCGGCATCAACCTGCTGCACGGGATGCGGCCGGACGGCGTGCTGACCACCGTCGATCCCGAGCCGGAGCACCAGCAGTTCGCCCGGCACGCCTTCCGCGCCTCGGGCTTCGCGAGCAACCGGGCCCGTTTCATCCCGGGCCGCGCGCTGGACGTGCTGCCCCGGCTGGCGGACGCCGGCTACGACCTCGTCTTCTGCGACGGCGACCGGCTGGAGTTCCTCGACTACCTCGCTGAATCGTTGCGCCTGCTGCGCCCCGGGGGCCTGGTGGTGTTCGAGGGCGTGTTCGCCAACGGCCGCACGGTCGACTCCGGTCCGCAGCCGACGGAGGTCATACGGATCCGGGAGCTGCTGCGCGCGGTGCGCGAGAGCCAGGAGCTGGTGCCGTCGCTGCTGCCGGTGGGCGACGGGCTGCTCTGCGCCGTCAAGCGCTGACGTTCGGGCGGCCCCGCCCGTGGCACGGGCGGGCGTACGCAGGTGGTACGCATGGGGCGCACCCACGCAAATCAGCCGCCCCGACACCACGTAGGATGCCGGGGCGGCTGAAAAGGCTATGGTCGCTTGCGCGCTAGCCGACGACCTTCTTGAGGGCGTCGCCCAACGCGTCGGCCTCGTCAGGGGTCAGCTCGACGACGAGTCGACCGCCGCCTTCGAGCGGAACGCGCATGACGATGCCCCGCCCCTCCTTGGTCACCTCGAGCGGGCCATCACCCGTTCGCGGCTTCATGGCCGCCATGCTCGTTCCCCTTCCTGAAACCAGCTCATCGTCAAAGCCGACGGCCCCTGGGAGAGGGCACGCGCGGTCCTAGCGTGGGACGCACGACACCGGCATCGAACACATTGCTTCCAGGCCATTATCCCGCATCTCAGGACCCGATGACCAACATCAGTCGGCATCGCTTGGGCAACGCGCGCGAGCAAAACCACTCAATTCGGCGATGTGACTGCGATACTGCTCCACCGCACGGACGTCCGTGGACCGGAAACCCGCCGGAATTCTTTGACGCAGGTCACACGGACGGTCCGGTACGCGGACGGTGATCTCCGCCATGCTGTCCTTCGGACAGCGGGCGTACCGACCAGTACGTCCCCACAGCGACCACCGGAGGGGTTCCGCCATGGCCGACACCGTGCTCTACGAGGTGAGCGACGGGCTCGCGACGATCACCCTGAACCGCCCCGAGGCGATGAACGCGCTGAACATCGCGGCCAAGGTCGCCCTTCGCGACGCGGTCGAGGCGGCGGCCGCGGACGACGCCGTACGGGCCGTGCTGCTGACCGCGGCCGGTGACCGGGCGTTCTGCGTGGGCCAGGACCTGAAGGAGCACATCGGGCTGCTGGCCGCCGACCGGGAGTCGGGGTCGGGCCGGACGATGAGCACGGTGAAGGAGCACTACAACCCGATCGTGCGGGCGCTGGCCGGGGCGCCCAAGCCGGTGGTCGCCGCGGTGAACGGGGTCGCGGCCGGGGCCGGTTTCGGATTCGCGCTGGCCGCGGACTACCGGATCGTGGCGGACACGGCCGCCTTCAACACCTCTTTCGCGGGCGTCGCCCTGACGGCGGACTCGGGCATCTCCTGGACGCTGCCGCGGGTCGTCGGCCCCGGCCGGGCCGCCGACCTGTTGCTCTTCCCGCGCAGCGTGAAGGCGCAGGAGGCGTACGAACTGGGGATCGCCAACCGTGTCGTACCGGCGGCCGAACTGCGGGGCGAGGCCGAGAAGGTGGCGCGCGCGCTGGCCCAGGGGCCGACCGTGGCCTACGCGGCGCTCAAGGAGGCCGTCGCGTACGGGCTGTCGCACTCGCTCGCCGAGACCCTGGAGAAGGAGGACGAACTCCAGGCGCGGGCCGGCGCCTCGGAGGACCACGCGATCGCGGTCCGCGCGTTCGTCGACAAGGAGAAGCCGAAGTACCTGGGCCGCTGAGCCCGGCCCGTCCGAGCAGGGACGCCCCGGCGGGAACCCGGACGGGGTGTCCGTGCCCGGACGGGTTCAGGCCCGGCGTGCGGCGCAGTCGGCCAGGTGGTCGTCGACCAGTCCGCACGCCTGCATCAGCGCGTACGCCGTCGTCGGCCCGACGAAGCGCAGCCCCCGCTTCTTCAGGGCCTTCGACAGGGCCGTCGACTCAGGGGTGACGGCCGGCACGTCGGAGATACGTTTCGGGGCCGGGCGCGTCGCGGGGTCGGGCGCGTGGGACCAGATCAGCTCGTCCAGTTCGCCCGGGGCCCAGTCGGCCAGCACGCGCGCGTTGGAGACGGTGGCGTCGATCTTGGCGCGATTGCGGATGATGCCGGTGTCGGCGAGGAGACGCTCGCGGTCCCCGTCGGTGAAGGCGGCGACCTCGGCGATCACGAAGCCGTCGAAGGCTGTCCGGAAACCCGGGCGGCGGCGCAGGATCGTGATCCAGGACAGGCCCGACTGGAAGGCCTCCAGGCTGAGCCGTTCGAACAGCGCGTCGTCACCGTGGACCGGGCGGCCCCACTCCTCGTCGTGATACGCCACGTAGTCCGGTGTGGACAGCGCCCAGGGGCAACGCGGGCGGCCGTCCGGGCCCGCGACCGCGTCGCTCACCGGTGGTCCCCCTCCGCGGGCTTGTCCATCGAGACGCGGGTCCCGGTCCTGGCGCCCGCGAGCGCGGACTCCAGGTCGGCGATACGGGCGTCACGCTCGGCGAGTTCGGCGCCGAGGCGGTTGAGCGCGTCGTCCACGTCGGCCATGCGGTAGCCGCGCGGGGCGAGCGGGAAACGCAGGCTGTCGATGTCGGCGCGGCTGACCGGGCGCTCCGGGGGCAGCGGGTCGTGCAGTCGCTCGGGCGCCGCCTCCGGCAGTGGTCCGGTGCCCTCGCCGCCGCCCACCACGGCGAGTGTCACCGCGGCGACCACGACGGCCAGCGCGACAACCAGGAACAAGAACATAACCATCGCTGGGTCCCCACGCTCGGTGTGCTCGGTGTCGAAAGTGTCAGGGTCCGATCGTGCCATGCGAGTCTGACAGTTAGGGTCGCAGGCGGCCGAAGACCAGCACGTACGAGGAGAGGTCACAGGGGATGCTCAGGCTGGGCAGGCGCGCGTTCGGCGCGCACGAGCCGGTGATCATGGCGATCGTGAACCGGACCCCGGACTCCTTCTACGACCAGGGAGCGACCTTCCGGGACGAACCCGCCCTCGCGCGCGTGGAGCGGGCGGTGGCGGAGGGGGCCGCGATCATCGACATCGGCGGGGTGAAGGCCGGGCCGGGCGAGGAGGTCACGGCCGAGGAGGAGGCGCGGCGGACCGTCGGCTTCGTCGCGGAGGTACGGCGGCGCTTCCCGGACGTCGTCATCAGCGTGGACACCTGGCGGGCCGAGGTCGGGGAGGCGGTCTGCGAGGCCGGGGCGGATCTGCTGAACGACGCGTGGGGCGGGGTGGACCCCGGATTGGCGGAGGTCGCCGCGCGCTACGGGGCGGGGCTGGTGTGCACGCACGCGGGAGGCGCCCAGCCGCGGACCCGGCCGCACCGGGTGACGTACGACGACGTCATGGCCGACATCCTGCGGGTGACGGTGGGGCTGGCCGAGCGGGCGGTGGCGCTGGGGGTGCCGCGCGAGTCCGTACTGATCGATCCCGGGCACGACTTCGGGAAGAACACCCGGCACAGTCTCGAGGCGACCCGGCGGCTCGGCGAGATGGTCGGGACGGGGTGGCCGGTGCTGGTGTCCCTGTCCAACAAGGACTTCGTCGGGGAGACGCTGGACAGGCCCGTGAAGGAACGGGTGCTGGGCACGCTGGCGACCACGGCCGTGTCGGCGTGGCTGGGGGCACAGGTGTACCGCGTGCACGAGGTGGCGGAGACGCGGGAGGTGCTGGACATGGTGGCGTCGATCGCGGGGTGGCGGGAGCCGGCGGTGGCGCGACGCGGGCTGGCCTGAAGCGGCCGGCGCACCCGGACGCGACCGGACACACCCTGGCGGATCAGGCCGGACGGGCGGGGCCGGGGCGAGGAGAACCGGGTGAGCCCGGACGGGCGGGGTCCGGGGGCCGCCGCCCCCGGACCCACCGGCTCAGCGCTGGCGTCCGGCTTCCTTGGAGACCAGGGCCACCGCCTCGTCCATGTCGTCCGTGACGTGGAACAGGGTGAGGTCCTTCTCCGCCGCCTTGCCCTGCGCGATCAGGGTGTGCCTGAGCCAGTCGACCAGGCCGCCCCAGTACGCGCTGCCGAACAGGACGATCGGGAAGCGGGTGACCTTCTGGGTCTGGACGAGGGTCAGGGCCTCGAAGAGCTCGTCCAGGGTGCCGAGACCGCCGGGCAGGACCACGAAGCCCTGCGCGTACTTCACGAACATCATCTTGCGGACGAAGAAGTAGCGGAAGTTCAGGCCGATGTCGACATAGGGGTTGAGCCCCTGCTCGAAGGGCAGCTCGATGCCGAGGCCGACCGAGACGCCGCCCGCCTCGCACGCGCCCTTGTTCGCCGCCTCCATGGCGCCGGGACCGCCGCCGGTGATGACGGCGAAGCCCGCTTCCACCAGCCCGCGGCCGAGCCGGACGCCCGCCTCGTACTCCGGTGACTCCCTGGGGGTGCGCGCCGAGCCGAACACGCTGATCGCGGCCGGGAGTTCGGCGAGCGTGCCGAAGCCCTCGATGAACTCCGACTGGATGCGCAGGACCCGCCAGGGGTCGGTGTGGACCCAGTCCGACGGGCCGCCCGCGTCCAGCAGCCGCTGGTCCGTCGTGCTCGACGTCACCTGGCCCCGCCGTCGCAGGACCGGTCCCAGCCGCTGTTCCTCCGGTGGCTGCTTCTTGCCCTCGGGGTTCCCGGTAGCCATGTGCGCTCCCTCCGCGATCGGGGCCTCCCCCGCTCCGGCTGAGCCGGGCGCGGGAGAAGGGTCTTTCCACCTCAGCGTAGATCTACGCGGGTTACGGACGGGGGACGTCGGCATGTCCCGCCGGAAGCCGTCGGCTCCTCAGCTCGTCAGCCAGTCGCGCAGCCGGACCTCGCCCGCCAGGATTTTCCCCGTATCGACCCTTTCATCACGCTTGTGCGCCAAGTGCGGATTTCCGGGTCCGTAGTTGACCGCGGGGATGCCGAGCGCCGAGAAACGGGAGACGTCCGTCCACCCGTACTTGGGCTGCGGGGTGCCGCCCACCGCCTCGATGAAGGCCACCGCGGCCGGGTGGGACAGGCCGGGCAGGGCGGCGCCGCTGTGGTCGTCGATCACGAACTCCGTGACCCCGCAGTCCGCGAAGACCTCGCGGACATGGGCGACGGCCTCCTCCTCGGTGCGGTCCGGCGCGTAGCGGAAATTGACCGTCACGACACACTCGTCGGGGATGACGTTGCCAGCCACTCCCCCCGAGACACCCACCGCGTTCAGACCCTCGCGGTACTCCAGGCCGTCGATCACCGGGTAGCGCGGCTCGTAGGCGGCGAGGCGGGCCAGGACGGGGGCCGCCGCGTGGATCGCGTTCGAGCCCATCCAGCTGCGCGCCGAGTGGGCGCGCTCGCCCGTCGTCTTCAGCAGGACGCGCAGGGTGCCCTGACAGCCGCCCTCCACCTGGCCGTCGGACGGCTCCAGCAGTACCGCGAAGTCGCCCTCCAGCCAGTCCGGGTGGGTCTCGGCGACGTGCTTGAGGCCGTTGAGGTCGGCGGCGACCTCCTCGTTGTCGTAGAAGACGAAGGTGAGGTCGCGGTTCGGGGACGGGACCGTGGCCGCGATGCGCAGCTGTACCGCCACGCCTGACTTCATGTCACAGGTGCCGCAGCCCCACAGCACGCCCTCGTCGTCGAGGCGCGAGGGGACGTTCCCGGCGATGGGCACCGTGTCGATGTGGCCCGCCAGGATCACGCGCTCCGAACGCCCCAGGAACGTACGGGCGATCACGTTGTTGCCGTAGCGCTCCACCGTCAGGTGGGGCAGGGCGCGCAGCGCGGTCTCGATCGCGTCCGCGAGGGGCTTCTCGGTGCCGCTCTCGGACGGGAAGTCGACCAGCCGCGCGGTGAGCTCGGCGGCGTCCAGCGTGAGGTCAAGCGGGGTGTCGGCCATGCCGTCGACCCTAGCGCGCCGAGCCGTTCACCCACTGTCCACACCCGGCGCGGCAACCCCGTCGGTCTCCGCTACCTTGTACCCGTGCCAGAGCCGTCACCCTCCCCCAAGCGCCGCGGCCGCCTCCTCCGTTTCGGAGGGGCCTGCGTGGTCCTGTGCGCGGTCGCCGGTTATCTCGTGGTGCAGTACGTCACGGGCGGCGCCGGCGATCCCGGCTGCCGAGTCGTCTCGGGAAAACGCGACGGCGCGGTCTACGAGTTCACGCCCGAACAGGCGGTCAACGCGGCGACCATCTCGGCGGTCGGCACCAACCGCGGGCTGCCCGAACGGGCCGTCACCATCGCGCTCGCGACCGCGCTCCAGGAGTCGGGGCTGCGCAACATCGAGCACGGCGACCGCGATTCGCTGGGCCTGTTCCAGCAGCGTCCGTCGCAGGGCTGGGGCACCGAGAAGCAGATCATGGACCCGGCGTACGCGGCGGGCGCCTTCTACGAGCACCTGGTCAAGGTGTCCGGATACACGGATCTCCCGCTCACCGTGGCCGCGCAGCGCGTGCAGCGCAGCGGCTACCCGGAGGCGTACGCCAAGCACGAGCCGGACGCGACGCTGCTCGCCGCCGCCCTCACGGGGCGCGCGGCGGCGACCCTGACCTGCGCGGGCCGCCCCGGTGCCACCATGGCCGCGGGGCCGGACGCGGTACGCACCGCGCTCGTGCGGGACTTCGGGCGGGACGCCCTGGAGGAGGCCGGCGCGGAGGTGGGCGAAAGCTCCCGCGGCACCGACGACAAGGCGCCCTCGACGCCCGTGCCCGTCGTGACCGCCGAGTCCAGCGGGCGGATCGTGACGGTGCCCGTGCCGGCCGTCAAGGGCGGCGGGAGCGGCTCCGCGGGGCACACCACCGAGGAGCGCGGCTGGCAGCTCGCGCACTGGGCGGTGGCGAACTCCTCGGCGCTGCGCATCGAACGTGTCTTCTACGCCGGGCAGGAGTGGACCGCCGGGAACACCGACAGCCGCTGGCGTACGGCCGCGGCCGGGGGTTCCGCCGGGCCGGAGCGGGCGGACGTGGACTCGGTGCGGATCATCACCGCGCAGTAGTACGAAACTTCACCCGCACGGGTCACATACCGTCACCGCGGGCGGACGGGCGCACGGGCCTGCGCGCCGCCGCTCCCCCGCGCGCCGAAGCCCTTGGGGCCACGGGGCCGTAAGGATTCGGCAGATTTTCGGAGCGGACGCTCTTTGCCCGATTTTATCCGTACCCGATAATGCGACGCGTTACCAATTCTTTACATTGGGCCGCCGCAACCTTCCTGGGCTTCGAGCGGTAGTCAGGGGGACCGAGCCCGGACGATCACCTCCGATCAACCACCGGGAGCGGTCGGACACTTCCATGTTCTCTCCCTCAAAGGAGCATCATGTCCCTCCCTCTGACCCGCCGGATCGCCCGTGTCGCGCTGCTCGTCGCGGCGGGAGCGGCTGCCGGGGTCGGTGCGGCCGGCTCCGCGAGTGCGGCCCCGGAGCTGCCGGCCGCCCCGAACCTCGGCGGCCTGACCGCGGTGGACGGCGCGAGCGTCGGCAGCTCCGTCGACGGCGCGACGCGAAGCGCCACCGGGCTCGCCGGTGAAGCGGGCGGCAAGGCCGTCGGTACGGCGGTGCCGGCCGCGGGCAAGACCGGCGGCAAGGCCGTACGGAAGGCGGCGCCCGCCGCGCAGAAGACCGCCGGTGAGGCGGCGGGGTCCGCGGGCGACATCCTCGGGGACACCGCGTCGACGGCGACCAAGGGCGGGCTGCCCACGGAGTCCCTCACCAAGGGCGGGCTGCCGACGCAGTCCCTGCCGGTGAAGGGGCTGCCGCTGGGCGGCTGAGCCCCCCGCCCCGCGACGGCGCGGGGCCGCGGCGACACGACAGCGGAGCCCCGGGGCGAATGTGCCCCGGGGCTCCGTGATGTCGACGCGTCGCTCGACGGCGCGTCAGGATCCGGCTCCGACTAGCGGCGCGTCAGGGCCTGGCGCAGCACGTCGTACACGTAGGTGTTGGCGTGCTTGCCGGTGAAGCGGTCGGACAGCGGACCCGCGGCGGTCACGGGCACGTCCACGCCGGTGTGGCCGGACGTGGTCCAGTCGATGTAGAAGCTCTTCTCGCTGCCACGGATACTGAACGGGCCGTCCTCGGCGGAGATGCCGGTGCCGGACTCGTCGGCGGCGTCCGAGTCCTCGACGGCCAGGCCGCCGGTCTCGTGGTCGCCGGTGATGACCAGCAGGGTGTCGGAGTGGGTGGCGACGTAGGCGCGGGCCACGGCCACGGCCTTCTCCAGCTCCTGCATGGACTGCAGGGTGCGGGTGCCGTTGTTGGAGTGCGCGAACTCGTCGGTGCCCTCCTCCTCGACCATGAGGAAGAAGCCCTTCTTGTTCTTGTCCAGCGTGCTCAGGGCCTTGCTGGTCATGGTGGACAGACCGACCACCGGGCTGTACACGTCACCCTGGCCCTCGGGGCGCTGCTGGAACATCTCCTCGTTGGCGAAGAGACCGAGGAGCTTGCCGCCCTTGGCGCGGTTGAGCTGGTCCGCGCTGGAGACGTAGGAGTAACCGGCCCTCTTGGCCTTGGCGATGAGGTCGCCCTTGGTGCCCTTGCTCGCCTCGGACGGGTCCTCGGCGGGCTTGTCCTGGAACGCGCCGGCGCTGCCCGCGGGCAGCCACCAGTCCTCGCCACCGCCGAGGATGACGTCGGGCTTGCTGACCTCGAGGTACTGGCGGGCGATCTCGTCCTGCGCCGAACGGTTGGCGGTGTTCGCGAAGAACGCCGCCGGCGAGGCGTCGGTGACCTGAGCGGTGGTGACCAGGCCGGTGGACTTGCCGGCCGCCTTGGCCTGCTGGCCGAGGGTGGCCAGCGGGTTGCCGTCCACGTCGACGCTGATCGCGCCGTTGTAGGTCTTCTCGCCCGTGGCCCACGCGGTCGCCGCGGCGGCCGAGTCGGTGACGACGGCCTTGGGGTCGTCCGGCTCGGTGGTCAGCTGGCCCGAGGTGGGGAGCTTGTCCATCGCGAGCTGGCCACCCAGGCCGGAGAAGTGCAGACGGGCGGCCTGGCGCATGGACGCGCCCATGCCGTCACCGTTGATGAAGATGACGTTCTTGGCGGTCGGGGCCTTGCCCTTGGCGGCGGCCTGAGGAGCCGCGGCCGACGCGCCCAGCGTCGGGTTGACCACCATGGTCACCACCGCGGCGGCGACAGCGGCGACTGCGGGAGCGGCGAACCGCCGAGCCCTACGAACTTCCAGGGACACAACGTCCTCCGTTGTTGTTCTTGCCCACTATTTGACCGTGAACATAAGCTCCTTTGGGGGGAGGATGACCAAGAACAGATGACCAGTACGCGACGAGATCTCCAGTGGCAGGTAAAGCCGCAGGCCCCGGACTTGTCCGGACAGGTCATCGCCATCTCGTCCCGCGGGCGGGGCCCTGACCGCTGTTTGACCGGAAAGTTGCCCACACTCCGCACCACCTGGTGTGCACGGCGTCGCGGTGAGACGCGGCCCTAGCGGGCCAGGCGTTCCGCTGCCGCGCGGACCCGCTCGTCCGTCGCCGTGAGGGCCACGCGCACGAACTTCTCGCCCGCCGTGCCGTAGAAGTCGCCCGGCGCGACCAGGATGCCGCGCTCCGCGAGGTGGGCCACCGTGGCCCAGCAGGACTCGTCCCTGGTGGCCCAGAGGTAGAGGCTGGCCTCGCTGTGCTCGATGCGGAAGCCGTGCTCCAGGAGCGCCTCGCGCAGCACCGCGCGGCGGGCCGCGTAGCGTTCGCGCTGCTCGCGGACGTGGATGTCGTCGCCGAGGGCCGCCACCACCGCCGCCTGCGTCGGCGCGGACGTCATCATGCCGCCGTGCTTGCGGATCTCCAGCAGCGGGCCGAGGACCGCCGGGTCGCCCGCCAGGAAGGCCGCGCGGTAGCCGGCGAGGTTGGAGCGCTTGGAGAGCGAGTGGACCGCGACGATGCCCTCGTACGAGCCGCCGTTCACGTCCGGGTGCAGGACCGAGACCGGGTCGGCCTCCCAGCCCAGTTCGACGTAGCACTCGTCGGAGAAGACCAGGACGCCGTGCTCACGGGCCCAGGCGACGATCGACGTCAGTTCCGCCTTGCCCAGGACCCGGCCGGTCGGGTTGGACGGCGAGTTGAGCCAGAGCAGCTTCAGGCCCGCCGGGTCCAGGTCGCGCGGGTCGTCGTAGACCTCGTACCGCGCGCGGGCCAGCCGGGCGCCGACCTCGTAGGTCGGGTAGGCGAGGCGCGGGTGGGCCACCCTGTCGCCGGGGCCGAGGCCCAGCTGGGTGGGGAGCCAGGCGACCAGTTCCTTGGAGCCGACGATCGGCAGGACGTGCCGGTGGGTGAGCTCGCGGGCGCCCAGGCGGCGCTCCAGCCAGCCCGTGATCGCGTCGCGCAGCTCGGGGGTGCCCCAGACCGTCGGATAGCCCGGGGAGTCCGCAGCGGCGATCAGGGCCTTCTGGATCAGCTCGGGCACCGGGTCGACCGGGGTGCCGACGGACAGGTCGACGATGCCGCCCGGGTGCGCGGCGGCCGTCTTCTTGAACGGCTCCAGCTTGTCCCAGGGGAAGGTGGGCAGACGGTCGGAGACTGCGGACACGGGGATCTTGCTCACTTTCTGGAAGGCCTGGGCCGTTCGTGGCGCAAACGCCTCGGCCCCGCACGACATGATCCGCGGGGATCAGGCCGTACGGGACCGAGGCGACGCGTCGGTGCGTGCCGCTGGTGCGGACTCAGCCGGCCTGCGGGGGCAGCGCGGCGACGAAGGGGTGGTCGCGCTCGATCAGCCCCAGCTTGCTGGCGCCGCCGGGAGAGCCGAGCTCGTCGAAGAACTCGACGTTCGCCTTGTAGTAGTCCTTCCACTCCTCCGGAGTGTCGTCCTCGTAGAAGATCGCCTCGACCGGGCAGACCGGTTCACAGGCACCACAGTCGACGCATTCGTCCGGGTGGATGTACAAGGACCGCTGGCCCTCGTAGATGCAGTCGACCGGGCACTCCTCGATGCACGCCTTGTCCTTCACGTCGACACAAGGCTGCGCGATGACGTAGGTCACGCTGTCGTTCCTCCTCGATAGGGCGCTGGCGGGCCTCCCACAGGCTCCGCCGCCTGGCGCGCGGGAGCGCGGCGTCGTCGATGCCCGCCCCTAGTATCTCCGTTCTTGGGCATGATCCGAACAGGAGGGGTGAACGGACCAGTGGAATTCTCGGCCGCAGGACGCCTCGAGGTCCGTATCACCGCTGCTGACGTGGGCAAACGCGTCTCCGTACGGCGGTTGGGCGACCCCGGGGACACCGGAGCGAAATTCACCGACACGGTGGGTGTTCTCACATCATGGGACAACGCGGTGCTGGTGATCACACGGAAGGACGGCGAGAGCGTCCGGATCACGGAGTCCTCCCTGGTCGCGGGCAAGGTGGTGCCTGCCGCGCCGGCCCGCCGCCGGGGTCCGTCCGCGTCCTACGAGGAGCTCGCCCGGGTCTCCGGGCGGGCCTGGCGGCCGGTGGAGAGCACACGTCTGGGCGAGTGGGAACTGCGGGCCGCCGCCGGGTTCACCCGACGGGCCAACTCGGTGCTGCCGCTCGGCGAGCCGGGCCTCCCGCTCGACGAGGCACTCACCGAGGTACGACGCTGGTACGGAGAGCGTGGCCTGCCCGCGTACGTCCAGACCGCGACCGGCGCCGCGGGCACCCAGGAGGCGCTGTGCGCGGAGCTGGAGCGGCGCGGGTGGGTGCGCGAGGTGAGCGCCGAGCTGTGGATCGGGGCGCTCGCGCCGGTCGCCGATCCGGGTGAGCCGTCCGGGGTCGTGCTCTCCCGGTCGGCCGGCACGGCGTGGCTGGCGCGCTATCAGCGCAAGGGAGTGAGCGACGTGGCCCTGAAGGTGCTGGGCGGTGGGCCGTCGGTGTGGTTCGCGACGGTGGCGGGCGAGCGTGCGGGTGACCCGCCCGCCGCGATCGGGCGGTGTGTCGTGGACGGGCGGTGGGCCGGGTTCGCCGCCGTCGAGGTCGACCCGGCGCTGCGGCGGCGCGGACTGGCCACCGCCGTGATGGCCGCGCTGGCCCGCCAGGCCCTCGACGAGGGCGCCTCCGCCGCCTGGCTCCAGGTGGAGGCGGACAACACGGCCGCGCGCGCCCTGTACGCCCGGCTGGGCTTCGCCCCCCATCACGCCTACCACCACTACCGCGCCTCGGCCGAGCACGGGGAACCGGCCGCGCACGGGAACGCGACCGGGCACGGGGAATCGGCCGGGCACGGGAACGCGACCGGGCACGGGGAACCGGCCGGGCACGGGAAGCCGACCGGGCACCACGGACCGGCCGGCCCCGCCGCCGGCCGGTACGGATCACCGTGAGGGGGCACGAGCCTGCTATGCGTACGCCCTTCCCCCCGCCCCCCGAGCGCTCCGCCGAGCTGCGGCGGCGGTTCGCCGAGGAGGCCCGCTGCGAGCGGCCCGACCTGTCGGCACTGTGTCTGCTGGTGGGCGCGGCGGCCGACGGGGACCTGGACGAGACCGGCATGGACGCGGCACAGATGGAACTGGACCGGCTGGCCGGGGAGCTGCCGTTCCGCCCCGCCGGCCCGGCGGCCTGGGCCCGGGCGCTGTGCGCGGTGCTCGGGGAGCGCCGGGGGTTCCACGGGACCCCGGCCGACTACCAGTGGCTGCGGTCGTCGCTGCTGCACGAGGTGCTGCGCAGGCGGCGCGGACTGCCGATCCTGCTCTCCGTGGTGTGGATGGAGGTCGCGCGGCGGGCGGGCGCGCCGGTGTACGGGGTGGCCCTGCCGGGTCACTTCGTCGTCGGGTTCGGACCGCCGGAGGAGCAGGTGCTGGCCGATCCGTTCGACGGGGGCCGGGTGCTGAGCGGGTCCGACGCCGAGATGCTCGTCGTGGGGGCCACGGGGACGCGGATGACTCCGTCGATGCTGGCACCGGCGGATCCGCTGGAGGTGGTGCTGAGGATCCTGAACAACGTCCGGGCGTGGGCCTCGGCCCGGCCGGAGCGGTCGGACGTGGCGTTGTGGGCGGTGGAGCTGTCGCTGCTGCTGCCTTCGCACCCGGCCCGGCTGCGGTACGAGCGGGCGCACATCTTGGTGCAGCGGGGCGACTTCGTGGGCGGGGCCGCCGAGTTGGAGGCATACGCGGAGGTGGTGGACGCGGTGGACTCGCCCGCGGCGGAGCGGGTGCGGGGGCAGGCGCTCGCGGCTCGCGCCAGGCTCAACTGACCAGGCTCAGCTGATCTTTGCGCGCGGCACCATGGAGCGACCGTGGTCGAGCGGGCGCGGCTCGGGGTGGTCCGGACGCGACTCGGGGTGGTCCGGGCGCGCGGTTCCCCGCGTCCCTGGGGGCCGGCCGGGATCAGCTCGGCGTCACAGCCAGCCCTTCTCCCTGGCGATGCCGACGGCCTCCGTCCTGTTGCGGGCGGCCAGTTTCTGGATCGCCGTCGAGAGGTAGTTGCGGACCGTGCCCTGGGAGAGGTGCAGGGCTCGGGCCAGTTCCGCGTTGGTGGCGCCGTCGGCCGCGGCGCGCAGGATCTCGCGTTCGCGGTCGGTGAGGGGGTTGGCGCCCCCGGCCAGCGCGGCGGCCGCGAGGGTGGGGTCGATGACCCGTTCGCCTGCCAGCACCTTGCGTACGGCCGCGGCGAGTTGGGCGGCCGGAGCGTCCTTGACCAGGAAGGCGTCGGCGCCGGACTCCATGGCGCTGCGCAGGTAGCCGGGGCGGCCGAAGGTGGTCAGGACGACCAGCTTCACCCGAGGCAGCTCCCGGTGCAGCAGGGCCGCCGCCTCGATGCCCGTCGCGCCCGGCATCTCGATGTCGAGGAGGGCCACGTCCACGTCGTGGGCACGGGCGGCCGCCAGGACCTCGTCCCCGCGGGCCACCTGGGCGACCACCTCGATGTCGTCCTCCAGGCCGAGCAGTGCGGCCAGGGCCTCGCGGACCATCGACTGGTCCTCGGCCAGCAGGACCTTGATCGTGTGGCTCATGCCCCGGATCCTATGTCCCGCGAGGAGTCGGCCGGGACGCGGGCGACCAGTCGGAAACCGTGCTTGAGGGCGTCCGTCTCCAGGGTGCCGCCGGCCTTCTCCAGGCGCTCGGCCAAACCCGTCAGACCGTTGCCGGGACCGGTGCCCGTGCCCCCGGAGCCGTCGTCCTCGACGCAGAGTTCGAGGAAGGGGCCGTCGAGGGTCTGGCGGCGGCACAGCTCCACCGTGCAGTGCCGCGCGCCGCTGTGCCGTACGACGTTGGTGACCGCCTCGCGCAACGCCCAGGCGAGGGCCGACTCGCTCTCCTCGGGGACGCCGGCGAGGTCGGCCTCCGCCGGCAGCTCCGCTGTGACGCCGGCCGCGCTCAGCGCGACCTGGACACCGGCGAGTTCGTCGGCGAGGCGGGCACGGCGGTAGCCGGTGACGGCCTCGCGCACGTCGACCAGGGCCTGGCGGCTGACCTGTTCGATGTCGGCGACCTGCTGGGCGGCCTTGTCGGGGTGGTCGGGGAGCATCCGGCCGGCCAGCTCGCTCTTCAGCGTGATCAGGGAGAGCGAGTGGCCCAGCAGGTCGTGCAGGTCGCGGGCGAGGCGCAGGCGCTCCTCGTTGGCGGCGAGCTGGGCGACGGTGGCGCGGGCCTTGCGCAACTCGATGGTCGTCCGGATGAGTTGGCCGATCCCGGTCATCGCGAACCCGATGAGCAGCACCAGCGGAACGAGGTCCAGCGCGTCCGGCTCGCCGACGCTCAGCCCGACGAGCACCATCGCGACGGCGGCCAGCGGGATCGTGCGGTACGCCAGGCGCAGCGGCAGGGCCGCCCCGCAGGCGACGGAGACGTACACGAAGAGCCCGAGCCACTCCTTGCCGAGGGTGAGGCACAGGGCGACGGCGAGGGCCCCGAGTCCCAGGATCAGGACGCCGACCGTACGGCCCGAGTACGCCTTGCCGCCCATGTTCCGGAACACCAGCGACAGGTACACCGTGACGAAGACGGTCAGGCCCAGCCAGCCGGCGACCGTGCCGCCGACGCTGTGGCCGCCGCTGAACAGGTCCTGGACCGGCGAGCTGAGGAAGACCAGCCAGACCACGATCCACAACGTCTTGATCAGGACCTCGCGCGCGTTGCGGGGCGGCAGGCCCATGCGCATCCGTCGTGCGGTGCCGGCCTCGCCGTCGTCGTCGCGGTTGCCGTTCACGCCTTCAGCGTGTCCTTCCGGTACAGCCAGGCCGCACCGCCCGAGAAGAGGACGAAGAACACGCCGAGGATGGCGATGTCCTTGGTGTGCGGGACCTGGCTCTGTTCGATCGCCTGTCCCAGGGCAGCGTACGCGTGGGTGGGCAGCCACTCGGCGATGTCCTGGAGCCACTGCGGGAAGGTCGTGGTCGGCATCCACAGGCCGCCGAGGATCGACAGGCCGAAGTAGGTGATCATCGTGATCGGGCGGACCGCGTCCCCGCTGGCGAGGTAGCCGATGGCGACCCCGAGGGCGGCGAAGACGAGGCTGCCGGCCCAGATGGCGCCGGTGAGGGCGAGCCACTGCCAGGCGTCCAGGCGTACGCCCTTGACGGCCGCGGCGACGGCGAACACGACGACGACGGACGGCAGGCTGACCACGGCCGCGCTCGCGGTCTTGGCGAGGACGTAGCCGCGGCCCGGCAGGGTGGTCAGCCGCAGTTGCCGCACCCAGCCGCTCTCGCGCTCCTTGGCGATGCGCTCGCTGTTGCCCATCAGGACGGCGGTCAGGGCTCCGAAGGAGGCCATCGACACCATCATGTAGGTGGCGAGGGTCAGCCCGGTGCCGTCGATCTTGGTGGTGTCGTCGGCCTGGCCCGCGATGAGCAGGAACAGCACCGACGGGTAGATCACCGAGAAGAACAGGAACTTGCGGTTGCGCAGGGCGCGGGCGAGTTCCAGCTTGATGAGGGCGTTCACGACTGCCTGGCCTCCTCGGCGGCGGTGATGGCGACGAAGGCCTGCTCGAGTCCGAGTCCGGCGACTTCGAGGTTGCGGGGGTAGACGCCGAGGCCGTACAGGGCGTGGACGGTCGCGTCGGCGTCGGTGGACTGGAGGCGGATCGTCTGGCCCGAGATGTCCACGGACGTCAGGAAGGGCAGCGCCCGCAGGGGTGCCTCGTCGATCGTGTCGTCGAGGAGGTCGAAGGAGATCCTGCGCGCTCCCGCCTTCGCCTTGATCTCGGCGGCGGTGCCGTCCGCGAGGAGGCGGCCCCGGTGCAGCACGAGCACGCGGTCGGCGATGGCGTCGGCCTCTTCGAGGTAGTGCGTGGCGAACAGCACCGTGCGGCCCTGGTCGGCCTGCTCGCGCATGGTGGCCCAGAACGCCTGGCGGGCGGAGACGTCCATGCCGGTGGTCGGCTCGTCCAGGACGATCAGGTCGCTGTCGCCCGCGGTGGCGAGGGCGAACCGGACCCGCTGGGCCTGGCCGCCGGAGAGCTTGTCGACCTTGCGGTCGGCGATCTGCGCGATGCCCGCGCGGGCCAGCACGTCGCTCGCCTTGTACGGCTTCGGGTGCAGGTCGCAGGCGAGCTTGACCAGTTCCCCGACGGTCACCTCGTCCATCAGCCCGCCGCTCTGGAGCATCGCGCCCACCCGTCCGGCGATGATCGCCTCACGCGGGCTGGTGCCGAACACCCGGACGGTGCCGCTGTCGGCCTGCTTGAGGCCGAGCAGCAGGTCCAGGGTGGTGGACTTGCCGGCCCCGTTGGGTCCGAGCAGGGCCACGGTCTCCCCCGGGTGCAGCCGGAGCGTCAGGCCGTCCACGGCGCGTACGTCCCCGTACCTCTTGCCCACCTGATCGAACCCGACCACCTCGGTGGCGGTGGCCGTCGCTGTCGTCGTCATGCCGACCATCCTGGCGGCGGAGGCCGGGGGCCCGGCAGTGTCGGCCGTCCCGACTGCCGGATGACAGATGTCATGCGTACGGGGTGACAGGCCGCCGTACGGGGTGACGCGCCGCCTCCGCGGCCGGGTACGGCGGCCGCCCCTACGGCGTGACCCGCCGCCTCCCTGGCCGGGCACGGCGAAGGGGCACCCGGGTGCTGCCGGGTGCCCCTTCGGATGCCGTGACGGCCTGCCACGGCGACGGCTAGGACGGGTTCGTCTCGATGACGCCGACGCGGTTGGTGGTGCTGGTCAGCGCCGGGCGCAGGGCGCTGATCACGTCCTGGACCGTGACGGCCGTCTTCTGGCCGGTGCCGCGGGTGATGAGCACGCCGTCGAAGGTGTGGCCGTAGAGCTCCTTGAGCGCGGCCTCGTTGTAGCTCTCGACGAGCTTGCCGTCGATCGCCTTCACCTCCAGGAACTTCCACAGGGAGTTCTGCGGGCTGAAGGGGACCGAGTGCGCGGCGTCCGTCTGCACGGTGACCTTGGCGGACATCGCCGGCTCGGCGAACTTCTTCATCATCCGGTCGACCTCGGCGTCCGGGATCGTCGGCTGCCGGGTGGTCGTCGGCACCTTCACGGTGGCGGGCGCGCCCGTCTCCACCTGGGTGCGGTAGGCCTGTGCGACGGCGGTGTTCGACTGGGCGACGTCGATGCCCTTGCCCGCCTTGCCGTACACCGCGACGGCCTTGCCGGACTGGAACTTGATCGTGCCGTCGCTCGCCGAGCCGGAGCCGCCCGCCGCGCTCTGCAGCGCGGCCTGGAGCTTCTCCTCGTCGACGGGCATGACCGGCTCGATCTCGCGCTGGCCGCCGAAGAGCGAGCCGATGACGGAGACCGGGTTGTAGTCGCTCTGCGCGGCCGCCGCGACGGTGGCCTGCTCGTCGAGCTGGAGGCCGGCCTGGTCCGGCTTGAGCGTGACGGTGTCGCCGTCGACCGACAGCTTCAGCGGCTGGCCGACCCGCTCGCCGAAGGCCTCGTCGAGCTTCTTGACGGCCTCGTCGCGGGTCCCTCCGCCGATGTCGACGCCGAGCACGGTGGTGCCCTTGGGCACGTCGGAGTGGTTCATCAGCAGGCCCGCGCCGTAGGCGCCGGCCGCGCCGACGACCACGAGGCTGCCGAGCAGGACCAGCTTGCTGCGGCCCTTCTTTTTCTTCCGGGGCGCGGCCGGCGGCACGTTCTGCGCGACCGGCTCGGGCAGCTTCGGGGGCGTGTGCGGCAGCGGTCCGTCGGGGCGCGCGCCGGATCCGAACGGCGCGCCGGGGGCGCCCGCGACGCCCGGGGGCACGATGGGCATGCCGCTGGTGACGGTCTGCCCGGAGACGTTGTCCATGCGGCCGCCGTAGCCGCCGGGGCCGGGTTCGGGGGCCGGCTTCTGCGGGGTGAGGATCGCGGTGTCGTCGCTCAGCCCGCCGGGGCCACCGCCCGCGGCCGCGGGGCCGCGGCCGGGAGCCGTGCCGGGACCACCGGGGCCACGCCCACGGGGTCCGCCGGGCATCCCGGGGTCGCTGAAGGACTCACCGCCGCTGAACGCCTGCGGGCCGCCGGGAGCACCCGGAGCGCCGGGCGCGCCCGGTCCGCCGGGAGCACCGGAGGCGCCGGGGACGCGGCGTGCGCCGAGGCCGCCCTGCGCGCCGCCCACCGGGGGCACCAGCGGGCCGTCGCCGGTGACCGGGCCGCCGGTGGGGCCGGAGGGGCCCTGGGCGCCGCCCTGGCCGCCGGGGACGCTCGGCGGGCCGCCGTACCCGCTCTGGCCGCCCTGGCCGCTCTGAGCGCCCTGGCCGTTCTCCGCGAAGTACGGCAGGTCGTCCCGGCGGGTATCGCCGGAGCCGGGGCGTGAGCCGTTGCCCAGCGGACCCGCCGCCAGGGCCTCGGTCACGTCGAAGGAACCGGTGCCGCCGCCGTGGCCGGGCGCGACGGGGCCACCGGTGGCGCCCGAGAGTCCGGCACCGTTCGTGCCGCCGGGGCGCGAGCCGCCGGCGGGACCCGCGGTTCCGGCCACACCGCCGGGCCGGCCGGCGTTCGGCGGGGCGGCCGCGGGGGCACCGGCGGGCGCGCCCGGACCGGCACCGGCGGCGCCCGCCGCGGCACCGCCCGGCAGGCCCGCGCCGTTGGTGGAACCGCCGCCCTTGCCCGATCCGCCCTTGCGGGGGGCGAACCAGTCGCTCGTCTTCTCCTCGGCCGGGGCCGCGGGGTCGGCGGGCGGTTCGACGGCGCCGGTGGGCACGGCGGCGGGCGCCGGTGCGGCGGCGCCGGTGTCCTCGCCCGTCCCGCTGTCGCTGTCCGCGACGGGCGTACGGACGACGACCGGCGGAATCGGCCGCGACCCGGGGATGTTGATCCGGATCCGGGTCGTCAGCGTGGTCTCGGTCTTGCGCTCCTCCGGCTGGGCGGCCGAACGGCCCGCGCCCGTACCGCCGTCGGAAACCATGGGGGTCCCGTACGGCGGCGTGCCGGAGGGGTAAGCGGCTCCGCCGCGCCCGTCGGGCCCGGAGGACGGAGTGTCAGTTTCACGACTCAAGGCAGGTTCTCCCGGTTGGCTCCGCCGCCCGCACAGGCCTCACGGGCGGCTCGGCGGCGCGCACCACCATACTGGCCACTTCTGGCGTGTATCCCACGACCGCCGGGGAAACCCACACGGCACATCCACGCGCGACACACGGCGAAGTGGTACGTCACTTCCCAAGTCGGACGGTGTCTGCCCCCGGTTGCCGCCCCCGGCCGAGGGTGGCGCAGATCACAGCGAGAGCCATGCCGCCGAGCAGGAAGAGATAGGAACCGCCGCCCGCGCCGAACAGGAAGTCCCCTTCGGGGCGGCTGGCGGTGAGGAAGACGACGGTGACCATCCAGCCCGCGGCGGGCGCGACGGCCCCGCCCCGGCTGCCCGCGGCACGCGCCCCGCCGAGGAAGAGCCCGACGGCACCGGCGAGCGCGAGCAGCAGTCCGCCCGGGAACCACGCCGCCTGCACCAGCGCGCCGGCCATCGCGACCAGCACGCCGAGCAGCAGGAGCCCCAGGTGGGCGAGGGCGCGTCCGGCGGAGGGACGCCGCAACGGCTGGGCGAGCATCGCACCGCGTTCGCTCATGACGCCTCCTCGGTCCCGGCGAACAGGTCGGCCGTGCGTCCGCCCGCGCGCTCCCCGCTCACCAGTTCGTAGTACTCGGTGGTGAAGAGGGGCTGGGCGAGCTCGTTGGAGAGCGCGAAGTACGCGCCGTCGGACGCCACCTCGATCTGAGTGGCGTGCGCGCGCATCGCGGCGGCCTTGGCGGCGGCGTACGCGGTGCCGTCGATCTCGGCGGTGATCCGTTCGCCGGCCACGACGCCCGGCACGTCCTCGACGGCGGCGGCCTTGGTCCCGGGGCCGGGCAGCTCGGCGCGGAGCCGGCCGAAGGCCTCCTCGGCGGCCGCGCGCGGTACGCGGTTCCAGTAGACCCTGGGGATCGGCCGGCCGGCGTCGGCGGCCAGTTCGGCGGCGCGCATGGCGACGCGGTGGGCCTGGATGTGGTCGGGGTGGCCGTAGCCGCCGTTGTCGTCGTAGGTGACGAGGACCTGGGGGTCCACCTCGAGGATCACGTCGAGGAGACGGGCGGCGGCCTCGTCGACGTCCGCCTGCCAGAAGCAGGACGGGTCGTCGTTCTCGGGCAGGCCCATCATCCCGGAGTCCCGGTAGCGGCCGGGGCCGCCGAGCTGACGGAAGTCCTCGACGCCGAGTTCGCGCATCGCGGCCGCCAGCTCGCCCAGCCGGTACTCACCCAGGGCGACGCCGCTCAGGTGCCCGAGCTCGGGCGGGATGACCTCGCCGAGTTCGCCGAGGGTGCAGGTGACCAGGGTCACCCGCACGCCCTCGGCCGCGTACCTGGCCATGGTCGCGCCGTTGTTGATCGACTCGTCGTCCGGGTGCGCGTGCACCAGCAGCAGACTCCGGGCGGGTGGTTCCGTCATGGGACCACCCTACGAGGCACGCTCGCCCCGGTGGCGCGCCAGGCTCCCCGTCGGGACGGCCCGGCCGCCACAACCCCGTGCCCGCATCAGAACTTGATACTGCCGATCATGCTCGCGACGCTCGTGGTCAGATCGCTGATCGTGGGCGCCACGGTCGACGAGGCGAGGTAGAACCCGAGGAGCATGCACACGACCGCGTGCCCGCCCTTCAGACCCGACTTCTTGATCAGCAGGAAGACGACGATCGCCAGCAGCACTACCGCCGAAATCGAGAGTGCCACGGCGGCTCACCTCCAAGGACCCGGGAACGTGGGGGCACAGCAGGGGAACTTGTAAATCCATACAGCAGCCAGCAGGTTCATACCCACACAGCGCTAGTGATCATAACTATCCGTGCGCGCGCATCCGTCGGCGCACTGCCGCACAAGGGGGCGCATGGCCAATATGGTCAGGGCATGACGACCGAGCCTGACTCCTTCCCCCGTCGGCACGCCCGCACCCAGCGATTCACGCTCGGCGCGCCGCGTTCCTTCACCGTGGCTCCCGACGGTTCGCGGGTCGTGTTCCTGCGCTCCGGGTCCGGCACGGACCGGGCCAACTCCCTGTGGGTTCTTGATGTGGCGGGCGGCACGGAACGCGTGGCGGCCGACCCGGGCGCCCTCCTGGGCGGAGCCGCGGAGAAGCTCTCGCCCGAGGAGCGGGCGCGCCGCGAACGCAGCCGCGAGGGCGGTGCGGGCATCGTCGCCTACGCCACCGACGCGGCCGTGGAACTGGCCTCCTTCGCCCTGTCCGGGCGGCTGTTCACGGCCGGGCTGCTGTCCGGCGCGGCACGCCAACTGCCCGTGCCCGGCCCGGTGATCGACCCGCGCCCCTCCCCCGACGGACAGCACATCGCCTACGTCCACCGGGGCACCCTGCGCCTGGTGGGCGCCGACGGCGAGGGCGACCGCGCGCTCGCGGAGCCCGAGTCGGCCGGAGTCTCCTATGGATCGGCCGAGTTCATCGCGGCCGAGGAGATGGCGCGCTCGCGGGGTTTCTGGTGGGCACCGGAGTCGGACCGGCTGCTGGTGGCGCGGGTGGACGACACGCCGGTGCAGCGGTGGTGGATCTCCGATCCCGCCCACCCGGAACGTGATCCACAACACGTCCCGTATCCGGCGGCCGGCACGCCCAACGCGGAGGTGCGGCTGTTCGTGATCGGGCTCGACGGGGCCCGCACGGAGGTGTCCTGGGACCGGGCGCGCTACCCGTATCTGGCGCGAGTGCACTGGTCAGCGGCGGGTGCGCCACTGCTCCTGGTGCAGGCCCGGGACCAGCGCAGCCAGCTGTTCCTGGCCGTGGACCCGCGGACCGGGGCGACCCGGATGGTGCACGCCGATGAAGATCGAAATTGGCTGGATCTTTTCCCTGGAGTGCCGTGCTGGAGCCCGTCCGGGCAGCTGGTCCGGATCGCGGACGAGGGCGGCGCACGGGTGCTCGCGGTCGGCGAACGACCTCTCACCGGAACGCAGTTGCACCTGCGCGCGGTGCTGGACGTCACCGACGAGGACGTGCTGGTCTCGGCCTCGGCCGGCGAGGACGCGGCGGCTCCGGAGACCGGCGAGGTGCACGTCTACCGCGTCAACGAACTGGGCCTGGAACGCGTGTCCCAGGTGCCCGGCGTGCACACGGCGGTGCGCGCGGGGGGCGTGACCGTGCTCGTCTCCGCGACGCCGGACCGGCCGGGGTCGAAGGTGCAGGTGCTGCGTGGCGGAAAGCTGACGGCGACTGTCCGGTCGTACGCCGAAAATCCAGGTATGTCCCCGCGCGTGACCCTGGTCGAGGGGGGCGCACGGAGAATTCCATGCGCCGTGCTTATGCCTTCGGACTACCTCGGTGACACTCCCCTGCCGGTCCTCATGGACCCCTACGGTGGCCCGCACGGTCAGCGCGTGGTCGCCGCGCACAACGCGCATCTGACCTCGCAGTGGTTCGCCGACCAGGGGTTCGCGGTCGTCGTCGCCGACGGGCGGGGCACCCCGGGCCGCTCGCCGGGCTGGGAGAAGGCGGTCAAGGACGATCTGGCGGCGGTGGTCCTCCAGGACCAGGTCGACGCGCTCCAGGCCCTCGCCGAGGACTTCCCGCTGGACCTGAGCCGGGTCGCGATCCGCGGCTGGTCCTTCGGCGGCTATCTGGCCGCCCTGGGGGTGCTGCGACGCCCCGACGTCTTCCACGCCGCCGTGGTCGGCGCCCCGGTCACCGATCTGCGCCTGTACGACACCCACTACCAGGAGCGCTACCTCGGGCATCCGGCGCAGCAGCCGGAGGTGTACCGCCGCAACTCGCTGGTGGACGACGCCGGACTGGTGGAGCCGGCCGAACCGGCCCGCCCGATGATGATCATCCACGGTCTCGCGGACGACAACGTGGTGGTCGCCCACTCGCTGCGGCTGTCCTCGGCGCTGCTGGCGGCCGGCCGGCCGCACGAGGTGCTGCCCCTCTCCGGGGTGACCCACATGACCCCTCAGGAGGCGGTCGCCGAGAACCTGCTCCGGCTCCAGCTGGACTTCCTGCGGCGCGCGCTCGCACGGGACTGAGACACCGGACGAGGCACCGGACGAGGCATCGGACAAGGCACCGGACAAGGCGACGGGCCGGGAGACATGGCGCTCCCGGCCCGTCTACGGCACCCGCACGGCCGTACGCTGTTCAGACTGGCCCGTCCGTATATCGGAATCGCTTCGGCCAAGTTGCCTGCTTGTTAACGCGGTTGATGCTGATTCAGGCGGTTATGACACCCCGTCCGCCGGGTCGGGCGGCGGCTCCTCGGGCGGCACCACCTGCTTCTCCTCGGCGAAGTGGCAGGCCGAGTCGTGGGCCGCCGGGCTGGACGTCATGCGGAACTCGGCGGGGACGGCCAGGACGGGCACCTCCAGGGCGCAGCGCTCCTGGGCCTTCCAGCAGCGGGTACGGAAGCGGCAGCCGGAGGGGATGTTCGTCGGGGACGGCACGTCACCCGCGAGGATGATCCGCTCACGGTGTTCGCGGGCGTCCGGGTCGGGAACCGGGACCGCCGAGAGCAGGGCCTGGGTGTACGGGTGGGTGGGATGGTCGTAGATCTCGGCGTCCTTGCCGATCTCCACGATCCGCCCGAGGTACATCACCGCGACCCGGTCCGAGATGTGCCGGACGATCGACAGGTCGTGCGCGATGAACAGGTAGGAGAGGTCGAACTCCTTCTGGAGACCGGCCATCAGGTTGATGACCTGTGCCTGCACCGACACGTCCAGCGCGGAGACCGGCTCGTCGGCGACGATCACCTCGGGGCGCAGCGCCAGCCCCCGCGCGATGCCGATGCGCTGGCGCTGGCCGCCGGAGAACTGGTGGGGATAGCGGTTGATGTACTCGGGGTTGAGGCCGACCACGTCCAGCAGGTCCTGGACCTTCCGGCGCCGGTCGCCCTTGGGAGCCGCCTCCGGGTGGATCTCGTACGGCTCGCCGATGATGTCGCCGACCGTCATCCGGGGGTTGAGGGAGGTGTACGGGTCCTGGAAGACCATCTGGATGTTGCGCCGTACGGCCTTCAGCGCCCTCCCGGACAGGCGGGTGATGTCCTCACCCTTGTACTTGATCGAGCCGGCCGTCGGCTTCTCCAGGTTGACCAGCATCCTGGCGACCGTCGACTTGCCGCAGCCGGACTCGCCGACGATACCGAGGGTCTCGCCCCGGGCCAGGGCGAAGTCGACGCCGTCGACGGCCTTCACCGCGCCGACCTGCTTCTTGAAGAGGATGCCCTGGGTGAGCGGGTAGTGCTTGACGAGCCCGCTCACCTCCAGAATCGGCTCAGTCATGGAGGCACTCCCTCCAGAAGTGGCAGGCGCTCGTCCGGGCCCCGCCCGACTCGGACACCTCGTACAGCGGTGGCTCGTCCGTCCGGCACACGTCCTGGGCCATCGGGCAACGGGGGTTGAAGGCGCAGCCCGCCGGGATGTTCATGAGGTTGGGCGGCAGACCCTTGATGGCGTAGAGCTCCCGGCCCTTCTGGTCCAGCCGCGGGATGGACTCCAGCAGTCCCCGCGTGTAGGGGTGGGCGGGCGCCTTGTAGATGTCGTGCACGGGGGCCTGCTCCACGATCCGGCCCGCGTACATCACCGCGATCCGGTCGGCGACGTCCGCGACCACGCCCAGGTCGTGGGTGATCAGGATGAGACCCATGTTGTACTCGCGCTGCAACTCCGCGAGCAGGTCCATGACCTGGGCCTGGACGGTGACGTCGAGGGCGGTGGTGGGTTCGTCGGCGATGATCAGGGCCGGTTCCAGGGCCAGCGCCATCGCGATCATGATGCGCTGGCGCATACCGCCGGAGAACTGGTGCGGGTACTGCTTCACCCGCTCCCCGGCGGCCGGGATGCGGACCCGGTCCATCAGCTCGACGGCCTTGGCCCGCGCGTCCTTGCGTGACATCCCGCGGTGCACCACGAACATCTCGCCGAGCTGGTCGCCCACGGAGAGCACGGGGTTCAGGGAGGACAGCGCGTCCTGGAAGATCATCGCCATCTCGGCGCCGCGCACCTTGCGCCGCTGGTCCTCCTTCAGGGTCAGCAGGTCCCGGCCCTGGAAAAGAATCTGGCCGCCGGTGATCCGGCCGGGCGGCATGTCGAGGATGCCCATGATCGCCTGCGCAGTGACGGACTTCCCGGAGCCGGACTCGCCGAGCACGGCGAGGGTCTCGCCCGCGTCGACGCCGTAGCTGACGCCGTTGACGGCCTTGGCGATCCCGTCCCTGGTGCGGAACTCCACCTGCAGGTCGCGTACTTCGAGCAGCATGTCGCCGTCACCTCAGCTTCGGGTCGAGGGCGTCGCGCACCGCGTCGCCGAGCATGATGAAGGCCAGGACGGTCAGCGCCAGCGCCCCGGAGGGCCACAGCAGCGCGTGCGGGGCGTTGCGGATGTACGGGGAGGCGGCGGAGATGTCGATCCCCCAGGACACGCTCGGCGGCTTCAGCCCGACACCGAGGTACGACAGGGTCGCCTCCAGCGCGATGTAGGTGCCGAGCGCGATGGTCGCGACGACGATCACCGGTGCCACCGCGTTCGGGGCGATGTGCCGCAGCAGGAGCCGCGAGTTGGAGGCGCCCAGGGCGCGGGCCGCCTGGACGTAGTCGTTCTGCTTCGCGGTGATGACGGAGCCGCGGGCGATGCGGGAAATCTGCGGCCAGCCGAGCAGCACCATGAACCCGATGACCGGCCAGACGGTGTTGCTGGTGACCACGGACAGCAGGACCAGACCGCCGAGCACGACCGGGATCGCGAAGAAGACATCGGTGATCCGGGACAGGATCGAGTCCCAGAACCCGCCGAAGAAGCCCGCCAGGCCGCCCAGGACGCTCCCGAAGAGCGCGACCCCCACCGTGGCGCAGACGCCCACCGTGACGGACGTACGGGCCCCGTAGACCGTGCGGGTGTACACGTTGCAGCCCTGGCCGTCGTAGCCGAACGGAGCGCCTCCCCGGGAGCCCTGCTGGGCCTTGGCGAGGTCGCACTGCAGGGGGCTGCCGGAGGCGATCGCCGAGGGCCACAGGGAGATGAAGACCAGGAAGAGGATGACCAGCGAGGAGACGATGAAGACGGGGTTGCGGCGCAGGTCGCGCCAGGCGTCGGACCACAGCGAGCGGGGCTTGCCCGCGGGGCCGGTGCCCAGGGGACCGCCCGGCGTCTTCTCCAGGGTCTCCGCCTCGCTCGTGGCGAGGTCCATGGCCCCGCCCATGCCGGTCGCGGCGATGGCGCCCTCGGGTGCGCCCCGGTCCTGGGGGTCAGGCATAGCGGATCCTCGGGTCGAGTACGGCGTACAGGAGGTCGACGAGCAGGTTGGCGACCAGGAAGACGAGCACGAGAATGGTCACGAATCCGACGACGGTCTGGGTGTTCTGGCGGACGATGCCCTGGTAGAGCTGGTAGCCGACGCCGTGGATGTTGAAGATCCGCTCGGTCACGATCGCGCCGCCCATCAGGGCACCGATGTCGGTGCCGATGAAGGTGACGACCGGGATCAGGGAGTTGCGCAGCAGGTGCCGGGTGATGACCCGGTGCCTGGGCAGGCCCTTGGCGGTCGCCGTGCGGACGTAGTCGGAGCGCTTGTTCTCGGCGATGGAGGTGCGGGTCAGCCGGGTGACGTAGGCCAGGGAGACGGAGGCCAGCACCAGGCCCGGCACGATCAGCTCGCCGAAGGTGGCGTCCGGGGAGACGGACGGTTTGATCCAGCCCCACTCGACGCCCAGCAGCAGCTGGAGCAGCAGACCGGTGACGAAGGTGGGCACGGAGATCACGACCAGGGTGAGCAGCAGCACCGCGGTGTCGACGGGCCGGCCCCGGCGCAGGCCCGTGATGACACCCAGGGTGATCCCGATGACGATCTCGAAGATGATCGCGACGATCGTCAGCCGGATGGTGACGGGGAACGCCGCGCCCATCAGCTCGGTGACCGGCTGGCCGTTGAACGCCGTACCGAAGTCTCCGGTGAAGACGTTCCCCATGTAGGTCGCGTACTGCTGCCAGACCGGTTTGTCGAGGCCGAACTCCCGCTTCAGCTGGGTGGCCGTGGCGGGGTCGCACTGCCGCTCGCCGCACAGGCCCGCGATGGGGTCGCCCATCACGTTCACCATCAGGAAGATCAGCAGGGTGGCGCCGATGAACACCGGGATCATCTGGAGGAGGCGCCGGACGACGTAGCGTCCCACGGCGGATCAGCCGACCTTGATCTCGTTGTACACGGGGACGGAGAACGGGTTGAGCTTGACGTTCGAGAGCCGGTCCGAGTAGCCGGCGCTGCCGTTCTGGTACCAGAGCGGGATGGCGGCCATGTTGTCCCGGACGACCTTCTCGGCGTCCTGGAAGGTGCTCACCGCCTTGGTCGTGTCCGTCTCGGCGTTGGCCTTGTCGACGAGCTTGTCGAAGTCCTTGTTGGACCACTTGCCGTCGTTGGAGGAGGCGTCGGTGTAGTAGAGCGGCTGCAGGAAGTTCTGGATCAGCGGATAGTCCATCTGCCAGCCGGCGCGGAACGGACCGGTCATCTTCTTGTCGCCGATCTGGTTGCGGAAGTCGGCGAACGTGCCGACCGGGTTGCCGACGCAGGCCTTGTCGTCGCCGAGGGCGTTGTTGATGGAGTTGCACACCGCGTCGACCCACTGCTTGTGCGAGCCGGTGTCCGCGTTGTACGTGATCTTGACCTGGCCGCCGGGCAGGCCGCCGCCCTCGGCGATCAGCTTCTTGGC
The DNA here is from genome assembly GCF_053593435.1 of Streptomyces sp. NPDC002306. Classification (NCBI taxonomy): domain Bacteria; kingdom Bacillati; phylum Actinomycetota; class Actinomycetes; order Kitasatosporales; family Streptomycetaceae; genus Streptomyces; species Streptomyces sp. NPDC002306. The sequence goes on from NZ_JBSFCK010000010.1 coordinate 287,406, forward strand.
CGCGGCGGGGTCGTACTTGCAGCTGTCCCCGCACAGGCCGTCCTGGAAGCCGCCGGCCTCGCCGAGCACCGGTGAGGTCCAGTCGGTGGCCGGGGTGCGGGTCTTCTGGAAGATCGTGTCCGTGATCTGGTCACGGTTGATCGCCATGGACAGGCCCTTGCGGACCTTGTCGGAGTCGGCCTTGTTCCAGTTCTTGTCGTAGTACGGGAAGGCGAGGGTCTGGATGATGCCGGCGGGTGTGTTGATGTACCGCCCGCCGAGGTCGTTCTTGACGTTCTTGAGCTGGGCGGCGGGCACGTCGTCGACCAGGTCGAGGTTGCCGGCCAGCAGGTCGGTGTAGGCGGTGTTGTTGTCGGTGTACACCTTGAGGTTGACCCCGTCGTTCTGCGCCTTGTCGTTCCCGGGGTAGGCGTCCCACTTCTTCAGGGCCATCTGGGAGCCCTTGGTGTAGGAGTCGATGGTGTACGGGCCGTTGCCGATCGGCTTGCTCACCCAGGCCGCGTGGTCGGTGAAGAACGCCTTCGGCAGCGGGGCGTAGGCGACGTAGCCGAGAGTGTCGGGGAAGGTGGAGAACTTCTGGCTGAGCTTGACGGTGAAGGTCTTGGGATCGACCACCTTCAGCCCGGAGAGCTTGTCGGCGCTCTGCGAGCCGCTCTCCGGGTGGACCTTGTCGTAGCCGTCGATGTAGCCGAAGAAGTACGCGTTCTTCTGGTTGTTCTTCAGGCTGGCGCCGTAGTTCCAGGCGTCCACGAAGGACTGCGCGGTGACCGGCTCTCCGTTGCTGAAGGTCCAGCCGTCCTTCACGGTGATGGTGAAGTTCTGGGAGTCCTTGGTGACGATCTTCTCGGCGAGCATGTCCTCGGCCTTGCCGGTCTCCGGGTCGTACTTCTTCAGGCTCCGGAAGATCATGTCGAGGACCTTGCCGCCCTGCACCTCGTTGGTGTTGGCCGGCTCCAGCGGGTTCTGCGGGTCTCCCCAGGAGGAGCTGAACACCCCGCCGCCGCCTCCACCGCCGCCGTCGCTCCCGCCGCCTCCGCAGGCCGTGGCCGCGAGCGCTACCGCCGCCGCGCAGACGACTCGTTGGGCGTGCGTGGCTCCACGCATGGGGTGCCTCCTCAGGAACGCGCATGACTGCGCTGGGCCGCCAGCGCCGAAACGCTGATCCTTTATCGGCCAATATCGCCTCAAAAGGAACGGCACGCACATGCACTCACCCGTTCGCACGGCCTCCCGGGGGACGGGGCTCCCCAGCAGGGCGCCGGACGGCCGGACACACGCGACCGGGGCGGGGGTGGCCTGGTGGCCTCACCCCCGCCCCGGTCGGCGGTCGCACGTCCTTACGGACTCATTCCTGTCGGCCTTACGGAGTCACTCCTCCTTGTCGGCCGGCGGGGTCACTCCTTGTCGGCCGGCTCCTCCAGCGCCCGCAGGGCCGGGTCGAGGACGACGTCCGCGTCGCGGGCCTCCGTCGAGGGGTCCTCCGGGAAGTGGCAGGCGGTCAGGTGACCGTCGAGGTTGCCGGAGAGCTGGACCAGCGGGGGCTCCTCCGTGGCGCACTTGTCCTGCGCCTTCCAGCAGCGGGTGCGGAAGCGGCAGCCGGACGGCGGGTGGATCGGGGACGGGACGTCACCGGCGAGACGGATCCGCTCCCGGGCCTCCGACTCGTCGTCGAGCTCCACCTCGGGCACCGCGGACAGCAGCGCGTGCGTGTACGGGTGCCGGGGGCGGTTGTAGATCGAGTCCCGGTCGCCCACCTCGACCACCTTGCCGAGGTACATGACCGCGACACGCTTCGAGAAGTGCCGGACGATCGCGAGGTCGTGGGCGATGAAGAGGAAGGCGATGCCCAGCTCGTCCTGGACCTTCTTGAGCAGGTTCACCACCTGCGCCTGGATCGACACGTCCAGCGCGGAGACCGGCTCGTCCGCCACGATCAGCTTCGGGTTCAGGGCCAGCGCGCGGGCCACGCCGATGCGCTGGCGCTGACCGCCGGAGAACTCGTGCGGGAAGCGGTTGTAGTGCTCCGGGTTGAGACCGACGAGCTCCAGGAGCTCGCGGACCCTGGTCTCCCGGCCTCCGGGCGGGTTGATCCCGTTGACCTCCATCGGCGACTTGATGATCGTGCCGACGGTCTGCCGCGGGTTCAGCGAGGAGTACGGGTCCTGGAAGATCATCTGGATCTCGGACCGCACCGGCGCCATCTGACGGCGCGAGGCGTGGGTGATGTCCTGGCCGGCGTACGTGATCGTGCCGGCCGAGGGCTCCAGCAGGCGGGTGATGAGCCGGCCGGTGGTCGACTTGCCACAGCCCGACTCGCCCACCAGGCCGACGCTCTCGCCGACGCCCACGGTCAGGTCGACACCGTCGACGGCCTGCACGGCGCCGACTCTCCGTTTGATCGGAAAGCCGCCGAAGATGGGGAAGTGTTTCGTCAGGCCCTGGACCTCGAGCAGCGTCTCGGCGGGCGCGGTGTCGGCGGTGCCCTGCTGTGTCGGGAGGGTGAGGTTGTCGCTCATGTCTCGGTTCTCCCTAGCGCAGCCGGGGCTGGATCTTGTCGATGAAGATGGTCTGCTTCTGCTCGGCCGTCAGGTGACAGGCGGCCGCCCGGCCGTCGCCCAGCGGCGGCCTGGAGTCGGTGCACAGCGTGCCGGGCACCTCGCTGCGGAAGGCGCACCGCGGGTGGAAGGGGCAGCCCGTCGGCGGGTTGAGCAGCGAGGGCGGCGAGCCGGGGATCGGCGTCAGCGCCTCGTCGACGTCGCTGTCCAGTCGCGGCATGGAGCTGAGCAGACCCCAGGTGTAGGGGTGCCGCGGCTCCCGCATGACCTCGCGGACGCTGCCGCGCTCGACGGCCCGGCCCGCGTACATCACGAGCAGGTCGTCGGCCATGTTGGAGATGACGCCCAGGTCGTGGGTGATGAAGATGATCGCGGAGCCGAACTCCTGCTGGAGGTCCTTGAGCAGGTCCAGGATCTGGGCCTGCACGGTGACATCCAGTGCGGTGGTCGGCTCGTCGGCGATCAGCAGGTCGGGGTCGCACATCAGTGCCATGGCGATCATCGCACGCTGGCGCATACCGCCGGAGAACTGGTGCGGGAAGTCGTCGAAGCGCACCTTGGGCTGCGGGATGCCGACCTTCTCCAGCATCTGCACCGCGCGGTCCTTCGCCTCCTTCTTGGAGGCGCCGGTGTGCTTCATGTACGGCTCGGACAGCTGGCGGCCCACGGTGTAGAACGGCGACAGCGCGGTCAGCGGGTCCTGGAAGATCATCGCCATCTTGTTGCCGCGGAGCTGCTCCAGCTCCTTCTCCGTGGCGGTGACGAGTTCCTTGCCGTCGAGAATGATCTCGCCGTCGATCGTGGTGCTGCGCGGGTTGTGCAGGCCCAGGACCGTCAGGTTGGTGACGGACTTGCCGGAGCCGGACTCGCCGACGATACCCAGGGTCTTGCCGCGCTCGACGTCGAAGGACAGCCCGTCGACCGCCTTGACGATGCCGTCCTCGGTGGAGAACTGCACCCTCAGATCACGCACCGACAGGAAGCTCTCCGGGCCGGTCGGGGCCGGGGCGTCCTCGGTCTTGGTCAGTGTGGTCACGGTGGTTCGTTCTTCCTAGGAGAGCCGGACGCGCGGGTCGATGTAGGCGTACGCGATGTCGGTGAGGATGTTGAAGATCAGGATGAAGAGGGCACCGAACAGCATGACGCCCATGGTCAGCGGCAGGTCCTTGTGGGAGGCACCGTCCACGGCGAGACGGCCGATCCCCTGGAGGGAGAACGTGAGCTCGGTGACGACGGCACCGCCCAGCATGCTGCTGATGTCGATGCCGAGCACGGTGACGATCGGGATGAGCGCACCACGCCACGCGTAGCGGAAGAACACGTACTTGCTGGACATGCCCTTCGCCCGGGCGGTGCGCACGTGCTCCTCGGAGAGCTGCTCGATCATCGACGAGCGCGCCATACGCGTGTACTGCGCGGTGAAGATGGTCGCCATCACGAGGGTGGGCAACAGCATGCCGGTGAACCACTTGAACGGGTTCTCGGTGATCGGGTTGTACTGGGGGTTGTCCATCCAGCCCGTGCTGTACACGAAGATGATCAGCACGATCGGGCCGAGGAAGTAGATCTGGAACGAGCTGAGCACCATCGACGCGCCGGTGGCGATCTTGTCGACCGTGGATCCGCGCTTGTACGCGGCGAGCATGCCCGCGCCGACACCGACGACGAGGAAGACGATCGCGCCGCCCGCGGTGAGGGTCAGGGTGGTCGGGAAGCGGTCCAGGATCGTGGACCAGACCTCGTCACCCGAGTAGAAGGAGACCCCGAGGCACGGAGCGCTGCAGTGCCCGGTGGGGAAGTCGCGGCCCATGACGATGCCCGTCATGAAGTCCCAGAACTGCTGCGCGATGGGCAGATTGAGACCGAGGGCCTGTCGGATGTCTTCCAGTCTCTGGGGAGAGCAGTCCTTGCCGCAGGCCAGCGAGGCGTAGTCGGAAGGCGCGGCGACAAACAGGAAGAAGGTGGCGGCGCCGAGGAGGAACAGGGTGACGACGGCACCGACTGTGCGCCGGAGGATGAACTGAAGCATGGCGGGGAGGCTGCTCTCTGCGGAGACGGTGGGAGGTTTCGCGGAAGTACGGGGGCGCGCTCCGCCTGGTGCGCGCCCCCGCGGTCAGCCGTAGAGAGTTACGACTTCAGGTACAGCTGGTTGATGTCGATCAGGCTGGAGACCGAGGCGTACCGGGCACCACCGATGTTCGAACCGGAGAGCTGGAACTGCTTCGTGTACCAGAGCGGAGCGGCCGGCAGGACCTTCTCCATCAGGTAGTGCTGGGCTTCCGTCCAGGTCTTCGCGGCCTCGGTCGGCTCCTGGCTCAGCGCCGTCTTGATGAGCTCCTTGACCTTCGGGTCCTTGGTGTGCGAGTAGTTCGGCGAACCGTCGGCGACCTGGGACGGGTCGTAGACCGGCGTGATCACGGTGCCGGCCGACGGCCAGTCCTGGCCCCAACCCGAGATGTACATGTCGTACGGGTTGTTGAGCTTGCCGATCTGCTCGTAGTAGCTCGCGGCGTCGACTTCCTTGGAGACGACGTCGAAGCCGACCTTGGTCAGGGCGTCCTCGATCGCGACCTTGCGCTTCTGGCCGTTCTCGCTGTTGGCGTACGCGAAGACGACCTTCTTCTCGGCGGCCGGGATGTCCTTGAGGATCTCCTTGGCCTTCGCGATGTTGCCCTGCGGCGTCTTCAGACGACCGTACGGGTCGTACTTCGCCTCGTAGCCCGGCAGGGTCGGGGCGAAGAAGTTCGGCGCCACGTCGCCGCCGTAGACACCGCCCTCACCGGCGATGAGCGACTTGGAGTTGACGGCGTACGTGATGGCCTGGCGGACCTTGAGGTTCTTCACCCGGTCCAGGTTGAACGTCAGCTGCATCACGTAGGGCTGGTAGCCCTTGACCGTGCGCTTGCTGACCGCCGGGTTGCCGATGACGTCCTGGATCTGCGTGGCCTCGACGCCGGCGGTGAGCTGGATGGCGTTCTTGTCCTCGCCCTGGTCGGCGATCAGACGCTTGGTCTGGGTCGACTCGGTGAGGCCGAACTGGAAGTTGAAGCCGTCCGGGTACTGGTGGCGCACCGAGTCGGTCTTCGGGTCCCAGTTGGTGTTCTTGGTGAGCACCAGGGACTTGCCGATCTTGTACGACGCGATCTTGTACGGACCGGTGGCCACGGGGGCCTTGTCGTACTTCTCCTTGGTGTCCGTCTTCTCCGGGACGACCGCGTAGCCGGCCATGGCCAGCGTCTGCGGCAGGTCCGGGCGGGCGGTGTCGAAGTGGAAGACGACCGTCTTCGCGTCCGGGGTGTCGAGCACGGAGGCCGGCAGGTGCTTGCCGTCGAAGCCACCGCCCGGGAGGAGCTTGCGGTAGTCCGAGGAGTACTTCTCGCCGGCGAGCCAGGTCTGGAGGTAGGGCGGGCCGTCGAAGATGAACTTGGCGAACTGGCGCTCGACGGTGTGGCGGACGTCGGTGGACGTGATGGCCGCGCCGTTCGCGTCCTTGACGCCGTCCTTCAGCGTGAAGGTCCAGGTCTTGCCGCCGTCGGAGGACTTGCCCGAGTCGGTGGCGAGGTCACCCACGACCGAGACGTTGCCCTTGCCGTCCTCCTTGAACTGCGTCAGGCGACGGAAGAGCAGGTTGGCGACCTGGCCGGCGTCCGAGACGTAGATCTGGCTCGGGTCGAGGTGGGACAGGCCCGCCTCCTGGTAGACCGCGATGGTGCCGCCGCTCTTGGCACCGGCGACCTCCGCGGCGGGGCCCGTGGAACCGGCGGCGTCGGCGTAGGTGACAGCCTTCGACTGGACCGACGCTTCCTGCTGGTCCTTCTTGGAGTCGCCGGTCGACTTGGAGCCCTTGTTCTCCGAGCATCCGGTGAGCGCGAGTGAACCGGCCGCGATCGCGACCACGATGGCGCGCGCTCTGCGCGAAGTGAACGACTTCATAGTGGCGTATGCACCTACCTGTCGGTTGTTATCCATGAGTACTGCCTGACGCGGCTGGTAGGCCGACGCGGGGGCGGCAGTCACCCCCCACCAATGGACGTTCTACCGCCCAGACTTGGGGTCGAAAGCGTCCCGCACCGAGTCTCCGAGGAGGTTGAATGCGAGGACGAAGATCACCAGCGCCACACCGGGGAAGAAGATGAACGCCGGATCCTGCTGGGCGTACTTAGAGCCCGCGGCGAACAGTCGTCCCCAGTCCGGGGTCGGCTCGACGAAGCCGACTCCGGCGAAGGAGAGGAAGGCGATGGTGAGGATGGTGCTGGGCAGCTGGTACGTGAACTGCACCAGGATGGGCGTCACCACGTTCGGCAGGATCTCCTTGCGGACGATCCGGCCGGGCGAGGCGCCGGAGACCTTGGCGGCCTCGACGAACTCCCGCTCCCGCAGGGACAGCACGGTCGAGCGCACCAGGCGCGCCATGCCCATCCATCCCAGGAGCCAGAGCACGATCAGCATCGCCAGCGCGCGGAAGTAAGTGGGGGTCTCCTCGCGCGGGTCCACGAAGAACGCGGTCACCACGGGCATGAAGGCGATGAAGAACAGCTGCTGCGGGAAGGACAGGAAGAAGTCCGTGACCCGGCCGATCCAGTAGTCGGTACGACCGCCGAAGTAGCCGCCGATCAGACCGATGATGACACCCGTGACCATCAGCAGCCCGGTGACGCCCAGGGCCATGAACAGCGAGGTACGCATGCCGTACACCAGCATGGCGAACACATCGCGTCCGTACTGCGGCTCGACTCCGAACCAGTGCTCCCCGGAGAGCCCGCCGAACCAGCCCAGCGGAAGGCCGAAGTCGTCCAGGACCGGCTTGTCCGCGAACGTCGGGTCCTGGCCGTACAGGGTGTACGGGTCGGTCCCGCTCAGCTTGGTGAGCAGCGGTGCCACCAGAGCGATGACGAAGTACAAAATCACTACCACCGCACAGATGACGCCGGTACGGTCACGCTTGAACCGCTGCCACATCAGCTGGCCGGGGGAACGACCCTCAAGCTTCGTCTCGCCCTTGGCGGGCTCGGGCTTCGACTCGAGCTCGGGGTCCAAGGCGATCGACGGCCCGGAGCCCTCGGCCTTGGCTGGACTGGTCATGTGTGTTCTTCCCCCGGGGGGTTGGAGAATTGGAGCGCAGCACAGAAACCGGCAGGTTCTGTGGTTTGGGGGAACTTTCGCCAAGGAGGTCAACGCGCGTCAAGGGCGGAAGACCTAGGGATCTCCCTATCGTCAATATTTTGAGCAAAAATTGCGACGATTGACACCTGTGCGCGCTTGACATGCGAGACAGTAAACCGTCATTTCGGACATAAGCGAAGTTATTTTTGTTTACATGTCCGAAACTTGACCGCTGAATCTCCGATATCCGAACACCGTCTCAACTGCCCGTAACACGACCAGAACGCACCCCGCCGACCTGCGGCCGGCCGCCCCGCGCACCCCGCCCGGGCCCCCGAAAGGCGGACATAACGAAGACCTGGCCCTCCGAAGGACAGAGGGCCAGGTCTCCGGAAACTACCGCCGAGCGGCCGTACCTCAGCCGTTCTTGGCGCGGCTCGCGGCGCGGGCACGCTCGCGGGCGTCCAGGTTCACCTTGCGGATGCGAACGGCCTCCGGGGTCACCTCGACGCACTCGTCGTCACGGCAGAACTCCAGGGACTGCTCCAGCGACAGCTTGCGCGGCGGGACGATGGCCTCGAACGAGTCGGCCGAGGACGACCGCATGTTCGTGAGCTTCTTCTCCTTGGTGATGTTCACGTCCATGTCGTCGGAGCGCGAGTTCTCGCCGACGATCATGCCCTCGTACACCTCGGTGCCGGGGTCGGTGAACAGCACACCGCGCTCCTGGAGGTTCGTCATCGCGAACGCGGTGACGGCGCCCGAGCGGTCGGCGACGAGCGAGCCGTTGTTACGGGTCGTCAGCGTGCCGAACCACGGCTCGTGGCCCTCGTGGATGGAGTGGGCGATGCCCGTGCCGCGCGTACCGGTGAGGAACTCCGTCCGGAATCCGATCAGGCCGCGGGACGGAACCACGAACTCCATACGGACCCAGCCGGAGCCGTGGTTGGACATGTTGTCCATCCGGCCCTTACGGACGCCCATGAGCTGCGTGACGGCGCCCATGTGCTCCTCGGGGACGTCCACGGTCATGCGCTCGACCGGCTCGTAGGTCTTGCCTTCGACCTGCTTGGTGACGACCTGCGGCTTGCCGATGGTCAGCTCGAAGCCCTCGCGGCGCATCTGCTCGACCAGGATGGCGAGCGCGAGCTCACCACGGCCCTGGACCTCCCACGCGTCCGGACGCTCGGTGTCGAGCACGCGCAGGGAGACGTTACCGACGAGCTCGCGGTCGAGGCGGTCCTTGACCTGGCGAGCGGTGACCTTGCGGTCCTTGACCGCGGCCTTGTTGTCCGCGCCCTTGCCGGTGCCACCACGGCCGACCAGCGGCGAGGTGTTGGTACCGATGGTCATCGAGATCGCGGGCTCGTCGACCGTGATCAGCGGCAGCGGGATCGGGTTCTCGGGGTCGGCGAGGGTCTCACCGATCATGATGTCCGGGATACCGGCGACCGCGCAGATGTCACCCGGCCCCGCCATCTCGGCGGGCTTGCGGGTGAGCGCCTCGGTCATCAGCAGCTCGGTGATACGGACGTTGGACATCGTGCCGTCACGCTTGATCCAGGTGACGGTCTGGCCCTTGCGCAGCTCGCCCTGCTCGACGCGGAGCAGCGCGATACGGCCGAGGAAGTTGTCGGCGTCCAGGTTGGTGACGTGCGCCTGGAGCGGGGCCGCCACGTCGAACTCGGGAGCCGGGACGTGGGACAGGATCGTGGAGAAGAACGGCTCCAGGCTGTCGCTGTCCTGCGGGACCGTGCCGTTCTCCGGCTTGGTCAGCGAGGCCACACCGTCACGCGCACAGGCGTAGACGATGGGGAACTCGATCTGGTCCTCGTCGGCGTCGAGGTCGAGGAAGAGGTCGTAGGCCTCGTTGACGACCTCGTCGATGCGCGAGTCGGGGCGGTCCGTCTTGTTGATGCACAGGATGACGGGCAGCTTGGCCTGCAGCGCCTTGCGCAGCACGAAGCGGGTCTGGGGCAGCGGACCCTCGGAGGCGTCGACGAGCAGCACCACCGCGTCCACCATCGACAGACCACGCTCGACCTCGCCGCCGAAGTCGGCGTGGCCCGGGGTGTCGATGATGTTGATGGTGACGACCTCGCCACCGTCCTTCGGGTGGTACTTCACGGCCGTGTTCTTGGCCAGGATCGTGATGCCCTTCTCACGCTCCAGGTCGTTCGAGTCCATCATGCGGTCGTCGAGCGACTCAGCGGCGTGCGCCGCGAAGGCACCCGCCTGCTTCAGCATGGCGTCGACGAGGGTCGTCTTGCCGTGGTCGACGTGGGCGACGATGGCGACGTTGCGGATGTCGTGGCGCGTGGCCATGGTGTGGCGTACTCCCGGAGTTGAGGACGGCCTGCGCGTACGTCTGTGTTACGCGGGCCCTGCCGGGCTTGACATGCCACGGCCTCACCCCATGGTACGGGCCCGAGGCGGCAGGGGCGCGCCAGGGCATATCCGCCCAGCTCAGGTCAGCCTTTCCGGCGCCGGAAAGGCGGCCGGGCGGGGCCCCCCCGGCGGGGGGGGGGGCGGCCGCGGTGAGGCGCCGGCCCGGGGGAGTTGCCGGGGGGGCCCCCCCGC
>NZ_JBSFCK010000011.1:0-280651 GCF_053593435.1 Streptomyces sp. NPDC002306
CGGGCCAGCTCGGCCCGCATGACCAGAGCCAGCACACCGCCGATACAGAAGAACGCGAACGACGTGACGAGATACAGCGTGCCGATCGTCTTGTGATCGGTGGTGGTGAGCCATCTGAGGTTCCTCATGCCCCGCCTGTGTCCGCGCCCGGCCCGCACGTCACACTCGACCGGAGCGAGGAGCGTCACACGGAACGGGTGTGACGATCGAGAGGGTGCCGGACACGAACGGGACATGAGCAACGACGAGAACTTCGCCGCTGCCTATCGCGAGCACTACTGGGCGGTCAGCCGCTATGTGGCGCGGCGACTGGCCGAGCGGACGCACGAGGTCGAGGAGGTGGTGGCGGAGGTGTTCACGGTCGCCTGGCGCCGCCGGGCCGACCTGCCGCCGTCCCCGCTGCCCTGGCTGTACGGCGTGGCACGCAACTGTCTGGCCAACACGGTGCGCGGCCACGGACGCCGCCGCCGGCTTCTCGACCGGCTGGGCAACGACGAGACGGCCCACCGACGGCACGTCACGGCCGGGCCCGACACCGAGGCCCCCGGCGGCTGGGTGCGCGAGGCGCTGGCCCGGCTCTCGCCCGCCGACCAGGAGGTGCTGCGCCTGACGGCCTGGGAGGAGCTCGGTGTCGAGGAGGTCGCCGTCGTCCTCGGCTGCGGCACCCGGGCCGCGTCGATGCGGCTGCACCGGGCCCGGCAGCGGCTGAGAGCCGAGATCGACCGCATGTGCCCCGCGACCGCCGCCGACGCGAACTCCTCGAAGGAACACGGCCATGGCTGACGAACTCGACCTGCTGCGTACCGCCGACCCGGTACCGGCCGACGGCCCCCGCTTCGGGGACGGACCGCTGGACCACGGCGCCGAAACGCGGCTCGCCCGGCTGCTGCACACGACCGGCCCCGGCCGCGCCCGGCGTACCCGCTGGGCCTGGGGCCTCGCCGCGACCGCCGTCGTCGCCGCGACCGCGACCGCTCTGCTGCTCGGCGGCCCGGCGAGCACTCCCGCGATCGCCGCGCCCCTTCCGCTGACCGTCCGGTACGGCTCCACGCCGGTACCCCTGGACCGGCTGGCCGAGCAGGCCGCCGCGGCGGCCGAGGACGGGGAGCCGGCCCTGGTCAAGGGCACGCACGTGCAGTCGTGGAGCCTCGGCATGTCGGACTACGCGCCGCCGGTCACCTACCCCGAGGAGCGCGTCGTGCGCTGGACGGCGGACGACCGTCACACCGAACTCGTGGTGGCGACCGATCCACGCCACCCGGGCCGGCCCGTCGTCTCCGACGCGGACGGCGAGCCGCGCCCGGTCGAGGACGGGCGGGTGATCAGCAGGCGGACCTTCCCGCCGAGCTGGAGCGACGCCCCGCCGGAGTCCCGCCCGCCGCACGACGCGCGACAGCTGCGCGCCTACCTGCTGGAGTCCGCGCATGCCGAGTCGCTGACGACTCCCGAACTCCTCGACGCCGTGGGCCAGTTGCTCGACACCTGGACGCTCGGAGCCCGGGAGACCGCGGCGCTCGCCCGGCTCCTGGCGGACACGGAGGGACTGCGGCCCGTCGGCCAGGTCACGGACCGGCTCGGGCGGACCGGCCAGGCGTACGTGGTCCAGGCCGCGGGCGCCCGCCGGATGCTGATCATGGACCCGGTCAGTGGCGCGGTCCTCGGACTGGAGGCCACCTTCACCGCCGACGAGCCCGAGTACGGCGTGCGGGCCGGCGACGTCATGGAGTACAGCGCCTGGCTGCGGTGATCACACCCCGAGCTGTCGGGCGGCCGCGTCCACGGTCTGCTCAAGGAGCGTGGCGATGGTCATCGGACCGACGCCGCCCGGCACCGGGGTGATGAGCGAGGCCCGCTCCCGTGCCGAGTCGAAGTCGACGTCGCCGACGTTCCCGGCGTTGTAGCCCGCGTCGACGACGACGGCGCCGGGCTTGAGGTCGGCGCCCTTGACCAGCCGAGGCCGGCCCACGGCGGCGATCACGATGTCCGCCTCGCGCACCACCGAGGAGAGGTCCCGGGTACGGGAGTGGGCGTACGTCACCGTCGCGTTCCGGGCGAGCAGCAGCATGCCGGCCGGCTTGCCCAGGATGGCGCTGCGGCCCACGACGACGGCGCGCTTGCCCTCGGGGTCGACACCGTACTCGTCGAGCAGACGCATGATCCCGCCGGGCGTGCAGGACACGAAGCCCGGCAGGCCGAAGCTCATCGAGGCGAACGACGCGAAGGTCACGCCGTCGACGTCCTTCTCCGGGGCGATCGCCTCGAACGCGGCGCGCTCGTCGATGTGGTCGCCGACCGGGTGCTGGAGCAGGATGCCGTGCACGGCGGGGTCGGCGGACAGCTTGCGCAGGGTGGCGACCAGTTCCTCGGTGGTAGTGGCCGCGGGCAGCTCCACATGGCGTGAGTCGATGCCCGCCTTGCGGCAGCGGTTCTGCTTCATGCGGACGTACGTGACGGACGCGGGATCCGCGCCGACCAGCACCGTCGCCAGACAGGGGGCCGAACCGGTGCGCTCGGTGAGGTCGGCCGCCCGCGCGGCGGTCTTCTCGACGATGCGTCGGGCGGGCGCGGTGCCGTCCATGAGCCGGGCCTGAGTCATGATCCACTCCTGAGCAGGTTGACCTCATCGCCCAGGCGCACGGCATTCGACTTCTCCGGGGCCGCTCCCCGGTGGTGCTCCACCTCAGCGCCAGTCACGACCCGCCATCAGCCTAACCGAGGCCGTACGGGCCCCGGGAGCCGCTCCCGAAACGTGGTCCCGAAGCGTGGTCCCGAAGCGTGGTCCCGAAAGGCATCGGCCCGGTCGGTCCGGGTCGCCCGGCCCGATCGGCCGGGCGGCGCTCAGCGGCGTCGGCCGTGCCGGACGCGCGGCACGGACGGCGGCGGCGCGAGCGGCCGGCCGCTCGCCGCGCGCAGCACCGAACGCAGCAGGGCGGCGGACGCGCGCACTCCCGTCGCGGACACGGTGCCCGGACGCCGGGCGCGGCCCGTCCCCAGCGTCGCCCGCGCCGAGAAGGTCCAGGTCAGCCGAGAGGAGACCTGGAACCTCGCCGCTCGCTTCGCTACTCGTCCCATGCGGAGCCTGCCGCGGTGCCCATGATGACCTCCTGCGAGGGCCGCGGCCCGGCGAGGGCGCGGGCCGCGTAGCACCTCACCTCCGAGCGTCCTCCGCCCCCGCGGGCTCGGCAAGCGCTGCGGGGGCGTCCTCCTGACGGGTGAGGGGGGCGGCGGGGCCGTGTCCGGCGGCGCGCCGTGCCGTTGCTCCGGGCATGATCTCCACTCGACGCATCGTCGCCGCCGCCTGCCTCGCCGCCGGGGTCACCGGCTTCGCCGCCCCGCTCGCGAACGCCGCCGAGGCGACCGCCCCGGCCGAGGGCAAGGTGAGCCCGATCGCGGTGCTGGACTCGCTGGCCGCGAGCGACATCCCCGCGGAGTACCGGCGCGAGGTCCCCTCGGTCCGTGAACAGCTGTCCGGGCTCGGCAAGCTCAACGACCTCAACCAGCTGCACCAGCTCACCGACCTGGCGGCCCCCGTCACGGGACTGCTGCCCGCCGTCGAGTGACACCCCGGCACCGGTGGACGACACCGGTACCGGTCCAGGGCCGCCCCGGCTGGGCGGCCCTTCGTGTGCGCGCTCAGCCGTCGGCGGTCGCCAGGAACTGGGTGGCCGCCAGCTCCGCGTAGAGCGGATCGGCCGACACGAGGGCGCGGTGGGTACCCACGGCACGGACCCGGCCCGCGTCCATGACGACGATCCGGTCGGCCATCGTCACCGTCGACAGCCGGTGCGCGACGACGAGGACGGTCGTCGTCCGGGCGACGTCCGCGACCGTGTCGCGCAGCGCGGCCTCGTTCACCGCGTCCAGCTGCGAGGTCGCCTCGTCGAGCAGCAGCAGCCGGGGCCGGCGCAGCAGGGCGCGCGCGATGGCCACCCGCTGGCGCTCGCCGCCGGACAGCCTGGTGCCGCGGTGCCCGACCAGCGTGTCCAGCCCCTTGGGCAGCCGGGCGACCAGACCGTCCAGGCGGGTCGTCTTCACGACGTGCGCGAGGGCGGCGTCGTCCGCCTCCGGGGCGCCCAGCAGCAGGTTGTCGCGCAGCGATCCGGACAGCACCGGGGCGTCCTGCTCCACGTAGCCGATCGCGGACCGCAGCCCCGGCAGCTCCCAGTCCGCGAGGTCCCGGCCGTCCAGGGTGATCACGCCGGACTCGGGGTCGTAGAACCGCTCGATGAGGGAGAAGACGGTGGTCTTGCCCGCGCCGGACGGGCCGACGAACGCCGTCATGCCCCGGGCCGGAACGGCGAACGTCACCCCGTGGTGGACGTAGGGCAGGTCGTCGGCGTACCGGAAGCGGACGTCGTCGAAGGCCAGGGACGCGGGCGGCGCGTCGGCGGACGGCAACGGGGCGGGACGCGCGGGCGGTTCGGCGGGCAGCAGCAGCGCCTCCTGGATCCGGGTGAGGGCGGCCGCGCCCGTCTGGTACTGGGTGACCGCGCCCACGACCTGCTGGATCGGGGACATCAGGTAGAAGACGTAGAGCAGGAACGCGACCAGCGTGCCGATGTCGACGGCGCCCGTCGCGACCCGGGCGCCGCCCACCGCGAGCACCGTGATGAAGGCGATCTGCATCGCGAGTCCGGCCGTGTTGCCCGCGGCGGCGGCCCACTTGGCGGCGCGCACGCTCTGCCGCCAGGACTCCTCGGCCGCGTCGTGCAGCGTCCGCTCCTCCCGGTGCTCGGCGCCCGACGCCTTCACCGTGCGCAGCGCGCCCAGCACCCGCTCCAGCGACGCCCCCATCACGCCGACCGCGTCCTGCGCCTGCCGGCTGGCCCGGTTGATACGCGGCACGATCAGGCCCAGGACCACGCCCGCGCCGAGGATCACGGCCAGCGTGACCGCGAGCAGCACCGGCTCCACCAGCCCCATCAGCACGACCGTCGCCACGAGCGTGAGGCCGCCGGTGCCGAGGCCGACCAGTGAGTCGGTGGTGACCTCGCGCAGCAGCGTGGTGTCGGAGGTGACGCGGGCCATCAGGTCACCCGGCTCACTGCGGTCGACGGCCGGTATCCGCAGCCGCAGCAGATACGACGACAGGGAGCGCCGGGCGCCCAGCACCACCGACTCCGCGGTGCGGCGCAGGACGTACGAACCCAGCGCGCCCAGCGCCGCGTTCGCGACGACCAGGCCCGACATCGCGAGCAGCGCCCCGGTGATGGTCCGGTCGTGCGACAGGTCGTCGATCAGGCCGCGCGCCACCAGCGGCAGCAGCAGCCCGGTGCCGCCGGTGAGCAGGGACAGCAGGGCGCCGGCCGACAGGGCCCAGCGATGCGGCCGTACGTATCCCAGCAGCAGCCGCCACGGGGGCGGGGCGGGCTGCGTCTCAGCGATGGTCACGGTGCTCCTCACCGGTCGGACGGAGCCCTCAGGCTACGTCGGCGCCTTCCCGGGGGGCCGCCCGCCCACGGACCGTCGCGAGCGCCGGGGAGCCGGGCCGAAAGCGGCGCGACAGGGGCACCGGACCGTGCCCTTACCGATCAGTCACGCGTAGGGTCGGAGCGGGACGGAACCCCGTCGACGAAAGGGTTGAGCACCATGGCGCAGGAAGTACGCGGCGTGATCGCACCGGGCAAGGACGAGCCGGTCCGGATCGAGACGATCGTCGTGCCGGACCCGGGCCCCGGAGAGGCCGTCGTACGTGTCCAGGCCTGCGGTGTCTGCCATACCGACCTGCACTACAAGCAGGGCGGTATCAACGACGACTTCCCCTTCCTGCTGGGTCATGAGGCCGCCGGCGTGGTGGAGTCGGTCGGCGACGGGGTCACCGATGTCGCGCCCGGCGACTTCGTGATCCTCAACTGGCGTGCGGTGTGCGGTCGTTGCCGGGCATGTCTGCGCGGCCGGCCCTGGTACTGCTTCGACACGCACAACGCCGGGCAGAAGATGACCCTCGCCTCGACCGGCCAGGAGCTCTCCCCGGCCCTGGGCATCGGCGCGTTCGCCGAGAAGACGCTGGTCGCGGCCGGCCAGTGCACCAAGGTCGACCCGGCCGTCTCCCCGGCGGTGGCCGGGCTGCTGGGCTGCGGCGTGATGGCCGGTCTCGGCGCGGCGATCAACACCGGTAACGTCGGCCGGGGCGACACCGTCGCCGTCATCGGCTGCGGCGGGGTCGGCGACGCGGCCGTCGCCGGGGCGAACCTGGCCGGCGCGGCGAAGATCATCGCCGTCGACATCGACGACCGCAAGCTGGAGACCGCCCGCACGATGGGCGCCACGCACACCGTCAACTCCCGCGACACCGACCCGGTCGAGGCGATCCGCGAGCTGACCGGCGGCTTCGGCGCCGACGTCGTCATCGAGGCGGTGGGCCGCCCGGAGACGTACCGGCAGGCCTTCTACGCCCGCGACCTGGCCGGCACGGTCGTCCTGGTCGGCGTACCCACCCCGGAGATGAAGCTGGACCTGCCGCTGCTCGACGTGTTCGGCCGGGGCGGCGCGTTGAAGTCCTCCTGGTACGGCGACTGCCTGCCCTCCCGGGACTTCCCCATGCTGATCGACCTGCACCTCCAGGGCCGCCTGAACCTGGAGGGGTTCGTGACCGAGACCATCCAGCTCGACGAGGTGGAGAAGGCGTTCGAGCGCATGCACCAGGGCGACGTCCTGCGTTCGGTGGTGGTGCTCTGATGGCTCCCCGCGTCGAACGCCTCGTCACTTCAGGGCAGTTCACCCTCGACGGCGGCACCTGGGACGTCGACAACAACGTGTGGATCGTCGGTGACGACCGCGAGGTCGTCGTCATCGACGCCGCCCACGACGCCGAGGCCATCGCCGAGGCCGTCGGCGACCGCCGGCTCACCGCCATCATCTGCACCCACGCCCACAACGACCACATCGACGCCGCGCCCGCCCTCGCGGATCTCACCGGTGCCACGATCTGGCTGCACCCCGACGACCTGGCGCTGTGGAAGCTCACCCACCCGGACCGCGACCCCGACGCCCATCTGGCCGACGGTCTGGTCATCGAGGCCGCGGGCGCCGATCTGACGGTGCTGCACACGCCCGGCCACGCGCCCGGCGCGGTCTGCCTGTACGACCCGGGGCTGGCCACGGTGTTCACCGGCGACACCCTCTTCCAGGGCGGCCCCGGCGCGACCGGCCGCTCCTACTCCCACTTCCCGACGATCATCGACTCGATCCGGGACCGGCTGCTCTCCCTCCCGCCGGAGACGAAGGTCCTCACCGGCCACGGCGACCCGACGACCATCGGCGCCGAGGCCCCGCACCTCCAGGAGTGGATCGCCCGAGGGCACTGAGCCCGGGACCCGCACGGTGCGTCCCGCCGAGCCATCGCCGGGAATGGACGACAGGAGATGTCCGGCTCACCCGCCATTCCCGACCCCGACCCCGACATCGGTCGCGGGAGGACGGGAGGCCGGACATCTCCACACCGCTGGAAGACAAGGTCGCCCTGGTCACCGCAGCCGGTGGCCACGGCATCGCCGTACCCACCGACCATCTCGACCCGGCGGTCCTTCGTCCCCGGCCACGAACTCGGGCCGCGCGGCGCCACCGCCGTCGCGCTCACCCCCGGCCGGCCGCCCTCCGCGCTCATGCTCACGGCTGCACCGACCACGACGGCGGCCGCCTCGACGCCTGGCGCCACCTCGTCGAGGTCCAGGATCCGGGGAGGCCGGCGGACGTCACTGGGTAGCGATAGGCCCATGACATCGATTCAGGAGCTTCAGGAGCCACGCTTCCAGGGATACGCCGTCCTCGTCACCGCCGCCGCCCGGGGCATCGGCGCCGCCACCGCGGGCCGGTTCGCCCGGGAGGGGGCGCGGGTGCTGGTGACCGACATCGACCTGCCGGAGGCCGAGCGGACCGCGGCGGCGCTGCGCGAACAGGGGCTCGGCGCGGAGGCGTTCGGCTGCGACGTGGCGGACCGGGCCTCCGTGGAGGCGGCGGTCGCCCGCGCCGTCGACGCCTTCGGCGCGCTCGACGTGCTGGTCAACAACGCCTACGGCTGCACCCCGGACGCACCCCTCTTCGAGGACGAACCGGACGAGGTGTGGGCCCGTGACCTCGACCTCACCCTGACCGGTGCCTACCGCTGCTGCCGGGCCGCCCTTCCGCATCTCGCCGCTTCCGGGCGCGGTGCCATCGTCGGCATCGGCTCGGTCAACGGCCTCCAGGACTTCGGCAACCACGCCTACAGCGCCGCCAAGGCCGGGCTCGGCTCCCTGACCCGCACCCTCGCCGGGCACGCGGCCGCCCGCGGGGTGCGCGTCAACCTGGTCATACCCGGCACCGTACGCACCACGGCGTGGGAGGGGCGGGACGCTGACCTGGAGGCGATCACCGAGCTGTACCCGCTGGGGCGGGTCGGCGAACCCGAGGACATCGCCGCCGCCGTCGCCTTCCTGGCCTCGCGCGACGCGGCCTGGATCACCGGGACCGCGCTGACCGTCGACGGCGGGGTCACCGCGGTCAACACCGGCTTCCACGTGGCGACCCGGCACCGCGGCAGGACCTGACGGCCGCGGACTTCACCGCGGCAGGACCTGACGGCGGCGGACCTGGCGGGGCCGCCCGGCCTCACCCGGCGTGGGCCGTCGGGAGCCGCACCGCGGTGAGCGCGGCCAGCACCCGCCGGGTGTCCTCCTCGGTGGTGCGCCAGTTGCTGAACGCGGCGCGCAGCGCGGGCACCCCGCCGTACACCGTCGGCGTCAGGAACGTCTCCCCGGAGGCGGCCACGGCCGCCGCCAGCGCGTCGACCCGCTCGGCGGTGGGGTCGTCGGCGAGCGTGAAGCAGACGACGTTCAGCCGGACCGGCGCGAGCAGCCGCAGCGCCGGTGCCCGCTCGACTCCCTCGCCGAGGAGCCGCGCGAGCGCCACGTTCCGCTCGACGATCTCGCGGTGTCCGGCACGGCCGTACGCCGTCAGCGAGACCCAGGCGGGCAGCGCGCGCAGCCGCCGTGAGGTCTCGGGGGTGAGGTGGAGGAAGTCGGGTTCGCCGGTGGGCAGGCCGAGATACGGGGAGGCGTGGTGGAAGACGGCGACCTGGAGGTCACGGCGGCGGGTGAACTGGACGGCCGCGTCATAGGGGACGTTCAGCCACTTGTGCAGGTCGACGCAGACCGAGTCCGCCTCGTCGAGCCCGTCGACCAGGTGCGCGTGGTCGGGGGAGAGCGCGGCGAAGCCGCCGAACGCGGCGTCCACGTGCAGCCAGAAGTCGTGCCGCCGCCGCAGCGCCGCGATCGCCCGCAGGTCGTCGAAGTCGACGGTGTTCACGGTGCCCGCGTTGGCCACCACGATCGCGGGCCGGCCGCCCAGCTCCGTGAGCGCCGCGTCCAGCGCGTCCACGTCGACGGCTTCACGGTTCCCGGCCGCGACGGGCACCGCCCGCAGCCGGTCGCGGCCGATCCCGAGCACCGACAGCGCCTTGCCGACACTGGAGTGCGCACTGCCCGAGAGCACGTCCACCGGGCCGAGCGCGGCCGCGCCCGCCCGTGAGACGTCCACGCCCAGCCGCTCGCCCATCCAGGCGCGGCCCACGGCCAGACCCACGGTGTTGGACATGGTCGCCCCGGACACGAAGGCCCCGTGGTGCTCCGCGCCCAGCCCGAACAACTCCCGCAGCCAGCCCACCGTCTCGTGTTCCAGCGCCGAGGCCCAGGACCCCTTCGACCCCGACACGTTCTGGTCGAGCGCGGACGTCAGCCAGTCACCGGCGACCGCGGCCGGTGTCGCGCCGCCCGTCACGAATCCCAGGTAGCGCGGACCGGCCGAGCCGGAGAAGCCCGGCGCCCAGCGCCGCGCGAACGCCGTCAGGGCGCCCTCGGCGCCCGCGCCGTCGGCCGGGAGGGGCACCGGGCCGGGTGCCTCGCCGAGCGCGGCCACCGGCCGCCCGTCGAGGTCGCTGATCTCACGCACGGCCAGGTCACGGGCGCGCTGGAGGAGTTCGGGGAACCGGGACAGATCGTCGGCGAGCGCGGAGTGCATGCGGCGAAGCCTAGGCGTTGGTCCGCGGGCGTCCCGGTGTCCGCGCGCCGGTCCGCTCCGCGTCGTGTAACCGTTTCGTCGCGGCGTGGGCGGCAGGGCAACTTTTGTCCTCGGACGCCCGTCTAGTGGGCAGAGATCGAAGGACGCAGGAGAGGAACACGCCATGGGGGACATACGCAGACGGGGCGCCGTCGCACTGGGGATCACCACGCTGGTGGCCCCGCTCACACTCGCACTGAGCGCCGCACCGGCGCAGGCCGCGAGCTGTACGACGCAGACCGGCCCGTACCAGAAGAAGGTGGAGAAGTTCCTCGGCCGCCCGGTGGACGGCCGGCAGTCGTCCGCCGACTGCAAGGCGATCCGGGCCTTCCAGACCAAGCACGGCATCACGCCGAACATCGGCTACGCCGGGTCCGTCACCTGGGGCGTGATGGACCTCATGAACAAGCAGAAGGCCGTGGGCAAGAAGCCCAACAAGGACGGCAGGTGCCCGACGAACAAGGGCCGTATCGCCTGCGTCAACCTCACGCTCCAGCTCAGCTGGATCCAGGACGGCAGCCGCCTCGTCTACGGACCCGTGCCGGTCCGCACCGGACGCAACGGCTACGAGACGCGCCCCGGCCTGAAGAAGATCTACTGGCGTCACATCGACCACGTCTCGAACATCTACAACGTGGCCATGCCCTACAGCCAGTTCTTCGACGGCGGCCAGGCCTTCCACTCGGTCGCGCTCAGCGTGTGGAACCCGCCGGGCTCGCACGGCTGCGTCAACATGACGAAGACCGACGCCAAGAAGTACTGGTCGCTGCTGAAGAACGGCGACGACGTCTTCGTGTACGGCCGCAAGCCGGGCACCTGACGGCACCCGGCCCGCTCCGGCGGGTCATGCCTCGGGCGCGTCCCCGAAGTCCGGGATCTCCAGCCGTGCCCCGCCCTGCCGCGCGGAGTCGTGCGCGACGATGCCCGGCAGGGTGTAGCGGGCCGCCACCCACGCGTTCACGGACGGCAGGGTGCCGCTGCCGACCGCGGTGACGAAGTCGTCCACCAGGAAGTGGTGGCTGCCCTCGTGACCGTTGTGCAGCTCGTCGAAGGCCCGCGGCAGCCGGGCCCGGTCGTGCACCGGCGCCGAACCGGAGGTGAAGGCGGCCCGCAGCTCCGGCGCGATGTGCTGGAGCGAGGGATCGTCGGGGGAGAGCGTGGGCTTGGGCTCCAGCAGCTCGCTGATGTCCTGCACCCCCTTCTTGTCCTGCCACAGCGCCACCGTGGCCAGCTGCTCCATGCTGGCCTCCGTACCGAAGAACCGGAACCGCGACTCCCTGATGTGCGAGGGGTAGCCGACCCGCCGGAACTCGTTGGTACGGAACGACCCGCCGCCCGCCACCTCGAACAGCGCGCTGGCGTTGGAGAAGTCGTTGCCGAACTGGCTGACGTCCTTGTCGAAGACGCCGTCCCCGCGCTCGTCGACCACGCCGATGGCGGACACGCTCACCGCGTGCGTCTGCCAGGCACCGAGCACCCCGCCCACCGAGTGCGTCGGGTAGAGCAGCGGCGGATAGCTGGCGGTCTCCTTCCAGTTCTCGCCTCCGCTGTACCGGTACGCGTCGTAGAAGCCCAGGTCCATGTCGTGGACGTAGTCGCCCTCGGCGTAGAAGAGGCGCCCGAAGGCGCCTTCGGCGATCTGGTTGCGGGCGTGCACGGTCGCCGGGTTGTACTGGCTGGTCTCGCCCATCATGTACGTCAGTCCGGTCGTCCTGACCGCCTCGATGATCGCCGCGATCTCCTCGACGGTGATCGCCATCGGGACGGCGGAGTACACGTGCTTGCCGGCCGCCAGGCCCTGGAGCACGAGCGGGCCGTGCGTCCAGCGCTGGGTGAAGATCGCGACCGCGTCGACGGCCGGCGACTCCAGCATGGCCTCGTACGAGGGGAAGGTGCCCGCCAGCCCCTGGGCGGCGGCGAGCTGCTCGGCCCGGTCGGGCAGCAGGTCGGTGACATAGACGTCGTCGACGCCGGGGTGGGCCTGGAACAGCGTGGCGAACTGGCCGGAGAACTGGCCGGCGCCGACGATGCCGAGCGAGAACGTCATGAGGTGCGTGCCCTTCGGTGGGAGAAGATCGCACTTACTTTTGTTGCGGAACAATCCTGCCGTCAAGAGGGCGGCCCGACAACTTTCGATGCGGTCATTCCGTGCGTAGAGTGGCCATGTTGATTTTGAGACGGAAGAAAACAGGGGGGTCTGGCCCGGATGACCGCAGCTGCCGGCAGTTGGCTGCCGCTGAGCCCCGGTGAACGGTCGGTGGCGATCGAGGTGCTCGTCCACGGGCCGCTCTCGCGCAGCGACCTCGCGCGGCGGCTGGACCTGTCCGCGGGCAGCCTCACCCGGCTGACCAAGCCGCTCATCGAGTCCGGTCTGCTGGTCGAGGTCCCCGAGGGCGGAAGTCCGGCCGACGCGCAGGTGCGCCAGGGGCGCCCGTCCCAACCTCTGGCCGTCGTCGCCGAGTCCCGTACCTTCGCCGGTTTCAAGATCACCGACGACATGGTCTACGGCGTCGTCACGACGCTCCGCAGCGACATCGTCGCCCGCCTGGACCGCCCGCTGACCACGCACGACCCGGACGCGGTCGCGGAGCTGGTGGCCGCGATGGCCGGGGAGCTGGCTCGCGACCACCCCCGGCCGGCCGGGATCGGCATCGGCGTCGGCGGCTTCGTCCGGCATCGTTCCGTCGTGGCGGAGTCGCCCTATCTGGGCTGGCGTGACGTTCCCCTCGCGGACCTGGTCGAGCGGCGCAGCGGGCTGCCGGTCGTCGTCGAGAACGACGTCGCCGCCCTCGTCGAGGCCGAGACCTGGTTCGGCGCGGGGCGCGGACTGGACCGCTTCGTCGTCCTCACCATCGGCGCGGGCATCGGCTACGGACTGGTCCTCGGCGGCAGGCGGGTGCCGTACGCCGAGGAGGACCGCGGGTTCGGCCGGCACTGGATCCTCAGCTCCGACGGCCCGCTCACCCCGGACGGGGAGCGCGGCAGCGCCGTCTCACTGCTGGCCATCCCCAGCATCCGCTACCAGGTCCAGGCCGCCACCGGCCGGGAGCGGACCTACGAGGAGATCCTCGCCCTCGCCGCCGCCGGTGACCGGATGCCCGCCCGCGTCGTCGACGAGGCGGCACGCGCCCTGGGCACGCTGATCGCGCAGATCGCCAACTTCGCGATGCCGCAGAAGATTCTGCTCGCCGGGGAGGGTGTCGGTCTGATGGAGGTCGCGGGGGACGTGGTGCGCGAGACGATCCGTGCCCACCGGCATCCGCTGGCCGCCGCGGTCGACCTGGAGACCAGGGTGTCCGACTTCCATGACTGGGCGCGCGGAGCGGCCGTGCTCGCCATCCAGGTGCTGGTGCTGGGGGCGGCCGACCGATGAACTGGCGGCCGGAGTCCGGCAGATGGACGTGATCAGTGCCACTGTCCTATATGTCGGAATCCTTCACGATTACTCACATGGCCTTCACGGTGGGAGACGTATGCTTCACACCATGTCCACCAGTGTTGAACCCGTGTCCGAGCGATCGGCGGCGGAGGTCAACGAGGAGATCCGGGCCCTGTGGTTCCGGGCGGGCGGGACACTGAGCGGCGAGCAGCGCGAGGAATACCGGCGGCTCGTCCTGGAGTGGGCCACCGCCCCGCAGGCGGCCTGAGCACCCCTGACCGAAGGGGTGCCTTCTCGCACCGCCTCCGTCGTCCGCTCTCCCTGCCTCCGTACGCTCTCCCTCTCCCTCTTTTTCTCCTTCTCCTTGCCGCCTTTCCTTCTCTCTTCTTCCTCCCTCGACCCTCGGCCGCGGCCGGGGGTCAGCCCCATGTCGCCGAGTAGTGACGCTGAAAAGCCTTGCGGTCCTGCTCCGCACGGATGTAGCGGGTCGCGACCAGCGCGATCAGGCTCCCCGCCATCACCAGCAGGCCGGGGCCCAGGTTCTTCGGGTCCGTGAGCCGCGCCAGCAGCGTCGAGGCGCCCGTGCCGCCCGACACCGCCGCCGACGACCCCGGCGAGGCGGCGCCCGGCGCGATCGCGCTGTGCGTAGGGGCGGTGGAGGGTGCCGACGTGGGTGCGGCCGAGGCGCCCTGACCGCCGGCGCCCTGCGCCGCCACGATCAGCTGCACCCCCAGCGTCGACAGCGCCTTCGTCACCGGCTGGAAGAACGTCGTACCGCCCGTCGTGCAGTCCCCGCTGCCGCCCGAGGTCACCCCGAGAGCGATCCCCTCGGAGAACATCGGTCCGCCGCTGTCACCGGGTTCGGCGCACACGTTCGTCTCGATCAGACCGGTCACCGTCCCCTCCGGGTAGTTGACCGTGGCGTTGAGCGAGAGCACCTGCCCGTCGCGCAGCCCGCTGGTGCTGCCGCTGCGGAACACCCTTTGTCCCACGGCCGGATCACTGGCGCCGGTGATCCGCACCCCGTTGCCGTTGCCGACGGCCACGACGTCGGCGCCGGCGCCGGCCTTGCCGTTCGCGTACTGCACCAGCGAGAAGTCCCCTCCGGGGAACGAGCTGTTGACCGTCCTGCCGATCTGCTGGGTGCCCTGGTTGTCCGCGAACCACAGCGCACCGGCCGGCCCGCAGTGACCGGCGGTGAGAATGAAGTCGCTCTGCCCGTTGGTCACGTTGAAGCCCGCCGAGCAGCGCCCGCCGGTCGACAGGATCGGCTGGGCGCCGTTGAGGCGCGTGGTGAACTCGCCGGAGGTCCGTTCCATCCGGACGAAACTGCCGATGCCGTCCGCGACCCGGGTCAGCGCCGACCAGTCGGCGGCCGAGACGGTGTGGTCGGCCAGCACCACGACCCGGTTGGTGCGGTAGTCCACGGACCACGCCGTGCCGGCCACCCGAGGCGCCGAACGCAGCGTCGTCGTGGCCGACTTGAGCTCGTTCATACTGTGCCCGACCATCCGGGCCTCGGCGCCCGCCGCGCGGACCTCGGCCGCCGCGCCCTCGTCGGTGACCGCGACGACCGGCTTGCCACCGGCGCCGATCCAGCTTCCCGCCGTACGGGAGGCACCCAGGCGCGACACGAGTCCGGCGCCGGTGTCCGCGACGGACTGGGCGGAGCTGCGCGGGACGGCCGACGTGCCGGGCGTCTCGCTCGCAACGGCCTGCGTCACCATCACCCCTCCCAGGAGGAGTCCGCCGACGGCCGCCAACTGTGTCACTCGCCGGACGACCCGTCGTCGTGCGTGCCTCATGCCTGGCTCCCGAACCCCGATCGCGCGGTGGCAACACCGCGGGGCCCTCCGGTCGTTGAGCGCCCTGACTTCCATACGTACGCGGGACGGACCGTGTTCAGCCGGACGGCGGGCGCTTCGACCGCAGCGGAAGCACGGCGTCCGCCACGCCCGGGACGAGCCGCGTCCGGCTCCGCCCGTCGCCCCGCACGGCGCCCTATCTTGTGCTCCATGACAAGCATCCCGCACGTCACGCCCGGTGAACCGAATCCGCTGCGCGCACTCACCCTCGACCGCCTCCGCCGTCGTACGAGCATGAAATGGCGCACCTACCCCGCCGACGTGCTGCCGCTGTGGGTGGCGGAGATGGACGTGACACTCGCCGAGCCGATCGTGCGCGCGGTCACCGACGCGATGGCGCTGGGGGACACCGGCTATCCCGCGGGCACCGCCTACGCCGAGGAGCTCGCCGCCTTCGCCACCCGGCGCTGGGGCTGGGACGGGATCGCCGTGCGACGCACCGCGCTGGTGCCGGACGTGATGCTCGGCGCCGTCGAGATGCTGAGACTGGTGACCGGGCCCGGGGACGCCGTCGTCCTCAACCCGCCCGTGTATCCGCCGTTCTTCCAGTTCGTCGGGCACATGGACCGCCGGCTCTGCGAGGCGCCGCTCGGCCCGGACCTGCGCCTCGACCTCGACATCCTGGAGCAGGCCTTCCGGCGGGCCGTGGCCGGCGGACGGCCCGCCGCCTACCTGCTGTGCAGCCCGCACAATCCGACCGGCACCGTGCACACCGCCGACGAGCTCACCGCCGTCGCCGACCTCGCCGAGCGGCACGGTGTGCGGGTGGTCGTCGACGAGGTCCACGCCCCGCTGACCGCCGGGGGCGTCGACTTCGTGCCGTACCTGAGCGTGCCGGGCGGGGAACGGGGGCTGTCCCTGATGTCGGCGACCAAGGGCTGGAACCTCGCCGGGCTCAAGGCCGCGCTGGCCGTGGCGGGCCCCGCGGCCGCCGCCGACCTGGCCCGGCTGCCCGAGGAGGTCAGCCACGGTCCGAGTCATGTCGGCGTCCTCGCCCACACCGCCGCCCTGCGCGACGGTGGAGCCTGGCTGGACGCCCTGTCGGCCGGTCTCGACGACAACCGCCGCCTGCTCGCCGAGCTGCTGGCCGAGCACCTGCCCGCGATCCGGTACCGGCCGGGGGAGGCCACCTATCTCGCCTGGCTCGACTGCCGGGCGCTGGACCTGCCGGACGACCCGGCGGACGTCTTCCTCGACCGCGGCCGGGTCGCGCTCAACTCCGGGATCCGCTTCGGCACGGGCGGCACCGGTCACGTACGCCTCAATCTGGCCACGTCACCCGAGGTGCTCACGGAGGCGGTGCGCAGGATGGTGCGGGCGGTGGCCTGAAGAGCGCACGCCGGCGTGCCGAAGGCCACCCGTCGTCGTGCCGAAGGCCGGCCGCCCTCGTGCAGAGGGGCGTCGGCCGTCGTGCCGAAGGGCATCGGTCGTCGTACCGAGGGGTATCGGTCGCTGTCATGGACACGTGTGGGCGCTGTCATGATGGCGGCATGCGTGTGCTGATCCCGCTCCCGGACCGGGACTTCGACGTCACCGAGGTGGCCGTGCCCTGGCGGCTGCTCACCGACGCGGGGCACGAGGTCGTCTTCGCCACCGAACAGCCCGGCACCCGCCCCGAGGCGGACCCGCGCCTGCTCACCGGTGTCCTGTTCGGCCGGCTCGGCGCGGCGGACGAGCCCCGGCTGTTCTACCGGCAGCTCACCGCCGCACCGGAGTTCACGGCCACGGCCGGCTGGGCGGACCTCGACGTGACGGACTTCGACGGACTGCTCCTGCCGGGCGGCCACGCGCCCGGTATGCGGCAGTACCTCGGCTCGCCCGCACTGCGCGGGCAGGTGGCCCGGTTCTGGGCACTGGAGCGGCCGGTCGGGGCGATCTGCCACGGCGTACTGGTCCTGGCCCGGTCCCAGGACCCGGCCACCGGCCGCAGCCTCCTGGCCGGCCGGCGCACCACCTGCCTGCCCAAGTACCTGGAACGCTCCGCCTATCTCAGCACCGCCTGGCGCCTCGGCCGCTACTACCGCACCTACCCGGCCTACGTGGAGGACGAGGTGCGCTCCGCCCTCGCCGACCCGGCGGCGCAGTTCGTCCGCGGCCCCCGTGTCCTGACCCGGCGCGGCACCTCCGCCGACGACTCCCACGCCTTCGTCGTCGAGGACGGCTGCTACACGTCGGCGCGCTGGCCGGGCGACGCCTACCTCTTCGCCCGGCGCTTTCTCGCCCTCCTCCAGCGGGCCGGCTGAGGGAGCGACCCGGCGCCGGTCTGTGCCTACACTGCCGGGCATGGACGACACGTCGGTGGCCCGGCTCGGCGCGGGCAAGTATCTGCTGATCACCAGTTACCGTAAGAACGGCACCGGTGTCCCCAGCCCGGTGTGGGTCGTGCGGGACGGCGAGGACGCCCTGGGCGCCTGGACGGCCGCGGACTCCTGGAAGGTGAAGCGGATCCGCGCCCGCGGAGACGTCCTCGTCGGCCCGTGCGACGTGCGCGGCAACCCGACCGGCGACCCGGTCCCGGCCACCGCCGAGATCTGCGACGCCGGGACAAGTGCCCGCTACCGCACGCTCATCGCCCGCAAGTACGGCATCCTCGGCCGCCTCACCCTGCTCGGCAGCCGGCTGCGGCGCGGGGTGGACGGCACGGTCGGCATCCGGATCACCCTCACGCCGTAGCCGCGAGAGGGCCGGCCGTGTCACACGGCCGGCCCTCCACGGATCCTCGTTCTACGGAGCGTCCAGCACCGTTCCCGTCAGCGCCGGACCGTCGCCCGGCTCACCGGAGTCGTCCAGCCACCCGAACCGCACCGATTCGGCGGGCTCGGCCACCTGGTCCCCGACCGTGGACACCGTGAGGTCCACACCGGTCCGCCCCGCCGGGACGGTCCCCGCGAGGGTGAGGTAGTCCACCTTGGACAGCGGGCGCTCCGGGTCGGGCGACTCGCCGGAGACGTCCATCAGCCAGGCCGGATCGACGTCCTTCGTGGACAGTTCGGCGCCGTCCGCCACCGGCCGCACCGCGAAGGCCGCGTACAGCTCCGCGTCGGCGGCTTCCGACAGGGTCACCCGCCACCTCAGCGGCTGCCCCTCGGTCACCCGGTCCGCGACCGGCGTGACCGAGATCGTCGGCATCGGATCGTCGTTGCTCACCCTGATCCCGCCGTGGTGCGCGCCGACGACGGCGCCCCGGACCGCTTTCACGAGCACGTCGTGCGACACGTCGTAGGAGAAGCGGGTGTTGCCCTTCACCGTCACCGGCACGTCGATCGTGTGTCCGCCGGGCCGTACCGTCACCAGCCGGTCCTTCGTCTGCCCGGTGTCCGGGTCGACGACGTACACCCGCACCTGACCGCTGCCTTGGCCGGACACCCGGACCGGCACGCGGTACGTGCGCACCCCCGAGTCGCCCTCCTCGACCGTCGTGGTGCCGAGGTCGACGCGCGGCAGGGCCGCGGCGCGCACGGCCGGGGTGCCGGGGCGCCAGCCCCAGGCGTCCATCAGCCAGGCCCGGCCCGCCCGCGAACGCGGGGTGAGGTCCAGGGACTTGACGTGGCGCAGGTCGAGACCGGCACGGGTGGCGGCCGTGAGCGGGACGCGTATCTCACGGGCCCAGTAGGAGGCGGTCCGTTCGCTGCCCGGCAGGGCGTCGACGCGGACCCCGCCGAGCGTCGCCCGGCGGCCGGCCGCGTCGGTGACGGCCACGTCCAGCCGGGTGCCGCCGGTGTTCGGCGGCACGATCACGCGCAGGGTCAGCGAGGTGGCGCCGCCGAGGGACACGGGCGCGGCCGGGCGCACCCGCACCGCGCCGCCGGGCGCCGACCAGCGCAGGGCCACGGCGCGACGGCCCCGCTCGCGGTCGGTCTCCCACCGGGCGAAGTGCGGTGAGGAGCCGCCGACGGCCGAGCCGAGGCAGGCCGTGGCCGCGTCGGGGTCCACCGCCGAGCACAGCGTGCCGCCGGACACGGTCACCGGACCGTCCGGCAGGAACCCGGCACCCCGGCGCGCGCCCACCGCGTGGGTGAGGACACGCGCGGGGTCCGCCGAGGGGGCCCGCCGTCCCGAGCCGTCGAGCAGCTCGCGCGCGCGGTCGTCCCCGGCGACGAACAGCCGCGCCGCGGCGGCGACATAGGTGGCACCGGCGCGGTGCTGCTGGTCGGCGGTGAGCCGGGTCCGGGCGCCCGTCGAGCAGACCGCGTCCCGCTGCTCGGGATCGTCCCAGAAGTCGTCGTCGGCGGGCGCGGCGGCCTGCCCCGGAGTCCACTCGCTGTTGAAGAAGTTGTGGTTGGCGCCGACCACGTAGACGGCACTGTGCAGCGCGGCGCCCCGGCTGACGCCACGGGTGCCGTCGACGTAGACCTCGCCCTGGAGGTCGGAGACGTCCCCGTCGCAGCCCGGCAGGATCGTCGTCGAGGGCACGTCGGCGACCGGGTTCTGGCCGAAGATCGTCGGTCCGACGAGGACGGTGCCGTGGATGTGCCAGCGGACCGGACCTCGGTAGCCGTCCTGTTCGGCGGGCGGCGGGTAGAGGCTGTCCAGCGCGGCACGGTTGACGCCCTCGCCGCCGCGCGAGTGGCCGACGAGCAGCACCCGGGACAGATCGGCCGTCGGCCCGTGGCGTACGACGGCCGGAGCCGTGGCCGGGTGGGCGGCCCAGTCGGCCCAGCGGGCCAGGTGCTGCCGGACCAGCGACGAACGGGCCTGCGCGCCGCCGTCCTCGGCGGCGAAGTCCTGGCCGTTGACGCCGTTCGCGGAGATCGACACCGTCACATAGCCCTGGGAGGCCAGGAGGCGCTGGTCGCGCAGATAGCCGCGGTAGCTCGGGATCGGCCGTGTACCGGCCGGGCAGGGCCAGTCGCCGGTCGCTTCGGCCGCCCGGTAGCAGGTGGCGTGGCGGCCGTGCAGGAACAGCGCCAGCGGGCGCTTGCCCGGGGCGCCCTGGGGCGACACCACCACGGCACGCATCTCGACCGGGGCGGCGAAACCGGGCAGGCGTACGGAGCCGAGGCCGTACTCGCCGGTGACCGTGCGGTACGCGCCCGGCCTGCCGGGGTCGACGCTCGCCGCCGGGAGCGGGGCGGGGGGCAGCGCCCCGACTGAGGACGGTCCGCTGCCGTTTCCCTTGCTGCCGCCGCCGCTGCCGGCGGATCCGGCGGCAGCGGTGCGGGCGTCCAGTCGGCGGCCGCCGGCCTGTACCTGGAGGCCCGTCAGGTCGGTGGTGCGGGCGTCGGCGAGGTCCAGCCGGAACGTCCTGCCGTCGCGGCCGGGCGCGGGCAGGCCCAGCAGCCGGCCCGCGGCGTGGAACTCGACGCGCGCGTCCCCCATGGGCACGGGCACGGGCGCACGCCAGACCAGGGTCCGCGCGTCACCCTCCCCGGTGATCCGCCAGCCTGCCGGCAGCGCGTCGTCGGCCACGGCGGCGGGCGGTCTCACCTCGTCCGTCTGCCGAGCCTGCGCCAGTCCTGGTGACCCTGCCAGTGCCGCGAGCACTGCCACGGCGGCGACACCTGTTCGCCGGGCACGGAGCAATGTTCCCCTCCTTCAACGTCACGCGCGGACACCCCGTCCGTACCGGGGGCCTCTCGCGTACCGAAGGAGGGAAGAAGGGATCTGCGGGTTGCCTGTGATGGGCTACCCACTGTGGTGAGGGGACGGAACCGGCCATCGCAGGCCGATTCAAGAACATTTGACGATTCGTCATCGTGACAACAGTGATGACGGCACGTCAAAACTTGCCCTGTAAGGGTCAGTTCCAGGCTCGGAAGGGTTCGTCGATCAGCTGGAAGACCGGCTCTCCCCGGACCGGGTCCTTGGCCGTGGACAGCCGTACGCGGTCGCCGCTGTGGATGCCGATCAGAGGGCCCATGACCCGGCCGCGCACGACGAACCCCTCGGCCATCTCGATCAGCGACACGTTGCGCGCGGCGGGTGTGTTGCGGTGCACCACCGTGGCGTGCCGGACGGTGCCCAAGCCCGCGCTGCGTTCGGTGCGCAGGTCGCCGCCCTGGCAGGCCGGGCACAGCAGCCGGTGGTACATGGCGGTGGCGCACCAGGTGCAGCGCTGGAAGAGCACCGCCTCCGCGTCGGCGGCCGCCGGTTCGAGTACGACCGTCGCGAGGCCGGCTCCCTGCTGAACTGCGCTTCCTGAGGGGTGGTACACGCTGGTCAACTCCCTGCGCTCGGCCGGAATCCCGCGTGCGCGGATCATCCGGGCACGCACGTGCCCGGATCGCCGTGCCACCGTGCACAGCGACAGAGTATGGCACTCAGTGCCACCCGTAAAGGTACTCCGTACCGCCAATCCGCGCGGGTCAGTCGCGGCCCAGCGTCGTCTCGATCTCCTGCACCACCCGCCACAGCGGCGCCCCCCGTCGGGCGACGACCACGACGACATCCTCGGCGTCCTCCGCGCCCTCGGAAGTCGCGGACGGCTCCGGGGCCTTGACGGCCGGGCCCGGGGTGCCGAAGGTCGACTGCACATGGCCGAGCGCGTGGTCCACCGCGGCGCCGGCGTCGTCCTGCCCGTCGGAACGCAGCCAGGAACGCAGCGCGTTGTTGTGCGCCGCCACCACCGCGGCCGCGATCACGTCGGCCCGGAGCGTGCCGTCGCGGCGGCCGTCGAAGCGCCCGCGCAGATACGCGGCCAGTGCGCGCTCGTAGCGCCACACCACCGACAGTTCGTACGTCCGCAGTCCCGGCACCTGCTTGGTGAGGCGGTAACGCTGCACCGAGAACGCCGGGTTCTCCGCGTACATCCGCAGGACGAGCCGGGCGGCGTCACAGACCCGCCGTACCGGTTCGTGCGCGTCGCCGCTCGCCGCGAGGAAGGTCGTCATATCGGCGAGGCAGCGCTCGTGGTCGGGGAAGACCACGTCCTCCTTGGAGGGGAAGTAGCGGAAGAAGGACCGCCGTCCGACCCCGGCCAGCGCCACGATGTCGTCGACCGTCGTCTGCTCGTAACCCCGCTCCAGGAACAGCTGGAAGGCCGCCGCGACCAGGGCGTCCCGCATGGGCGGCTTCGCGGCCGCCTCCTCTGCCTTGCCACCGGAGCTCATGGAGGGGAACGTAGCATCCGGCGCGCGGTGATGGCACTCAGTACCATTCGTGAGGGAACCGAGTGCCCCCGGTGAAGCCTTTCCGTGGACCGGCGTAACCTTCCTGCACCACGCCACAGCACGCCACGCCACAGCACGCCACGCCACACCGTGCCCGCTCGCACGGCTGCGTGGCCGCCGTCCGCCTTTGAGGAGACCCCGCATGTCCGCCGCCCGCCCCCGCGTCCTCTACGTCACCGATCTGGCGTACCCGGCCCGCGGGCGCCGCTACGGCGACGAGGACGTCTTCCTCACCTCCCGGCTGCGCGCCGACTTCGACCTCGCCCTGTGCCACCCGCGGGACGCCGCCGCCCTGATGGACGCCTTCGACGCCGTCGTCGTGCGCAACAGCGGACCCGTGCTGGCGTACCAGGAGCAGTACGACGCCTTCCGCGCGCTCGCGCTCAGCAGCGGGACGCGCGTGTACAACCCGCTCACCGGCAGGGCGGACATGGCCGGCAAGCAGTACCTGCTCGACCTGAGCGCCGCGGGCCTGCCCGTCATCCCCACCGTCGGCTCTCCCGCCGACCTCGGCCTGCTGCCCGAGGCCGACCGGTACATCGTGAAGCCCAAGCTCGGAGCCGACTCCATAGGTCTGCGCACGGTCTCCGCCGACCTCCTGGCGGGCCTCGCCGACGGCACGGTCCTGGTCCAGCCCCGCGTCGACTTCGCCTACGAGGTCTCCTTCTACTTCGTCGACCACGACTTCCAGTACGCCCTGTACGCCCCGGACCCCGAGCGGCGCTGGGAGCTCCGGCCGTACGAACCCACCCACGAGGACCTGGAGTTCGCCCGCGGCTTCGTCACGTGGAACACCCTCGACCACGGCATCCAGCGGGTCGACGCCTGCCGCGCGCCCGACGGCCGGCTGTTGCTGGTCGAGCTGGAGGACCTCAACCCCTATCTGTCCCTCGACGCCCTCGACGAGACCCGGCGGGACGCCTTCGTGGCCGCGCTGACCCGGTCCCTGCACCGCTTCCTCGCCGGCTGAACCCGGGCGGCGGCCCGCGCGTATCACTCCCCGGGGGATCCGAGGTCCCGAAGGAGAGCAGCGTGCCGACACCACCCGAACCGGGGGAGCCGTTCGAGCGCCCGGTCCTCGAACCCATCCGGGTGTTGCGCCCTCGCCGCACCGACGCCCTCGCGGAACTGTTCCGGGAGATGACCGAGGACCCGCGCTACGAGTCCGTACCCCTGAGCGACGCGCCGCCCTCGCCCGAGGAGGAGACGCAGGAGCTGCCGCCCGTCCGCGAGCCGCGCTCGCGCGGCGACGGCCCGGGGCTGCGCCGCGCCGCCATCGCCGTCGGTGTGACGGCGGCGGCCGTCATCGGCTTCGGCTGCGCCCTGCTGCTGCTCCGGATGAACGCCGACACGGCGGCCGCCGCGCCGAACCCGTCCGCCTCCGCCTCCGCTCCCGCCGCCCCGATCGCCTCGCCGTCCACCGACCCCGACGGCGCCGGCACCCTGCGCGAGGGCGACAGCGGTCCCGAGGTGGCCGACCTCCAGTCGCGCCTGCTGCGCATCCCGAACGTCTACGACCACGGCGCCACCGACGGCCGCTACGGCACCGACCTGACGGCCGCGGTGGCCCGCTTCCAGCTCTGGTACGGCATCCGCGGCGACGAGTCCGGCGTCTACGGCGACGACACCCGCCGTGACCTGGAGGCACGCACGAACGGCGGCTGACGGCGGAACAATCGAACACCGGGCAAGGTCTGGGAAAAGAACGGTGACCACGGGGTCATGACGGCCGCACGATGAGCCCGGGGGCCGGCGCGACGGGGCGGACGGCCCGCCTCGAACCGAAAGCCCTCACGATGAACGGCTCCCGCATTCCGGGCGTGCTGCTGCCCGCCGTGTTCCTGCTGGTCCTCCTCGTGGGCGTCGTCTGGTACTGGCGGCACCGCGACGACGACTGACCACGGCCTCAGCCGGAATCCTCCGGCACCCGGATGTCGACGACACAGACGTCGTCCCGCCGCTCACCTTTCAGCATCGAGGCGAGCAGCGGCTCCAACGAGCCGGACGCGCCGGTCCGGTGCGTCTCGACGGCCCGGGCCAGCCGCTCCAGTCCGCGGTCGAGGCTCTCCCGGGGCCGTTCCACCAGTCCGTCGGTGTACAGCAGGATCCGGTCGCCCGGTGCGAGACGGCACTCCGCCTCCTCGAAGACGGGGGAGTTGCTCGCCCCCAGGAGCATGCCGCGCGGTCGGCCGAGATGGCGTGCCGTCCCCTCCCGGAGCAGCAACGGCGGCGGATGGCCCGCCTGCGCCCAGAGCAGCCGTCGCCCGGCGGGGTCGTAGCGGGCCAGGATCATGGTCGCCGTGCCGTGCGGGTCGCGGGAGTGCAGCAGCAGCGCGTTGAGCCGGGTGAGCGCGCCGGTCAGCGACGAGCCGGTGATGATCATGCCCTTGGCGGTGAACCGCAGCTGGGCCATCGAGGCCACCGCGTCGATGCCGTGCCCGGTGACGTCACCGACCACGAACAGCACCTCGCCGTCGGGTAGTTCGATGGCGCTGAACCAGTCACCGCCCACGTTGAGCCCCGACTGCGCCGGCAGATACGCGACCTCGACCCGCAGCCCCGCCAGCTCCACCGGCTTCCTGGGCAGCGGCAGCAGCGCGTGCTGCAGACGGCCCGCCATGGAGCGCTCGTCCTGCAACACCCCGTGCTGGGTGAGCATCGCCCGCTCGCTCGCCACGAGGGCCAGCTCCGCGCTGCGCTGCGCGGTGAGGTCCTGCACGAAGCCGTGCACCTCGACGGGTGTGCCGGTGCCGTCCGCCACCGCCTCGGCCACGGCCCGCAGGTGCCGGACGCCGTCCCCGGTCCTGATCCCGAACGGCAGGTCGAACGGCCGCCCCGAACCGAGGAGTTCGCCGACCGCCGCGGACAGCGCGGGCCGGTCCTCGGGTGACGCGAGCGCGGGCAGCTCGGCGAGGGGGACCGGGCCGTGCGCGGGATCCCGGTCGAGCACGGCGAAGACCTGCGACGACCAGGTGGCCTCGTGCGTGACCAGGTTCCAGTTCGCCCAGCCGAGGTTGCCCAGGCGCTGGACGTCCGCCAGCCGCTGCTCCTGCCGGTCCGAGGGGGCGTGCCGGAGCCAGCTGAGGATCAGCCCGTCGCCCAGCCTCGCCACCCGAACGGAGTAGGTGGAGAGCTCCATGACACCGTCCACCGGCTCGTGCCGCGCGAAGGGTTCGCCCTCGTACGGCTCCCCGGTGTCGAGCGCGCGCAGGCACCCCGGCCACAGCGACTCGTCGCCCATGGCGGGCCAGCACTCCCGCATTCCCCGGCCGAGCAGGTCGCGCCCGGTGCGGCCGAGGGAATCGGCCGCCTCCGGGGTCGCGGCGTCGATGCGGAAGTCGTCGACCTCGCCCGAGGCGGACCGGTCCGGGGTGAGCAGCAGCACCGTGCCCGGCAGGGTGTCGAACACCGTCTGCACGGAGTCGGTGTGCCGGTCGCCGGACGGCTCCCGCGGGGCGCGGAACGCGTCCGGTCGGCCCGCGCAGAGCCGGGCGGCCTCCCGCAGTTGGGTCCGGACGTGCGGGGCGAACGGCCCGTCCCGGCGGCGCAGGAACCCGATCGAGTAGTCCGTCGGGCCGCCGGTCACCACCGGCAGCCAGGCGCGGGACAGCCATCGCCCGGGCGGATCGCCGGCCGGCCGATACCGCTCGCGGTCCGTCCCGAAGTCCTCCAGCCAGCGGGGCTCGCCCTTCCGGAGCGCGTCCAGCGCGGCCACGTCGCCGCGCGGCGGCATCCGGCGCCACCGCCCGGCCGTCGTCTCGTCCAGCCCGGCGTGCCCGACCAGTTGCAGCCCACCGGTGGGCGGCAGGGCGTAGATCATGACGGCGTCCGCTTCCACGGCCGGCGCGAGATGCTCCAGCAGACACGACGCGAGGTCCTGCGCGCCGCGGACCCGGACCAGGGCCCGGCCGAGCCGGCCGAGCGCCTCGGCGTGGTCCGGCTCAGGGTCCCGTACGGCGGCGCAGGCGCCGGTGCCGGGTGCGGTGCCGTCGGTGGGCGGGGCGGTGGTGGCGGGCGGGGCGGCCCGCGGTGTGGCGGGGCGCGGAGCCGGGAGGCCCGCGAGTGTGATCCGGCATTCCTCCAGCAGGGTGCGGTCGCCGGCCTCGGCCCGCCGCAGCAGCTCGTCGTGCGCGGCGTCCGCGGTGCGGCCGGTCAGTGCCATCACCACGCCCCTGGCCCGTTCCAGCACGGCCGCGCCGGCGGCCAGGTCGTGCAACCGGTCCATCTCGGCACGCTGCCTGGCCACGATCCTGGTCAGGGCCACCAGATCGGGCACGGCACCGGACTTCGCCGGGAACACGGGCTCG
The DNA here is from genome assembly GCF_053593435.1 of Streptomyces sp. NPDC002306. Classification (NCBI taxonomy): domain Bacteria; kingdom Bacillati; phylum Actinomycetota; class Actinomycetes; order Kitasatosporales; family Streptomycetaceae; genus Streptomyces; species Streptomyces sp. NPDC002306. The sequence continues at coordinate 26,696 of NZ_JBSFCK010000011.1, forward strand.
CTCGTCACGCGACGAGCATGGCACATGCGACGCGCTCCGATCGTGGCCGTGCTCCCCTGACTTGGTGCCCTCCCGCCGCTCCGCGGCGACCCGGGACACCCCTGTCCATGACGCCGTACGGCCACCGTGTCCGGGTCTCGGACGGCTGGTCGCGCGGCTGCCGTGGCCGTCGTCGTGGTGGTGCGCTCGGGCAGGACCGCGGCCGATCCGGCCGCGGAGTTCAGCGGGTGGTGCCGTGCTCGGCCAGGGCGCCGGTGACCGCGCGGACGCTCCGGGCGATGTGCTGGAGTTGCAGGACCTCGGCCGCGTACATCTTGATCGTGTGCTCGATGACCGTCTCGGGCAGGCCCAGGCGCGGCAGCTCGGCACGCGCGGTCTGCAGCGCGGTGCGGGCGATCCGGATCTCCTGCTGGACCTGGATCTGCGCGTGCCGGGCCAGCAGCACGGGGTGGCGCATCAGGACCGGGTAGCTCGCGTAGCGCGTCGGCACGAGTTCCCGCAGCCACCTGGCCGCCGAGCGTTCCCAGTCGTAGCTGCCGGGCACCTTGACCTGGCACGGCCAGTCCGGGCTGATGCGCGTCGTCGTGAGAGTCATGATCATCACTTCCGGGTGTGCGGCGTCGGGACGGGTGGTCCGACGTTGTGGGGCGGCCCCGGTCCAGGGGATGACCGGAGCCGCCACGGGCACTCGCGCAGGCGGCGCCCGACCGGACGCCCCGGGCGCCGACTCGGGTAGGGAACGGCTGCCGCGGGGCGGGTGCGGCCGTGAGCAGTATTTATATATGCCATCGGCTTTGCAAGACGCATGAAAACATTCATGCGCGCCCTGTTCTGAATGATCCTCGCGAAATACCGTCTGACCTGGGCGAACGGCGGGCCGCAGGCCCCGGTCGTCACTCCCGCAGGAAGAACTGGTGCTGGTCGGCCACCTGCTCGTACTCCTCCAGCCGGGCCTGGGTCCGCTCCGGCCCGGCGTCCGTCATGGCCTGGAGCAGCGCGGCGGCCAGCACACCGGGCGCCGCGTAGGAGTCGAAGACCAGCCGGGAGCCCGTGCCGGTGGCGAACGTGACGTCGGCCGCGTCGGCCAGCTCCCCCAGCGCCAGATCGGTGACCAGCGCGACGCGCAGCCCGGCACCCCGTGCCACCCGCACCGCGGCGAGCGTCTCGCTGGCGTGCCGGGGCATGGAGAACGCCAGCACCCAGGTGCCGCCCGCCTCGCGGGACTGCAACAGCGCGTCGTAGGCGACACTGCCGCCCCGCGTCACCAGACGCACATCCGGATGGATGCGCCGCGCCGCGTAGGCGAAGTACTCGGCCAGGGACACCGAGATGCGCAGCCCGAGCACCGTCAGCGGCGCCGACTCCGACAGCTCGCGGCCGATCTCGATCAGCCGGTCCGGATCCGCGAAGTCGCGGCGCAGGTTCTCCAGGTTCTCGATCTCGGCGTCCACCGCCGCCTGGAGTTCGTTGCTCCGGTTCTCCTCGGCCGCCCCGCCACCGGCCAGGGTGCCCAGCGCGATCGCCTGGAGTTTCTCCCGCAGCGCCGGGTAGCCGCTGAATCCCACCGCCGCGGCGAACCGGGTCACCGAGGGCTGGCTGACGCCGACGCGCTCCGCGAGGTCGGTGATCGACAGGAAGGCGGCCTCCGTGATGTGTTCGATCAGGTACTGCGCGACGCGCCGCTGCCCGGGGGACAGATGGGGTCCGTCGAAGAGCGCCCTGAGCTGGGAGGTGGGGGAGACCTCCGCCTGGGGGGCCGTCTTTCCCGAGGTGATCGCGGATGCCTGTGCGCGGGCCTGCTGGAGCGAGGGCACCGGCGCGTCTTCTTTGTCTCCCACAGAGACTCAACATAGCTCACCCACCGTGGTGACCAGGGCCGGTGGCGCGGGCCCCCCTGGCATGAGTCCGTCAGAGGGATAGCCGGGCGTGGCGAGGGCACCCGATGCCGGGTAACAGTGACGCCGGAGCGGGCAGGTGACCTCGTATGCGTGCACTCAGTGCACTGGAACTGACCCTGGAGCACCATTGGGCGGCCTTCTGGGCCCGCGTCGTCGGCAGGGAACCGGTGGAGCTCCTCGCCGCGCTGCGCCGCGAGTGCGACGACCACGCCGTGGTGTGCAGCAAGCGTCTGGTCGTGGTCCCCAACGCCTACGACGTCGAACTGGACGCCACCGTCCACGACGAACTGACGCGCCGGGGCAGCCGCGTCGGCCAGGCCCTGACCGACAACCTCGCCCGGCACGCGGAGCACCGGGGCTACGAGTGGGCGGGGCCGCTCACGGTCCACATCGCCAGGGCCCCGAAGCTGCCCAACGGCCGCTACCGGGTGGCGAGTCGGGTGATGCCCCACGTCAGCGCCCGGGAGTTCGAGCGCGCGGCACGTCAGGACCGTCACCACCGGTAGACAGCGGTCACGTGGCCGGCCTCAGTCGTACCGACAGACCCTCCGCCGTGTACACGGGTTCGGCCCGCAGCGTCGGGGAGTCCAGTTCCACGCGGTCGAACCGGCCGCGCAGCGCGCGGGCGTCGAGCACGCGGACCGTGCTGCCCGCGACCGGCGGACGGCCGGCGTCCGGACGCAGCGACAGCACGCCGCCCCGGCCGAGCAGGACCCGTCCGGCCACGCTCAGCGCGGTCGCGTGGTCGCCGCGCAGCGTCAGGTCCAGCACCGTGCCGGACTCCTGGAGGTACGCCCCGCGCACCCGCACCGGCTCGTCGGCCCGCAGCGTCCCGTCCAGGACCCGGACGTCCCCGCACCCCAGCGCCGTCGCCGAACCGGCGACCAGCGTGCCGCCCGCCACCACGGTGCCGCCGGTGTACCGGTTGGCGCCGGTCAGCGTGAGCGTGCCGGTGCCGCGCTTGACGAGCCCACCGCGTCCGTCGATGTCGTTGCGCCAGCTGTCGGCCGCCAGGAAGCCCCCGGCCGCCGCGTCCAGCGTGACGCTCACGTCGGACTCGAAGGAGCCGTAACCGTCCGCCGCCGCGAACAGGTCCAGCCGCCCCCACTGCTCGAACCCGTCGAGGAGGACGTACCCGGAGGGCAGCGCGGTCGTACGCAGCACCGCGCGCCGCTGCGCCGCGTCCAGGTACGGCAGCCGCGTCTCCAGCAGCACCTCCGCGCCCTTGGGCACGGTCAGCGGCGTGTCCCGCCCGTGCCGGGTGAGCACGTACGTCAGCCTCGGCGCGAGGGCACGGGCGTTGGCGTCCCGGTCGGCGTACGGATCGGTGTCCGTACCGGCCGCGTGGGCGTAGGCGTACAGCGTGTCGGCGGACGTGCCCGTGCGCTGCCGGAAGTACGCGAGCGCCTGGGCGCGCGCCGTCGCCTTGAGTTCCGCGTTCGCCGGGTCGGCCAGCGCGGCGGCGGCCAGCGCGGTGGCCATGACACGGCCGCCGATGACGTCGACGGTGGAGTGCATGCCCGACACGATCCGGGTGTGGCTGAGCTCGAACGCCCGCGCCACCAGCTCCTGGAAGCGCTCGGGCACCGCGTACGCGTAGGCCAGGCCCGCCAGATGGAAGGCGTTGGTGTGCCCGCTGGGGAAACCCGCGTCGTCGGCCGGGGAGGTGCCGCGCTGGCGCAGCAACTGCGGGGCGACGACCACCTCCGAGTCGTAGACCGGCCGGCCGAGGGCGTCGGTCCGTCCGGTGTCGACGACCTCGCTGTCCTCGTTCATCCGCCACGGACGCGGGTACTGGAAGGCGTACTTGCCCGGGTTGCCCGAGGCGTACGGGCCGCGCACCATATCGACGAGCCGGGCCACCTGGCCGAGGTCGGAGGTGTACGAGCCCGCTCCCAGCGCCGACCCGGCGGGCGCGTCGGCCGGTACGGCGTCGCTGACCGTGGTCGCCGGGGTGGTGTCCGGCGCGCTGGTGATCGAGGTGACGGCTCTGGCGCCCGCCCGGTACACCTCGGCCAGCGGACCCAGGCCGCCGATCATGGCGTAGCTCTGGTGCTGACGGTCGTAGAGGAAGGCCTCCTTGGCCTGGGCCTCGGTACGGGCGCCGGTGATCCGCGCGCAGTAGCGCATGTCGGCGCGCAGCACCTCGCGGCGCAGCGGCGTGCCCGTGTTCCAGGCGGAACCGGTCTTCCACACCTCGGACATGCCGCCGAGGATCCGTACCACCGCGTTGGTCTCGGGTGTGAGGTTGGTCAGGACGTTCGTCCTGTAGTCGTCGACGAACGCGGCCGGCGCCGTGGCCGCCTTGGCGTCGGCGGCGCTCAGCCAGGTGGTGAGGGCGGGGGCGGCCAGCGATGCCGCCGACCCGCCCAGCGCGGTGCGGAGGAACTGTCTGCGGTTCACGGCGGACGTCGGCATACGTGTGCCTCTCTCGAGCTCATCGGCGCCGCGGCCCGGGGCGGTTGTGCGTTCGGGGCGGCTCGTGCGGAGTTCCGTGCGGTGGCGCGGCGGTGTCCCGCGCGTCGGGGCGGGAACGTCGTGCGGAGAGGTGTTCTGCCTTGCAGCGGAGGGGAGTTGTGTCCCGCGACGGACGGGTCGCGTGAGGCGTACCAGCGAAGGTGTACGGCCGGGGCGTGTCCCGTCGGCGCGGGTCCGGCGACCTCGAGGTGTCCCAGGGGTGAACGAGCCGCCGGCCTCTCACAGGAACGAACCGACCAGCGCGACACCGGGTCCGGCGAAGGACACGGTCGCTCCTGACGGCTAGGCCGCGCCGCAGGCGGCCTCAGGAAGCCGGCGGCTCGTCCTGCGGGGTGATGTTCGCCCTGTCGACGCTCGCGCTCCCGCCCCCACTCATCTGTTCCCTCGTTTTCCGGAAGAGGATGGACGACGGCATGGCCACGTCCGGAACGAAGGGCTGAGCACCGATGCACCTCCCCTACCAACGCGGCCCGTTGCACGATCTCCCCGACACTCCGCAGGCGTACGACGCCGTCCTCGCCGACGTCACCGAGCAGGCCCTCGCCCGCATGACAGCGCGGGGCAGCCTCGAACACCCCGCCGGGGGCTACGACATCGGCGACACCTCGCTCGGCGTCACCGCCCTGCTGGCGCTCGCCTGGCAGCGCTCGAAGGACCCGCGCCTGCCGTCCGCCGTCCGCCGCGCTCTCGCCTTCCATCTGCGGGAGCGGGTGTACCGGGACGACAACCCGGGCTACCCGAACCTCACGGCGCGGGGCACCGAACTGCCGTACGCCCGCTATGTCCTGGAGGCCGGCGCGCACCCCGTAGGCGACTGGCCGAGCACGGTGTGGGCGCTGCTCCAGGCGGTGAACGTGCTGGACGCGGCGGACCGGCTCGTCGACGAGGACCAGCGCGCGGAACTGCTGACGGTCGCGCACGGCTACTGGAACTGGCTCACCGGCGCGACCTTCTTCAACCCGCAGGAGGCGGGCAACCAGGCCATCGGCTGTGTCGTGGGCGGCCTGATGCTGGCCCGCCACCTCCCGCCCGGGCAGGCCGAGCCGGTGCGGGCCCGCGCGCTCGCCCTCTACACCGACGAGATCCGCGCCCGGCGCGTCCGCGACCGGGGCGCGCTGCTGCCTCCCGAGCACGGGGGCGCGTACGACAACAACTACGGCCCGATCTCGCTGTCCTTCCTCGCCCAGGCCCACCGGGTCAGCGGCGCGGCGATGTTCGCCGAGGACGGCGACGCGCTGGCCCGCTACCTCGACGCGCGCCTGACCAACGGCGGCTTCGACCTCGGCGGCCCCCGTTACAGCGAGCAGCACTCCGGCTTCGAGTCGGTCCTCGGCCTGCGCTACTTCAGCCGCCGCATCGGCTCCGACCTGGGCCGCTACCGGGGCGACACGCGCTGGGGCCGGCACGCGGTGAAGGACGACGGCGGCGTCGACGGCCACTTCGCCTTCATGCTGGTCTGGCAGATCCAGGACACCACGCCCTGGCATCGCACGCCCTCGGCGGCTCCGGTCCGCCACCAACTGCGCGCGGGGACGGTCTCGGTGGCTTTCGACGACCGGATGACCCCGGCGCTGCTGGAGGCGGCGGGCACGTACTACCTGCCCGCGGTGGTCGACCGCCAGCACGGCTTCGGCCCGGTGCTCGACGGCTTCCTGATGTCCCGTCCCATGGGCGAGGTCCGGGTCCGCGACGTCCGGGTGGACGCCCTGACGGCCAAACTGGTCACCAAGCCGGTCGTCGGCCGCGACCACGTCCTGTGCCATGTGCGGTCCCTGTACGTCACGGACGGCACGAGCCTGTGGGTGACGGTCGCCGTGGAACGCATGGACGGGACGCCGTACCTGCTGGCCGGGCTGCCGTACGCCACGGACGACGGGGAGCGGGTGCGCAGGACCGCGCGGCCGCGGGTGACGAGCGCGGGGGTCCTGCGGCTCACCCACCCGCGGTCGGCGGGCGTCGACCACTTCGACGCCCGTGCCGGGACCACCCAGGAGCAGGCCGCGTTCGCCCTGGCCGCCGACCCGCGCGGCTACGGCGATCCCGACCAGGGCTGGCGGCACCTGGTGTCCTCCACCGCCCTGGAGGCGGGCCCGGCCCCCGGTGCCCCGGCGGACCTGCACGTGTTCGCCGTGCGCTACGGCCCCGAGGGCCCGTACACGCCCGTCTTCGAGCCGGGCGAGGACGGACTGCGCGTCCGGACGGAGGCCTTCACCGCGCTGATCGGGGACGCGGCGGGGGACGCCCGCGGGGAACCGGAGCTGACGCTGCACGGGTGAGCCAGGCCGGCAGGGGCCGGCCCCCCGTCCCCGTCCGGGGCGATCAGCCTCGCGCGTCCGGGTCCGGGGCCGTGTCGGCCTTCGCCTTCGTGTCCGCGTCCGTGTCGGTGTTCGCCTTCGCGTCCGGCAGGGCCGTCGTCGGCACCACCAGGTCCGCGCGGGCGCGGGTCCCCGCCACCAGGTCGGCGTTGCGCTGGTCCGTGCCCAGCACCCACGCCACAGCTTCCTCGTGGCCCTTGCCGAACTCCTCGTGCCGGGCGGTCAGCCGCCGGATCCGCTCCGGCTCGTCCAGCTCGCAGAACCACACCTCGTCCAGCTGCGCCCGCACCCGCGACCACGAGCCCGTCCCCAGCAGCAGGTAGTTGCCCTCCGTCACGACCAGCCGGGCCGTCGGCGGCACCGGGATCGCCCCCGCGATCGGCTGTTCCAGCACCCGCTCGAACCCGGGCGCGTACACGGTCTCCTGACCGTCCGGTTCCTCCCGCAGCCGGCGCAGCAGCGCCGCGTACCCGGCCGCGTCGAAGGTGTCCGGCGCGCCCTTGCGGCCACGGCGGCCGAGCCGGTCCAGCTCGACATCGGCGAGGTGGAAGCCGTCCATCGGGACATGCGCGGCCCAAGCGGGCCCGGCGCCGTTCAACTCCCGTACCAGGCGCGCGGCGAGGGTCGTCTTGCCCGCTCCCGGACTCCCCGTGATACCGAGGACCGCCCGGTGCCCCGGCCGTACCAGCGCCGCGGCCCGGCGGACCAGATCCTCGAAGGCCATGTGCGTACACCTCACCGGAAGACCCCCCGATGCGCCGCGTTCACCTGACCCGGCATGAGCGGCCGATCCTACCCAGGGCACGGGGACGAGATTTCCTCCCCTGTGGCGCGCGCCACCCCGTGGACGCCGTTCAACGGGGAACGGTCACTGTATGACGCAGCTCGGTCTACCCGAAGACATCCAGGCCTGCCTCTTCGACCTCGACGGGGTCGTCACCAAGACCGCCGTCGTGCACGCGGCCGCCTGGAAGGAGACGTTCGACGCGTTCCTGCGCGAACGCGACGGCGAACACTTCCGGCCGTTCGACGCCGGGGCCGACTACGACGAGTACGTCGACGGCCGCCCGCGCGCCGACGGCGTGCGCACCTTCCTCGCCTCCCGGGACATCGAACTGCCCGAGGGGGACCCCGGCGACCCGCCGGACGCCGGTACGGTCAACGGCCTCGGCAACCACAAGAACGAACTGCTCCTGAAGCGGATCCGCACCGACGGCGTCGAGGCCTACGAGGGCACCCTGCGCTATCTCGACGCGGTACGCGCGCACGGGCTGCGCACCGCGATCGTCTCCTCCAGCGCCAACACCCTCGACGTGCTGCGCTCGATCGGCGCCGAGCACCTCTTCGAGGTACGCGTCGACGGTGTGGTGGCCGCCGAACGGAAGCTGCCGGGCAAGCCGCACCCCGACACGTTCCTCGCCGCGGCCCGCGACCTCGGCGTCGAACCGGCCCGCGCCGCCGTCTTCGAGGACGCCCTGGCCGGGATGGACGCGGGCCGCACCGGCCACTTCGGCTACGTCGTCGGCGTCGACCGCACCGGACAGACCGACGCGCTCTACGCGCACGGCGCGGACGTCGTCGTGAAGGACCTCGCCGAGCTGGGAGGCCGGGCGTGATCACTCAACGGTCGTACACCGTGGAGCCGTGGGCCGTGCGCGAGACCGCCCTCCGGCTCGACGTGCTCGCCCAGAGCGAGTCCGTGTTCGCGCTGTCGAACGGCCATGTCGGCTGGCGCGGCAACCTCGACGAGGGCGAACCGCACGGCCTGCCCGGCTCCTACCTCAACGGCGTGCACGAACTGCACCCGCTGCCCTACGCCGAGGCCGGCTACGGCTACCCGGAGTCGGGCCAGACCGTCATCAACGTCACCAACGGCAAGGTGCTGCGGCTGCTCGTCGACGACGAGCCCTTCGACCTGCGCTACGGACGCCTCGTCGCCCACGAACGCACCCTGGACCTGCGCCGGGGGGTGCTGGAGCGGGTGTGCGAGTGGACCTCGCCCGCCGGGACGACCGTACGGCTGCGGTCGACCCGGCTGGTCTCCCTCACCCAGCGGGCGATCGCGGCCGTGGCGTACGAGGTGGAGGCCGTCGGCGCCCGGTCGCGCATCGTCATCCAGTCGGAACTGGTCGCCAACGAGAGCCTGCCTGAGCCGGACGGCGACCCGCGCGCGGCGAAGGCGCTGAAGTCGCCGCTGGAGCCCGAGGAGGACTTCGCCCTCGGCCGGCGGCTGCGTCTCGTGCACCGCACCCGGCGCAGCGGTCTGCGGGTGGCCGTCGCCGCCGACCACACCGTGACCGGTCCCGAGCGCACCACGACGAGCGCCGAGAGCAACGTCGACGTGGCCCGGCTGACCGTCACCTCCGTGCTCGAGCCGGGCGAGCGGCTGCGGGTGGCGAAGCTGGTCGCGCACGGCTGGTCCGGGGCCCGTTCCCGGCCCGCGATGAGCGACCAGGTCGAGGCGGCCCTCGCGGCGGCCGGACACAGCGGCTGGGAGGGCCTCCTCGACGAGCAGCGGGCCTACCTCGACGACTTCTGGGCGCGCGCCGATGTCGAGGTCGACGGGGACGAGGAGATCCAGCAGGCCGTCCGCTTCGCCCTCTTCCACGTGCTCCAGGCCGGGGCGCGCGCGGAACGGCGCGCGATACCCGCCAAGGGCCTGACCGGCTCCGGCTACGACGGCCACGCCTTCTGGGACACCGAGACCTTCGTCCTGCCGCTGCTGACCTACACCGCGCCCGAGGCCGTGGCCGAGGCGCTGCGCTGGCGGCACAGCACCCTGCCCGCGGCCCGCGAACGCGCTACCCAACTCGGCCTGCGCGGCGCCGCGTTCCCCTGGCGGACCATCGAGGGGTCGGAAGGGTCGGCCTACTGGCCGGCGGGCACGGCGGCCTTCCATGTCAACGCCGACATCGCCGGCGCGGCGGTGCGTTACACGCAGGCGACCGGCGACACCGACTTCGAGCGGGAGACGGGCCTCGAACTGCTGGTGGAGACAGCCCGGCTGTGGCGCTCCCTGGGACACCACGATCCGCGCGGTGCCTTCCACATCGACGGGGTCACCGGCCCCGACGAGTACAGCGCGGTCGCGGACGACAACACCTACACCAACCTCATGGCCCGGACGAACCTGCTGGCCGCGGCCGACGCCGTCGAACGCCACCCGGAGGCGGCGGCCCGGCTCGGCGCCGACGTGGAGGAGAGCGCGGCCTGGCGGGACGCCGCCGAGGCCGTGTACATCCCCTACAACGACGAACTCGGCGTCCACGAGCAGCACGAGGGCTTCACGCGCTACCAGCGCTGGGACTTCGCGGCCACGAACCCCGACCAGTACCCCCTGCTGCTGCACTTCCCCTACTTCGACCTCTACCGCAAACAGGTCGTCAAACAGGCCGACCTGGTCCTGGCGATGTACACCTGCGGCAGCTTCTTCGACGAGGAGCAGATCGCCCGCAACTTCGCCTACTACGAACCGCTGACCGTACGGGACTCCTCGCTGTCCGCGTGCTGCCAGGCCGTCGTCGCCGCCCAGGCGGGCCACCTGGGCCTCGCCTACGCCTACACCGCCGAGGCGGCGCTGATGGACCTCGCCGACCTGGAGCACAACACCCGCGACGGACTGCACATCGCGTCGCTGGCCGGTACCTGGACGGCGCTGGTCGCGGGCTTCGGCGGGCTGCGCGACGACGGCGGCACCCTCAGGTTCGCGCCCCGGCTGCCCGAACGGTTCGGCCGCCTGGCCTTCACCCTCCAACTCCTCGGCCGACGCCTGCGCGTGGAGATCGGCCAGGACAAGGCCACGTACACACTGCTGTCCGGTGCCCCGCTGACGATCCGTCACCACGGGCAGTCCGTCACCCTGAACGGCGACGGCCCGGCGGTCCGCCCGGTCCCGCCGACTGCGGCACGCCAGGCGCCCGAACAGCCGCCGCACCGCGCCCCGAGCCCCCGCTGACCCCGGTGGCGACCGCGGATCGGGCCGCGGTCGTCGTCAGGCGCCCACCGTCAGCTCCTTGCGCCATCTGACGAGTTGCTGCTGCGGATCCCCGGTGTACGACCACGGAGTGCGCGTCGCCCGCGGGCCCAGCATCCGCAGCAGCGCCCCGGCGACGTCCTCGGCACCCGCCATGCAGGCCGCGTGCGCCAGGTGGTTGAGGTCGCGCAGCTCCGCGGGCTCGGCCGGACCGTCCGGGCGCTCCGCGATCCAGCGCTGCCAGGTGCGCCGTACGTCGCTCACCGCGCCGTCGTTGTTCCAGTGCTGTCCCAGTCGCACCGAGGCCTGTCTGCCCTTCGCGGCGTCCAGGGCGTAGCGGTACTCCTCGACCCGCGCGTACTGCACCAGGACCGGCAGCGCGCAGCCGGGCGGTGCCGCGCCGGCCGCGTCGCGGGCGAAGTCGTACATGAGGCCGTGCGTGCCGTGCCAGCGTGAGGAGTAGTAGTGCAGCACCTGGAGGTGACCCTCCACGCTGTACGGGTCACGCCGGTGCAACTCGTCCCACCAGCGAGCCAGTTCCCGCCGCCGTACGCCCGACGGGTACAGCCGGGCGACGGAGATCAGGGAGATCCACGGCGTCGGGTCCTGCGGATACACCTCGGCGGCACGAAGGCAGGCCAGCACCGCCGTGTCGACCCGCCGCTGGTCGACGGGCACCCCCCGGCCCGTGGCGATGGCGAGGTTGAACACCCGGGCGGTCTCCGTCGCCGCCCGCAGCACCAGCGCGTCGGCGCTGTGCGGCTCGGCGGCCAGCCAGGTCTCGACCGTCGAACTGCCCGCGCAGGCCTGCGCCAGCAGCCGGACCCGGTGGCCTCGCACCGGCCAGTCGCCGCCGGTGGCGCGCAGCAGGTCCCGCAGGCCCTGCCAGCGGCCGATGACGATGTCCTGCCGGGCGGAGGTGAGGGCCGTGTCCCCGCAGTCGGGGTCGAAGTCGGGAGCGAAACGGTCTCGCGCCATCGGGTTCCCCCTCAGAAGTCGGTGGGGAGACCCTCGTGGGCGACCGCGCTGGCGGTCGCGCGGTCGGCGGGAACGTACTCGCTCACGACGGTGCGGGTCGCGTCCAGCCGGGCGGGCCGGTAGTAGTCGCTGCCCTGCCTCCAGTACCAGAACATCGGCACCAGGCCGGCGGCCAGCCCGCCGAGCCCGATCGCGATGGCGGCGCCGCTGAGTTCACCGAGCGACTCGACGAAGATCCAGAACATGAACAGGGCGCCCAGCAGCGGCCACACCCCGCCGAACAGGAAGTGGGCCGGCGAGCGCAGCAGCGTCTTGCGGTAGGCGACGACCACCGCCAGGCCCGCGAGACCGTAGTACACGGCGATCTGCAGACCGATGGCCGAGATGGCGTCCGCGAGGATCTCCCCGACCGAGCCGAGCGCGTTGGCGGCGACGAACATCGCCAGTGCGACCCCGCCGACCACCGTGATCGCCACCCAGGGCGTGTTCCAGGTGCGGTGCACCCGGCCCAGCGCGGCCGGCAGCGTACGGTCCCGGCCCATCGCGAAGAGGGAGCGCGTGACCTGGATGAGCGTGGTCTCCAGCGTGGCGATGGTGGACAGCATCACCGACACGATCAGCAGCTTCCCGCCCCAGCCCGGCCAGATCTCGTCGCCGAGCGCGCCCAGCACGTTGGCGCCGTTCGCCGCGATCTGCCGGTCCGACAGGATCACGTTCACCGCGACGGTGAAGACCTCGAAGAGCAGGAAGACGATACCCACGCCGATGAGGCCCGCGAGTCCCGTCGTACGACGGCTGTTGCGGGTCTCCTCGCTCAGATTGCTGGTGACGTCCCAGCCCCAGTAGTAGAACGCGGCGACCAGCGCGCCCGACGCGAACCCCGACACGCCGTCGAAGTGGCCGAAGCCGAACCAGGACCAGTCGAAGGCCCGCGCGTTGCCCGTGTGGAACAGCGCGAGGACCGCGAACAGGGCCAGCACGGCCAGTTCGACGCCCGACATGACGAGCTGCGCGCGGACCGTGAGCCGGGCGCCGCCGAGCACCACCCCCAGCATGACCAGGAACCAGGCGGCACCGACGACGGTCGACAGGGCGGTGTCGTCGGCGAGGCTCTCGTCGAAGAGGGCGAGCGTCATCGACCCCGCCGGGAGCGAGCCGGCCACCATGAAGATGGTCGCCGAGATCACCAGCGCCCAGCCGCTGATGAACCCCAGGAACGGGTGGAGCGTGCGCCCCACCCACGAGTAACTGGCGCCCGCGTTCACGTCGATACGGCCCAGGTAGCTGAAGGCCAGCGCGATGCCGAGCATGGGTATCGCGCAGTACAGCAGCGCCGCGGGGCTGGCGAGACCGACCGCGCCCACCAGCACGGCGGTGGTGGCGGCCAGCGAGTAGGCCGGAGCGCTGCCCGCGACCGCCATCACCACCGTGTCGAACGTGCCGAGGACGTTGGCCTGTAGCCCTCTGCCCCTGTTGCTGCTCATGGTTGTGCTGCTTTCCGTCGTGCACGACGCGAGGGCGACCTGCCCCGACGACGCTGGGGGGTGGGGGGTTGCGGCCGCCTTGTACCGGAGAGAGTTGACCTCGGTCAGGGACGGCGAAAAGCCGGTGGTTACCGTTCAGCCGCTGCGTCGACGGACGGTCACACCGCGTGTGCGTGTGATGATAACCCCAAGAGTCCCCCGGTCAGTCCCCGATCCGGTCCAACTGGCGCAGCTTGTTGGTGGCGTCCAGCGCGGCGACCTTGTAGGACTCCGCCAGCGTCGGGTAGTTGAACACCGCGTCGACGAGATAGTCGACCGTGCCTCCGCATCCCATGACGGACTGTCCGATGTGGATCAGCTCGGTGGCCCCGGTGCCGAAGCAGTGCACACCGAGCAGCTTGCGGTCCGCCGGGGAGACCAGCAGCTTCAGCATGCCGTGCGCGTCACCGATGATCTGGCCGCGGGCCAGCTCGCGGTAACGGGCGATGCCGACCTCGAACGGCACGCAGTCCTCGGTGAGCTGGTCCTCGGTCCGGCCCACGAAGCTGATCTCCGGAATGGTGTAGATGCCGATCGGCTGGAGGTGGTGCATCTGCCCGACGGGCTCGCCGTAGGCGTGGTAGGCGGCCGAACGCCCCTGCTCCATCGACGTGGCGGCCAGCGCCGGGAAGCCGATGACGTCGCCGACGGCGTAGATGTGCGGGACCTGGGTGCGGTAGTTCTCGTCCACGGTGATCCGGCCCCGGGCGTCGGCGGCCAGTCCCGCCTTCTCCAGGTCGAGGTCGTCGGTCAGGCCCTGCCGGCCCGCCGAGTACATCACCGCGTCCGCAGGGATCTTCTTGCCGCTCTCCAAAACCGTGAGGGTGCCGCGCGCGTGACGTTCGACGGCGGCGACGGTCTCCCCGAACCGGAAGGCGACCGCGAGGTCCCGCAGGTGGTACTTGAGCGACTCGATGACCTCGACGTCGCACATGTCGAGCATCCCGGCCCGCTTCTCGACCACGGTGACCTTGCTGCCCAGCGCGGCGAACATGGAGGCGTACTCCATGCCGATCACGCCCGCGCCGACGATCACCATCGAGCGGGGGACCCGTTCGATGGTGAGAACGTTGTCGGAGTCGAGGATCGTGCGCCCGTCGAACTCCACGGTGTCGGGCCGGGCCGGCCGGGTGCCGGTCGCGATGACGATGTGCTCGGCGCTCAACTGGCGTTCCTGGCCGCTCGCTTCGCGCAGGGCGACCGTGTGGGGGTCGACGAAGCGGCCCGTACCGGAGTACAGGGCTATGTGGTTGCGGGAGAGTTGGTTGCGGACGACGTCGACCTCGCGGCCGACCACGTGCTGGGTGCGGGCGGTCAGGTCGCCGACGGTGATGTCGTCCTTGAGCCGGTAGCTCTGTCCGTACAGATCGCGCTGGGTGAGCCCGGTCAGGTAGAGCACCGCCTCCCGCAACGTCTTGGAAGGGATGGTGCCGGTGTGGATGGAGACCCCACCGACCATGTCGGGGCGGTCGACGACGGCGACCCGGCGGCCGAGCTTGGCGGCTGCGATGGCGGCCTTCTGGCCACCGGGTCCTGAACCGAGGACGAGCATGTCGAAGTCGGGCACCCTCCGGAGTCTGTCAGCCCGAAGGTGACTTTCGGAAGGGTGTGGTTGGCCGGGAACGGCCTACCGGCTTCTAGGGCAGCAGCTTCTCCATGGCGGCGGGCCCCTCCTGGTCCAGCTTGCGCCGGGCCCATTCCAGATTGCGCGGTGTCAGGTCCCGGCCCGTGGCGAGCACCAGGTCCTCCGGTGCCACCTCGCTGCCGGTGCGGGTGTGGAGCAGGCTGTCCGGGGTGACGGACTCCCGGGACTGCCGGGACGCGTCGGGCTGTGACGTCTCCATGATCTCTGCTCCTCGGGTCCGGTGCGGACTGCTTCGGCCCGGTGCCGACACCGGGCCCACTATCACCATTCATCGCCTGCGCCCGGTGTGCATCCGGAGGCCCGGGTGCGCGGCCGCGCGACTGGGACGCACCGGAGCCCGCGACGGCGTCCACCGAGGCGGGCGCCACCGCGTGCCCGGCAACGAACGCGCAGGTCAGGAAGCCGGGGCCGACTCCGGGGCCGGCCCCGGTCCGGGGGCCGGCCGCGAGGTCTCGGGCGCGAGGACGAGCATCGTGACGTCGTCGCGCGCGAAGGTCGTACCGCAGAACCGCAGCACGTCGTCCCAGATCCGGTCGGCCAGCGACTCCGGCCCCTCGCCGTGCTCGGCGGCGAGGACGGGCAGCCGCTCGGGCAGCGGGTAGAACGCGCCGCCGGCGTCCCGGGCCTCCCAGACGCCGTCGGAGGCCAGCACCAGGCGGTCGTCCGGCCGCAGCCGCACCGTGCGCGCCTCGTGCCGCCCGGGGTCGGGCAGCCCCAGCCCGAGCGGGGGCCACGGCGAGCTCCCGATCTCCGTGGCCGTGCCGTCCCGCAGCAGCAGGGGCGGCGGATGACCACAGGTCACGATCCGCACCGCGGCCGCGTCCGGCGTGAACTCCAGCAGCACGGCCGTCGCGAACAGCTCGTCGTGCCGGTCCTGCGCGGTGCCCAGCAGCAGCCGGCGGTCCAGCCGGGCGCCGACCGCCTCCAGGTCCGGCTGGTCCAGCACCGCCTCCCGGAACGCCCCCAGCAGCAGCGCCACCGTCCCCACGGCCATCAGCCCGTGCCCCCGCACGTCCCCCAGGACCGCCCGTACGCCGTAGGGACCGTCCCGCACGTCGAAGAAGTCGCCGCCGACGAGGGTGCCACGCTGTGCCGCCCGGTACAGGGCCGCACAGCGCACCGGCCCGACCCGCTCCGGAACCGGCGGCACGACCGCGCGCTGCGCCGCCTCGGCCACCGTGCGTTCCAGGTCCAGCTGGGCGTCCCGGCGGCTGCGCACGAACGACACGAAGATGCTCAGCAGCGCGACGAAACAGATGGTGAGCAGGTCGGTGTTGCCGGGGTGGTTCAGCCGGAACGCGGGGACGACCAGTACCGCGACCGCCAGGACGCCGAGGAGGGCGGTCGAGACCGGCCCGTACGACAGCACCGCCATCGGCGGGATGGCGCCCAGCAGGAAGCCGATGTCGAGCGGATCGGGGCTCAGCAGCGTGGCGATCATCACGGCGAGGACCAGGGCCAGTGGCATCGCCCGCACCCACCGGGGCGGCGGCGCGCCGCGCAGCCAGCCCCGCCGGTCCAGGCGGGGTGCCAAGGCGCGCAGGCTTCCCACACCACCACGCTCCTACGCCTGCCCGCGAGCCGCACGCCAGGGACTTCGGCCCGCGGCGGAGCGCCCGGCCCGCGTCGGCCGGGCGGCACAGCGGCCCGCGTCAGCCCTTCTGGACGGTCAGCAGCGCTTCGGCCGCCGTGAGGATCTCGGTGACCCGCAGCGCGAAAGCGGCGTCGCACGGGTGCGCGGTGCCGGTGCGGGCGGCCTCGCCCAGGGCGTCGATCGCGCGGCCGAAGGCGGGCAGGGCGCCTTCGGAGCTCTCCGGAAGAACGGTCACCCCGTGCTCGCCCCGGAGCTCCACCGTCGACCCCGCAGCGGCGGGCGGCGCGGTGAGGCTGAGGGCCAGCGTGCTGGAGGCACCGCCGGCGTGTTCCAGGACCGCGTGCACGGTGTCACCGGGGCCGGGGGCCACCGCGGCCACGTGCCGGACGTCGCCGAGCACCGGGAGCAGTACGGACAGGGCGTGCGGACCCACGTCCCACAGGGCGCCCTTCTCCCGCCGCCACGGCGAGTCCGCGAACGGGCTGTCGCTCGTGAACACCGCGCCGATCCACTGCGCCCGGCCGGTGAACCAGCCGCCGGCGCCCGCCTGCTCGGTGATCCAGCCCTCGGCGTCGGGCTGGAAGCGGGTGGTGAAGAAGACCACCGAGGCGACACCGGCCTCCCGCACCGCGTCGACCACGGCCCGGCCCCGCTCGACGGTCGTGGCGATCGGCTTGTCGAGCAGCAGATGGCAGCCGGCCCGGGCCGCCCGCGCCGCGAGGTCCGCCTGGACGTCCGGCGGCAGGGCCACGGCCACGGCGTCGACATCGGCGAACAGGGCGTCCACGTCGTCGTAGGCCGTCGTCCCGTGCCGTTCGGCCAGTTCCTTCGCCGCGTCGGCGCGGCGGCCCCACACGCCCGTGAACTCGACCTCGGGGTGCGCGTCGAGAGCGGGGGCGTGGACCATCCGCGCCCAGGGGCCGGTGCCGAGGAGTCCGATGCGCATGCCGCCGCCTTTCACAGTGCCGGACAGGGTGCCGACCGGTGCCCTGGCGGCGGCCGGTCGTCGCTGAGCCTCGCACACGACCCGGCCGCCGCGCACCTGGGGGTTCAGGCCGCGCGGGGCGCCGCCGCCGTCTCGGCCGCGGCCTCGGGCACCGGCACGGCCGCCGCGGCGCGGCGAGCGCCCCGGAGCAGCCGCGGCCGTCGCCGGCCGACGGCGTGCCGGGGCCGCGAGGGAGCGGGACGGTACAGACGGTCCTCCACCCGGTCCATCACGACCAGCAGCACGGACAGGAGCGGCAGCAGCAGTACGGCGATCAGGACCATGGCATCCCCTCGGCCTGGCGACACCACGCGGGTGCTCCGTTCCGCGCCGGTGATGCGTGTGCGACAGGTGAAGAATCGGTGACGGTCCGGGGGACCCCGACCCGACGGGCGGGAAAGTCCGCCGACCCGTTGCGCGAGCAACGCGCCTTCGACGGCTGCACTTTGGTCCGTGGACTGGAACGCCCGAAGGTCAAGTCCCTAGGATGTACTGTCAGTCATGGCAGTCCAGACGGTGTGTCACGGAGCTGGGGGAGCGGTGCACATGGAAAACCAGGTGTCCACGAAGATCGACGCCAATGTGCCGACGGCCGCACGGATGTACGACCACTATCTGGGCGGCAAGGACAACTACGCGGCGGACCGCGCCGCGTGCGAGGAACTCGACAAGGTCGTCCCCAGCACCCGCCGGCTGGCCGTGAACAACCGGCGCTTCCTGCAACGGGTCGTCAGGACCCTGGCGACGGAACACGGGATCCGCCAGTTCCTCGACCACGGCTCAGGCCTGCCGACCCAGGACAACGTGCACCAGGTCGCCCAGCGCATCGACCCCGCCACGCATGTCGTCTACGTCGACAACGACCCGATGGTGCTGGTCCACGGCCGGGCGCTGCTGGAGCAGGACGAGCGCACCAGCGTCATCCACGCCGATCTGCGGGCCACCGACGAGATCTTCTCGCACCCCGACACCCAGCGCCTGATCGACTTCTCGCAGCCGGTGGCCGTGCTGTTCAACTCGGTCTTCCACTGCATCCCGGACAGCGAGACCGACGGTCCGCAGGCCGTGGTCCGCCGGGTGACCGAGCGGCTCGTCCCGGGCAGCTGCCTGGTGATGTGCCAGCTGGTCAGCGAGGACGCCCAGGTCCGCGAGTTCGTCACCGACTTCATGGACCAGGCCACCCAGGGACACTGGGGCCGGGTGCGTCAGGAGAAGGACGTGGCCGCGCTGTTCGACGGCACGGACATCCTCGAACCGGGTCTGGTGGAGGTCTCCACCTGGCGGCCTGACAGCGAGGTGGCCCCCCGCCAACTCACCCAGGAGTGGATCGAGTTCGGCGGCGCGGCCGTACTCCGCTGAACCACGGTCCGTGGCCGCGGGCGACGCGCTCAGGCGCGGGGGTAGCGCGTCGCCATCGTCTCCTGCAGCAACCGCAGCGTCTCGCGCGGTTTGAGGGCCTCGTCCGCCAGCCGGTCGAGCGCGAGCCGGTACTCCTCCGTCTCGTCCCTGTCCTCCAGGAAGTTCGCGCTCCTTATGTGCTCGAGGTAGACGACGTCGGGCAGATCCAGGCCGCCGAAACGCAGATACGTGATCGGTATGGCGGGCGCCGACGCGTTCGTCACGTCGAGGGGTACGACCTGCAGCGTCACATGGGGCCGCTGAGCCATCTCCACGAGATGGGCGAGCTGTTCCCGCATCACCGCGCGGCCGCCCAGCACCCGCAGCAGGACCGACTCGTCGACGATCGCCCACAGCTGCGGGGCGTCCGTCCGCGACAGCAGCTGCGCCCGCCGCGTCCGCAGCTCGACCCGGCGCTGCACCTCGCCGGCCGGCGCGTTCGGCAGGCCCCGCTCCACCACCGCGCGGGTGTAGGCGGGCGTCTGCAACAGGCCGGGAACGTACTGGATCTCGAAGGTCCGGATGGTGGCGGCGGCTTCCTGGAGTCCGACCAGCCGGTCGAACCACTCCGGCATCAGACGCTTGTCGTAGCGTTGCCACCACCCCGGCTCGCCCGCCCGCTGAAGCAGCTTGATCAGGACCGAGGTCTCGTAGGCGTCGGTGCCGTACAGCTCCAGCAGCGCGCGGACGTCCCGTTCCGTCGGCGGCTTGCGGCCCTTGCCCGACTCGATGCGGGAGAGCTTCGCGCCGCTGAACCCCAGGGCGCGTGCCGCCTGGTCCTGGCCGAGGCCCGCGTCGTCACGGAAGCCGGCCAGCTGGACGCCGACCAGCAACTTGAGCAAAGTCGGCGCGGGTTCCGGTCTGTCCAGATAGGGTTCGAGGCGGGAGATGCGATGCGACTCGGCGGACATCCTGGCTCCCAGTGGACCGGCAGAAGTGCCGATTACCTTACCGCACGACCCCGGTCCTCCTCGAATGCGGCGCGAAAGTAAGGGAGTTGGGTTCCACTCCAGGGTGCCTTCCGCGGTCGCCGGGGCTCACAGCAGGTGGTCGAACTCCCCGTCCTTCGCCCCGGCCAGGAACGCCGCCAGCTCGGCGGGCGTGTAGACGAGCGCGGGCCCGTCGGGGTCACGGGAGTTGCGCACCGCGATACCGCCCTCGGGCAGCGTGGCGACTTCGACACAGTTGCCCTCCGCGTTGCTGTGGCGGCTCTTGACCCAGTGGGCGTCCAGCGAACTGGCCCGCACTCCGTTGCGCACTCCTGGCATCGTTGTCTCCTTGCTGTCCACGATCTTCGCCGTGTTCGGCATCCGCCCGGCTGAATTTCGCGCAATTTCTCGTGCAATTGCACACGGACGCCGCCAGCGTGGATAATAGCTGCGGCGTCAACCCCCGTGTAGACACCGCGACCTGACCTCACATCAGGGAGAGGCCATGCCAGCACCTGTGCCCAGAGTGGTCCGACGGTCGAGCGTGGCCTCCGCGGACGCGGGGGTGAACGGCGGCACCAGGGTGGACGGCGGCCCGGAGATCCGGCTCAGCACCGGTCTCGCCCCCGCACAGCCGCTGCCGGCCGTCTCCGGTCACGCGCACACCTGACACGACCACCGTGGAAAGGCCCCCACCATGCGCCCCGCTCCGACCGGACAGCCGAGCACGCAGCGCGCGGACCGTGACACGCCCGCGAGGGGAGTGGCCAGGGTCGCGCCCCTGATGGCGCTGGGACAGGTGCCCTGGCACGAGATCAAGGACTCGTCGGGCTCCGCCGCCGCGATCCCGCTGCTGCTCAACAGCGTCGCCTGGGGGGACGCCGCCACGGCCGCGACCGCCCTCGACGATCTGAGGAAACGCATCTGCCAGTACGGCTTCGTCGTCGAGGAGGCCACCGCGGCGACGGTTCCCTTCCTGTGGGAGCTCGCCCAGTTGCCGCACGTCACCTGCCGGGCGCAGATCATCCAGCTGCTGAAGTGCATCGCCGACGCCCGGCAGTGGGAGAGTGTGGCGGCCGTCTACCCCAAGCTGCTCAACCACCGGGAGAACCACGTCGTGTGGGAGCGCAAGGCCCGGCAGGCCGTCCGCGCCCGCCGCGGTGCGCTGCGGTGCCTGATGGCCGAGGACGACGCCGAGATCGCCCGCGCCACCACGGAACTCGCCCGCACGCTGGGGGAGTGAGCCGCCGCCGTCCGTCTCCTCGGGCGGAAGCGGGGACACGTCCTCGCGCATGCTGATGTACTCGTCGCGCCCTGCGGACAGCAGGCGTTCGCCCTGTCATCGGCAACGAGGAGGACCTGCGTCCATGGCGTCGTCGCTGGAAAGACCGCTGGACCATCGCTACCGGGACGAACACCCGATCCGAACGCTCGCCTACCTGTTGCGCGCCGACCGCCGCCGACTGGCCGCGGCCGTCCTCGTCTTCACCGTCAAGCACAGCCCGATCTGGCTGCTGCCCCTCATCACCGCGTCCATCATCGACACCGTCGTCCAGCACCAGCCGATCAGCGGTCTGTGGACGAGCACCGGCGTCATCCTGTTCGTCCTGCTGATCAACTATCCGCTGCACCTGCTCTACGTCCGGCTGCTGTACGGCAGCGTGCGCCGGATGGGAACCACCCTCCGCTCCGCGCTGTGCACCCGGATGCAGCAGCTCTCCATCGGCTACCACGCGCGGGTCAGCGCCGGCGTCCTCCAGGCCAAGGTGGTGCGCGACGTCGAGACCGTCGAGCAGATGGTGCAGCAGACCGCGGAGACCGGGCTCGGCGCGATCACGGTGCTCACCGGCGGCCTGGTCATCATCGCCGTACGCACCCCGGAGTTCGTCCCCGTCTTCCTCGTCGTGGTGCCCGCCGCCACGCTCGTCGCGGCCCGGCTCCGGGCGCGCCTGCGCACCCACAACGAACACTTCCGCCACGAGGTGGAGACCCTCTCCTCCCGGGTGACGGAGATGACCCGGCTCATCCCGGTGACCCGCGCCCACGGACTGGAGGGCAAGGCGCTGCGCCGCATGGACGGCACGCTGCGCAACCTGCTGACCTCGGGGATGCGCCTGGACCTCGTCAACGGCCGGTTCGGCTCGCTGTCCTGGGTGGTCCTCAACGTGGTCGGCGTGCTGGTCCTCGCCGGCGCGGCGCTGGTGTCGTACTACGGCGTCTGGGGCGTCACCGCCGGCGACGTCGTCATGCTGAGCGCGTTCCTGACCACCCTCACCAACTCCACCACGACGCTGGCCGGTCTGGCGCCCGTCATCACCAAGGGCCTGGAGTCCGTGCGGTCGGTCGGTGAGGTGCTCCAGGCACCGGAACTGGAGGACAACGAGGGCAGGACGGAACTCACCTCGCTGCACGGCGCCGTCACCTTCCAGGGTGTCGGCTACGCGTACGAGGACGGCGGGCGGCCCGCGGTGCGCGACCTCACGCTCTCCGTCGTACCCGGCGAGACCGTCGCCCTCGTGGGCGCCTCCGGCGCGGGCAAGTCCACCGTGCTCAGCCTCGTCATCGGCTTCATCCGGCCCACCTCGGGCCGCGTGCTGCTCGACGGCGCCGACATGAACACCCTCGACCTGCGCACCTACCGCCGGTTCGTGTCGGTGGTACCGCAGGAGTCCGTCCTCTTCGACGGCACGATCCGCGAGAACGTCGCCTACGGCATGGAGGACGAGGTCGACGAGGAGACCGTCCGCGCGGCGCTGCGCGACGCCAACGCGCTGGAGTTCGTCGAACGGCTCCCGCACGGGCTCGACACGGCCGTGGGCGAACGCGGCGCTCGGCTCTCCGGCGGTCAGCGGCAGCGCCTGGCCATCGCCCGGGCCCTGATCCGGGACCCCAAGGTGCTGGTCCTGGACGAGGCGACCTCCGCCCTCGACACCCGGTCCGAGGCGCTCGTCCAACAGGCGCTCGCCCGGCTGCTGCACGGCCGCACCACGTTCGTCGTGGCCCACCGGCTGTCCACCGTACGCGGTGCGGACCGGATCGTCGTGCTGGGGGACGGCCGGATCGTGGAGACGGGGACGCACGAGGAACTCCTGCGCCGCGGCGGGGCCTACACGGCGCTGCACACCGGCCAGGTCGCCTGAGGGCAGGGCACAGCACCGCACGGCAGGGCGCGGCGCGCACGGTGCGGCCGGCCACCGGTCAGGCCGCGCTGCTCCTGCGGGTGCGGTGCCGGCACGCCGAGTCGTGGTCGGTGCCGAGGCTGGTCCACCAGCGTTCGCAGCACGCGGCGTCCAGTTGCGACCGGACCGCGACGTCCAGCGCCGTGCCGCGGTGCGCGGCCGGCGCCGGGTGCGCCCGGCGCAGCCGCTCCACGGCCCTGCGGTGGTCGCACAGGACGCTCTCCCGCAGGACGGCGATGACCTGCACGAGACTCGCGGCCACGAACAGGCAGCCCGCCCAGGCGGACCCGTACCGGAACGCGACGACCGCCGTCGCGGCCAGCCCGGCGCTGGTGACGAGATAGAGGACACAGAGGAGTCGGCTGGAGCGGGCCATGGAGGTACACCGTTCGTCGGGAGGGGCGTGCACTTGTTCAACTGCTCCGGGCGCTTTTGGAAGCGGGCGGTTTCACGGTGTCGTGCATGCCGGGCGCCGCGCCGGGCAGACGGACCGGAAAGTCGAGAGAGGGGCGTTCTGTGCTCGTTCCGGACCCGAAGGTCGTCCGAAGGCTGCTCACCCGCTACGCGTCGTTGCAGATCGCCAGGGCGGAGCGGGACGGTCTGCTCGCCGCCGCACGGGAGTTGGAGGACGTCAGCTACACCCTCTGCGTGCTCATGGGGACGGAGAGCGTGCGGGAGGCGATCGTGAGGGCGGACGCGCTGTTGTTGTCCGCGGCGCGTGGGAAGTCCGCTCTGTCGACGACTGTCCGGTTCTCTCCCGGCTCTCCCGGAATTAACACCCAGGTGTGCGAGGACGCCTAGACTTGGAGGCTGTGCCGAGGCGCAGCAGCGCAGGAGGCGGACCAGACGAAAGGCGCGTTGCCGGGTGTTCCACGATTCCCCCATCTACGACCGACTCATCGCGGAACGCGGCGACGTCCCCACCCAGGTGCGCCGGGAGGCCGAACGCGTCAGCCGGGAACTGGAGATCGTGCTGCGGCCCACCCACGCGCTCGGTTACCCCGACTCCTCCCCGCGCCCGTCCTCGCCCGGCGCGGGATGGCAGCGGACGGCCCTGTTGCCGGGTCAGCCGCCGCACTGATCGACCGTCGGCCGGCTCAGGAGCGCGCCCCGGCCCGGGAGAGGGTCTGCGGGCTCAAGGGGACGCGGTACCGGAGCAGTTGACGTGCTCCGGGTGCTGCTCGGGCACCGACTGCGCCAGCCACTGCGCGATGCCGCGGGCGATCGGCTGGCCCGTGTCCACCTCGACGAAGCCGAACTGGCCCGACTGGTTGCACTCCAGGAACCACCAGGTGCCGTCGGCGTCCTCGGCGAAGTCGAAGGCGCCGTAAGCCAGTTCCGCCCCGCGGAGATAGGCCCGCACGCCGTCGGCGATCCGCGGCGGCACCTCGACCGGGCACCACGGCACCGCGGAGGTGGCGAAGCGCACGTCCACCTGGTCCGGCGAGGCGTCCGGGTCGATCGCCTTGCGCGCGGCCAGCATCCGCTCGCCCACCACGGTCAGCCGGATGTCGGCACGCTTGGCGACCCGGCGCTGAAGCAGCGTAGGCCCGTACGCGACGGCGCTGAAGTCGGCGTCCGGAGCCACTCTGCTGGTCGGCACCGCGCGGGGCGGGTCCTGCGGGTGGGCGCCCGAGACGGGCTTGACCACCAGGTCCGGATAGCGGTCCGCGAACTCGCGGGCGGCCTGCGGGAAAGTCGTGATGAGCGTGGCCGGAACGGGCAGCCCGGTGCGCTGGGCCAGCCGCAGCTGCCAGGGCTTGTGCCGGGCGCGCACGGCCGCGTCGGGGTGGTTCATCCAGCGCGCGCCACTGCCGCGGAGCATGCCGTAGAGCGCCTGTGCGGACTCCTCGGCCAGCCAGGCGGAGGCTCCGGCGGCACGCGAGGCGGGGGCGCCGGGTCTGCGCACCCAGACGGAGCGCAGGCCGTCGATGCTCACCAGGCGTCCGGCGGAGGAGAGATGGCCGCGAAAGGCACCGTGGACGTACTCGCCGGAGAGCGCGACACCGTTGGTCAGATCGGCCGGATCGAGCCGGACCACGGGGACGCCGGTCGCGTTCAGGTGGACGATCACCATGTCCGCCGTGACGTCCTCTTCACAGGTCAGGATCAGTACGGTCATTGTCGGCGGCTCGTGTTCAGTCGTCGAAGTGGGTCTTCGAGCCCGCCGTCGAGGTCGTGGTCCCGAGTTCTCTGAGCAGGGCGTGGTCGCGGGCGGCTATCCGACCGTCGAAGAGCACGTTCAACTGCAGTCCGGAGTCGTAGGCATACGGAGTTGCGAACTCCAACTCCGCCGCCGGGCGTGCGTAGTTGAGCGCGAACGGTTGCATGGTCTCTCCCTCTTCGGTGCTGCCTCGATCAGGCGGTGTCGCTCGGCCACATCACTCGGCCCGCTGTCCTACAGCGACCCCCAGCTACTTATACGAATCGAACGAGTGATTGGTTTCCTTACTCTCCGTGACGATCGGCGCTTCGGGCGCCGGTGCGTCAGCCCTCCACACCGTCGCGATCGGGAGAACGGTGCAGGGTGCGGAGGGCGAGCAGGAGAACGCCGATGTCATCGAGGTAGACGGGATCGGGCAAGAGATCCGCCGGCAGGACGAAGTACAGGACGGCGCCCCAGAAGACCCAGCGCGGTCCGGTCGGAAGTCCCGCGCGCCGCAGGCCCTGTCGGGCACGGACCAGCCGCACCAGCACCCTGACGGCCACGGCGAACAAGGCCAGTGCCGCCACCACGGCGACGGCGATGAACGTGGTGGTCGTATCCACGGACCCTCCTCGCGCGGTGAACCGCGCCGCGTCTGGTCTTCCCCGGTATTTTCCCCCGCTTGTGTCAGTCGAATGCCCGTTTTTGTTGGCGGAAAGCACGTTTCCGGCGGGTGCTTCACACGACTGCTTCACATCGCTGTTCCATACGACCGTTCGGCACGGCTGTTTCACGCCACCGCGTCACGCCGGTGCTTCACCCGAGTGGCGAGGTGTGCCGCGAGCACCTAGTAATGGGCAGGGTCAAGTCGCGTGTCGCTTTTCGGGGGCGCAGGGGCGACCGCACCCTTCAGAGAAAGCCAAGCATGATCACCCGCTCTTCACGGTCCGTTCCGGACCGACTCGCATCGCCCTTCCCCGCCGACCCCGCCTATCCCGACCCCGTCGACGGTCTCCTGCACGCCGCGGTGGCCAACCGGCCGCTCGAGGACGTCGTCCAACTCATCACCCTGCTCGAACAGTCCGCCCACAGCCGGGCGGCGGCCGACGTGCTGCGCGCGGTCGGCACCGACCGCTCCGTGGAGGACGTCACCCGACTGGTCGCGGTGCTGTCCCGGCCGCCCCATCAGGCCGACGACGCCGACGAGATGATCCGCGCCGCCGCCGAGCGCCGTCCCGTCGAGGACGTCGTGGAGCTCATCGGACGCCTCGCCCAGGAGCGGTCCGAGCCCGTCAGGCCTGCGGACCCCCCGCCCTCGGCCCCCGACGTGGAACAGGAGACGGGCCCTCCGGAGATCCCGGCCGTCCCGGCGATCCCGGCCGCTCCGGGCACGCCGGCCGACGCCACCACGGCCGCCCGCCCCGCCCCGTGGGCCGGTCGGCTCGCCGCGGTGGCCCTCGCCCTGTGCGGCGCGGCGTACTTCCCGCTGCACGGGGACGGTCTCTCCTTGACCGTCCTCGGCACCGCCCTCGCGGTGTCCCTGGCCTGTGTCGTGCTGGCCGTCCTGACGGTCCTTCGGCCCGGACGGCCGGTCCTCATCGCGTGCGTGGCGCTGCCGACGGCACTGGCCGCCGCCCAACTCCTGCTGAGCCGCGTCGACTCGGCGGCCTCGCGCCGCGCCGTTCAGGTCACGGCCGCTCCGCCGTGGGTCGCCGGTCCGGCGGCCGTGCTCGCCGCGATGGCGACGCTGGCCGCCCTGCTGGTGTGGACGGCGGCGCGGCGGCCCGACGGCCGCCCGACGGGACGGGCGGCGACTCCGGCGCACCGCCCGCCGGAGCCGGAGCAGCGCCTGCCCGACTCGGAGCAGGGCCTGCCCGACGCGGAGCAGCGCCCGCCGGTGCCGGAGCACCGTCCGCCGGCCACGGAGCACCGACCGCCGCTGCCGGAACACCGTCCGGCGGTCCCGGAGCACCGTCCGCCGGGGGTGCCGGAGCACCAGCCGCCGGACTGATCCCTGCCGCCGATGCCGGTCCCGCCGATTCCCCCTGTTGTTCAGCGGGTTGAGGTCTGAACCGGTCTCGCCGGATCCGGTGCACGCCGATATCGGGGACGTCGGCGTGCACCGGCATGTGGTCCGGTCGGTGCGCCGATCGCCACCCCCGCCGACGGTCCAGGTCCTAGCGGTCGGCCGGAGGTTCCGTCCCGGTCTTCCCGGTGGGCCCGGCCGTGGCGTCGGGGTGTGCCGCGGGGCGCGGTACCTTCGGGCCGCCCTTGAGGCGTTCCAGGGTGCGCGTGAGCTGCTGGAGCGGGGAACCGTTCTGCCTGCCGGACACGGGTCGCAGTTCACCGACGGAGTCGCGGTAGGCGGCCAGCGCCTCGTTCGCCCGCTCGGCGGCCTCCCGGTACAGGTCGCGGGACTGCGTCATGGCGTCGAGGGCCTCGGCGTACATCGCCACGAGTTTGCGCTCGCGGTCGAGTGCCTCCTCCAGCGTCAGCAGCCGCCAGTCCTCCCGCAGCGCGGTGAGCGCCACCTCGGCGCCTTCCGGCAGTGGTCGCGGCAGCGCTGCGAAACGCGTCACCGCGTCCAGCAGTTCGGTCGGCTCCGAGCCGTCCAGGAAGACGCTGCGCACGGCGAAGTCGGCGGCCTCGTACCCGGGCGCGAGCGGTGTCCCCGGCAGCACCACCGCGCCCCCGCGCGGCAGTTCCACGCCGAAGTCGCGCAGCGCCCAGTTCACCGAGCGCAACTGGTGCGGCGCGGCCCGGTGTTCCACCACGCGGTGGTGCAGGCCGGGGCCCAGCAGCGGCGTCAGCGGGCGGCGCCCTCGCTGGTCGGGGGTCATGGCTTCGTGGACGACGACATGGATGGCCCAGCTGCCGCGGACCGCCGTACGCAGCAGGCGCCGTAGCTCCTTGTCGTCCTCGGGGAGCGCGTTGGTGTCGAGGAACCTCAGACGGGTGGCCGCCTCGTGGTCCCAGGAGACATCCCGCTCCTGGGGCCAGAACATGGTCGCGGGGGAGGGCCCGCGCTGGTCCCACGGCTGCTCGGCCTCCGCGACCAGCGCCCAGTCCTGCCCGAAGGCCGAGTCCTCCGTGAGCGTCAGCCGGGCACGGACGGTCACCTCCGGCGGGACCGTCCAGCGGGCTTCGAAGATCCGTTCGCCCTCCGCGGTCTCCGTCTCCGGTACCTCCAGGAAGTCCTGGATCACCTCGGT
This sequence comes from Streptomyces sp. NPDC002306, assembly GCF_053593435.1. Taxonomy (NCBI): domain Bacteria; kingdom Bacillati; phylum Actinomycetota; class Actinomycetes; order Kitasatosporales; family Streptomycetaceae; genus Streptomyces; species Streptomyces sp. NPDC002306. The sequence goes on from NZ_JBSFCK010000011.1 coordinate 54,949, forward strand.
GTCCTTGAGCCGTCGGAGGTTGCGGCGCAGGGCGTCGGCCGCGGCCGGTCCGAGGTGGCGGCCCCGGACGAGCCAGACCGTCGGGGGAGTGGTGGGCAGCGCGCTGGGAGAGGTCGGCATGAGTCCATCTGTGAGGCGGGGACGACGTGCGGCTGCCAGTATCGTCGCCGCAGGTCGCGCGAGATCGGGCGGGGGTCGTCCTGCGGGGAGGGGAATCGTCGGGGAAGGTGGGCAGGAGGGGACCGGTCGGCCGCGCGTCCGAGGAGGCGGGCAGGAGCGGACCGGTCGACCGTACGTCCGAGAAGGAGTGACCGATGAGACTGGACCTCGAAGGACGGACCGCCCTGGTGACGGGCTCCTCCCAGGGCATCGGCGCGGCGATCGCGGCGGGCCTGGCGCGCGCCGGAGCCAGGGTCGGCGTCAACGGACGGGACGCCGACCGGCTCGCGGCGACCACCGAGACCCTGCGCGCCGAAGTGCCGGACGGGGTGTTCGTGCCCGTCGTGGCCGACCTCGGCACCGAGGAGGGCGCCGCCCGGACGGTGGACGCGCTGCCCGAGGTGGACATCCTCGTCAACAACCTCGGCATCTTCGGCGCCCGGCCCGCGCTGGAGATCAGCGACTCCGAGTGGCGCCGCTACTTCGAGATCAACGTCCTGTCGGGCATCCGGCTGACGCGGGCCTACCTGCCCCGGATGATGGAACGCGGCTGGGGCCGTGTGCTCTACATCGCCAGTGAGTCGGCCGTCGTCATCCCCGCCGAGATGATCCATTACGGCATGACGAAGACCGCCCTCCTCGGGGTGAGCCGTGGTTTCGCCAAGGAGGCGGCCGGTAGCGGTGTCACGGTCAACTCCGTCCTCGTGGGGCCGACGCACACCGAGGGTGTCGAGGAATTCGTGTACGACCTCGTGGGCCGGGAGCTGCCCTGGGACGAGGCGGAACGCGTCTTCATGCGGGAACACCGCCCGCAGTCGCTGCTGCGTCGCCTGATCGCGCCCGAGGAGGTCGCGAATCTCGTCGTCTACCTGAGCTCACCCCTCGCGTCCGCCACCACCGGCGGCGCCGTGCGCGTCGACGGCGGCTGCATCGACGCGATCATCCCGTAAACCACGGCCCTCGACGGCCGCGCCCGGCCCTGACCTGCGGGAACATCTGGCCTGAGCCAAGACCCCGACCGGCCGGGCCACCGTACGGCGCGAACACCCCGGACGGCGGGCAGACCGCTGACCGGCGCGAACACCCCGGACGGCCGACAGATCGCTGACCTGCGCGACCCTCCGGATGGGCGCGAATGCTCCGTACGGCGGGAGCGAGCACCCCGGACCGAAGCGCCCCGCCCCCCATACCGGCGGCCGGACCGCACCCCGGCAGGCGTGGGCGTCTCGACCGGCAGACCGGCACACGCGTGCCGACCCGTGCAAGCATCTCCGACTGTCGGGAGCTGCCGGTGCCCGGCGCGGGCATTCCCGACCGGAGTGCGGAGTCATCCCCCGGCGCGAGGAGTCGCAGCCCGGCGTGAAAAGTCGCGGCACGGTGCGAGGAGTCGCGGCGCGACGTCAGGGATCGTGGCCCGGCGCCAAGCGGTGCGGCCTGGCGCCAAGGGTTGCGGTCCGGCGCCCAGGGTCGCAGCCTGGCGTGTGCGGCCACGGTGCGGCGCGTGGCGCGCACGGGGTGTGTGCCGTTCACTCCGATCCACCGGTGTTCACCCGTGCCCCGGGCGCGCTCGGGCGCGGAGAATCGTGGGGCGGACGGGCCCCGCCCATCCATCCGCGTCGAGGCGGGGCCCGTTCGCCCACCTTTCCCGTATACGCATGTTCCGCTGGAAAATGCCAAAGCCTTCACCCTCGGCCGACACATTCCGTAGTCTCGGGATCACGTTCGCGGTACATCCGTGCGGGGAGGGGGATCCTGCGTGCCCGGAATCGACGAGAGTCTGCTGGACGCCATGCGTGTGCCGGGCGCCCGAGGCGCGTCGGTGGTCGACTGGGTCAGCGGGCTCGCCCTGGGCGTGGTCGGCGAGGCGTCGAGCGGAGACCACGAGGCCACGGCGGTGGAGACGGCGGAGTTCGTCCGCGCCGCGCTGGAGAGCCGCTCCTTCGCCCCGGTGGGCGACGACGGCCGGCCGGAGCAGGACCCGGGCGTGACCCCGCCCGTCGAGGACATGATCGTCACGACCGCCGACTCCTACCACGTGCTCAGGTTCGTCAGCACGCCCTTCGACAGCAGCGTCTTCCTCCACCTGTGGCTGGACCGTACCGCCGGGAACCTGGCCCTGGCCCGCATCCGGCTGGCCGAGACGGCGGATCGACTGGTGCTCGGATGACCCCGTTACCGCTGACGGACGCCACGGTCCTGAGCTCGCTCGAAACCCTCGCCGCCGACCGCGCGACCGGCGCCCTCACCAGTGAGCGCGGCACCTTCTACCTCCTCGCAGGCCACATCGCGCACGTGGACTCCCCGTTCACCCCCGACCTGGGCCTGCTGCTCACCGGCAGCGGCGCCGTGGACCCCGCCGGCTGGCGGGAGGCGTTGGACCGGGGCGGCACCCGCCGGGGCGTCGGGCGTCAACTCGTGGACAGCGGACGGCTCGCCGCCGGAGCGCTGGAGCTGTGCCACCTCGGTGTGCTGTTCGACGCCGCGTACTTCGCCCTCGGCGGCACCGGCCGCGCCCCGCGCTTCCGGCCCGGCATCGCGCACTGGATCGGCGAGGTGCGTCCCGTGCCGGTCGACACCGTCGTACGCGAATCGCGGCGGCGCCGTGAGCAACTCCAGCGCATCTGGCCCGAGCCCGACATCGACAGCGCCCCGCTCACCCGGGTGCCCGGCGCCCGTGCGGAAGCGCTGCCCTCCCGGAGAGGGCGCACGCTGGCCCAGGTCGACGGCGTGCGGACGGCGGCCGAGATCGCGTCGGCGCTGGCCTGGCGGACCTTCCCCACCCTCGTCGAACTGCGTCGACTCGCCGCCGACGGACTCGTCACGGCCGTGTCCGGCCCGCCCGTGCCACCCGACCCGAGCCTCCCCTGGCACACGGCGGCCCAGGACGAGGTCGACACGGTCCTGCTGCGTCGGCTTCGAGACGCCTTGGAGGCACTGTGATCCGCGCGCGCCGACAGCGTGCCGAAAGGAGACTGGTCATGGCCGTCGAGGCCGACGTCCTGAGCGAACTGCGCCGACTGCGCACCCGCATACCCCAGCTGGCGGGGTCCCTGGCGGCCAGCGCCGACGGTCTCGTCCTCGCCCAGGACCTGCCGGACGCCGAAACGGAGGGGTTGGCGGCCCTCACCGCGGCGGCCCTCGGCGTCGCCCACCGCATGGTGGACACCGCGAGACGCGGCGAGTTCTGTGAGCTGCTGGTGCGCGGCGCCGACGGCTATGTCGCGACCTACGCGGCGGGTCCGTCCGCGGTGCTCACCCTGCTGGCCGACAGCCGCGCCAATGTCGGCCGGCTCCATCTGGAGGGCCGGCGCAGCGGTGCGCGCATCGCGCAACTCGTCGCCGCCCACGCCGATCCCGACGGGACCACGCACCTCCCCGGGCGGGCGACCGCGCTGAGCGACCCGAACGCGCACCTCGACTCCGGCCGCATGCTCGGCACCCTGCCGCTGCGCATACCGCAACAGTCCCGGCACCGGCTGCGGCCGGACGCCGGCGGCTGAGACCCGAACCGTCCCTTCCCGACGAACCGACCCATCTGAGAGGACCTGAAGCATGGCAACACTGGAGACCTCGCTCAAGGAATGCCTGAGCTCCATCGACGGCGCCACCGCGGCAGCCCTCGTCGACTACACGAGCGGGATGGCGCTGGGCACGCTCGGCGGCGGCAAGGACTTCGACCTCGAGGTGGCGGCGGCGGGCAACACCGACGTCGTCCGGTCCAAACTGCGCACGATGGAACACCTCGGTCTCCAGGGCGAGATCGAGGACATCCTGATCACCCTCAGCAGCCAGTACCACCTGATCCGGCTGCTCAAGGGACGCGACGGCACCGGGCTGTTCCTCTACCTCGTGCTCGACTCCGGGCGCGCCAACCTGGCGATGGCCCGGCACCAACTGCGCAAGATCGAGAGCGAACTGGAGATCTGAGCGGCCCGCCCCGGTTCAGCGGTGGCCACGGCGACCCGGCGCCCCAGGGGCGGGCGTGTCGCCGACGGGCGGGCCGCTGAACCCGCCGGGCACCAGACGCTGCGGCGCCACCCGCGGTGCCGGGGGCACGGGCGTCGAGCTCCGCTCGGCCGGATCGGCGAGCGGAGCCGCCCGGCCCAGCACCCGGGTGTGCGGCATCAGCGGGGCGCACACGGAACAGACCTCGCTGAGCGTCCACACCTGGCCCACCGACGGATCGTGCCGCAGGACGAGCAGGACCATGCCCCCGCAGGAGACCCGGGTCCCCTCGTGGAGCACGCACCGCTGCTGACGGCACGAACAGGCGGCGTCGGGACGTACCGCCGCCGCTTTCGCGTGGGCGGCGGCATGGGCTTCGGCGAAGCGGCGCAGGGCCGCGATGTCACGGGAACGGGGCGGCATGCCGCACGCCGAGGAGCAACTGACGGAGGCGGTGCGGTCGCGGTGACCGGTCACCCGGATCGTCCAGGACCGACCGGGCCGGCGAGCTGAGGGCGCGTCAGGGTACGTGAGAGCCAAGACGACATGTCCTTACACGGGAGGAGTCGAGCGGAAAGAGCCGCTCAGGGAGATCTACCCGTACTCGCGTCACTCACAGCATCCGCGGGACAACGGATTTCTCCGAGCCGGCGCATACCACCGCACCGGCTCAACACGCGCCGTGCAATGGCCCTAGGCTCCCCCCATGAGTACAGGGGGATCCGGCAGACGGGTTGTCGACGGCCGCTTCGAACTGGTCGAGAGACTGGGCGGCGGGGGAATGGGCTGGGTGTGGCGCGCCCGCGATCTGGCGCTCCAGCGTGACGTGGCCGTCAAGGAGGTACGCCCGCCGGATCCCGCGCTCGCCGAGTACGACCCCGAGGGCGCCCGCACCCTGCGCGAGCGCGTGCTGCGGGAGGCGCGCGCTCTGGCCCGGCTGCACCACCCCAACGTGGTCGTCATCCACCACATCGTCGACGGCGGACCGGAGGTCTATCCGTGGATCGTGATGGAGCTCGTCACCGGCGGCTCGCTCCAGGAACGTCTCGACCGCGGTGTGATGACCCCGGCCGAGGCGGCCCGGTTCGGGCGGGAGCTGCTGGCGGCGCTGCGCGCGGCACACGCCGTCGGTATCGAGCACCGTGACGTGAAACCGGCGAACGTGCTGCTGCGCCCGGACGGCCGCCCCGTCCTCACCGACTTCGGCATCGCGGCGGTCCGGGAGTCCGTCAACCTGACCGCGACCGGGGCGGTCATCGGCTCTCCCGACTACATGGCACCGGAACGCGTCGGCGGCAAGGAGGGCGGCCCGGCCTCCGACCTCTGGTCGCTGGCCATGCTGCTCTACGTCGCGGTCGAGGGCCACCATCCGCTGCGCCGGGCGAGCACGCTCGCCACCCTCGCCGCCGTACTGAGCGAGGACGTGCCCGCCCCGCTGCGGGCCGGCCCGCTGACTTCGGTGCTCACCGCCGTGCTCGTCCGGGACCCGCTGGCACGCCCCGACGCGGAGACGCTCGACCGGATGCTCGCCGAGGTGACGGCGGACGAGCCCACACCGTCGCCACCCCACGCTTTTGCCACGACGTCCTCCCGGCCGGCGGAGCCGTCCCCGGCCGCCGCCACGACGTCCTACCGGCTGGCACCGCCGCCGGGCGCCGGTCCCACCGTCACCCCGGACGGGCGGCCCCCGCACCGCACCCGCCGTGCGGCCGCGATCGCGGCGGCGGCCGCGGGCACGGTACTGACCGGCGTCCTGGTGTGGACGCTGCTGCCGCCCGGGGACCGCGACATCGGCGGTGGGCCCGACGCGTCGACATCGCGATCGCAGTCGTCGTCGGCGCGCACCAGCACCCGCCCCACGACCCCGAGCGCTCAGGCCACGCAGGACGCCAAGGAGACGGCCGGCCTGCTCACCCCGGCCGGCATCCGCAGGACCGTGGCGAAGTTCAAGGCGGTCTCGGGCAGTACGAAGGTCACCCGCTTCGTCCTCTACGAGGAGTACGCCGTCGCCGAGGCGCCCGTCGCGGGCCACCCCGAGCTGTACGACCGGTTCAGCTACCGGGGCGGAGACGTCGCCGTCAAGGACGGTCCGGGCGGCACGGTGACCAGCGGGACGGTCCCCGCGGACCTGGACGACTTCGACTGGGACACCGTGCCCGCCCTGCTGCGCAAGGCGGCCAAGACCCTCAACGTCCCGTCCCCCACCAGCCGTTACCTGATCGTCAGCCCCGTCTCCGGCGTCAGCGACACCGGGCCGACGATGAGCGTCTACCTGTCGGACGACTACGGCGGCGGATACATCAAGGCCAACACCCACGGCGAGGTGATCGCGACGTACCCGCGCGGCGACTAGGACCAGGAGGCCGCGGCCGCGCGCGGGCTTGTGCCGCTCAGTGCGGAAAGGCGCGGGGCCGGCGCTGGATCGGCAGCGCGTCGCGGAACTCCTCGATGACGGAGCTGATCTGCCGGGTGAGCGCGGTGTTCTCCAGCCGCTCCAGGTAGAGGTTGCGGCGGGCCAGGCCGACGGCGTCGACGCAGAAGTACAGCGCCATGAGCGGATTGACGAACAGCTCGCTGTTCCTGGTCCGCTCGGTGAACCGCACATCGCCGAACTCACCGCGCACGGCGGCGGCGACGGAGCCGTTGACGATGCTCGGGTGGTCCGGCGTGCAGCTCTGGGCGTGCGCCACCGCGTCGACGTAGAGGGCGCCTTCGCGGCTGTCGTACGGAAGCGAGAACGCCCCCAGATAAGCGCCCTCACGCTGGAGGGCGGCCAGGTTCTCCAGCACCAGGGAGTGGTTGACACCGTGGTAGGCGTCCACACCGAAGCCGAGGCAGGCCACCAGCCGGTGCTCGATCTCGTGCAGCCCGGCGACCGCGCCCAGGCTCGCCATGTCCTCCTCCGGCGTGCCCAGCCCGTGCTCGTCGCCACGCATGAGGATGTCCGTGCCGCCGTCCACCAGCACGATCGCGTCGACGCCGTCCAGATGATCGAGCAGTGCGCGGTAGGCGGCGCGCAGCGGGGCGACACCGGTGCGGGACAGCGCGTACACCGTGGACGGCATGCCGTGCAGCTCCAGCCACCGTGCGAGGGTGCGCTCGGGGAAGTAGTCGCCGCGCGCGGCGGTGTCCGGGCGGACGGCGGCGACGTCCTGGTCCAGCCATACGTCAAGATCCAGGCCGTACAGATCGGCGAAGGACAGGTTCGCCAGGTGGACGTCCTTGCCCGCCGAGCGCAGGGCGAGGGCCAGCGGCAGACCGGCGTAGACGTCGAATCCGCCGCCCGCACCGGCCACCAGGATCCGCCGCGCGTCCCGCAGCCGGGTGAAGAGCGGAGGCTCTTGGAGGGTGAACACCGGGGGAAGCTAGCAGGTGGGCGGGGTCGGGCCCACCCCCTTTTCCCTCCGGGCGGGTGGTGACCAGGCGACGCCGGGCCCGCAGGCACAGATGCCTGCGGGCCCGGCGAGGTCAGCGGGGTGCCGTGGGGCGCGTCAGGCGCCGCTCTCCCTGAGCATGTCCTCGCGCTCGACGAGCTTCACCCGCGCGCGGCCCTGCGGCTCGCCCAGTGCCTTCTCGGCGGCGTCCAGCTTGTACCAGCCCTCCCAGGTGGTGAAGCGCACGCCGCGCTCGGCGAGGAACGCGTCCACGGCCTCGGGCTCGGGCGAGGCCGGAACGCTCAGGCGGCCGTTCGCGTGGTCGTCCAGGAGGTTGGACACCGTCTCGTTGGCGTCGCCCTTGGTGTGGCCGATCAGGCCCACGGGGCCGCGCCGGATCCAGCCGGTGACGTAGACGGACGTCAGGTGCGCGCCGCTCTCCTCGATGACCCGGCCACCCTCGTCCGGGACCGTGCCCGAGTCGATGTCCCAGGGCAGCTTGGGCAGCTTGTCGGAGAGGTAGCCGACCGCGCGGTAGACCGCGCCGAGGTCCCAGTCCTTGAACTCGCCGGTGCCCTTGACGTTGCCGGTGCCGTCCAGGGCGGTGCGCTCGGTCCGCAGACCGACGACCTTGCCGTCCTCGCCGAGGATCTCGGTCGGCGACTCGAAGAAGTGCAGGAACAGCTTGTGCGGGCGGTCGCCGGTGTCGCGGATCGCCCAGTTCTCCAGGGTCTTGGCGACCATGTCGGCCTGCTTGTTGCCGCGCCGGGTGGCGATCGAGCCCTCGTCGTAGTCGATGTCCTCGGGGTCGACGATGACCTCGATGTTCGGCGAGTGGTCCAGCTCCCGCAGCTCCATCGGGCTGAACTTGGCCTGCGCCGGGCCGCGGCGGCCGAAGACGTGGACTTCGAGGGCCTTGTTGGCCTTCAGGCCGTCGTGGACGTTCGGCGGGATCTCCGTCGGCAGCAGCTCGTCCGCCGTCTTGGCCAGGACGCGCGCCACGTCGAGCGCGACGTTGCCGACGCCGAGGACGGCGACCTTCTCGGCCTCCAGCGGCCAGGTGCGCGGCACGTCGGGGTGGCCGTCGTACCAGGAGACGAAGTCGGCCGCGCCGTACGAGCCGTCGAGCTCGACGCCGGGTATGCGCAGCTCCCGGTCGGCCGTCGCGCCGGTGGAGAAGATCACGGCGTCGTAGAACGCGCGCAGGTCGTCCAGGCTGAGGTCGGACGGGTAGTCGACGTTTCCGAAGAGGCGGATCTGCGGCTTGTCGAGCACCTGGTGCAGGGCGGTGATGATGCCCTTGATGCGGGGGTGGTCGGGTGCGACGCCGTAGCGGATCAGGCCGAACGGGGCCGGCATGCGTTCGAAGAGGTCGATCGAGACACCTGGGTCGGCGGCCACTTCGGACTTCAGCAGCGCGTCGGCGGCGTAGATCCCGGCGGGGCCGGCTCCGACGATGGCTACCCGCAGGGGGCGGGGCATGATCAGGTTCCCTTCGAGCGATGACAAGCGACTCGACGGGAAGCCTAAACTAAGGCAAACCTTAGTAGGTATGCGGGTCCGGTCTATGAGCTCATAAGCCCCATTGATGACTGGTCCGCGGATGTCAGGGCAGCGGCTGCTCCGCCCAGATGAACTTACCGTGCGGTGTGTACCGGGTGCCCCAGCGGTCGGCCAGCTGCGCGACGAGGAACAGGCCGCGACCGCCCTCGTCGGTCATGGCCGCGTGCCGCATGTGCGGCGAGGTGCTGCCGCCGTCGAAGACCTCGCAGATCAGACTGCGGTCGCGCAGCAGCCGCACCCGCAGCGGGGCGGCGCCGTAGCGGATCGCGTTGGTGACCAGCTCGCTGAGGATCAGCTCCGAGGTGAAGGTCAGCTCCTCCAGGCCCCACTCCGCCAGCTGACGGGTGACCCGGGCCCGTACGTCCTGCACCGCCGCCGGGTCCATCGGCACCTCCCACTCCGAGACGTGCTCGGCGCCGAGCGCCCGGGTACGGGCCACGATCAAGGCGATGTCGTCGGCCGGCCGGTCCGGGAGAAGCTCGTCGAGCACGCCCTGACAGGTGGCGTCGGGCGACGGCCCGGTCCGCGCCAGTGCGCCGCGCAGCAGCTCCAGACCGGTGTCGATGTCGCGCACCCGGTCCTCGACCAGCCCGTCCGTGTACAGCACCAGCCGGCTGCCCTCCGCCAGCTCCACCTCCGCCGTCTCGAACGGCAGCCCGCCGACACCGAGCGGCGGACCGGCCGGCACGTCCAGGAAGTCGACCTGGCCGTCGGGGCGGACCACGGCCGGCGGCGGATGGCCGGCGCGGGCGAGGACGCAGCGCCGGGAGACCGGGTCGTACACCGCGTAGAGGCAGGTCGCACCGCTGACGGGCGCGCCGGTGCCCGCCGCCGACTCGTCCTGGTCGATCCGGCTGACCAGCTCGTCCAGCAGGGCGAGCAGTTCGTCGGGCGACAGGTCGAGCGCGGAGAAGTTGTGCACGGCGGTGCGCAGCCGGCCCATCGTGGCCGCCGCGTGCAGTCCGTGGCCCACCACATCGCCCACGACGAGCGCCACCCGGGCCCCGGACAACGGCAGTACGTCGAACCAGTCGCCGCCGACTCCGGCCTGCGCGGGCAGATAGCGGTAGGCGACGTCCAGGGCGCCCTGCGCGGGCAGGTTGCGCGGGAGCAGACTGCGCTGCAACGTTTCGGCCATGCTGTGTTCGCGGGTGTAACGACGGGCGTTGTCGATGGACACCGCGGCGCGGGCGACCAGTTCCTCGGCGAGGGCCACCTCGTCCTCGTTGAACGGCTCGGGCCGCTCCGAGCGCCAGAAGCTGACCACGCCCAGGATCAGGGCCCCCGCCCGCACCGGCACGGTGATCAGCGAATGGATGCCGTACTCCACGACCTGCTCGGTGCGTTCGAGGTCCTGTACGCGCCAGCCCGGTGCCAGCTCCAGCCGGGGTTCGACGACGGCCCGGCCGGTGGCGAGGCTGTGCGCCTGCGGCGCGGAGGAGACGAACCGGATCTGGTCGCCGACCGCGTAGAGCGGGGCGTCCTTGCGGATACCGCTGGACGCCGTACGGCGCAGCGCGTCGCCCGCCTCGGGCTCCTCGCCGCCGAGCACGGCGTCGAACAGGTCCACGGTCGCGAAGTCCGCGAACCGGGGGACGGCCAGCTCGCTCAGCTCCTCGGCGGTCCTGGTCACGTCCAGGCTGGTGCCGATGCCCACCCCGGCGGCGTACAGGATGTCGAGTCGCTCCCGCGCCGCCTCCGCCCGGCCGGACAGGGCGCGCAGTTCGGTGGAGTCGCGCAGCGTGGCCACGCTGCCCGGCGGGCCGCCCTCCAGGTCCGTGGGCCGGTGGTTGATCGCCAGCAGCCGGTCGCCGACCAGGTGCACCTCGTCCGTCGCGAGCCGGCCGGAGGCGAGCAGCCGGGCGGTGCCGGGGTCGAGACCCAGGTCCAGCACATGGCGGCCCTCGGCGTCCGCGGGCAGGTCCAGCAGCCGACGGGCCTCGTCGTTGGCGAGCAGCAGGTCGCCCTTCCCGCCGAGGATGATCACACCTTCCCGGACGGAGTGCAGCACCGCGTCGTGGTGCTCGTACATCCGGGTCATCTCGTGCGGCCCCAGGCCGTGGGTCTGCCGCAGCAGCCGTCGGCTGACCAGCGCCGTGCCCGCCGTGGCCAGCGCGAGGCTCGCGCCCGCGGCGCCCAGCAGCAGCGGCACCTGCCGTTCCGCGGCGCCGCCGACGTGCGCGGTGGTGATGCCGGCCGAGACCAGGCCCACGACCGAGCCGCCCGGGCCCTTGACCGGTACCACGGCCTGCACCAGCCGGCCGATGGTCCCGTCGACCTCCTCGATCACGATGCCGCCGTCCAGCGCGGGCTGAAGCGTCCCGACGAACTTCTTGCCGATGCGGTCCGGTTTGGGGTGCGTGTAGCGGATGCCGTCGGTGTTCATCACCACGATGAAGTCGACCTTGGTGGCCTCGCGGGCGGCCTCGGCGCGCGGCTGGAGCTGGGCCGTGGGGTCCGGGCTGCTCAGCGCCGCGCGGATGCCAGGGGAGTTGGCGAAGGTCTCGGCGACGGCGAGCGAACGGTTGCGCGCCTCCGTGGTGGTGTCGTGCCGTACCTGGAGCACCAGCGCCACCACGGCGGCCAGTACCAGCAGCAGCACGATGACCACGTTCAGCATGAACACCTGTGCGGCGAGGCTGCGGCCGCCCAGCGCGGACCGCAGTCCCGTGCGGTTTTCCCACCGCGGTCGGCCCTCGCCGTCCCGGTGGCCGGCCGAGGCGCGGTCCGTCGGGACCCGGTGTGAGCGCTGCTCGCGTGTGCGGCGCGCGCGCTCTGGAGCGCGGGGTGTGCGGTGACCGCCGGGACGCGTCGACCGAGGCCCCGCTCGACCCAGGAGTCGGACCATGTGCCATGTCTACACTGCCGGGCCCCTCGAGGCGAGGGACCTCACGACTTGTGCGGAAGCCTTCACCCCTACTTGCCTACTTGTCCCTGGCCGCGGGGGCGCGGCAGCGGTGCGCGGAGTCGGGCGAGGGCGTCGCGGTTCGGGTGACGGTGCGGCGGGTCGCGGTGCGGTCAGGCCGGGCTGGACGGCGGTGTGAGAGGCCGAGGCACCGTCAGATCGGGCTGGGCGACGGTGCGGTGGGTCGGGCGGCGGTGTGACGGTCAGCGGGGGTCAGGTGGCGCTCTGCCGGTGAGCGGCCGGGGGCCAGGTGGCGGTGTGGCGGTGAGCGAGAGGCCAGGTGGCGGTGTGGCGGCCGAGGCGCCGTCAGGTCGTCCGGGCCGGCGCGGCATGACAGGTGGCCGGCGGGAGCGCGATGCTGTCGGGCCGGACCAGCAGCCGTAGCGCGCCGTCCGCCGTCCCACCGCCCGCACCGGCAGGGGCAGTGGCGAGGGGACTGCCCTCGGCGGTCTCCCGCAGCACGGCCGGCAGCCGGGCGGAGTCGAGGGGGTGAGCGTGCGGGCCAGATCACCGAGGGTGGTGGGGAACTCCCCCGGGGAAGGCCGAGCAGGGCGGGCGCGTCCGCGTCGAGGGTGACCAGGTCCGTCGCCGGGTCCCAGGAGAAGCGCGCCGAGCGGCCCGAGAGCGGGCGGGTGACCGGTGGCCGTACCGAGAGGAGACGGTCGTCGCAGGTCAGAGGGGGGCCTTCGGCCTCCAGCAGGCGCAGCGAGCCGCCCGGGCCGAGGGCCGGGCGGGACAGCCGCGGGCAGCGCCACCTGGCTGCCGAGCCGGTAGGCGTCGGCGACCGGGCACGGCCGGTCCATGTGCAGCCGCCACCACGGGTGGAACGGCGCCGCTCGCGCGGGCCACACGAAAGGAATGCGCCCCGTGAGCGCCTGCCCGCATCCGCGCGCGGTCGAAACGTCCGCGCGACGGCGGGAATGTCCGGGGGAGGGGCGCTGTTATTCCTCACGTGACTGACATGCACCGAACAGTGGATGCGATGTCGGTGAGAGGAGGACCCCCATGGCCCGCAACGAGGTCCGTCCCGTCGTGACGCTGAAGTCGACGGCCGGGACCGGAGTGACCTACGTGACCCGCAAGAACCGGCGCAACGACCCCGACCGGCTGGTCCTGCGCAAGTACGACCCGGTGGCGGGGGCGCACGTCCCCTTCCGCGAGGAGCGCTGACACCAGCCGCCGCTCCGGCCGGCCGCTGACCACGGCCACCGACGCTCGACCGAACAGAGGGAGAACGCAGCCATGAAGGTGCGCAATTCCCTGCGCTCGCTGAAGTCCAAGCCGGGGGCGCAGGTCGTACGACGACGGGGCGTGACGTTCGTCGTTAACAAGAAGAACCCGCGTCTCAAGGCCCGCCAGGGCTGATCGCGCTCATCCCGCGCCGCCCGCGCGGGCGGCCGCAGCGTCGGCCGCCCGGCGGGCGGCGCGCTCGTCGTGCACGAACAACGCCAGCCCGCAGGCCAGCAGTACGGCCGCCGCCCACACCGCGCGCACCCCCACCGCCCGGGTGAGCTCCGCGCCGCCGAGGGCGCCGGCCATGAACGCCAGGATGACGGCCGTGAACTGGCGGCCCCGGCGCGCCGCCTTCCTGTCCCGGCCCATGACGGCCTCGTACGCGCACTGCGTCGCGGTCCGGAGGTTCCCGGTCGTCATCGTGCTGTTGTAGGCGGTGTCCACGAGCTTGCGGAACGCGGTGATCTGCACGGACGCGGCGAACGCGATCAGCACCGAGACCAGGATGTCCGGGGCGCCGGCGGGGACCAGGCCCGCGCCCACCAGCACGACGATCTCCAGCACCAGCGCCGCGCGGGTCGGATGCCGCACGACACGCGCCACCCGGGGATGCTTGAGGCTCTCCGCGGCCACGACACCGACGACGAAGGCCAGGATCGGCGGCACGTGGGCGAACGCCTGCCACCACTGGCCGTGTGCCGCCTCGATGCCCAGCAGGATCACGTTGGCCGTCTGCGCGCTGGCGAAGACACCGCCGCGGCTCAGATAGGTGTAGGCGTCGAGCGAGCCGCCGACCATCGCCAGGAGCACGCCCAGTCGCACCGACTGCGACGTCGGCAGCGGTTCCGGGACGCTCACCCACCACCTCCAGCGACCACGACGCGAGACGTCCTGTTCCCCTACGCTCTCACCCGCCCGGTGCCCCCCTCGCGCGCGACACGACCGGCGATCGCCGCGGGGCTCGCCCCTGACGTCGTGACGTCGTACGGGGCGGGTCGCGGGCGTGTCCTCGGCGGAGGTGCCGGGCGGGGTCCTAGGCGCGGAGCGCGGTCAGGGCCGCGAGCAGTCGGTCGACGTCCTCGGCGCTGGAGTACGGGGCCAGGCCGACCCGCACCGCGCCCTGCGGGCCGAGTCCGAGCCGCAGCGAGGCCTCCAGCGCGTAGAAGGACCCGGCCGGGGCGTCGACCCCGTGCTCCGCGAGATGCCGTGAGACGTCCGCCGACCGGTGGCCGTCCACGGAGAACAGCAGGGTCGGGGTGCGGTGCGCGGCGCGGGAGTACACCGTGATGCCACCGAGGTCCGCCAGCCCGCGCTCGATCCGCTCGCGCAGCGCGTCCTCGTGGGACTCGGTCGCCGCGAAGGCCGCGATCAGACGCTCCCGGCGCGTTCCCTCGGGCCCCGGTGCCAGATCGGCGAGGAGATCCACCGCGGCCCGCGCCCCGGCGAGCAACTCGTAGGGCAGCGTGCCGAGTTCGAAGCGCTCCGGCACGGCTTCGGTGGACGGCAGCAGTTTGTCGGGCCGCAGCGTCTCCAGCAGTTCGGGCCGGCTCGCCAGCACGCCCACGTGCGGGCCGAGGAACTTGTACGGGGAGCACACCAGGGTGTCGGCGCCGAGCCCGGCCAGGTCCACCGTGGCGTGGGCCGCGTAGTGCACCGCGTCCACATGCAACAACGCGCCGCGGGCATGGGCCAGTTCGGCGATGGCGGGGACATCGGGCCGGGTGCCGACGAGGTTGGAGGCCGCGGTGACGGCGACCAGCCGGGTGCGCGGCGACAGCACCGCCTCGATGTGCTCGGGCCGCAGCTCGCCCGTGGCCGGGTCGAAGTCCGCCTCCCGGACGCGGACACCGACCGCCTCGGCGGCCTGGATCCAGGGACGGATGTTGGAGTCGTGGTCCAGCCGGGTGACCACCACCTCGTCACCGGCGGTCCAGGTCTTGGCGAGGGTGCGGGCCAGGTCGTACGTGAGCTGGGTGGCGCTGCGGCCGAAGACGATGCCGCGCGGCTCGGTGCCGGTCAGGTCGGCCAAGGCGGCGCGGGCGCCGGTGACGACGGCCTCGGCGTTGCGCTCGCCCTCGGTGGTGTGGCCCCGGTTCGCCAGCGGAGCGGCCAGCACCGCCACGACGGCGTCGATGACGGGCTGCGGCGTCTGGGTGCCGCCCGGCGCGTCGAAGCGGGCGGAGCCGGACTTCAGGGCGGGGATCAGGGCGCGGAGCGCGTCGACGTCGAAGGCCATGTCAACTCCAGGGAGCGAGGGGGCGAGGCGATACAAGGGGTGGGGGGACAGGGGGCAGGGGGTGAAGCGGTTGGGTGCGGTGCGTCCCGCGCGTACCCGGGGTCACCGGGCATGATCGTAGTTGTGGGCCGAGCGGCGTGGCCGGGCGAGTACGCACGGAATCCAACGTTCCCTTTCGCGTACTCCTTGTAGCCGCATAGGCACGGTGTAAGAGGTTGCTGTGAATTCCCGGGGCGCTTGAACACAACGGGACCGGTCTCCGTATTGGGGCAGGGATTTCCATACCTGGAGCCTGGCCACGACGCGTAGGAGACTCTTCCGTGGGACGTAGCACGCGCAGACGCCCAACAGGCGCACGACGCGCGACCTTTGCAGCAGCCGCTCTGATTCTGGGCGGCGGAGGACTGGTCGTGGCGAACGTGTACGCCTCCGCGACCGAAGGCGGCCAGGGCGGCGACACACAGCAGTCCGACGCCAACGGGGCCTGGGGGCCCGGCACGATCGACTGCCCTGACGTCGGCGACCGTCTCACGGACGTGCCCGACGGCGCCCGCGAGCAGGTCGACAAGGAACTCGCCCTGCTGGACCAGCAGGTCGCCGAGGCCTACCAGCGGCTCCAGGAGTCGGCGGCCGCCGACCAGCAGGACAGCGGCTCCGCCGACGACACGATCATGAAGCCGCTGAAGGAGAAGCGGGCCGAGACGATCGAGCGCATCGCGGCCGCCATCGACCAGGCGGGGGAGCGTCCGGAGGGTCTGGAGGACCTGGCGGCCTGCACGCTGCGCCAGCAGACGCAGGACCAGAACCAGGGGCAGGAGCAGAACCAGGACCAGGGCCAGGATCAGAACCAGGGTCAGGGTCAGGGCGAGAACCAGGGGGCCGGTAACGGCGGTCAGGCCGGAAACGGTCCCGTCGCCGCGGACTTCGTGGACATCAAGTCCGTCCAGCCCAACGTGCAGAGTCCCGCCCTCCAGGGCGACGCCTCCCGCGGCACCTTCGCCACCAGCTGCGGGGTGAACGCGGGCGGCCTGTTCAACTCCGACAACGTCATCGTCGCCCCGGGTGTCAGCAACGGAGCCCACCACTTCCACGACTACGTCGGCAACCAGTCCAACAACGCCTTCGCCAGCGACGACGACCTCGCGAACGCGGACACCAGCTGCCAGGACCAGGGCGACAAGTCGACGTACTACTGGCCCGTGCTGCGTCTGCAGAACGGCACCCAGGAGAAGGACGCCGGCTCTCCGGGCGGCGGCACCGAGGGCAACGCCGGTGAGATCGTCACGCCCCAGCAGGTCACGCTGACGTTCGTCGGCAGCCCGCGCGGCCCGGTCGCCGAGATGCCGCGGCTGCTGCGCATCATCACCGGCGACGCCAAGGCGTTCGTCAACGGCAACACCAACGCCAACGCGTCCTGGAGCTGCACGGGCTTCGAGGACCGGCAGTTGAAGGACAAGTACCCGCTCTGCCCGGGCGGCAGCGACGTCGTGCGCACGTTCAAGTTCCAGAGCTGCTGGGACGGGCGGAACATCGACAGCGCCAACCACCGCACCCACGTGGCGTTCGCCGCCGCCGACGGCTCCTGCCCGGGTGGCTTCGAGGCCATCCCGCAGCTGGTGCAGCGCATCGTCTACGACGTGGACGCGCCGAGCCTCCAGGACGGCGGCAAGACCACCCCGCTGTTCGCGGTGGACTCCTTCCCCGAGCAGCTGCACAAGCCGGTCACGGACCACGGCGACTTCATCAACGTCTTCGACGAGGACCTGATGAAGGAGATGGTCGACTGCATCAACGGCGGTCGCCAGTGCGGCGTCGGAGCCGAGCCGGGCAACGGCGGCGGCAACGGCGGAAACGACAACGGCGGTAACGGCAACGGCGGCGGCGACAACGGCGGCGCTAACGGCGGCGGTAACGGCGGCAACGACAACGGTGGCGGCGGTAACGGCGGCAACGACAACGGTGGCGGCGGTAACGGCGGGAACGACAACGGCGGGAACGGCGGCGGCAACGGCGGCGGCGAGCAGCCCGGCGACGACGGGGGCGACGAGCCCACGGCGCCGCCCGCCACCGCGCCCGGCGACGACGACGCCACAGCCACCCCCGCACCCCAGAACACCGAGCCCAGGGTCTACTCGTCCCCCAAGGCCACCACGCGCCCGAACGAGGCGACGGCGCGTCCGGAGTCGGACGACAAGGGCGGTGGCCTCGTCACGACGGCCCCTGACGCGAGTCAGACGGCCGCTCCCGGCCAGGCGCAGGACGCGGGTGACGACGGACAGAACGTGTCCGACGCGCAGACGGCACCCCAGACCGAGCCGCAGACCGAACCCCAGGCGGTCCAGGGCGGTCTCGCCGAGACCGGGGCCCAGCTGTGGCCCGCGGCGCTCGGAGCCGTCCTCGCCATCGCGGGCATCGTCCTGCTGACCCGCACCCGTCGGCGCACCATGTGACGCTCTGACACCCGGGCGTCCTGACGAACGCCGAGAGCGCGGGGCCCGGACCACTACCCCTGGTCCGGGCCCCGCGCTCGGTCGGTTCGCTCAGCCCTTGCGCCACTTCTGGTTCGAGGTGCCGCTGCACGTCCACAACTGGAGCTTGGCGCCGTTGCCCTTGCCGTTGTCGACGATGTCGACGCACTTGTCCGCCTGGGAGTTCACCAGGTCGCCGGCCGTGCTCAGGTAGAACAACTGGGCCCGGTTCCCACTGCACTTGGCGAGCTGGATCGCGGCACCGTTGGTGGTGGAGCCCCAGGCCACGTCCATGCACATGCCGAGCGACCGCACGGTTCCGTCCGAGCGGAACACCCACTTCTGGTTGGCGGCGCCACCGCAGTCCCAGATCTGCAGCCGCGTGCCGTCCTTGCCCACGCCGTTGTTGGCGTTGGACACGTCGACGCAGCGACCCGACGCCGAGCCGATCAGCAGCGTGCCGGGGACGGTGGTGGTCGGCGTACCGGAACCCGACGAGCCCGAGGGCTTGCCGGTGTTGGCCGGCTTGGGGTCCGGGGTCTTCCCGGTGCCGGTCCCGGTGCCACCGCTCTGCCCGCCCGTTCCGGACTGCGTGCCGCCGCCTCCCGACGGCTGCTGCGCGGTGCCCCCGGCTGAGCCCCCGGAGCCCCCCGAGCCGACCGCACCCCCGGCGGCCGAACCGCCCACGCCCGCCGCGTTGTTGCCGGCGCCGCCCGCGGAGTGGGCGGAGTCGGGGGAGGGGTTGCCGGGCTTGGCCGGTGCGGCCGAGACGGAGGAGGCGGCCGGCCCGGGCGTCTCCCGCTGGGCCGCCACCGCCACGGCGGGCGACGTGTCCCCGTCCGGGAACAGGTCCACCCGCGCCAGCAACGGGAACGCCAGGACGCTCACGACGGTCAGTCCGGCCGTGGCGCCGACCGTCGCCCACACCCGCACACCGGGTACGAGTCCGCGCCGGGGTACGGCGGGGCGCTGGGCGAAGGTGTCGGTGAACCGTGCCGCGGGACTGCCGGTCCGGTCCGTGGAGGGCCGGGGTTTACGAAGGGGCGGCACGTCGACTCCTTGAGGTCTCGGTAACGTCTCGGGACGAGTGGGGGAGCGGGGTGGTGCGGCCCGCCGGTCGTATCGGGGCGGCGGACGTCCCTGGAGGCACAGTAACGAAGCCGTGACCCCCGCCCCCCACCACTCCCGCAAGGATCTGGCCGAACGTCAGCTTCCGTCCCGTATGCGACGTGGACCGTGATCAATTCGTTGGCGTAGCAGGGATTGTTCTTCTTCGGAAGTTCTGTTTCTCGCGCTAGCGTTCGTACGCGTTCGTATCTCCAGCAGCACCCGACACCGGAAGGCGGAGGCCGTGAGCCTCATCGACCATGACTGCGCGGACAGCGCGGACCGGACGCTCGGCCTCCTCCTCGCGGAGCATGACAGCCTGCGCCGATTCGTCGCGGGTCTGATGGGGCGTGACCCCCACGGCGTGGAGGACGTCGTCCAGGAGACCCTGCTGCGGGCCTGGCAGTCCGCCGAGCGGCTGGACTGGCGGGACCGGCCCATCCGCATGTGGCTCTTCCGGGTCGCCCGCAACCTCGTGGTCGACGGCCGGCGCAGGGACCGCGCCGTGCCGGTCGGGATCACCGCGGCGGACTTCGGGACGGCGGCCCCGGCCCCCGTCCCCGACCACGCCGAACAGGTCGGCGACCGCTTCGTCCTGCTCTCCGCGCTGCGCACGCTCGCTCCCGCACACCAGGAGGTCGTCGCCCGCGTCCACCTGCTCGGGCAGACCGGCGAGGACGTGGCCCGCCAGCTGGGCGTACCGCGCGGCACGGTCAAGTCCCGTACACACCACGGCATGCGCACCCTGCGCACGACGCTCGAAGCGCACGGTGTACACGCCCCGCGCACCACCCCCGCCCACCACACGGCCCCCGCGCATCACGCGGCCCCCGCCCACCATGGGACCGCCCCCTCACCCGCGGCCCCCGCACACCACGGAATCCCCATGTCACCCGCGGACACCGCCCCCGCACCGCACGGCACGACACGCATGGCCGCCGCCGACGCCCGCGAGGGAGAGGCACGATGACCTCCTCGGACACGCTCACCACCTGGCTCGGACGCGCCGGTTTCCTCGTCCTCGTCCTCGCGCTGACCCACTGGCTGGTCCGGCGCAAGGGCGGCTGGAAGGCCCTGTGGCGCCGCATCCGGCGGGAAGTGAGGCTGACAGCAAGGGCGTTCAGCGGTCCCGTGCGGACCGAACTGCGCTACCGGCGCGGTCTGCGGCTGCTCGTCCGGCTGCTGCGGGACCCCTCCGTGTGGGCCGACGCAGAGAAGGCCACGGCGCTGGCCGCCGCCGTCCACCCCGCCGCCCGCCCGTACGGGGTGCTGGCCGGAGCCGAGTTGGTCGGGGTGCTCGTCGCCGCGAAGGGCATGTCCCTGCCGGTGCCGCCGGAACCGTGGGCGGCCGACGACGGCGACCCGCGGCTGTGGTGGATCGCCCGCACCGACCTCACCGGCCAACTGCCGGGCGGGACACCGCCCTTGCTGGTCTGTACCGGTCTCGACGCCGGATACGCCGTACTGCTCGACCTGCACGGCGGCCCGACCGCCACCTCCGTCTACGGCGCGCCGCGCGCCGCCCGTACGGCCCGCGCGGTGCTCCAGGCGCTGGCCGCCCAGCTCGACGCGCGGCTCCCCGAGGGCCGGGTGGCCGTCGCCGACGGGGTGCACCCCCGCCATCACGGGCCGACCGCCGCCGAGACCGTGGCGCTGCCCGGCATCGACGTCGCGGTGTGCGCCGAGCCGCTGGAACAGCGACTGCCCGCCGGCGTACGGCTGTTGAGCCTGGGCGTCGCCCGGGGCAGGACCCGCCTGCTGGAGGTCGGCCACGAGGCCGTGCTGACCGTGCACGGCGCGCCCGCGGCCGGGCAGGTCGACGTCCTGCCGCTGGCCCGGGCGGTGGCCCGCACGCTCTCCGACCTGCCCCCGTACCCGGGGGACGCGGACGGCGACCTGCGGCCCGAGGCGGTGCCCGCACCCCGCCGTCCGGCCGAAGTCCGCCCGCCCGCCGGTGACTTCACCGAACCGGACCTCGCGCCGGAACCAGACCTGGACGCGGACGGCCCGTCCGCCTCCGAGCCGACCGGGGTCTCCGCGACCCGGCCGGCCCCGCCGGCCCCCGTGTCCCCGGCTCGCGCCGTACCCGCCGCCTCCGTCCCGGACGCCGACGACGACCTCGCCGAACCCGCCACCTCCGGCGCCGCCGGAGTCTCCGCGGCCGCGCCCAGGACGCCGTAGCCGCCCCGGACGCGCGGCCCACTGACCCCCCGACCACGTACGACCCCCGGCTGGGAGCCGTGAACCTCACCATCACCACCGTCGACACCACCGACGGACAGCGCCGCGACCACCATGTGCGGCTGCCCTCGAACGCCACCGTCGGCGAACTCGCCGCCGCACTCACCCAGGACGCCCAGGAGACCGAGCGCGGAGCGGACTGGGCGTCGGCCGGCGCCCCGCCCGTCAGCGATCTGTACGCGGGCGACCGACTCCTCGACCCGGACTCCGCCGTGACCGGCAGCGGCGTGCGCGACGGCAGCCTGCTCGGCCTCGGCGGCCCGGCCCGCACGCCCGACCTGGTCCGCATTACCGACGACGCGGACCCCACGGCCGAGGCGAGCGGCACGTATGGCATGGACTGCGTGGACGAGGACACGATCCTCGCCGAGGTCCACGTCGTCTCCGGCCCAGGCGCGGGACGCACCTGGCGGCTCGGTCCCGGCAGCCATGAGATCGGTACCGACGCGCTGTGCGCGATCCGTCTCGACGGCGCCGAGGAAGGCGTGCCCGAGTCCGGCCTGTGGGTGACGGTCGGCGCGGACGGTACCGCCTTCTGGTACCGCACCGACGAGGAGCCCGGCGGCACG
Source organism: Streptomyces sp. NPDC002306 (assembly GCF_053593435.1). Taxonomy (NCBI): domain Bacteria; kingdom Bacillati; phylum Actinomycetota; class Actinomycetes; order Kitasatosporales; family Streptomycetaceae; genus Streptomyces; species Streptomyces sp. NPDC002306. Next base: position 76,749 of record NZ_JBSFCK010000011.1, read on the forward strand.
GTCCGCGCGCGGCTCGCCGCGCCGCCGCCCGACGACGCCGTCACCGCCCTGCGGTGGCCGCGCCCGCAGGCACCCGCCGAACGCCCGGCCGGACCCGGGCCGGTGCCCTGGCCGCACGGCGAGGACCTGACCGTCGGCCCGGTGCTGCTGCGACTGACCGCGCCGGTCGAGGCCGACGCGGCCGTGACGCCCTCCGCCGACGGGTTCGGCGTCGACTACAACCGTCCGCCGCGCATCCCCCCGCACCTGGACGCCGAGCGGGTCCGGCTGCCGCAGCCGCCGTCGCCGCCCGGCAAGCGGCCCTTCCCGGCCGTCATGATGGTGTCGCCGATCATCCTCGGCCTGTTCATGGTCAGCATCTTCAAGTCGTACTACTTCCTCGTGTTCCTGTTCATGAGCCCGTTGATGATGCTGTCGAACTGGGCCACCGGCCGCCGTTCGGCCCGCAAGCAGTACGAGGAGTCCGAGCGGGCGTACAAGCAGCGCCGCACGGTCGTGGAGGAGCAGGTCCGGGACGCCGTCGCCCGGGAGGACCGGGTGCGCGACACCACCGGTCCCGACCCGGCCGCCGTCGCCCTGATCGCGACCGGCCCCGGCGGCCGGCTCTGGGAGCGGCGCCGGCACGACCCGGACCACCTGGTGCTGCGGCTGGGCACCGTGGACCAGCCCTCGGTGCGCGAGCTGGAGGACCCGGCCCGCGACGAGAACCACCGCTCCATCCGCTGGAACATCCCGGACACGCCCATCGGCGTCGACGTCTCGGCGCACGGCGTGGTCGGCGTGGCCGGTCCGGCCGCCGAGGTGCAGCCGCTGGCCCGCTGGCTGGTGGCGCAGGCCGCCGTCCTGCACAGCCCGCGCGACCTGCGGATCGTGGTGCTGACCGAACCCGGACGGGCCGACGACTGGACCTGGACCCGGTGGCTGCCGCACCTGCGCCCGGCCACGGCGGGCGGTCCCGCGGTGCTGGTCGGCAACGACCCCGAATCCACCGCCGCGCGGGTCACCGAACTGGTCGCCCAGGTCCAGTCCCGCCGCCGTTCGGCGGGCTCCGACCGCAACGCCGTGTTCACCGACCCCGACGTGCTGGTGATCGCCGACGGGGCCCGGCGCCTGCGCGATGTGCCCGGCATGGTCCAGCTCCTCACCGACGGACCCCGGGTACGGATCTTCAGCGTCTGTCTCGACGAGCAGGAAAGGCTGCTGCCCGAGGAGAGCACCGGCGTGGTGCTCGCCGAACGCGGCCGGCTGACCGTCAAGCGGCCGGGCGCCGCGGACCTCCCCGCGGTCCGGGCCGACGGAGTGACCCCCCAGTGGTGCGAGCAACTGGCCCGCGCCCTGGCACCCGTACGCGACGTCAGCCCGGAGTACGACGCCGGACTGCCGCAGCGGGTACGGCTGCTGGACCTGCTGGAGCAGGAACCGCCGGACGCCGCCGCGCTGTTGGACGGCTGGGCACGCCGGCCGGCCTCCACCACCTTCATGCTCGGCTCCGGCTTCGAGGGGCCGCTCTCCCTGGACCTGGTGCACGACGGCCCGCACGGCCTGGTGGCCGGCACCACCGGCTCCGGCAAGTCGGAACTGCTCCAGACCTTCGTCGCCTCGCTCGCCGCCGCCAACCGCCCCGACGAACTGACCTTCGTCCTCGTCGACTACAAGGGCGGCAGCGCCTTCAAGGAGTGCGCGCACCTCCCGCACACCCTCGGCATGGTGACCGACCTCGACGCCCACCTCGTGGAACGCGCCCTGGAGTCGCTGGGCGCCGAACTGCGCCGCCGCGAACAGGTCCTCGCCGCCGCCGACGCCAAGGACCACCCCGAGTACCGGGCCAAGCGGGCCGCTGATCCCGCGCTCGCACCACTGCCCCGACTCGTCCTCGTCATCGACGAGTTCGCCACCCTGGTCCGCGAGGTGCCCGACTTCGTGCCCGGCCTGATCAGCATCGCCCAGCGCGGCCGGTCGCTCGGCATCCACCTGATCCTGGCCACCCAGCGCCCGGCCGGTGTGGTCACCGGCGACATCCGCGCCAACACCAACCTGCGGATCGCGCTGCGCGTCACCGACCAGACCGAGAGCCAGGACATCATCGACGTCAACGACGCCGTCGACATCTCCTCCAGCACCCCGGGCCGGGCCCTCGTACGGCGCGGCCCGCGCTCGGCGGAGCCCTTCCAGACCGCCTGGGTGGGCGCCGAACGGCCGGCCGAGAAGCCGGCCGAGGGCACCCCGGACCCCGCCCCGGGCCCGCGCGGCCAGGTGCGGGCCGTCGAAGTGGGCTGGGACGGCCTCGGCCGCCCCGTGGAACTCCCGGCCGAGACGGTGACCGTCGCCGCCGGACGGCCGCAGGGGCCCGCGCCCACCGACCTCCAGACCCTGGTGGCCGAGATCCGCACGGCCGCGGACCGGCTGGCGGACTTCACCCCCCAGCCCAGCCCCTGGCTGCCGCCGCTCAAGGACGAACTCCTCCTCGCCGACCTCGACGAGCTCGGCTCCAGCCGCGAGGGACGTCTGCTCATTCCCTACGCGCTGGAGGACGTGCCGCAGCTCCAGCAGCGCCGCGTGGCCGTCGCCGACCTCGCCACCTTCGGGCACCTGTACGTCATCGGTGCCCCGAGGTCCGGCCGTACGCAGGTCCTGCGCACCCTCGCCGGATCCGCGGCCCGCACCGTCAGCAGCGCCGACCTGCACCTGTACGGCATCGACGCGAGCGGCGGCGGACTGAGCGCCCTCACCGCGCTCCCGCACTGCGGAGGCGTGGTCTCCCGGCACGACATGGAGCGGCTCGCGCGCATGCTGCGCCGCCTCAACCACGAGCTGACCGAGCGCCAGGACCTGGCCCAGACGCACAGCGCCACGGGCATCACCGAACTGCGCCGACTGCTGCCCAAGGCCGAACGGCCCGCGCACATCATGCTGTTGATCGACGGCTGGGACTCGCTCTCGGCCATCCTGGACGACCACGACCACGGTCAGCTCGTACAGGAGGTGACCCGGCTGGTCCGCGAGGGCGCGGCAGCCGGCATCCATGTCGTCGCCACCTCCGAACGCTCCCTGCTGGGCGGCCGGATGGCCGCGCACAACGACCACAAGCTGCTGCTGCGCCAAGGTGACCGGGCCGACTACCAGGCCGTCGGCATGATGCCCGGCAAGATCCCGGCGAACATCCCGCCCGGACGCGGCTGGCACGTGCTGAGCGGCACCGAGACCCAGGTGGCGCTGCTCGCCCGGGGCGGCGGCACCGAGCAGGCCGAGGCGCTGCGCGCGATCGGCGAGGCCGCCCGCAAGCGGGACGCGAACGTGCCCGAGGCGCGCCGTCCGTTCGCGATCGCCGTCCTGCCACGCTCGGTGGAGTTCGCCCAGGCGTACGAGAAGGTGCCGGCGGCCTCCCGACGGCCGCTGTGGGGTCTGCTCGGCGTCGGCGGCGACGACGGGGGCCCGGTCGGGGCCGACCTCGCCGGCTCCGCCTCGGTGTTCGGCGTCCTCGGCCCGGCCGGCTCCGGGCGCAGCAACGCGCTCGCCGCGCTCGCGGTGTCCCTGCTGGCCGGTGGCACCTCGCTGGTCGTCCTCACCCCGCGCGACTCGCCGCTGCGGGCGCTGGAACGGCATGCGACGGCCCGGGTGCTCACCGACACCGACCCGTCCGCCGACGCGGTGCGGGCCGCGTTGGACGCGCTGCCCGGCCCACGGGTGGTGATGATCGACGACGCCGACCTGCTCACCAGCCCCGCCGCGGACAAGGTGCTCAAGGAGATCGCGGTCTCCGGCCGCGACCAAGGGCTCGGGCTGGTGTACGCGGCCTCCGCGGAGGGCTTCCAGAGCGGGATGAGCGGCTGGACCCTGGCCGCCCGCCGGGCCCGCCGCGGCATGCTGCTCGCGCCGAAGAACCTGGCCGAGGGCGACCTGGCCGGCGTACGCCTGTCGCAGAGCGTCGTCCGGTCGATGACGCATCCGGGCCGGGCCTGGACGGCCGGGCCCGGCGGTGCGCTGCTGGCCATCCAGGTGCCGCTGACGCCGCTGCGCGCCGAGTGACCCGAACGCGGGTGGGCCGCCCCGGAGTGTGTCCGGGGCGGCCCACCCGCGCGGTCGCCGCCGTCGTTACGACGACTGCGTGAGGCTGTTGCTGATGCCCTGGTCGAACTGGATCGCGTTCTCCTTGATGCCGTTGAACATCTCGGAGAAGTCGTTGATGCCCTTGACGGCCGCGAGCAGGCTGGTGTCGAAGTTGTTGTAGGTGGTCCGGATCACCTCACTGGACTGCTGGAAGACCATGCCGTCGTCGACGAGGGTGTTGACCCGGTTGCGGAGGTTGCTCAGCACCGGGAGCAGGTTCTCGTGGGCGTCGTGCAGCAGACCCACGACCTCCTCGATCTTGTGGTAATCGAGGTTGATGCCGTTGTAGTTGGCCATGTCGTTCCCGTCGTTCTCGATGCGGATGTCCGGTCTGCGGGGTCGGAGACCGGGGTGTGGTGGACCGGGGTGCGGTGGACCGGGGTCCTACTGGATGTGCGGGTTGCTGCCGCCGCCGCTGCGGGGCGGCGGATCGTCGTCCGGGTCGCCGGAGCCACCGTCGCCGTCCGTGTTGCCGCCCACCTGCTGCCAGTCCGGCTGATCACCGGAGCCGTCCCGGGGGCCGCGGGTGTACTCGGTGCGGTCGCCGTCGCTGCTGGTGGTGACCATCGAACCGCTGCCGTCCTGGTTCAGGTTGGTCTCCGAGTGCACGGTGCTGCCGTCCGGGTAGGAGGAGTCCGTGGTGTAACTCAGCCCGTTGTTGGTGTAGTTGGTCACCGAGGTGTACGTCTTGCCGTCATAGGTGACGGTGGACTCCTCGCGGATCACATGGTTGTTCGCGTCCAGCGTCAGATGCGTGTGGGCGTTGCCGCGTTCCGTCGTGATCGTCTGGTCCAGCGGCGGGGTCGGACCGGGGTCCGTCGCCGAGCAGAAGTCCGGCATCGTGCCGTCCGGACCTGCCACGCACTGGTCGAGATGGGACTGCTTGTAGTCCCACTGCGCCTTCTGCTGGAAGTAGTTCTGCAGGCCCAGGTTGGCGCCCGTGACGCCCATGCCCTGGGCGAGTTCGGAGTCGAAGGACAGGAAGGCCTCGCCCACCGATCCGAAGGCGCCGGCCAGTTCCTTCAGGCCCTTGTCCGCCCGGCTCATCGTGCTGTGGGCGTTGTCGTAGAAGTCGGCCACCGCCTCGGCCAGGGTCGCGTCGCCGAGCAGTTCCAGCGCTTCGTAACTGGGGCTGGAGCTGTACTCGCTGTACTCGCGCTGCCCCATCCTGGAGAAGGTGCTGTTGTCGAGCAGCGGGCCGATGCTCGACGCGAGGCTCTCCAAGTCCCTCTTGGCGTCGTTGAGGACGTCGTAGTCGATCTTGAGTTGGTCGGGCATGAGAGGCCTCCCGGTACCCCGTCGAGACTCCGGTCAGCAGGACCACGCTTGAGGGGTCGGGGTGGTTCACGGTGGACGACTCGTGTAACGCAGGTCACGTGAACCGGGCCGCCCCCTACGGCGTGGTCCGATGGGGAGTGACCGCCCCGAGTCTGTCGCCTTCGGGAGGAACCCCGCATGCCACGCCCGACCGACTGGAACGCGATCGGGCTCGACGGAGACCCCACGCCGGGCGATCCCGAGCGGATCCGGACGCTGGCCACCGAGCTGAACGGGCTCGGCACCTCCGCCCGTGAGATCAGCACCGCCATCGACGCGGTCATGAACACCGCGGGTGACAGCGTCTTCGTCGGCGAGGCCGCCAACGCCCTGCGCGACAAGGTCGACGACCGGCTGCGCGGTCACATCGAGGACGTCGCCCAGTCCTTCGAGTCCGCGGCGACGGCACTGACCGGCTGGGCCGACAAGCTCACCGAGCTGCAGCAGACGGCCGACGGCGCCCTCTCGGCGGGGCGGGGCCTGTCCGAGGACGACTCGCAGCGCGAGACCTACGCCACCACGGCCAGGCAGGCCGGCACCGACCACTCGGAGGCCGCCTCGACGGCGGCCGGCACCATCCGGGGCGTCGCCAACATCCAACTGCCCATCTCCCAGTGCGAGATCTTCTGGGAGGCGTTCCAGTGGCTGGCGATCATCCTGATCATCCCGGCACTGATCTTCGGCGGCCCCATCGCCCTGCTGGCCATCGGCGTCAACCTCACGCTCTTCCTGAAGACCGTCGTCGACTTCGCCCGCGGCGACGCCAACTTCCTCGACCTGTTCCTGGCCGGCCTGGGCATCCTCGCCCCGACCACCAAGGCCCTGCCCATCTTCCAGATCATCAAGGCCGGTGCCACCGCCTTCGGCAAGGGATTCGCCAACGTCGCCCGCAGCGCCTTCCAGGGCCTGCGGAACCTGTTCACCAACGGCTTCCGCTTCACCTCCCTGATGCCCGGCATCCAGGACTTCCTACGGCTGAGCACCACCTGGGTACGGCAGAACGGCCTGTGGGTCATGCAGGGCCTGCACAACCTGCCCCAGCTCACCGGAATGGCCTTCCAGCGCGGCGGACTGACGGTCCTGCAGAACCTGCGTGCCATCCCCGGCGTGGTGCGAGGCCTGCCGTCCACCCTCGGGCGCGGCTTCACCGCCGGGGCGAACGGACTGGGCCGCGCCATCGTCACCGGCTGGAACGGCCTGGCCACCGGCGCCCGCGCCACCTGGAACTTCGCCGTCGCCCAGCTCGGCGGCAGCAAGTGGCTGCGCCTGATCCTCCCCGTGGACGCCGGCGAGATCGGCCAGTACGGGCTGCGGGGCGCCCTGCGCATCGGCCTCTTCGAGCGCGGCGTGATGGGCAGCCACATCTTCGGCGCCCCGCTCGGCGGAGCGGTCGGGCGCGGGGTCAGCGCCGTACAGGTACCGATCGGCCCGCACGGTGTCGACGCGCTGGTCGACATGCCCCGGGTCCAGCTGAACAACGTACGGCTCGGCGACTGGGCCGGCTCGAACGTCGGTACCCGGCCCTTCCAGATGGCCAACGGGCCGGTGGACCTGTCGTCCGCGCTGCGCACGCCCGACCTGCACCTGGGGAACGTCGGCGCCCTCGGCGACCGCACCGGGCTCGGCCTTCACGCCTCACGGCAGTTGGACGCCCTGGTCGACATCCCGAAAGCCCATCTGAACGCCATGCACCTGGACGGCTTCGGGACCATGCCGGGCCGGGCCGACACCGGGCTCGGGGTCAGCGCCACCGGCTCCGCCCCGACGCTGCACTCCTCCGGCCTGTACCTGCCCGCCTCCGCGGGCGCCCCCACGTCCCACGGCGTCAACCTCACCGCCGCCGGGCCCGTCCCGGGCGGCACCCACGCCACCCTCACCGCCGTACAGGCGCCGGCGCCCGGCACCGCGGCCACCGCCGACCTGCTGCTGTCGGGCGGCCCCGGCGGCACCCACACCGCCCCCGCCACCACCGTCCTCACCGGCGCGCACACCCCGCCGCCGGGCACCACGGCGACCGGCAACCTGCTCACCCCGGGCACCCCGGGCCCGGGCCCCGCGCACACCGTGCTGTCCGGCACGCAGACGCCGCCGCCGGGCGTCACGGCGGCGCACGACCTGACCGCGTCCTCCGCGGGCACCCAGGGCGCGCACAACCTGACGGTGACACCCGGAACCACGGCGGGCGCCACCCCGCCGGCCACCGGTGCCGCCATCGGCACCGGCACCCACGTCACCCCCGGCGGCGGGGTGTCGGCGTTCGACCTGCTCGCCGGCGGCGGCCGGGGCGTCCCGGACAGCCCGGTCCCCGCGGGCGCGGGCAACACCCTCGCCGACCGCACCACCAGTGCCCTGACGGCCAACCAGACCAGGCTCCACCTCGACGAACTCGTCCACGCCCCGGGCTCTCCCCGCCCCGGCGGCACGCCGACCCCCGGTCTCCCCGGCTCCGCCGTACCCACGCCCGGCGACCCGGCGCGTGGCACGGCCGGCGGTGCGGTGCCGCCGCCGGAGCACACGCGCGCCGCCCTCGACCTGGTGGAGAACGGCCCGGGCGTGCGGTCCACGGACAGCCCGGCCTTCGCCGGAGCGCCCGGCCGGACCGACACGGGCGCCGTGCGCGGCACGCCCGTGTCCGGCACCGGCGACGCCGGTCGCGGCACGCCCGGACCCGTCGGCGGTGTCTCCGACGACGTCGCGCACGCCTTCGCCGGAACCCCGGTCAGGCGGAACACGCCGGTCACCGCGGCACAGCACCACCCGCTCACGCCCGCGCAGATCGAGCAGTTGTGGATCCGGGACGGGGAGCGGGTCGACGCGTTGTTCGGCGCCGCCGACGATCCGTTGCGCCAGGCCCGTCGGGAGGCCTGGCGGGACTTCGCGCGGACCCGCCATGACCTGGGCCGGGCCGAGGACCTGGTGCGCGGCGGCGACGCCGGGTCCTCCAGCGGGCCCAGCGTGCACGAGATCAGGATCCGTCAGGACGTGGAGAGCGCGCGGGGCCGTCACGACGCGGCGCACCGCAGGCTCACCGAGCTCGGTGTCGATCCGGCGCGGATGGACGCGGACTTCACGGCGCTGTACACCCGCAGCCTGTCCGAACGGCCCCGGGTGGTCGCGGGCATGTACCAGGAGACCCCGGCGTCCCCGCACCCCGCGGCCACCACCTCGGACGCGACGCCCCCGCCGGTCGCCCACACCGTCGACGACGCCACCACCTCCACGGCGCGACCGCAGCGCCTGAACGAGGTGCTGGACGACCACAGCAAGGCGGTACGCGACCTCCAGCGGATCGAGGCGAGCCAGTCCCAGGTCGGCAAGTCCACCCAGGCGCGCAACGAGGCGCAGATCGAACTGGAAGGCGCCACCAGACGGGTGGACGAGACCAGGGCCGCGCTGGACGACGCCCTGACCCGGCAGGTGTCCGCGGGAGAGCTGTCGCAGCGCGAACTGAACATGCTCGTCGACCAGTTCGCGGGCGCCGGTGACATCGAGCGCGCCGCGGTCCTGCGTGAGCACGCCGTGGCACTCGACGTCCGGGCGCGCGGCCTGCCGTCCGGCGCGGGAAGCCGCCCGGACCAGATCATCCGGACCGGTACGGAGATCCGCGACCAGGCGCTGACCGTGCAGAACCGGGCGCTGGAACTGGAGCGGGCGCTGGCGACCGGCACGGCGACACCGGAGGAACTCAAGCTGCTGAGCGGCGACCTCACCCGGTCCGTGGACGACCTCGAAGCCGGACTCCAGGGCTTCGTCAGGGACGCGGCCCCGCTGGGCGGCGCCTACGCCCTGCGCAACGAGTTCGGTCCGGTGGCCTCCGTGGGCCGCTATCTGGCGAAGCTCGTCGACGACGCCGTGGAGAAGGCGGGACCGGGCGCCCAGGTCGCCGTGAAGGGATTCCTCGGCACGGAGACCTCCGTGGCACGGGTGCGCCCGCTCGGCGAGTTCGTCCGGCGTTTCCGTACCGACAAGGCGTACGCGGAGGTGCCGACCGGGCAGCAGTGGAAGTCCGTGCTGCCCGGCGACGAAGGTCGCTGGACGACGGTGTTCGAGGACTTCGGCAAGCTCTCGCCCAAGCAGCAGGTCTCGTTCGTGCGCACGCTCTCGGAGGAGAACGTCAAGGCCCTGCGCCGGGAGGTCGACACCCTGCTGGACGGTATGTCGACCACGGACCGACTGGCGTTCCGCGCCCTGCGGGAGCGGCTGGAGAACCTGCCGTACCGCATCAAGCACGCGACACCGGCCTACCACGCCATCGCCAACAGCGGCATCATGTCGTCCCAGGGCGACCTGGCCCGCAGGGGCGCCAAGTTCCTCGCGTCCGGCAAGAGTTCGGCGAAGAACACCTCCAACCTGGGCAACGACGACTTCGTCTTCTTCCGGATGGAGGTCGGCGACAAGGCGATGGAGTCCCGCTACGGCCCGACCACCCTGGTCTTCGACGCCAAGGTGCTGGAGGAGAAGGGCGGCTGGGTCTCGCTGCACGACCAGCTGCATCCCCTGGACCGCGAGACCATGCGGCACCTGACCTGGGGCGAGGATCTCGCCCGCGGTGCCAAGTACGACGCCGGCTTCGACGAGGTCGGCAAGCGCGCCCGCTGGACCTACCAATACCCCGACGGCAGCTCCCGCCCGGTCTCCTTCGAGCAGGAGGTCTTCCACGGCGAGCACGTGCGCGAGGCCCTCGCCCTGTCCGTGGTACGTGAAGTGGCCAGCATCGGCGGCGACTTCCAGACCCATGTGCTCAAGCTGCTCGACAACCTCGACAACACCGATGCGCTGGGCTCCGTGGTCTCCAAGCTCTACCGGCCGGAAGCCAAGTTCGCTTCCGGGCTGCCCATCAACCCCAGCGGGATCGCGACCCACGCCGACCTGCCGACCCCCTTGCAGGTCGTGAACAAGGACGGCGACGGGCGCTATCTCGCCGACGGCACGGTGGACCCGGCGGCGCGGGCCGCCGGCAAGAAGTACGACGAGGCCGCCGACCGCGTGCGCCAGGCGGACAACGCCATCGCGAGCCAGCAGACCAAGTCCGTGGGCTACCACCTACGGAAGGCGGAGCTGCACGCCCAGCAGTCGGTCGACCTGACCAGGACGTTCCACGCGTCCGCCACCGGCGAGCGTCAGGTGCTGGCGCAGAGCCTGCTCGACCAGCGCGTCAAGCTCCTGGACGAGATCCAGAACAGGCTGAGGCCGCAGCCCAAACCGCAGCCCGTGACACAGGTCGAGCAGGCCGGCAGCGCCGCCACGGCCGGGGCCGGGCCCCTGGACGTGAAGAAGCTGGTGGGCCTCAAGGACCACCCGGTGGACCACGCGCTGGCCGAGGTGCTGACCGACGCCTCCGCCCAGGCGAAGAAGATGGCCCGGGTGCTGGTCGAGTCCGGTGGATTCCGGCCGCTCGCGAACTCCACGGACGGTGCCCAGACCACCGCGGCCGTCGGCCTCGGCAGGTCCGCCTTCGACAAGGCCTTCAAGGCGCTGCGTGGTGCGGACCTCGTCGTGGGCATGGACGACGGTCTGCATCTGACGGAGAAGGGGCGCACCGCCCTGCTGCCGCAGCAGGCGGCACCGGACCTGTCCGTGGCGCCGTCGACCTCGGGCGGCGGCCCGGACATCCCGGCACCGCGTGCGGGCGGCTCCGGCCTTCAGCACGGCCCGGTGTCCGGGACGGACCTCCACGGCGCCTCGCTCGTCACCGACGACCTCACCCGGATCGGCGGTGACCTCGGGCCGATCCGCCTGGACGCGGAGGGAAGCCTTCCCGGCCTTCGGGCGGGACAGGACGACCTGACGACGGGCGGCACCGGATCGGGTGGCCTTCCGCCCCGCGACCTCGACCTGCCGCACTCCACCCGGGGTCACGGTCTCCCCGGCGACGACGTGCCGCCACCGGCACCGGCCGAGACCGCGCGGCCCGGCACGGACGACGGGCTCCGGCTGTCCGACGAACCCGTCATCGATCCCGTACGTGTCGACCGACCGACGCCGGGCCTCAACGGCGGTACCACGCCCCACCCGTCGCCCGCGGCTCACCCCGCGGACACCTTCGGTCCTGCCCCCAGCCCGAAGCTCGCCGACGACTTCCTGTCACCACCAGCGCCGAAGCCGACCGACACCCTTCAGCCGCCTTCCGGCTTGCGTGACGACGACTTCCTTCCGTCCTCGTCGAGCCTGCGTGACGACGACGTCCTTCCGCCCGCGTCGGGCTTGCGTGGCGACGACGTCCTCGCGCCGCCTCCGAGTTTGCGGGACGGCGATCTCCTTCGGTCCTCGTCGGGTCTCCATGGCGACGACCTCCTTCCGCCCTCGCCGGGTCTGCGGGACGGTGACGCTCTTCACCCGGCTCCCGTCTCGAAGGCCGCCGACACCCTTCCGCCGTCTCCCGGTCCGCACGTCGACGACGTCGTCCAGCCCTCTCCGGCGCCGCGTGACGGCGACACCACGCGCCCGTCCCCCGGACCGGACCGTTCGGCCGGTGTCAACGGCGCCAACGGTGCCGACGGCCTTGGTGGCGCGGGTGGAAGGCACACCGGGGGTATCCCCAGGCCACCCGTGGGACCCCACACCGGTGGGGCCGGTCCGGTCGCGGCCGATCTTCTGGATCCCGCCGTGTTCAGGAGGAACACCTCCACCGCGACCGGCGTCCGCTCCCAGTCGCAGATCGACGTGCTCGACCGCGCGCTCGCGGACTTCCACCGGATTCCGGAGACCCAGTTGGCGCAGCGTGCCCAGGCGCTTGACCAACTGGCGGCCGCCGCCGACAACTTCCTGCACATCCGCCCGCAGTCGGCCCGCCGCGCCGGTGTCGAGCGGTTCCTGAACCAGACCCGGGCCGAGGCGACCGCGTACCGACTGCTCGATGAGTACGACAGCCTCGGCGCGGGACAGGGAGCGCGCGCACAGACCCTGGACGACCTGGCCGGGCGGACCCGGACCGCCCTCACCGCCGGAGGCGCTCATCAGGGGACGCACACCCGGCTCCAGAACCTCCTGACCCGGGTCGAGCGCGAGGCGGACGCGTTCCGTCTGATCGGCGGCGGCAGCCCACGCACCGCGCCCACGACCACGTCGGCGAGCGACCTGCCCTGGGCCCGGGAATACGCCGGCGCCGAGGCGGTCCTGGGGCCCGAGGGGCGGCCGTTCCGGGAAGCCTGGGCCGAGTTGACCCGAACCCGGCAGGAACTCGGCCGGGTCGAGAACCTGAGGGCCCTTCCCGCCACCGGGAGCACGTCACAGCCGATCAGCGCGGTCGACGCGCAGTTCGCGCAGGAATTGGCCACCGCACAGGGTGACTTCCGCACCGCGTACCAGAACCTCCGGGACCTCGGGATCGAACCGCGCGACATCGACGCCCGGTTGAGCGCGCTCAACCACGACGCGGCCGTCGATCGCGGCGCACGCGTCGGCGCCGGGTTCCTGCCCCAGCTCCCCGACTCGGTCCCGGCATCCGTCGCCACGCTCCAGTTGAGCAACTCCGGTGTCGCCGGACCCAACGGCCTCACGATCGAGCGGATCACGGCCGAGGACGGCAGCGTCACCCACCGCATGGTGGACCACCAGTCGCACCTGGACGACAGCCGCACGGTCACCCCCCGGCCCGACGGCGGCTTCGACGTGCGCCACACCCCGACGGACACCCTCACCGTCTACAACGCGGGCGGCGCCAGGATCGCCGACGACATCCCGCTCAGGGGCGCCGACGGACAGCCCAACGGCCTGCGTCTGCACACCGACCTCAACGGCCACGGCCGCCCGCAGGAGTCCCGGGTCCCGGGCCCGGACGCGGACCGGTACTCCGTCGTCCGCCTGCCCGACGACACCACGCGGATCACCGACCTCCGCACCGGCGTCAGCACCCGTTTCGGCGCCCAGGGCGACCACCTCGACCAGGGCCTCCACCTCACCGGCCGGGACGGCGCCCCCGCCGCGGCCGACCGGATCGTCGTCACCGAGGGCGCCGGCCACCGCGTCACCGACCTCGCGGGCACCCGTCTGCCCCACCGGGTCACCGACCTCGGCGCCGGCAACGGCTTCCGTGTCACCGACGACGTCACCGGCGCGTCCGTACGCCACGACAACCTGGGACATCTGCGGGAGTCCGACCTGTCGCTCACCGACCCGCACGGCACGCGCGGCGGGCTGTACCTGGCCCACGACGGCGCCGGCGCGCACACCGTGACCGACGCCCTCGGCACCCCGCGGCCCGGGGCCGTCACCGTCCTCCCCGACGGCGCCGGATTCCGGGTCATCGACGACACGACCGGCGCCACCACCCGCTACGCCCCCGACGGCCACTGGCAGGACGCCGGCCGCGCCCTCGCCGACCCGGCGACCGGACTACGCGGAGCGCGCATCGCCGTACCGGACGGGTCGGGCGGCCACCGCCTCACCGACCTGTCCGGCACCCCGCTGCCGGAGCGGGTCGTCGACGCGGGGAACGGCCGGCTGCGCACCGTCGACGACGTGTCCGGCCGGTCAGTCCTGCACGACGCCGACGCCCGCCCGGTCTCCACGTCCACGGCCCTCGCCGACCCCGTGACCGGACATCGCGGAGCCCGGTTCGCGGAGCCGGACGGATCGGGCGGTCACCGCCTCACCGACCCGCACGGCGCCCCGCTGCCCGACGCCGTCACCGCCCTGCCCGGCAACGGCGGTTTCCGGACCGCGCACCCGGCCGGTCACACGACCTTCGCAGCCGACGGCGCCGTGACCGGCGACGGCCTGCGGCTGACCGGACGCCACGGCGGGCCGGGCGGACACCTCGACCGCCCGCGGGGCGCGGCCGCGCGCTGGCTGGACGACGCCTTCACCCCCGACCCGTCGCGGCCGGTCACGGTCAACCAGACCGGCCACATCGAGATCGGGGCGCCGGGCGGCGGGCATCAGCTGTTCGACGGGACGACCGGCCGGTTCGTCAGGGAGGTCACCCCGCTGCCCGCGGGCGGCCGGCAGATCACCGCGGCCGACGGCTCCTTCGGCCGGTACGACGCGCACGGCGACGTCGTCGCCACCGGCAGCCCGCTGCCCGGCGGCCCGGCCGGCCGCAACCTTGTCACCCAGCCCCCGACCGCCGCCGGGACCGGCCCCCACGGCGGTGCCTGGCTGGAGGACGCGGCGGGCCGGCGACTGCCGGACTGGAACGTCACCACCCGCCCGGACGGCCGCCTGCGCGTCGAGGTCTCCCTGCCCGGCAGCGCGCGCCGCGGCGAGTTCCTGGAACTCGCGGCCGACGGCACCCTGGTCCGCCAGGGCTTCAACGTGCTGGACAGCGGCCGGCGTACCGACTTCCAGTACGTCGTCGACCGCGCCACCGGCACCTGGCAGCGCACCACCCACGCCGGTGCCCCGACGGCCACCGGCGCCTTCCACCATGGCGCCGTCGACCTCACCGGCGCGGCCGAGGGACGCCTGCGGCTGCTCGGTTCGACGGGCGCGCCGGTCGCGGTCTTCGAACGCCGGGTGCTGCCCGGGGCCACGGGGGACGTGCTCGACTCCTTCCGCCGTACCGACACCATCGCCTTCGGCCGCACCAACCCCCGTACCACCTGGGCACGATGGGACGACTCCGGCGCCCTGCACGGTTCGGGCAGCCGTCACTACGACACCGCGGGCACCGGCTGGCGCGACACCGACGGCCTGGGCCGTACCGTTCGCGAGTACCGCGACGGCCTGCAGAAGTTCGACGGCCGTCCCGGGCACACCCTCGCCGTCCGCGACGACCAGGGCGCCTGGACCTGGCACCGCTACGACGGCACCGCCCACGAGGTGGCGTCCGGCCCCCGCACCAGGGAGGGCGTCGGCGGCGGCTGGACCGACCGGACCGCCGACGGCCGTGTCGTCCAGCGGCAGTGGGGTGGCGTGGAGTGGCCCGAGCGGGCCGGCCAGTACCAGGAGCACGCCCTGCGCCGGGACGGCACCCTGGCCGACACCTGGGAACGGCACTCCCCGCACGGCAAGGAGGTCGGCAAGCGCGAGGTCATGCGTGACGGCGGCATCCTGACCACGGAACGCTGGCGTGAACAGCGCCCGCCCGCCTGGGTCCGCACCCGCTGGCTCCCCGGCGCACAGCAGGCGCAGCCGCCGTACGCCCATGTCCGCGGCGACAACACCTACCAGCTGTTCACCTGGGCCAAGGAGGCGCCCGACGCCACCACCTCCGGCGTGCGCTACGTCGGACTCGACGGCAGCGCTCTCGACCTGGCCGCCGACGGAGGCTTCGTACGCTCCACCGGCAAGTTGCACGACGGCACCACCCTCAAGGTCGGCGACCACGCGCGACGCCCGGGCCACGCGCCCGACGACCTGGCGCACCAGCCGTGGGAGGACTCCGGCGGCCGGCTCGGCTACCGCGTACCCCAGCGGGACGCGCCCGGCGGGGCGCTCTGGCAGGACGTCTACCGGGACGGCACCGAGCTCAGGGTGGCCCGCGAGGGACGGCCCGGCGGTGTCGTACGCGAGTACGCCGACCCGGCGGCGGCCAACCGCGCCTGGGTCGACCGCGACGCGCACGGCAACCTCGTCGGACAGAGCCACGCCAACCCCGACGGGGCCGCGCACCACGTCGTCGAGGGCCGCGGGGCGGCCGACTCCGGCCGCTGGACCTGGCGCGAACTGGACGCGGACGGCGCGCAAGTCGCCACCGGACGGCGGGAGTTCTTCCGTGGTTCCAGCGACTCCCGGCTGCCCTGGGACGACTCCTACCGCGACTTCGACGCCGCCGGACACCTCGTCCGTGAACGCCGGATGCTCGACTCGGGCCGCTACGTGGACGCCTGGCGCGACCCCGACCCCGCCGCGGGCGGCCGCTGGCTGACCAGCGCGCACGAGCGCAACGGCACGCCCATCGCCCCCGGCGCGGGTGACCAGATCCGCAACTGGTGGAATCCGCGGACCCGGACCTGGCAGGACCAGTGGCTGCCGGGCGCCGGACACTTCCGCGACGAACTGCGCGTCACCCCGCACGGCCCGCACCTCACGCTGCGCGAGACCCCGGTCGGCAGCGGCGGCCCGCTGCGCGTCCGTAGCTACGACACGACCGTCACCCCCGCCACCCCCGCCCGGTCCGTCTGGAAGGAGTACGACCACGGCGGCGTGGTCCGCCAACGCCGCGCCGAGGCGGGCGGCTTCCTGGAGACCGACGCCTGGCGCGGCCAGTGGAACCGGTACACCGCCGACGGCGACCTGGTCGCCCGACGCACCGACAGCGGACTGGTCTTCGAACGCGACACGTTCGGCCGGTGGCAACTGGCCGGGAACGAGTACGACTTCCGTGGCCCGCTCACCGAGATCCGCGGCTGGGGCCGCCGGGTCCGCGAGGCCCAGCGCATGCCGTGGTCCGGCACCACCGTCCCCGAGGGTCCGTTCGGCCTCGGCGGCAACCCCGCGCTGCGCGAGGCCCGTTACCAGCCCTACTGGCAGTCGGTCGCCCAGAAGGCGGCGCTGGAGTTCGGCCAGGAGTTCCTGCTGGAGTTCGGCGCCAACCTGGCGGTCAACGGCATCGTCGCCGCCGCCCAGAACAAGCCGTTCACCGGGCAGGACGCGCTGAAGTCCTTCGCCAACGCGGCGGTCGGAGCGGGCATCAAGACCGGCCTGAGCACCGCGATCCACGAGAACCGCGGCGCCTTCTTCCGCGACCTCGGCGACTACAAGGCGGGCTACGCCAACATCGACGGCGGCAAGCCGTGGACCCGCAGGCCCGGCAACCACGACAAGACGTGGGCCAACGAGTGGGCGGGCAACGAGACGGCGACCCGCTGGCGCGGCGGCACCTACGACTTCTCCTTCGGTGTCCTCAGCAGCGTCCTCTCCGGCTGGGTCAACGGCAGTATGAACGCGGCCGTCTGGGGCGTGAGCAACGCCAACGGGGACACCGTCAAGCTCTCCGGCTGGGAGGCCCTCGCGGACGGCGGCATCAACGCGGCGGCCTCGCTCACCACGGCCGTCACCACCGGCCTGGTGAAGAACGTCTTCGTGCTGAGCACCGGCGGCCGGCTCTTCCACCGGCAGGGATTCGCGGACTTCTGGGTCCAGCTACCCTTCAAGCTCTTCGAGAAGTCGATCCAGTCGCTGTACCTGACCAGCGCCTACCGTGCGAACATCAGTCCGCCCTGGTACCAGGCTCCTTGAGCCGGGGCACGGAGCGCGGCCGTGGCAACAGCGAGCACCAGTGAGGAACGGACATGACCCGTCACACCGTGGCGCCCAAGGGACAGGGCGGCCGGGGCGCCTATCGGACCATCGGTGAGGCGGTACGCGCCGCCTCGCCCGGCGACCTCGTGGTGATCGCCCCCGGCACCTGGACCGAGGCCCTGGTGCTGGACCGGGCGGTCGTGCTGACCGCGGAGCAGGGCCGGGGCAGCGTCGTCCTGGCCGCCCCGCCGGGCGAGGTGCCCGCGGTGACCGTGACGGGTCCGGACTGCGCCCTGCACAACCTCACCGTCTGGGGCGCCGATCCGGGCGTCCCGGCCGTAACGGTCGAGTCCGGCGCCGGGCTGGTGCTGGAGGAGTGCACGATCGAGAGCGGCCGGGTCCAGGCCAGGGGACCGGACGACGAGGAGAGCGGCACCACCGCCGTCGTACTGCGCCGGTGCCGCCTGGAAGGAGCCCGGCTGGCCGGACTGCACCTGGCCGGAGCTGTCCGCGCCGAGCTGGAGGACACCTCCGTCACCGGCGTGGACGGCACCGGCGTCGTCCTGTCCGGTACCGCCCGGCTCGACGCCGTACGGCTGCGCCTGGACCGTACGACCGGATCCGGCATGCGACTGCGCGGCCGGTCGCGGCTGCGGCTGACCGACTCGGTGCTGACCGGCAGCGGCCGGGCCGGGCTGCTCCTGGAGGACACCACCGAGGCCAGCGCCGGGGAGGTCAGGATCGAGACGCCGGGTGCCGCCGGAGTGCACCTGACCGGCTCCGCGCGCGCCCAGTTGACCGACTGCCGCATCCGCGCCGCCGCCGCCAGCGGGCTCGTCGTCCAGGAGGACGCCCGGCTGAACGCCTCGGGCTGCGCCGTGGCCGACGCGGGCGCCAACGGGCTGCTCGTCACCGGCGCCGGGCAGGCCGAGCTCGCGGACTGCCGGATCGACCGCAGCACCTTCAGCGCCGTCCACCTCGCGGGCACCGCGGTCGGACGGCTCGCGGACTGCCGGGTGCGCGGCGGCGCCGAGCACGGTGTCCACGCCACCGGCGAGGCCCGGCTCGAACTCGCCGACTGCGGGATCAGCGACGTCGCCATGACCGGTGTGTGCGTGCTGGAACGGGCCGCGGCCACGCTCACCGGCTGCCGCATCTCGGGGTCGGCCTCCGGCATCGGCATCGGATCGCCGACCGGTACCACCGTCGAGCACAGCACGGTGACCGGCACCGGGGAGATCGGCGTCCAGGTCGCCAAGGGCGCCACCGCCGTCCTCACCGGGATCCGGGTCAGCGGCGCCGGCGCGGCGGGACTCGTGGTCGACGAGGGCGCCGACGCCAAGGTGACGGGCGGCTCGCTGGAGGACTGCGCGGGCTCCGGCGCGGTCGTGTGGACCGGTGCCCGGCCGGAGATGACCAACCTGCGCATCCATCACCCGGGCAAGAACGGCGTGTTCCTGGCCGAGGGCGCGGGCGGCACCTTCACCTCGCTGGACGTCACCCGCTCCGGTTTCCCCGCCCTGCACGTGGGCGCGACCGCCGACCCCCTCTTCCGGCACTGCCGGATCAGCGACTGCGCCGAGGCGCTCGGTGTCGACGACGGCGCCGTCCCGGTGCTGGAGGACTGCACGAAGGACGGCCTCCCGCTCGCCTTCGGCACCCCGGCCCCGGCGCCCGCCTCGCCCCACGCGACGCCGGGCGCCGCGGAGCCGGCCCGCTCCGGGGCCGCCGACAATCCGGACGAGCCCGAGGAGACCCTGGAGGACCTGCTCGGCGAACTGCACGAACTGGTCGGCCTCGACCGGGTCAAGCGCGACGTCGGCTCGCTGGTCAAGCTGATGCAGACGGTCCGCCGCCGCGAGGAGGCGGGCCTGCCCGCCCCGCCGCTCAGCCGCCACCTCGTCTTCGCCGGAAACCCCGGCACCGGCAAGACCACGGTCGCCCGCCTCTACGGCAGGCTGCTGAAAGCCCTCGGGCTGCTGCGCCGCGGCCACCTCGTCGAGGTCGACCGGACGGCACTGGTCGGCGAGTACGTCGGCCACACCGGCCCCAAGACCACCGCCGCCTTCAACCGGGCCCTGGGCGGGGTGCTGTTCATCGACGAGGCGTACTCCCTCGCCCCGCTCGGCGCGGGCAACGACTTCGGCACCGAAGCCGTCGCCACCCTGGTCAAGCTGATGGAGGACCACCGCGACGACGTCGTCGTCATCGCCGCCGGATACCCCGGCGACATGGACCGCTTCATCAGCTCCAACCCCGGCCTCGCCTCCCGCTTCGGCCGCACCCTCCTCTTCGAGGACTACGCGGCCGCCGAGCTCGTCTCCATCGTCGAGTACCAGGCCGGGCAGCACCGCTACGAGCTCACGCCCACCGCCCACACGGAGCTCCTGGACATGTTCCAGCGCCTGCCCAGGGGCGAGGGGTTCGGCAACGGCCGCTCGGCCCGGCAGGTCTTCCAGGAGATGACCGAACGCCAGGCCCAGCGGGTCGCCGAACTCACCGACCCCACGGCGGACCAGCTGATCAGCCTGGAGTCGCAGGACCTTCCGGTCCCGGCCGAACGCTGACCGGGCTCACGGCCGCGGGGCCAGCTCCGCCATCGGTCCCCAGCCGTGCTGGCCGGGTACGTTCACGTTGATGATCTCGGGCGTCTCGGCGACCGCGCCGGCCATCGTGGCCAGCCCCGCCTTGAAGTGCGCGGACCCCACGTGGGCGGCCCCGGCGTCCTCGTCCGCGAACGCCTCCAGCAGCGTGAACCGGTGCGGGTCGTCGACGCTGCGCGACCAGTCGAAGAACAGGTTGCCGGGTTCCGCGCGGGTCGCCTCGGTGAAGGGAGCCACCAGGGACAGCCACTCGTCGGCGCGCTCGGGACGGACGGTGAAGCGTACGGCGATGAAAATCATGGCTCCACCATGCCGCCGCCGGCGACGGAAGGCCAGCACCGGACACTCCGGTACGGGCCGATCCGTACGGCCTTCGGCTCAGGCGGGCCGGGCCGCGCTGTGGATCGCGGTCTGGCCGGCGAAGAAGATCGACTCCTCCCGTATGGAGGCACCCGGGCCCGGGGCGTGGATCATCGTGCCGTTGCCCGTGCAGAGACCGACGTGGCCCGCGTCGCCGTGGAAGAAGATGAGGTCGCCGGGCTGGAGGTCGGTGAGCGGTATCGCCGCGACGCTGCGGGCCTGGTCGAGCGCCGTACGGGGGAGCGCGACCCCCGCGGCCCGCCAGGCGGCCTGGGTCAGGCTGGAGCAGTCGTACGACTCGGGTCCGGTCGCGCCCCACAGGCACGGCCTGCCGATCTGGGCGCGGGCGAAGTCGAGCGCCATGGCGGCCTTGCCGCCGTAGGACGGCTCCGGCACGGGAACGGGGGCCGGAGCGGGTGCGGGTGCGGCGAACTGTCCCGTGTCGGCGGGGCCGTTCGTGTACCCGATGGCAGCCGGTACGACGGCGAACTGTCCGGTGTCGACGGGACCGTTCGTGTAGCCCGTGTCGAGGGGGAGGCTGAACTGCCCGGTGTCCACAGGGCTGTTGGTGTAGCCCACGACGGCGGGCACGACGGCGAACTGCCCGGTGTCGACGGGACCGTTCGTGTAGCCCGTGTCGACGGGGAGGCTGAACTGCCCGGTGTCGACCGGAGTGTTCGCGTAGCCGCTGCTGACGGGGAGGCCGGTGTCGAGTCCGGTCGCCGGCTGCGCGATCCAGCCGGCGATGTCGCCGAACAGCGGATCCGGCTCGGCGGGGGCGGGCCACAGGGGTTCAGCCGCGGGCGCGGGCGCGGCCTCGAGCTCGGCCGGCGGTGTGCTGCGCAGGGCCAGCTGGCGGGCCAGCAGTCGCCTCGCGGAGGCGATCTTGTCCTGGATCTGCCCCTTGGTCGTCCGCAGCGCGGCCTGTCGCGACCCGTTGTCGGGCGAGGGCGCGGGCGAAGGGGTGAGCGAGGGCGAGGGTGAGAGCGAGGCGGCGGGCAGCGCGGCCGGGAGAGCCGGGGCGGTCTGGGGCGCCGGAAGGGCCGGGAGGGCGTCGCGTCCCCGCTCCGGCGCGGCCGGGAGCGCGGCGACGGGACCGGCGGTGAGCTCCGGTACGCGTCTGGCGGGCGCCTCCAGTTCGAGACGGGGGGCCGGAATGCCGGCCGGCAGCTCCGCCGGGCGGTCGGGGCGCTCGGCGCGGGCCGGGCGGGCCGCGGCCGGCGGCTCGGGCGTCCTGTCGGCGGGCAGTACCGCCGCGACGGTCGGGCCCAGCTTGGCGCGCGCCACGTCGAACCACTGCTGGGCGACCCTGTCGAGGGCGGGATCGCCCGGCCGGCGCTCCGGGGGGCGCGTCGGCTCGGCGGGCCTGCGGTTTCCCGCTGACATCGCGCGGGTGGCGTTGTAGGTCCCCGTGTCCGACTCGGCGCGGTCGTAGAGGGTGTTGATCCGTCGCCGGATCTCCTCACGGCTGACCGCGTCCTGCATGTCGGGGAGACCGAGACCAGCGGGGCGCGTGTCGCGTTCCGGCGCCATCGGCGACGTACTCCTTCCGTGCACCGCCTACCGAGTTAGCTGTCGGGTTCGGGCGGAGGTTCCGGAAGGCGTGCCCTACGGCCCTTGCCCCGCAGGGCGGTTGGGCCGATTCACCCCAAAGATCGGTTGGGTCCCCGGCTCCGGCGGCCGCAGTGGTTCACCGGACTCGGCGGAGGCTGCGCGGCCCGGCGGGATTCGCCGGAGGGTTCCGAGCGGCCTGGCGCCAACTTAGCTAATTTGTGCGGCTCATGTGAAGGTTGAAGGGCGGTATGCCCGATACGTAATTGTGACCTTCATTTCCTTGTGGCCTCTCCGGGGTGCGGAGGCCCCCGGCCGGGCCACTGTGCCTGCCTCCTCTCCGGTCGTGCGGCGGCGCGGGAATCGATCGTCACGCCGACTGATTCGAGTGCCGATCCTTGAAGAGGCGCCGAATCCGGTCGTAGGGTCCAGGCATTCCTGCGTCATCCGTCGTCGTCATCCGAGGTACTCATGGACCGCACCCGCCTGCAGCACCTCCTGGCCCGCGAGGGCGCCGAGGCCGACCGCCGCAACCCGCGTTCGAAGGCCGCCTACGCGCGGTCCGAGCACCTCTTCGGCCGGGTTCCGATGACCTGGATGAACAAGACGGCCGGTGCCTTTCCCCGCTATCTGGACACCGCCCGGGGCGCCCGGGTGACCGACATCGACGGACACGACTACATCGACTTCTGCCTCGGGGACACGGGCGCGATGGCCGGCCACTCGCCGGAGGCGGTGGCCGCCGCCGTCCAGCACCGGTTCGCCGCACTCGGCGGGGCGACCGCGATGCTGCCGACCGAGGACGCCGAGTGGGTCGGCGCCGAACTCACCCGTCGGTTCGGGCCGACGCGGTGGAGCTTCTCGCTCACGGCGACGGACGCCAACCGGTGGGCGATCCGGCTCGCCCGAGCCGTCACCGGCCGCGCCAAGATCCTGGTGAACAGCTACAGCTACCACGGCAGCGTCGACGAGTCGCTCATCGTGGTCGGACCCGACGGCCGGGGCGAGGCCCGTCCCGGCAACGTCGGAGCGCCCTGCGACGTCACGCTGACCAGCCGGGTCGCCGAGTTCAACGATCTGGCCCAGCTGGAGCGCGAACTCGCCCACGGCGACGTCGCCGCCGTCCTGATGGAGCCCGCGCTGACCAACATCGGCATCGTGCTGCCCGAACCCGGCTATCTGGCCGGGGTCCGCGCCCTGACCCGGCAGTACGGCACGCTCCTCGTCAACGACGAGACGCACACCTTCTCCGCCGGCCCGGGCGGCTGCACCGCGGCCTGGGACCTGGAGCCCGACGTGCTGACCATCGGCAAGGCGATCGGCGGCGGCATCCCCGCGGGCGCCTACGGTCTCTCCGCCGACCTGGCCGAGCGGCTGCTGGCGCGCGCCGACCTCGACCTGGTGGACATGGGCGGTGTCGGGGGCACCCTCGCGGGCAACGCGCTGTCCGTCGCCGCGATGCGCGCCACCCTGGAACACGTCCTCACCGACCAGGCCTTCGCCCACATGTCCCAGCTCTCCGAGCGCTTCGAGGCGGGCGTCCGGGCGGGTATCGACGCCCACGGTCTGCCCTGGTCGGTCAGCCGCCTCGGCGCGCGGACCGAATACCGCTTCACCGCGCCCGCGCCACGCACCGGCACGGAGTCGGCGGCGGCCGCGGACCCGGAGCTGGAGGACTTCCTCCACCTCTATCTCGCCAACCGCGGAATCCTGCTGACCCCCTTCCACAACATGGCGCTCATGTGCCCGGACACCACGGAGCGGGACGTGGACACGCACACCGGGGTGTTCGCCGCCGCGCTGGCCGAACTGACCGGCTGACGTGCGCCGATAGGGTGGTCGCGAGCCGTCGGGACGGGAAGGGGAGCAGGAGACGTGGACGACATCGACCGGGCCATCCTGCGGGAACTGCAGACCGACGGCCGCATCGCGTACGCCGACCTCGGCCCGAGGGTCGGCCTGTCCGCCTCGGCCGCCCGGCAGCGCCTGCAACGCCTGCTGGACGCCAAGGCCGTCCAGGTCGTCGGTGTGACCGACCCGATGGCGATGGGCGGCCAGGCCATGGCGCTGCTCGGCGTCGGGGTGGACGGCGACCCGAGAGCCGTCGCCGACGCCCTGGCCGAACGCCCCGAGGTGGTCTACTCCGTGCTCACCTCGGGCGGGTTCGACCTGTTCGCCGAGGTGGTCACCCCCGGCCCGAAGGATCTCCTGGACTTCGTCAACGACGTCGTCCGGCCGATCGACGGAGTCCGGCAGGTGCAGTCCTTCCCCTACTTCGGGATCCACACCCACCGGTTCCTCTGGGACGTCGGCTGACCTCGCGCGCCGGTCCGGCACCGAACGCGGCGCCGATCGCAGCCCGAACGCGGACCCGGTCTCGACCCTGATCGCGGCCCCGAACGCGCACTCGAGGCCGGTCCCGAGCCGGCTGCCGCCTCAGATCCGGCGCACGGTGTGCAGTTTCGTGGCGTACGTGCCCGTGCCGTCGAGCAGTGAAGCACCGCCCAGGTCGGACATGGTGGGCCCGTCGACCGTCTTGCGGCTGGACAGGAAACGACGGTGGCCGGCCACGTCCGTGCCGAGGTAGATACCGACGTGGTCGACGGTCACGGGACCCGACTCGGCGTCGTCACCCGAGTCCGCGTTGAACAGCACCAGGTCGCCGGGCTGGAGCAGTGCCGCGGCGGGCGGGCCGGTGCCGTCGGTGCGGTCGACGATCACCCCGGGCGCGTGGTCGGCCATGTCCCGCGACGCGCGCGGAATCCGCTCGCCCGAGGTGTCGGCGCCGGCGGCCAGCGGCACGCCCAGGTGGTAGCCGTAGACCATCCGCGTGTAGCCCGAGCAGTCGAGGTTGCCGACCTGCTTGCTGGACGGCTTGACGTAGGTGCCGTCCGGGAAGGTCCAGCCCGTGTTCATGTACTCGTGGAAGTCGGCCCCTTCGAGGCGTTGGCCCAGCGGGTCCAGGTAGCCGTACCCGGCCTCGCCCAGCACCTGCCTGCCCTGGGCCGGTCCGGCCCCGGCCGTGACCGCCGGCGCCCCGCCGAGGAACATCGCGGCGTGGGCCAGCACATCGGGAGCGGGGGAGCCGGCCCAGCCGCGGACCGTCTGCTCCAGCTGCGCCGTCCAGGTGCCGTCGAACGGCTCCGGCAGCACCCGCACCCAGTCTCCGTGGGTGACGGTCGGCGGTGTCTCCCAGTTCGCCGCGTCCACCTCGTAGCGGCTGACGGACAGCTTGACCGGCAGATTCGTACAGCCCGTGTTGGCCAGGGCGCGCAGGCCCACCCGGCCCTTGGCGAAGGCGGGGTCGGCGACGTCGACGGCCCACGCGGCCGGCTCGGCCGACGCCGTCCGCCATGCCTTCGCCTGGATCCGGGTGCCCTCTCGGCGCACCCGGATCGTCCAGTCGGTCCCCGCGGGCACGCTCGTGCCGAGGGTGAGGGCCGGGACCAGCTGCGTCACCGTGTCGTCGAGCTCCTTCTCGACGCGCAGCTCCACCGTGCCCGAGGTCAGGAAGGACAAGCGGGCCCGGTAGTTTCGGTGGGGGCTCTGGTAGCCGAACGTCAGACCGAAGGAACAGGCCTGGCCGGTGGGCACCTTGTCGAACCGGGCCGTGCAGCGGGCGTCGACGTCGGTGATCTCCTCGTCGTGCAGACTGGCATGCCGGCTCGAGCCGTCCGTGGTGAGGCTGATGACGCCGCTGCCCGGCACCACCGCGTAGTCGGTGTCCACCGGTCCCAGCGTGTACCAGCTGCCACCGCCGGGAGACGTGCCCCAGTACTTCCGGTCCGGTGTCTCCAGCGACAGGTCGGGCAGGGTGCGCTGGAAGTCGTCCACGAACGGCCGCTTGTTCTCCGCGAACGTGCGCTGCGGACCCGGCAGTACGACGGTCCGGGCGCCCCGGGTCAGCAGCGCGACGCGCCTGCCGCCGGAGGTGACCTCGGTGCGGGCCGGGGTGCCCGGGAGCACGGTGGCGGTGAGCGGGGAGCCGAGCGCCACCGAGGTGAAGTAGGAGCCGTCGAGCGGCGCCAGGGTCACCGAGGAGCGGGCCGAGGACAACCCGGCCGGACCCGCGAACGGCGTGACGGGCGTGACGGCTTCGGCGGCACGGGCCGGAGCCGATGCCGCGCCGGCGAGCGGCAGGGACGCGGCGGAGGCCGCGAGAGCGGCGAGAAGTCTTCGTCGAGAGGTGGGAGACATGGGGATCATGATCCGCCAACGCCCCGACGACCGGACAGGGGGCCCGGTCCGGTCGTCGGCCGGAACGGACTCCGTCGTGTCGACCGCCCTTCCCCCGCGTGCCGCGGCCGGCTCACGTCTGTCGCCTGCTGCGCCACACCTCGTAGTGCTCCAGCAGCGTCTCCTCGATCGGGCGGTAGCTGATGCCCAGTTCGCGCACACTGCGGCTGTTGTCCACCCGGAACCGGATGCCGAGGTGCTTGCGGATGTAGTCCTGGGTCAGGCCGAAGGCCGGGCCCAGCAGGCGGACCGGCCAGTGCGGGAGCGCCGTGCGCGGCAGGCGGAGGCTGCGGGGGTGGTGGGCGCGCAGGATGCGGGACATCTCGTGGAACGACGTCATCGTCCGCGCCGCGACGATGTAACGGCCCTTCGCGTCGGGGACCTCCGCCGCCGCGATGTGCGCGTCGGCCACCTCGCGCACATCGGCGGTCGTGAAGCTGAAGTCCGGTGCGCCGTAGAAGAAGTAGCCCTTGAACAGCTCGTCGAGCAGGAACAGGCTGCCGGACCGGGACGCGGGGGTGAGCGAGGGGCCGAGGACCAGACCGGGGTTGACCGACACCATGCGCCAGCGGTCCTGGGCCGCCTCCGCGTCCCACGCCGCGCGTTCGGCGAGGGTCTTCGCGTAGTGATAGGGATTGTTGTCCAGCGTGCTGGTGGTGTTGAAGTACCTCTCCGTCAACACCTGGCCCTCCATGTCCCGTACATCGGCGTAGTCGCCGAAGATCGCGCCGACGGTGGAGGTGAGCACCAGGCGCTCGACCTGTGGTGTCCGTTCGACACTGCCGAGCACGTTGCGTGTCCCCAGCAGCGCCGGGTCGACCAGGTCCCGGCGGCCGTCCTTGATCTTCTCCGGCATGAGGAACGGCGACGCCACATGGAAGACCACCCGGCACCCGCGCATCGCCTCGTCGAACGATTCCCGCACCAGCAGATCGGCCTCGAACAGCTCCAGCCGCCCGGGGAAGGCGTCCCCCATCTCCGTGAGCGGCCCCACTCTGGCGGTGTCGGCGGTGCCGCGCACCGTGGTGCGCACCCGGTACCCGCGTTCGAGCAGCCGCCGTACGAGATGGCTGCCGACGAACCCGCTCCCACCGGTGA
This sequence comes from Streptomyces sp. NPDC002306, assembly GCF_053593435.1. Taxonomy (NCBI): domain Bacteria; kingdom Bacillati; phylum Actinomycetota; class Actinomycetes; order Kitasatosporales; family Streptomycetaceae; genus Streptomyces; species Streptomyces sp. NPDC002306. The sequence continues at coordinate 104,147 of NZ_JBSFCK010000011.1, forward strand.
CCAGTACGCTCGCCGCCCCGTCTCCGCCCACGTTCCGACTCCTCGCTCCGGGGTCCCGGGTGTGCCGGACCGTGACCGACCGGATCACCCCACGGGTAGCGAAACAGAGCGGCCCGCACGTTGGCCAGAGGCGGGACCGGGCCGCTCAGGTCTCCCGCAGCGGCGCGTACGCCTCGGCCCCCAGACCGAACGTCCAGGCGACCCCCTCCTTGGCCTCCCGTGTCGTCGGCGGCACCCGCAGCCAGTAGGTGCGGTGCGTGCCGTCGGGCTCCGGGGTGGAGTTGAGGACCTCCACCATCACGACCGGTTCGTCACCGGCGAGTTCGATGCGCCACAGCGTGCCGGACTCGTCGCGGTGTATCGGACGGGCACCGGAGTCGCTCAGATAGCGGTCGTAGCCGTAATACTCGAGCATGACCCGGCGCAGTTCGGCGTTCTCCTCCGCGCGGATCCGTTCCGGCGTGAGCGTGCGCAGCTCCGCCAGGAAGGCGGCCGGCACCGGCATGCCACGCCACGCGTGCAGGGCGAAGCCGTCGGGGAAGGCGAGCGCCGGGCCGTCCCCCCGGTCGAGCCGGCCGGCCTCGTCGCGGTGCAGGGCGACGGGACGCTCGCACACCACCGCGACCTTCTCGAACGGCCACCACCAGCCGGCGCTGCGGCACACCTCCACCAGCCCGTCGAGCGGGGACGGCTCCGCGGCGAGGGCGGCGAGCCACGGCGCGTCGTGCTGGCCGAGCACGGCATCCATCAGCACCAGCCGGATCTCCGTCCGCGTGGCCTGGTCCCCGTCCGCGAGGTCGTCCAGCACACCGCCGCGGATGCGCTCGACGAGCGCCTGCGTCGTCGCCCACAGACGGTCCCCCGTGGCCGACCAGTGTGCCGACCAGCCCGCCGCGCCCAACCGCTCGTACACGCGCCCGCGTTCGGCGGCCCAGGGCGCGGTGCGCACCGCTTCCCGTACGCTCGCCCCCGTCTCCGCGCCGGACAGCGTCCGGATCAGCGTGACGCCCGCACGCGGGGAGTCGACCCACACCACTCGCTCCGGTGCGGCGAGTCCGGCCTGCCGGTACGCCAGCAGGACGCCCGCCTCCGCCCGGACACGATCGGCCGGCACGGCCGTCGCAGCGCACTCGCGCCAGCGCTGGACGTCCTCCAGCGACACCCCGACCGCCTCGCGGACGACAGCGTCCGAGGAGGCGACCCCGTCCGGCGGCCCGTCCGGCGCGATCGCCCCGCCCAACGGGGCGGCCCCTTCCGAAGGGATGACGCCGGCCGGGTGGCCGGAGCCCTCCGTCGTCGTCGCCATGGCCACCTGTCCAGTCGTCACTGTCCGCTCCGTCAGCTTGAGTTCGTCAGCCATCAGATCCCCCGCCCCACGCGTCAGTCGGCCACGATCCGCACCGACCCGGGCACGTACTCGCGCTGCCGGATCACGCGGAACCACCCCTTGGGCAGCGTGATCGCCGCATGCTCCTCGTGGACCACCCGCCCACCTTCGGGCAGACGCAGCATCAGCGCCCCGAACTGACCGGGCTCACGCACCATCTCGCCCGGACCGACCACCGCGTGGGCATGGCCGGTGACGTCGCCGAGGGCGAGCACGAGCCGGCCACGCGCGTCCCGCGGCTCCCTCGGCGCGTCAGCGACCCGGGCCGGTACGGAACCGTCCGCGACGGGCACGATCAGCACATCTCCCTGCCGGTACATGGCTCTTCCCTCCCCGCCCGGCGCTCGGTGCACCGGACTCCATGCCCAGACCGTACGAGCCGCCACTGACAACGAGCCGCGACCGACCCTGCCGAGGACCGCTGTCAGTGCCTGTTGGTAGAACTGCTGCGCACCGCACACCACAACCGTTGCACGTCAGGAGCAGCCCGCATGGCCATCGGTGACCACCTGCAGGAGTTCTACCGCCTTCCCGCCTTCACGTTCCCCGGGCCCGAGGCGACCACGAAGCTGCCCGAACCCGACGCCGTCGCCTGGCGGATCACCAGCGGTGCCTACGACGCGGACGAGGCGTGGGAGGCGGTCTTCGACCGGTTCTGCGCCGCGGTGGACACGACGCGCGTGCGGGCCCTGATCGTCGGCGCCTGGGAGGACGCCTACGACGGCGGCCCCACCGCGATCGTCGAGGCACTGCTGGCCGCCCGTGAGCGACTTCCCGCGCTGCGCGCGCTGTTCCTGGGAGACATGATCTTCGAGGAGTGCGAGATCTCCTGGATCCACCAGACGGACGTCACCGGGCTGCTGACCGGATTCCCCGAACTGGAGGAGTTCGGCGTGCGCGGCGGAACGAACCTGCGCTTCGAGGCGCTGAAGCACACCGGGCTGCGCAGGCTGAACGTGGAGACCGGCGGACTGCCCGTCGCCGTCGTGCGCGGTATCGGCGCCAGCGATCTGCCCGCCCTCGAGCACCTCGACCTGTGGCTGGGCACGTCCTGGTACGGCGCCGACAGTGAGGCGGCCGACCTGGAGCCGATCCTGTCCGGGGCCCGGCTGCCGCGGCTGCGCCATCTGGCCCTGCGCAACAGTGAGATCCAGGACGAGGTCGCCGCCGCCGTGGCGTCCGCTGCGGTGGTCGCCCGCCTGGAGGTGCTGGACCTGTCCATGGGCACCCTGAGCGACGACGGCGCCGTCGCGCTGCTCGGCGGCCAGCCGCTCACCCACCTGAAGAAGCTCGACCTGCACCACCACTACCTGAGCGAGCCCGTCCAGCAGCGGATACGCGAGACGCTCGAACCCGCGGGCGTGGAAGTGGACCTGGACCGCGACGACGCCGACGACGACCGGGACGACGACGGCACGGTGTACCGCTATGTCGCCTGCGGCGAGTGAGCGCGAACGCCCATGACGTACTACCCCTCGCACCTGACCCGCTTCCACGGTCTGCCCGTGCACCTCTACGCCAGGCACCTCCCCGACGCGGGGGAGCACCGGCCCACCCCGCTGCCCGCCCCCGCGTCGGTCGCCTGGAAGGTGGCCGCCGACTGGGACACCCCCTTCGAACAGGTCTGGAGCGGCTTCCTCGACGAGGTCCCCACCGAGCAGGTCACGGCGCTCGTCATCGGGGCCTGGTGGCAGGAGTGGGACGAGCACGGCATCGACTCCGTCCTCGAACCGCTCACGGCCGAGGCCGCCCGCTTCCCCCGGCTGCGGGCGGTGTTCCTCGCGGACGTGGTGTCCGAGGAGACGGAGATCTCCTGGATCAACCAGGGTGACGTCACCCGTGTGCTGCGTGCCTGGCCGCACCTGGACGAACTGGGCGTACGCGGCTCCGAGGACCTGGTGATCGAACCGCTGCGGCACGACGGGCTGCGTACGCTGCGGATCGAGTCCGGCGGCCTGGCGGCGGCCCCGGTACGCGCCCTGAGCGCGTGTGAGTTGCCCACTCTGAACCATCTGGAACTCTGGCTCGGCACCATCGGGTACGGCGGCGACTGCGCCATAGCGGACGTCGAAGCGCTCCTCGGCGCCCTGGGGCGCCGCCCCGGACTGCGCCACCTGGGCCTCCAGAACAGCGACATCCAGGACGACATCGCCGCCGCCGTGGCCGCCGCCCCCGTCGTCGCAGGGCTTCGGTCCCTCGATCTCAGCATGGGCGCGCTGAGCGACGAGGGCGGCTCCGCCCTCCTGTCGGGACAGCCGCTGACCCACCTGCGCTCGCTGAACCTCCGGCACCACTTCCTGAGCGACGCCATGACCGGGCGGCTGCGCGCGGCGCTGGAGCCGCACGGAACGGAACTCGTCCTCACCCCCGCCCGACGGCGTACGTACGCCCCGGAAGCGCGCTATGTCGCCGTCGGCGAGTGAGATGACTCCGGCGCACGGCGCCCGGCCGCGCCTCGCGGTCGTCGGCAACCCCGAGAACCGCAGGGTCACGCTGTTCACCGAGGCGGTGCGCGCGGCCGGCCTGCCCGGCCCGCGCGTCGTGTCGTGGCAGGAGGTGCTGCGCTCGGGCGGAGCCGACTTCGCGGCCGACGACGTCGTCAGGATCGACTCGCCCGGCGAGAACACGGCCGTCGACCGGCTGCTGCGCGGTACCGAGGACCCCACCCGGGTCGAGGGCTCGGCGCGCTGGTACGCCCACTTCATGACCGCGGTACGCAGCCTGCGCGGCGGCGTCCGCCTCGACGACCCGGACGAGCTGGCGGTCCTGTTCGACAAGCGGCGCTGCCACGCCGTCCTCACCGCGGCGGACGTCCCCGTCCCCTTCTCACCCACCTCGTGGCCGGAGGGATCCACGGCGGCCACAGCGGCCACAGCGGCCACAGCGGTCACGTCGGCCGCGGCGGTCGGCGGCTGGGACGACGTACGGGCCCTGATGCGCGAGCACCGGATGGCCAGACTCTTCGTCAAGCCCGCGCACGGCTCGTCGGCGTCCGGCGTCCTCGCCGTCGAGGCGTCCGGCACCGGCCGCGTCAGGGCCACCACGTCCGTCGAACTCACGCCGGACGGTGGGTTGTTCAACTCTCTCAAGGTGCGCCGCTACGAACGGGAACAGGACATCGCCACGATCGTCGACGCGCTGGCCCCCGACGGCCTGCACCTCGAACGATGGCTGCCCAAGGCCTCCCAGCGGGGCCGGGCCGCCGACCTGAGGGTGGTCGTCGTGGCCGGCCGGGCCACCCACGCGGTCGTGCGCACCAGTTCCTCACCCCTGACCAACCTCCACCTCGGCGGCAGCCGCGGCGACCTCGACGTCGTCCGGGAGGCCGTCGAGGCGGCCGGGGCCCGCTGGTCGGACGCGCTCGCCGTGTGCGAACAGGCCGCGGCCTGCTTCCCGAACACCCTGAGTGTGGGCGTCGACCTGCTGCCGGCCGTCGGCTGGCGCAGGTTCGCGGTCGGCGAGGTGAACGCCTTCGGCGACCTGCTTCCCCGGCTCACCGGACTGCCGGGCAGCGGGGCGGAGGGCCGTGACACCTACGCGACCCAGGTCGCCGCGGTCCTGCGCCGCCCGCCGATCGCCCGGCCGCCCGCCGACGCCCCGCGCGCCCGGCAGGCCGGCCCGCACCTCCCGTACAGAACAGGAAACACCCATGCCAGCGCCTGAACCGACGCCCGCACCGCAGGACACCCGATCCCGACCCGTGCACGACCCGCGGCACGGCCAGGACCCGCACCACGGCCCCGACCGGATCGGCACGCCCACCCCGCTCGCCGCCCCGCCGCACCCCGCACCCACCCCCTCCGATCCAGCCCCCTCCGATCCACCCATCGCCGATCCCGCCCTGGCCGATCCCGACATGAACGAGATCGTCGGCAGCCACGACATCCTGCTCGTCACGCTCGACACCCTGCGGTACGACGTCGCCGCCGAACTGGCCGCGGCCGGCCGTATCCCGCACCTGGCCCGCCACCTCCCCGCCGGCCGCTGGCAGCGGCGGCACGCCCCGGGCAGCTTCACCTACGCCTCCCACCAGGCGATCTTCGCCGGATTCCTGCCGACGCCCGCGGTCCCCGGTCCGCACCCGCGGCTGTTCGCGGCGAGCTTCGCGGGCAGCGAGACCACCGCCCGGCGCACCTTCGTCTACGACACCCCGGACCTGGTCTCCGGCCTCGCCGAGGCGGGCTACCACACGGCGTGCGTCGGGGGAGTCGGCTTCTTCAACAAGCAGGGCCCGCTCGGCTCGGTGCTGCCGGGACTGTTCCAGGAGTCCCACTGGGAGCCGGAGTTCGGTGTCACCTCACCCACGTCGTTCGAGTCCCAGGTGGCGTGCGCGGAGCGGCTGATACGACGACTGCCGCACGACAGACGGCTGTTCCTCTTCGTCAACGCGGCCTCCTTGCACCAGCCCAACTGGTTCCACCTGCCCGGTGCCACCCAGGAGGCCGGCGACTCCCGCGAGACGCACGCCGCCGCCCTGGAGTACGTGGACCGGCACATCGGCCGCCTGTTCGCCGCCGTGAGCGCCAGACGCCCCTGCTTCGCGATCGTCTGCTCCGACCACGGCACCGCGTACGGCGACGATGGCTACACCGGCCACCGCATCGGCCACGAGTCCGTGTGGACCGTGCCCTACGCCCACTTCCTGCTCGACTCCCCGTCCGCCCCCGTGGAGGCCGGCCGATGACCACGGTGACCGTCCCGCTCCCGGGCGGCGAGCGCCCGCCGCGCGTGAGCCCCTACCAGAGCTACGTCTACGCCTACCCGCACAAGACGGCCTACCGGAAACTGGAGGACCGCCCCCGGCTGCGCACCCTCTGGGAGGCGGAACCCAAGGACGCCCTCTCGCTCTACCTCCACATACCGTTCTGCGAGGTCCGGTGTGGCTTTTGCAACCTGTTCACCCGTATCGGTGCCCCGGACGGACTGAGCGGCGCCTACCTGGACGCCCTCGACCGGCAGGCGAGCGCCGTGCGGGACGCGCTCGGCGAGCCGGGGCCGGGCCCCGTCCGGTTCGCCACCGCGGCCTTCGGCGGCGGCACCCCGACCTTCCTCACCGCCGCCGAGCTGGAACGGCTGTGCGACATCGCCGAGCACCGCATGGGCGCCGACCTGCGGGCCGTACCGCTCTCGGTGGAGGCCTCGCCCGCCACGGCGACCGCCGACCGGCTGGAGGTCCTGGCCGCGCGCGGCACCACCCGCCTGAGCCTGGGCGTGCAGAGCTTCGACGACACCGAGGCCCGGGCGGCCGTACGCCCGCAGCGCCGCGCCGATGTCGAGGCGGCGCTCGGCCGCATCCGCGACGCCCGCATCCCGGTCCTCAACATCGACCTGATCTACGGCATCGACGGACAGACGGACGAGAGCTGGCTGCGCTCCCTGGACGCGGCCCTGGCCTGGCGCCCCGAGGAGCTCTACCTCTACCCGCTCTACATCCGCCCGTTGACCGGCCTCGGCCGCCGCGCCGGTGACGCCGACCCCGCCTGGGACGAACAGCGCCTGCGCCTGTACCGCCTCGGACGCGACCACCTCCTCGGCCACGGCTACACCCAGCAGTCGATGCGCATGTTCCGCCGCGCGGACGCACCGCCCCAGGGCGCGGACGACTACGCCTGCCAGACCGACGGCATGATCGGGCTCGGCTGCGGCGCCCGCTCCTACACCGCGGGCCTGCACTACTCCTTCGACTACGCCGTCGGCACGCACGAGATCCGCTCGATCGTCGACGACTACGTCTCCCGCCCCGCCGCCGACTTCGCCCACGCCGAGTACGGCCGCCCCATCGACGCCGACGAGGCCCGCCGGCGCCATCTGTTGCAGTCGCTCCTCCAGGCCGAGGGACTCGCGACGGCCGACTACCGCGCCCGCTTCGACGGCCGCGCCCCCGCGGACGACTTCGGCGGCGAGCTGGAGCGCTTCACGGCCCTGGGCTGGCTGGAGGACGGCGACCCCGGGACCCGGGCGACGCTGCGTCTGACCCCCGAGGGCCTGGCCCACTCCGACGCCATCGGCCCCGAGCTGTTCTCCCCGGCCGTGCGGGCCGCCATGGCCGCCTACGAGCGGAAGTGAGCCGTACCCGATGGACCTGACCCTCCTCTACCGCGGCCCGCTGGCGTCCTGCGACTACGACTGTCCGTACTGCCCCTTCGCCAAGCGCCGTGACAGCCGGGAGCAGTTGCGCGCGGACCGCGCCGCCCTGGAACGGTTCGCCGCGTGGGCCACGGAGGCGACCACCGACCGCCTCTCGGTCCTGTTCACCCCCTGGGGCGAGGGCCTGGTGCGGTCCTGGTACCGGCGTACGCTCACCGACCTCTCCCATCTGCCCCACATCCGCCGGGTGGCCATCCAGACCAACCTCAGCTGCCGCACCGACTGGCTGGCGGACGCAGACCCGGACACGCTGGCCCTGTGGTGCACGTACCACCCGGGCCAGACGCCGTACGACCGGTTCCTGGCCAAGTGCCACGAACTGGTCCGCCACGGCGTCCGCTTCAGCGTCGGCGTCGTCGGTCTCCCGGAGCACCTGGAGGCGGCCCGGCGGCTGCGCGCCGAGCTGCCCGCGCATGTGTACCTGTGGGTCAACGCGGCGGAGGGGCACACCTACGACGACGTCCAGGCCGGCCTCTGGACCGCCCTCGACCCGCTGTTCCCCTACAGCCGCCACCCGCACGCCAGCGCGGGCCTGCCGTGCCGCACCGGCGAGTCCGTGATCTCCGTCGACGGTGACGGCACGGTCCGCCGCTGCCACTTCGTCCCCGCCGAACTGGGCAACCTCTACGACGGGTCCTACCGCACGGCCCTCCGCCCGCGCCCCTGCCCCCTCACCGCCTGCGACTGCCACATCGGCTACGTGCACCTGGAGACGCTGCCGCTGTACGACGTGTTCGCCGGCGGTGTCCTGGAACGGATCCCCGCGGCCCCGGCGGGCGCCGACAGGTGACCGCGCCTCCTACTTTGGTCGTGCCGCCGTAGACCATCGGGGGACAGCGCGGCGGGGGCACCACCCCGCACCGTGGGGACATGGAGAAGACCAAGGGGATCGACCGGGCCCGCTTCCTGGCCGGAGCGGCGGCTCTCGGCGTGGCGGGCGCACTGGGGACGACGGGACGGGCGGGGGCCACGCAGGCGGCGGCCCGGCGGGGACTGCGGCACCGCGGAGTCGTCTACACCGTGGGGGAGGGCGAGACCCCGGGCACCGCCTGGAGCGCCGCCCGCATGCGGGCGGACATCCGTGCCGTCCGGGAGCGGCTGCACGCCGACACCGTCGACGTCACCGGCGACGGGGTGGAGCGGCTCACGGCCACCGCGGCCGAGGCGGCCGAGCGGGGACTGCACGTCTGGCTCCAGCCGACCCTCGGGGACGTGCCGGAACGGGACATCCTCGAACACCTCGCGGAGACCGGCCGGTTCGCCGAACGGCTGCGCCGTCAGGGCGCGAGCGTGGACTTCAGCGTGGGCTGCGAGTTCTGGCTGTTCGTGCCGGGCATCGTGCCGGGAGACACGGTCCTGGACCGGGTGCGCAACCTGCTCGAAGGCACCTACGACCCGCAGAGGATGCAGCGCCGGCTGGACCGTTTCACCGCGAAGGCGGCGAAGACCGGCCGCTCCGTCTTCCGCGGCCCGCTGAGTTACGCGGCCGCCCAGGACGACCAGGTCGACTGGACCCTGTTCGACATCGTGGGCATCGACTACTACTCCTTCTTCCCCCGCCCCGCCGACCACGTCCGTGAGCTGCGCCGTCACCTGCGCTGGGGCAAACCCCTCGCCATCACCGAGTTCGGCACCTGCGCGTACGTCGGCGCGCCCGAGACGGCCGGCATGGGCTGGAACGTCGTCGACTACGACAAGGACCCGCAGGAGATCAAGGGCGACCTGGTCCGCAGCGAACACACCCAGGCCGCCTACCTGGTGGACCTGCTGGCGGTGTTCGAGTCGATGGGACTGTACGCGGCGATGGCGTTCGAGTTCGTCACCCCGGACGCCCCGCACCGCCCCGACAAGCCGCGCTACGACCTCGACCTGGCGAGCTACGCCATCACCAAAACGGTCAAGAACCGGCCCGGCGATCCGCGTTCCGGCTGGCACTGGGAGCCGAAGGAGGCCTTCCACGCCCTGGCCCGCCACTACGCCAGGGCCGCCGGTCACTGTCGCGTCGGCCGGTGACACGGGCGCGCGGAGTCCGTCGCCGGCCCGGCTTGCGGTCGGAAGGCCGGGACGGCAGGGTTCCGTGATGTGCCCACTCTGCTGATCGTGCATCACACCCCCTCGCCGAACTGCCAGGCCCTGTTCGAAGCCGTCGTCGCCGGCGCGACGGACCCGGACATCGAGGGCGTCGACGTCGTGCGCCGGGCGGCGCTCTCCGCCACGGCGTCCGACGTGCTCGGCGCCGACGGATACCTCCTGGGCACCCCGGCGAACCTCGGCTCCATGGCGGGCGCCCTGAAGCACTTCTTCGACCAGGTCTACTACCCCTGCCTGGACACCACCCGGGGCCGGCCGTTCGGCTTCTACGTCCACGGAGGCAACGACGTCACCGGAGCGATGCGTGGCATCGACTCGATCACCACGGGCCTCGGCTGGCGCCGCGCCGCCGAACCGGTGACCGTCACCGGTGAGCCGACCAAGGACGACACCGAGGCCTGCCGGCAGCTCGGAGCGACCCTGGCCGCCGGCCTGATGAACTGACCCCCCTGCCCGTCCGCTCCTGCCCGTCCGCCCCCGGCCGCCGAACGGTCACCAGTCGGGTCCGTGTCCGTGACCTGCGCCAGCCCTGGCAGGTTCATGGCTAGCCCGTCGGTCGGATCGGCCTCGTGTTCGGGCGGCGTTCCGCGAGCGGTGATGCGAGACTCCCCGTACGGACCGGCGCCCCGGTCCGGATGAAGACCGGCACGATCCGGTCGTCGAACGCGGCCGGGTCGGTCGCCGTCCCCCAGGAGGTCCCGCGGTGGCGGAGGAACCGGTCGACGTGACCGACGACGCCGAGGCGCTCACCGGCGTCTTCCTCTTCCGTGTGCCCGAGGGCGTCTGGTGGTGGTCCGACGACATGTACCGCGTGCTCGGTTACGGCCCCGACGAGACTCCGGCGACCGGCGACATGCTGGTCCGGCACGTGCACCCCGACGACCGCGACGACATCCGCCGGGTGTGGGACCGCGGACTGGGCACCGGGCAGCCGTTCAGCACGTACTACCGGCTCCTCACCCGTGCGGAGGAGGAACGGCACTGCGTGCTCGTGGCCGACGGCCGCGTCGACGACGGCTCGGTGGTCGTGCTGCGCGGCTTCGTCGTCGACGTCACCGAACCGGTGCAGAAGGAGGCCCAGAAGTCCGCGGACGCGGACATCGCGCGGGCCCGTGCCTCGCAGGAGGACGTGGACGTGGCACGCGGTGTCCTGATGGCGCTGTACGGCGTGCACGAGGACGTCGCCCTGCGCGTGCTGCGCCGCCACTCCCAGCAGACGAACGTGAAACTGCGCGCGCTGGCCCGCGCGGTCGTCGAAGCCACCCCCACACCACCGGGTGAGGGGCAGCACGACCTGCATCAGCGGATCGCGCGCGCCCTCTACCCGGAGGGATGACACCTCCCTCACACCGCTCCCTCACACCGTTCCCTCGTACCGCTCCCGAGCCTGATCCCGGCCTTGATCCCGACCCGGTCCGTTCCGTGATCGGCGTTGTCAGTGGTGGCCCGTATGTTCAGCCGTGTCCCGCCGATCCGGGGTGACAGTCCCCTGGGCGCAAAGGAGATGGCGCGTTGTCAGATTGGGAGAGGTCGAGCACGGCACGGGTGATCCCACCCGCCCGGCCGCGCAAGCTCGCCAAGGTCCCGTTCGTCGAACTGGCCGACGGACGCCTGCAGGGAGTGGTGTCCAGCGGCTCGGACATCGAGCGGGTCTACGTCTCGTCGGTCGCGACCCGTACCTACGCGTTTGCCTGCAGCACCAACAACAACCGGCCCTGCGGTGGCGCGCGCGGCTCGTTCTGCAACCACATCCGGGCCTTGATCAACGAGGCCGTGCTGCAGTACGGCGCCGAGCGGGTCGCCCGCTATCTGCGGATCGAGTCCGCGGACGGGGAGCCGAGCGCGCAGAGCCTCACCGCCGACATGACCGGCACCCGTCCCGCGCAGGCGGACAGCACGGCGGCGGCCCCCGTCTTCAGCCGGTTCCTGCGCCACCTCGCCTACCTGGAACTCGCGCCGACCACCGCCCCGTTGCCGGAGATGCAGTGGTTCCCGCCGACCAGGGCCACGACGGCCGCGGTGCCCCCGCACCAGCCAGGACCGAGTGGCGTCGAGGGCACCTACCTGCTCGCCGAACCGATCGCCGGTCTCGACGAGGTCCTGGCCGCCGTGGACGCCTTCGACCGGACCCTCGTCGGCGGACTGCTCCGTCCCCGGCCCGCCCAGGCCGACGACCTGACCGCACTCGCCCACGCGGTGGCGGGCACGCCCCTGGCCGCCGCGGTCACCGAAGCCGCCGAGAAGGCGGCGGCCGGGGCGGCGGGCGAGGACCACTTCGTCGCCCTCGCCGCCGCCCGCACCGCACTCCTCGGCGCCGCCCACGACGCCCTCGCGGTCCGCGTCGAGGAGACGACCGGCCGCCCGGCGGTCGCCGGGACCGCCCCGGCGCCCGCCGAGCAGCACGCCGCCAACCTGCTCGCCGCCGCCCGGTCCTGGCTCTGCGACCTGGCGCGCACCGGCTGGCAGGGCATCGACCACGACCTGGTCTCCGGTTCGGCCCAGGTCGTCTCCGCGATGCTCCCGGACCCGTCCCTGCGCCGCCTGGCCACACTCCTCGACGGGTTCGCCGCCGAACTCGCCGCGTCCTGCCCGGGAGCCGCGCTGGAACGCGTCCCGGTACGCCGCTGGGCCGACCTGTGGTCACGGGCGACGCTCCTGACCCTGCCCGGCGCCGCCGACGCGCCCGCCACCGGAACCGCCACCGGCCGCCTGCTGCCCCTCGGTGTCGACGTGCACGAACACGCCACCGCCGCGCAGGCCCAGGTGCACGCGGTCTTCGAGCCCGCCGACGGCACGCGGCCCCGGCTGGTGCGCGCCGGAGTCGCCGTACCCAAACCGGACACGGTCGTCGGCGCCGGCGTCTGGCAACTGTTGCGTCCGCACATGTCGTTGCTGACCGCCGTCGGCGAAGGGCGCGCGATGGACATCGCCGACATGCCCGTCACCGCGGAGGGCGACCTGATCTGGAGCGACGAGCTCGCCCGTCCGGGCGAGCCCGCCGACGCCTTCGCCACCGCCCGTGTCGCCCTGCCGGCCGCGACGGCCCTCGCGACCGCGCCGCTGGACCGGCACCCGGTCCGGATCGCCGTTCCGGTGTTCCTGGACGGGTACACCGCCCGGAAGCCCGCGCCCACCGCCGACCAGGAGCAGGGCGACGACGGCGACGGCCGACCGGCCGACGTCGGACTGACGTTCACCGTCGCCGGACGCCCGCTCGCCGTCGACACCGACCGCATACCGAGCGCCGGCCCGCTCACGCCCGAGGCCGTCGCGGCGTCGAGCGCGTGCATCGGGCTGCTCCGCTGGGACGGCGGGGCGTTCGCCCTCCAGCCTCTCGCCGTCGAGACGACCGTACGGAAGAAGGCCGTCGCGGTGCACGCCGGGGCGTGGGCCGGCGGCACGACCGACAAGGCCGGCGCCAAGGCGGAGAAGGCGGCCACCGACGCCGTGGCGGTGCTGCGCGAGCGCGCGGGAAGGCTGCTGCGCACATGACCGAGCACTCGAACGGACAGCACCCGGAAGCGGTCCCGGACGACAACCGTCGCCAGGTCCTGTACTGGCGGCTCCTCGCCCGTCTCTTCGATCACGAGGAGCAGGCGGCGCTGGAGTCGTCGAGCCTCGCCGTCGTGGAGGACATCGGTCTGCCGCCCGCGCTGCTGGACCCGCAGGCGTCGGTCGACTCGATCGTGCAGCGCCACCCGGAACTCGCCACCGAGTTCGACGGCCTGATGGTGCCCGCACCGGAACCGGAACCGGAACCTGCGCCAGGCGTAGGCGGGACCGAGGCCGACAGCGACAGCGACAGCGACAGCGACAGCGACACCGACACAGACACCGAGGCCGAGCAGGCGGGCGGCGCAGTCGGAGGCCGCGACCGGGCCGCCGAGATCCGCCGCGCGGCCCTGGTCTCGAAGGTGCTGCTCAACGTCTTCGCCTCCGCTCCCGGCACGGTCACCGCCGGGCAGCTGTCGCGCTGGCAGTCCGACGCGGGCTGGCTGGAGCGTGCCCTCGGCTGCCGGCCCGGCGAACTGCGCGGCGGCCGGGCCGGGAGAGGCACCGGGGGACGGGGTGTCAGCCCGACCGGATCGGGCGGCGGCGGTACGACACCCGACCTCAGCCGGCTGATCCCGGCGATCGGGCCGGAACTCGGCACCATCGAGGCGGATCTCGTGAGCCGGATGCATCTGCGCGAGGTGCTCGCCGACCCCCGGCTCGCGGCTCAGCTGACGCCCAGCATGTCGTTGATCGAACAGCTCCTGCGGGACAAGAACAACCTGTCCGGCGTGGCCCTCGCCAACGCCAAGGACCTCATCCGCCGCTTCGTCGACGAGGTCGCCGAAGTGCTGCGCACCCAGGTGGAGAAGGCGACGGTCGGCGCCCTGGACCGCTCGATCCCGCCCAAGCGGGTGTTCCGCAACCTCGACCTCGACCGCACGATCTGGAAGAACCTCACCAACTGGAGCCCGGAGGAGGAGCGGCTCTACGTCGACCGCCTCTACTACCGGCACACCACGCGCAAGACCACACCGCAACGGCTGATCGTGGTCGTGGACCAGTCGGGCTCGATGGTCGACTCGATGGTGAACTGCACGATCCTCGCGTCCATCTTCGCGGGGCTGCCGAAGGTGGACGTGCACCTCATCGCGTACGACACCCAGGCGCTCGACCTCACGCCCTGGGTGCACGACCCCTTCGAGACCCTGCTGCGCACCAACCTCGGCGGTGGCACCGACGGAACGGTCGCCATGGCCCTGGCCCAGCCGAAGATCGCCGAGCCCCGCAACACCGTCGTGGTGTGGATCTCCGACTTCTACGAATGGCGCACCGAGCCGCTCTTCGAGAGCATGGCCGCCATCCACCGCTCGGGGGCCAGATTCATTCCCGTCGGCTCGGTGACCAGCTCCGGCCGCGGCAGCGTCAACCCGTGGTTCCGGGAGCGGTTCAAGGACCTCGGCACGCCGGTTCTCTCCGGCCACATCCGCAAGCTCGTCCACGAGCTCAAGACGTTCCTCGCTTAGTCATTGTGCAGAAAGGCACTGATATGTCCGACGTGTTGCGCGCCCCCGCCGAGCTGAAGTACGCCGAGGAGCTGGACTGGCTGGAGTCGATCGACGACGGCCCCAAGCCGTTCGCCTGGCGGCTGTCCCCGAAGATGGTCCGGCTGTTCGTGCTCGGCTCCGAGCGCGCGGACGGCCTCGACCGGGAGATCACGCAGAAGTGGTTCGGCGACCGCAGTTTCGTCGAGCGTTCCATCGTCACCCTGGCCTCCGACCGCGGGCTGCTGCTCATCGGCGACCCCGGCACCGGCAAGAGCTGGCTCGCCGAGCTGCTGTCCGCCGCGATCAGCCGCAACTCCACGCTGGTGGTGCAGGGCACGGCCGGCACCACCGAGGACCACATCAAGTACTCGTGGAACGTGTCCATGGTGATCGCCAAGGGGCAGTCGAGGGAGTCGATGATCCCCTCGCCGATCATGACCGCGATGGAGTCCGGCGCGATCGGCCGGTTCGAGGAACTCACCCGCTCCACCAGCGACGTCCAGGACGCGCTGATCTCGATCCTGTCCGAGAAGTACATCTCCGTGCCGGAGCTCGACAGCGACAACATCGTCTTCGCCAAGCCCGGCTTCTCGGTCATCGCCACGGCCAACAGCCGCGACCGCGGGGTCAACGACCTGTCGTCGGCGCTCAAGCGCCGTTTCAACTTCGTCCGTATCCCGGTGGTGACCAACAAGAAGAGCGAGGCGGAGATCGTCCGCTTCCGCACCGAGGAACTGCTGCGCCGGCATCAGATCGAGCTGGACGTCCCGCCGACGCTGCTGGACGTGCTGCTCCAGAGCTTCGCCGATCTGCGGGCCTCCGCGGCCGCCGCGGGCAGCGACGACGAGAAGCTCGAGTCCGCGCTGTCCACCGCCGAGCAGATCGGTGTGCTGGAGGACGCGATCCTGCACAGCAACTTCTTCGGCGAGCGCGCGCTGACCGCCCACACGCTCGCCTCCTCGCTGGTGGGGTCGCTGGCCCGCCGTGAGCCGGAGGACCTGGCCATCCTCAACAAGTACCTGCACGGGGTCGTGGAGCCGCGCAGCAAGGAGGAGGGCGGTTCCTGGGCGGAGTTCCTGGAGGGCGGCCGCGACGCGATCGCCACCCTGTCATGAGCGGCCCCGAAGAGAGCACGTTCAGCGCACTGCGCGGCCAACTCCAGGAAGCCGCGACGGCGTTCGCCGACGGGCCCGGCGCGCTGGAGGGCATCCTCCTCGGCATCGTCGACGACGTCGACCGCGCGGTGCGCGAGCCGCTGGAGATCTTCCCGGTCTGCCACCACTCGCCCGCCTCGGCGATCGCGATGGCCCGCAGGCTGCGCGAGAAGCAGCCGAAGGTCGTGTACCTCGAACTGTGCGAGGACATGGCCCCGTTGCTGACCGAGCTGCGCAACTGCCGCCTCCCGGTGGCGGTGCAGGCGTTCGCGACGGAGACCGACGGTTTCCCCGCCGAGTGGGCGCCGCTGTCGGTGGTCGCGCCGATCACCGAGGCCTCGGCCGAGTACCAGGCGATCGCCTACGCACTCGACACCCCGGGCGTCGAGCTGGTCCTCGTCGACCGCTCCTCCGACCACGTGTTCCAGTGGGACGCGCGGGGGACACGGTCCGCCGGGCCGGCCGACCCCGACGCCCCGCCGGCCGAGGAGGAGGCCGCGCTGCACGGCGACGCGGTCGGTGTGGAGCTCGGCGACCTGCGGCCCCGCTTCGCCGAACTGGAGGAGCACCTGCTGCGCCACGGCCGGGTCCGGCACTGGTCGGAATGGTGGCACCAGTACGTCGAGCTGCCGCTCGGCGACAGCGATCACGACACCTACCGGCAGGTCATGCTCCTGATCGGCAGCCTCTTCCGGCGCCTCGCACCCGGCGACGACCACCGGGTGAGCGTGGACGAGGACCGCGAGCGCTACATGTGGACGAGGATGCGCGAGCATCTGACCGCGACCGGCACGGACCCGGCGGACTGCCTCTACGTCTGCGGCGCGTTCCACGCGGCCAGCCGCGTGGCGGAGTTCGGCGTCCGGGGCGCCGACACCTTCGAGATCGGCCCGCGCACCGCCACCAAGTGGCAGCACGGCCTGATCCCGTCGAGCCACGCCGCGATCGAGGCGCAGTTCGGCCTCGCCGCGGGCTCGGTCTCGATCGCCGCGACGGTGTGGGCGAAGAACGTACGCCGTACGCGCGTGGAGCCGTTCCGGCTGGCCGGACAGGCGGGCACGAAGAAGTCCCGGGCCAGGAAGGCCGTCGCCGCCTCGGTGCCGGGCGGCCCGCCCGCGGACCGGCTCTCGGGGTTCCTGGCCCGGCCGCCCGTCCTCGACCCGCTCGACGAGGCCGAGCTGCTCGGCTGGTCGGTGGACATCGTGCGCGCCGCGCGCCGCAACGGCTACCTCGCCTCCACCGCCGACGCCATCGCGGTGTTCGAGACGTCGATCCTGCTCGCCGGGATGCGCGACCGGGCCAGGCCCACGCCGTACGACTTCCAGGACGCGGCCGTCACGTGCATCGAGAAGGACACCGTGCCGGGCCGGCGCGACGTGCGCCGCCTCGTGGAGATCATGATGGGCGGCGACCGGGTCGGCCAGGTCGGCTACGACGCGCTGCCGCCCCTGGCCCGCGACGTGCACGACCGGCTCACGCCGCTGAACCTGAGGCTCCAGCAGAACGGTGTGCAGCGGGCGCTGCTGGACATCGCCTCCCGGCCGGAACTGGAACGCTGCTCCGACGTGCTGTGGATGCTGCGCTGTCTGATGCCGCAGGGCGCCGCGCGCCCGATCATGGGGGAGCGGCGGCTGGGCGAGCGGCCGATCCAGGAGTCGTGGGACCTGGCGCTGGGCACCCACCAGCGCGCCCTGATCGAGCTCGGCTACGAGGGCGTCAGCATCGAGCAGGTCCTGGAACAGCGACTGCGGCGCAGGGCGTACGCCCCGCAGGCCACCGCGGCGATCGTCCTCGAGGCCGTCGAGGACGCCACGCTCTATCTGCGCAGCCGTCGCCTCGCCGACGAACTGGGCACCCGCGCCCTGGAGGTGCTCGCGGCCGAGCGCGGCGTCGACGGCGCGCCGGAGGTGCTGCGCCGGGTGCGCCGGCTGCTGGCGTACTACCGCACCAGCGAGCCGGTGCTGCCGCCGTGGATCGAGTCCTTCGTCAAGGCGGGTTACGCGCACTACTGCACCCTGCTGCCGACGGCGTTCACCGACGAGGACGCGACCGTCCGCCAGGTCGCCGCGACGCTCGGGTTCCTGTTCGGCATGGAGGGTCTGGCGCTGTCCCTCGGCTGCGACCGGACCCAGCTGGAACTGGCGGTCGCGCAGTCGCATCCGCAGGAGCCGTCCCGGACGGCGCTGCTGTGGGCGGCCCAGACGCACCTCGGCCGCCTGTCCCGCGCGGACCTGCGGACGCGGTGCGACGAACTGCTGGGCAATCCCCTGGTGGTGCCCGCCTATCCGCGCTACCTCAGCGGCTTCGTGCACGCCCTGGAGCCGGTGCCGGGCCTCGCCGACTTCGTCGTGGAAGCGGTGTCGAACGCGTTCGCCCGGTTGCCGGACCCGGTGCTCCTGCCGTGGCTGCCGACCCTGATCACCACCCTGCGCTCGGGCGGCGCCGAGTCGGCGCCGCTGCTGATCCGGGAGGCGGGCCGGATCTTCCCGGGTCGGCTCGCGGCGCTGGACGCGTGGGTGCCGCCGTGGCGGGAGCGGCCGAAGACGCGCGCCCTCGGCTCGGCGCGGGGCGCGGGCACCGGCCGGGGTGTGGCACTGCTCGCCGCTCACCCCGAGGCGTGCGACGCGGTGGCCGTGCTGCTGGGCTGCGCGGGGACCTGGGAGCCGGCGGATCCCGGGCCGCGGGGTGCGGCACTGGTGGACCGTCACCCGGACACGGCCACGGCGCTGGCGGCACTGCTGACGGCCGGCTGATCGCTGCCGGAGACCTCCGGCGCACGGGCGCACCCGCGGGATCCGCCGTCGTCACGTCACGACGGCGGATCCCGCGCGCCCGGTCCCCCGGCGGGAGGGGAGGCGGGGGACGGGCCGGACGTCAGGGGGTCAGCACGACACGCCGGCCAGGAGGGACGGGCAGGTTCCAGGCCCGCTCGACGTCCGACAGCGGCACGACGAGGGGATCGACGGTCAGGCCGCCGAAGTCCACCGTCAGATCGCCGCGCTGACCTCGTCCTTCACCGCCGCCGACCACGCCAGGGTCCAGGCCCTGGCGGCCGAACTGCTGCGGTCCGCGTCGGCCGGCGACGGCGCTCCCCGACGGGGCGGCCCCGACGACACGCCGAAGCCGACCGGGTAACCCGACTGAGCGCCCCGGATGGTGGGATCGAACGCCGTGACTGACGGTAGATCACGTCAAGGTCGGGTCACTTCAGCTGACCAAGCACCAGCTGCCCGGCCGCGACGGAAGGACCGTTCACATGCGATCTGCCCGCATGCTGTTCGCCACGGCAGCCGCCACGGCCGCCCTGGCGATCGCCGCACCCGGCGCTCAGGCGGTCGGTGAGGACCGGGACACCGACGACTCCTCCTCCTACAGCCAGGAACAGGACAGCGACAACGACAGCGACAACGACAGCGACTCCTCCTCCGACGAGGAGCGCGACAACGACAGCGACCAAGACTCGTCCTACAGCAAGCAGAAGGACGACGACGGCGACCACGACTCGCCACGCGGTGGAGTTCACACCGGTGGCGGTGCGCTGGCCTCCGTGAGCAGCGACGACGACTGGACCTCGGTGCTGGATCCCAAGCACGACCCGGAGACCTACAAGAACCAGGACGACAACGACAGCGACAGCGACAGCGACGACGACAGCGACGACGAGGACGACGACGGCGACGGCGACAGGCCGAGCGGCGGCGTGCACGCCGGAGGGGGCGCGCTGGCCGGATCGGGCGTCACCACCGGCGGGGTGGCCGTCCTGGGCATCGCCGCGACCGGCGTGTACGTGCTGCGACGCAAGAAGGCGGCCGAAGACGCGGGCTGACCCTGCCCGACGCGACAGCGGCCGGGTCGCCGCCGGCTCTGTTCCGTGGCGGCCCGGACTGCTCTCCGCGTGCCGTTCCCGCTCAGCTGCCGAGCCGTAGTGAGGTGGTGCCCGATGGCAGCTCGTTCTCCTTCTCCCGCCGAAGACCGTGCGACGTCCGGGGAGGGAACCCGTTCGACCAGTACATGGCTGTGGGGTACGGCGTTCCTGGTGCTGGCGTTGATCCTGGTCGGTGGCCGGGGCACGTCGGCCGGTCCCGTCTCTCCCGCCTACCCGCCGCGTACCACGCAGGCCGGCGCGTCGGCGTCCTCGGCCGCGCATCCGGTGGGCAAGCATCTGCCGAGAGCCAGACCGGAGCGTCTGCTCATCCCCAAGATCTCCGTCGACGCCCCCTTCAGTGACCTCACCATCGGCCCCGCGGGGCAGTTGCAGGCCCCGAACGCCGACGATGTGAACCTCGTCGGCTGGTACGCCAACGGGGCGTCCCCCGGGGAGACGGGCACCGCGATCATCGCCGGGCACGTCGACACGGCGACGTCCGCGGCCGTGTTCGTCCAGCTCTCCCACCTGGAGAAGGGTGACAAGTTCGACGTCACCCGGAGCGACGGACGCACGGCGTCGTTCGTGGTCGACAACGTCGAGGCGTTCGCGAAGGACGACTTCCCCGACGAGCGTGTCTACGCCGACACCCCGCAGGCCCAGGTGCGCCTGATCACCTGTGCGGGGAGCTACGACCACACGGCGAGGGACTACACCGAGAACCTCGTGGTCTTCGCCCACCTCGTCTGACCGGCCCACGGGGTGCGCGCCCCCGCCGCGTCAGGCGGGGGCGTCCAGGAACGGGGTCACCGTCGCCGCGACGAGGGGCGAGGCCAGGACGTCGTAGTGGGTGGCTCCCGGCACGATGGCCAGCCGCGCCGCCGATCGCGTCGACGCGTCCCATCCGGGGTCGCTCAGCCCGCCGCCGAGCAGGGCGTAGAACTCCCAGATGTGCGCCGGCCGGATCGCGTCGCCGTCGGCGAACACCAGCAGCACCGGTGCCGTGATCTTGGCGATCTCGTCCGTCCAGTCGTAGTCCCGCCGGTTGAGCTCGGCGACCTTGCCGACCAGCACCGGCCAGTCCTCGACCCGCGGCGCGAGGCGCGCGTACAGCGCGTACAGCGGGGACTGCTTCAGCGGCTCGGCGATCGCCGCGCTCATCGCGTCCATCTGCGCGAGGACCTCCGGGAACCAGCCGTCGCGCCGGGCCGGGGTGGACAGGACCACGAGACGGCGGACGAGGTCCGGGTGCTGGACGGCGGCGCGCAGGGCGACGCCGGCCCCCACCGAGTAGCCCATGAGGTCCGCCCGCTCCAGGCCGAGGTGCCGGAGGAGGGCGGCGATGTCGTCGGCCATCAGCTCGAACCGCAGCGGCCGGTCGATGTCCGCGGTGCGGCCGTGTGCCTGGAGGTCGACCAGGATCACCCGCCGCCTCTCGGTCAGCGCGGGCAGCAGGGGCGCGAACATCTCGCCCGCGCCGATCCCGCCGTGCAGCAGCACGAGCGGCTCGCCCGGCCCCGAGCCGTGCTCCTCGAAGTACAGGGACAGTCCGTCCACTTCGGCGTGGCTCACCCGCGTCACCTTCCGTCGGCTCGTCCGATCGTCGCAGGTACGGACCCGGCCGCGGCGCGGAACTCATCGGTCGCCGACGGGCGGGTCCGGGCGGGGCGGGATCCGTTCAGCCGGACGTCGGGGGGACCGTTCGCAGGCCGTCGATGACGAGGGTGAGGATCCGGGCCGCCCGGGCCTCGCCGTCGCGCGCCGGGTCGATCCGCCACAACACGCTGAGCTGGAGGAGGACGTCCTCCGGGTCGAGTCCCGGCTTGAGCGAACCCTCGGCGGCCCCGGCGTCCAGCAGGACGCCGATGGCGCCGAGGAACGGGGCGTAGTACTCCTCGTCGAGGCCCCCGTCGGAGGCCGCGTGGATGACCTCGGCGACGCCGTACTTCAGCTGTCCGTAGCGGGCGACCTCGTCGAACCAGAGCCGGAGCGCCTCCATCGGGGGGTGGGCGCCGAGGAGCGTGGGGGAGAGGTCGATGAGGTGCTGGATGTCGTGCCGGTACAGCTCGACGATCAGGGCTTCCCGGGTGGGGAAGTGGCGGTAGAGGGTGCCGATGCCGACCCCGGCCTCCTTGGCGATCGCCGTCAGGGACGCGGTGCTGGAGGCGGCGAGCGCCGCTCGGGCGACGGTCAGGATCCGCTCCCGGTTGTGGAGGGCGTCCTTGCGGGTCGGCTTCGGGGGCAGGGAGTTCACGGGTGTCGTCGTCCGTCCGGTGCGAGTTGCTAAACGGAGGGGCCTCCGGTACGTTCAATTGATACCGGAGGGCCCTCCGTTTCATTCTCGCACACCCATCCCCATCCCCAGCGGAGGACTGTCATGCCCGAACGGATTCTGGTCACCGGAGGCAGCGGCTACATCGCCGGCTGGTGCGTCGCCGAGCTCCTGCGGCGCGGCTACGAGGTACGCACGACCGTGCGCGCCGCGGACCGGGAACAGGCGGTCGTCGACGCCGTGTCCACGGTCGTCGACCCGGCCGGGCGGCTGGACTTCGCCGTCGCCGACCTCACCGCGGACGAGGGCTGGGACGCCGCGCTCAAGGGCGTCGACCGCGTGCTGCACGTCGCCTCCCCGCTCGGCGGAGCCGACCGCGACGACCCGGACTCCCTCGTGGCCCCCGCCCGCGACGGCGCCCTGCGCGTCCTGCGTGCCGCTTCGGCGGCAGGCGTACGGCGCGTGGTGATGACCTCGGCCGCGAACGCCGCGAGCCCCTCCTCGTACGCCACGGAGGGGGTCACCGACGAGACGCTGTGGACCGACCCCGACGATCCGACCCTGATTCCCTACCGTCGTTCCAAGACCCTCGCCGAACGCGCGGCCTGGGACTTCGTGGCCGGGCATGACGGGCCGACCGAGCTGACCACCGTGCTCCCGGGCGCGGTGTTCGGTCCCGTTCTCACGACGAGCACGCTCGGGTCCGTCGGCATCATCGGCCGCATGGTCTCGGGGAAGCCGCGCGGCCTGCCGAGGATCGGGCTGGAGGTCGTCGACGTACGCGACCTCGTCGACGTCCACATCCGGGCGATGACCTCACCGGACGCCGCCGGTGAACGCTTCCTGGCCACGGGCGAGTTCATGTGGATGGCGGAGATCGCGCGCGTCCTGCGCGACGGCCTCGGCGCCGACGGCGAACGAGTGCCCACCCGTCAGGTCCCGGACGTGGTGGTGCGCCTCGCGGCCCGGTTCGGCGATCCGCAGCTGCGCGACATCCTCCCCGCGCTCGGCCGCCGCAACCGGCACAGCACCGAGAAGGCGGCACGGGTCCTCGGCTGGCAGCGGCGCCCCGCCCGGCAGACGGTGCTCGACTGCGCGCGCAGCCTGATCGAGCACGGAGCCGTCGGGGCGCGGTGACGGCCGCGGACCGTACGCGTCGTGCTCGGACGGCGAGTTGCCCGGACCGTACGCGTCTCGCTCGGACGGCGAGCCGCGCGCACCGCTCACACGAACGTGACGGGATGGATGTCCGTGCGCGCCACGGCCGCGTCGCGCTCGTCGGCCAGGGCGGTGCGGCGTTCGTCGGTCATATAGCCGTCGTAGCCGGCCTGGGAGGAGAACTCGATCAACTGGATCTCGGTCGGGGCCGGATCCCGGCCGTCGGTGCGGGCGCGCCGCACGACCCGGCCGCCGTGCTCGCTCAGCAGAGACAGCACCTTGTCCTCGTAGGCGGCCAGGTCCTCGGCCGCGCCCGGGCGCGCCCACAGCAGGACGCACAGTCGTATCGTCATGGCGCTCGACCCTATCCGGCGTTCAGCGACCAGCGGGGGACGCTGCCGGAGAGGCGGCAGGCGAGGAAGTACAGGGGTATCGGGGGTGTGTACGGCGCGCCGGACCGGGGCGCGTGGATCAGGCGGGGGCCCTCCGGGCCGGGTTTCGGGCGGGTGCTCGTCCAGGACGGGTCGACCAGGTGGGCGCCGACGGCGTAGGCCGTGCACGGCGGCCAGGTGACGCCGATGTCGGATCCGGCGGGGACGATCCACCACCAGCGCAGGTCGTCGGCGAAGACGCAGCCGACCCGGGGCAGGCAGTCCATGATGCGCTCGCCGTGCTCCCGGGTGGTGCCGACGGCGTCATAGCCGAGGTCGGCGGGCAGCCGGGCCGGGATCACCAGGCGGTCGGGACGGTCGTCCGGGGGTGACGGGACGTACGGGGTGAGCGGATCAGGGATGTGCCGTCGATTCATACGGGAGGGGTCCTTCGGCCGAGTGGGGGATGGGCCGGGTGGTGCCGTGCGGGGGTGCGGGGCGACTGTCGGTGTCCGGCGTGAGCAGCTCGGCCCAGACGATGCGGCCGCCACGGTCCGCGGTGTCGCGGACACCCCAGTCCCCGCTCAGCGCGGCGACCAGCAGCAGCCCACGGCCGCCCTGGTCGTCGGGGTGGGGCTGCCGGGGAACCGGGTGACCGGCGCCGTGGCTCTCGTCCTCGACCTCCAGGTGGACCCGGCCGGGGACCGCGCGCAGCCGGCAGGTGATCCGGGCGCTCCCCGTGTGCGTGACCGCGTTGGTGACGAGTTCGGAGACCACGGCGACGGCGTCGTCACACGTGTCGTCGTCGATGTCCCACGCGCTCAGCAGTTCGCGCACGTTCCTGCGGGCCAGGCCGACCGAGGCGGGGGTGGCCGGGAGGGTGAACGCCTGGGTCCGGCGAGGTGAGCGGTCCCCGGAGGCGAGCGGGTCGGGGCCCTGCGGCCCGGGGAGTCGACCCGCGCGCTCGCCTCCGGGTGGTCGAGTACACGCTGTACTCGACCCCGACAGTCGGTTCAGAGGCTGGGGGAGGGAGGGCGGAACCATGGCCGTACACCTTTCGCCTGGTGTCGCATCGCAGCACCAACTCCCCCAACTGGGTTGCACTGTCCGATCGTTCGAGAAAAACCGGAGCAGTGGGTTCACTCTGGCAGGTGCCAACGGCGCCTCGCAACTCGCAAGTTGAAAATTGCAAGTAGTCACGTGCATGCTGCTTCCGTCAACAAATGATCGAACGCGTCCGCGGATGGCGCGGACTGCGAGACTGTGACCTCGGAGCTCTGACGAAGGGGTACGGCGTGACCGCGGAGACCGACTGGGGCGGCGCCCCCTCCGTCCTGCGCATGATCCTGGGCAGACAACTGGAGGAGCTGCGCAACCGGGCCGGTCTGACGTACGAGCAGGCGGGCGCGGCCATCGGGGTCAGTCACTCCACGATCCGCCGGATGGAGGCCGCCAAGGTGGCCCGGCTGCGCCTGGCGGACGCCGAGAAACTGCTCCACGTCTACGGCCTGATGGACCCTCAGGAGATCGACACCTTCCTGAAGTCGGTCCGCGAGGCCAACAAGCGCGGCTGGTGGCACACGTTCCGCGATGTCATGCCCGACTGGTTCGCCGCCTATCTGAGCCTGGAACAGGCCGCGTTACACATCCGTGCCTACGAGAACCAGTTCGTGCACGGCCTGTTGCAGACCGAGGAGTACGCGCGCGCCCTGCTCGGCGCGGGCAATCCGCACGCCCCGCGGGAGGCGACGGACCGCCGGGTCGCGCTGCGCATGCGCCGCCAGGACGTGCTCGCGCGGGAGGCTCCGCCACGGGTGTGGGTCGTCATGGACGAGACGGTGCTGCGGTGGCCGGTCGGGGGAGCCGCCGTCATGCGCGCCCAGATCGACCATCTGATCGAGGTCAACGCCCTGCCCCACGTGACCGTTCAGATCATGCCGTTCCGCAACGGTCCGCATCCGGCCATGCGGGCGGGCGCGTTCCACCTGTTCCGGTTCCGGGCGCGCGAACTGCCCGACGTCGTCTACCTCAACGGCATGGTGGGCGCCGTCTACCTCGACAAGACCGACGACGTCGTGGTCTACCGCGAGGCGCTGGACCGGCTGGGTGCCCAGGCGGCCCCGGCCAGGAAGACCGAGGCCGTACTCGGCGCGATCCGCAAGGAGCTCTGACGTGCAGCACCCTGTACGCAACGGCAGTCCGTCCCGGGAACCGGGCGCGCGCGGCTGGTCGAAGCCGTGGAGCGACGACGCCGGTGGTGCGTGTGTGGAGGCGCGCAGACTCACCGACGGCCGGGTCGCGCTGCGTCAGTCGACCGATCCCGAGGGACCGGCCCTGGTCTTCACCCCGCACGCGATGTCGGACTTCCTGACCGGCGTGAAGTCGGGCGCCGCCGACTTCCTCCTGAGCGCCCCCTGACCGCCCGAGTCTTTCCCCCCCGCCTCGACCACCTGACCAGAAGGAGCGGCGTTGCCCGACAACGGATGGCCTGCCGACCGTATCGACACCGAGAGCGCGCACTCGGCGCGCATCTACGACTACATCATCGGAGGCAAGGACTACTACCCGGCCGACCAGGAGGCCGGGGACGCCATGGCCCGGGAGTGGCCCGCGCTGCCGGTCCACATGCGCGCCAACCGTGACTTCATGAACCGCGCCACGCGGTACCTGGCGGCGGAGGCGGGCATACGTCAGTTCCTCGACGTCGGCACCGGCATCCCCACCTCGCCCAACCTGCACGAGATAGCCCAGCAGGTGGCACCCGAGTCGCGTGTCGTCTACGTCGACAACGACCCCATCGTCCTCACGCTCTCCCAGGGCCTGCTGAGCAGCACCGCCGAGGGCCGGACGGCGTACATCGAGGCGGACTTCCGCGACCCCGAGGCGATTCTGGGCGCCCCCGAGTTCCGGGAGACCCTCGACCTCGGCCGGCCGGTCGCGCTCACGGTGATCGCCATCGTGCACTTCATGCTCGACGGGGACGACGCGGTGGGCATCGTCCGGCGGCTGCTGGAGCCGCTCCCCTCGGGGAGTTATCTGGCGATGTCCATCGGCACCGCCGAGTTCGCGCCGCAGGAGGTGGGCCGGGTCGCCCGCGAGTACGCGGCCCGCAACATGCCGATGCGGCTGCGGACACTCCCCGAGGCCGAGGAGTTCTTCGAGGGCCTGGACCTGGTCGGACCCGGCATCGTCCAGGTCCACAAGTGGCACCCGGACGGTACCGGCGAACAGGGCATCCGCGACGAGGACATCGCGATGTACGGGGCGGTCGCCCGCAAGCCGTGACCCACGGGACGTGATCCGCACCCGGGCCCGGACCCGTGCCCTCCCTTGTGGGGCCCGGGCACGGGCCCGGGTCCGGGAATGGGTCTGGCCGGCGCTCGTCGTGGTGCAACGGGACTACCTGGTAGGGAAGTCGGGGGAGTCGGGCGGCCGGGCGCGGCCCTCGGCGCGGTTTCGTGCGTTACGTCGACGGACGCGCGCCGAGACCCGCCGTGAACGGGGTGACCGGACGCTCCAGGCGCTTCCCGTCCACCGTGAGGTCGACCGCCTCGCCGAAGAAGGCGAGCAGCCCCGCGACCGCCGCCACCGCGGGCAGCGGCTCCGGGTAGCTCCAGAGGATGTTCGGCGGTACGTCGCCGCCGGAACGCCACGACCAGTACGTGGCCGTCCCCTTGTAGGGGCAGCCGGTGGCGTGCTCGGTGGCGTCGAACAGGTCGAGGCGGACGTCCTCGCGCGGGAGGTAGTAGCGCACCGGGAGACCGGTCTCGAACAGCAGCACCGGACGATGGGTGTCCGCGACGACCGTGCCGTCGATCGCGACCTGGACATGCCGACTGCTCTGCAGGGCGTCCACCCGCTTGTGCGGGTCGCGCGGGTGGACGAAGATCTCTTCCTCCTCCTCGTACCAGCGGTCGAGGCCGCGGCCCGAGCGGCTGAACCACTCGAAAGCCACATGGCCGGCCAGGTCGGCGGCGGGATAGGTCCAGGCGGCGTTCTCCAGCAGTTCGCCGCCCACTTCGAGGTCGTAGAAGACCCGTGACCCGGCGTGCCGGCCCGTGGCGGGGTTCTTCGCCGGGCGGAGCAGGTCCTCGCGGACCTCCTCGCGGGGGAAGGCGTAGGTCGGTACGGGGAGTTCGGGTTCCCAGACGAGGACGGGGTGCCGGCTGTCGACGACGGTGACATCGCCCTTGCGGCCGCGCACCCAGCGTTCACCCGGCTCCCACAACAGGCCCTCGGGGGTCGTCCTGACGGACTGCGCGGTGCGGAACGTGACCATGACCGGCTCTCCTTCGTCGCGCGGCGTCCCTCGCCGCGCTTCCACCCTGGCACGGCCCCGTGGCGCGAGCCGTCCGGGGCCGGTGCGGCACTCGCGGACCACCGCCGTACGGGGGGAAGATGAGACCCGTCACCCATGGTCAACCGATACGGAGGAACGGGCAGATGCCGCACGAGCGAGCGGGCAAGCCGGCCGGACCCGAGGACCTCATCGACGTCGCCCGGCTGGTCACGGCGTACTACGCCCTGCACCCCGACCCGGCCGACCCGGGACAACGCGTGGCGTTCGGCACCTCGGGGCACCGCGGATCCTCCCTGGCGACCGCGTTCAACGAGGACCACATCGCCGCCACCAGCCAGGCCATCTGCGAGTACCGCGCCTCCCAGGGCACCGACGGCCCCCTCTTCCTGGGCGCCGACACCCACGCCCTGTCGGAACCCGCCCGGGTCACCGCCCTCGAGGTGTTCGCGGCCAACGACGTGACGGTGCTCATCGACAGCGCGGACGGCTACACACCCACTCCGGCGGTGTCGCACGCCATCCTCACCCACAACCGGGGCCGCACCTCCGGCCTCGCGGACGGGGTCGTCGTCACCCCCTCGCACAACCCGCCCGCCGACGGCGGCTTCAAGTACAACCCGCCGAGCGGCGGCCCGGCCGGCTCCGACGCCACCTCCTGGATCCAGGACCGGGCCAACGAGATCATCACCGCCGGCCTCAAGGACGTACGGCGCGTCCCGTACGTGCGGGCGCTCACCGCGCCCGGCACCGGCCGCCACGACTTCCTCGGCGCCTACGTCGCCGACCTGCCGAGCGTGCTGGACCTGGACGCGATCCGGGCGGCCGGCGTGCGTATCGGCGCCGACCCGCTCGGCGGCGCGTCGGTCGCCTACTGGGGCCGTATCGCCGAGCAGCACCGGATCGACCTGACCGTGGTGAACCCGCTCACCGACCCGACCTGGCGGTTCATGACGCTGGACTGGGACGGCAAGATCCGTATGGACTGCTCGTCGCCGTACGCGATGGCTTCGCTCATCGAGCGGCGCGACCGCTTCGACATCGCCACGGGCAACGACGCCGACGCCGACCGGCACGGCGTCGTGACACCGGACGCCGGGCTGATGAACCCCAACCACTACCTCGCCGTCGCGATCTCCTATCTGTACGCCCACCGCGAGCGGTGGCCCGCCGACGCCGGGGTCGGCAAGACGCTGGTGTCGTCCGGGATGATCGACCGGGTCGCCGCCGGCCTCGGCCGTCAACTGGTCGAGGTGCCGGTGGGGTTCAAGTGGTTCGTCGACGGACTGGTCGACGGCTCGCTCGGCTTCGGCGGCGAGGAGTCGGCCGGCGCGTCCTTCCTGCGCCGCGACGGCTCGGTGTGGACCACCGACAAGGACGGCATCATCCTCGCCCTGCTCGCCTCCGAGATCGCCGCGGTCACCGAGAAGAGCCCGTCCGAGCACTACAAGGCGCTGACCGCCCGCTTCGGCGAGCCCGCCTACGCGCGCATCGACGCCCCCGCGACCCGGGAGGAGAAGGCGCTGCTCGGCAAGCTGTCCCCGGCGCAGGTCCGCGCGGACACCCTGGCCGGGGAGCCGGTCACCTCGGTGCTCACCCAGGCACCCGGCAACGGCGCGGACATCGGCGGCATCAAGGTGACCACCGCGAATGCCTGGTTCGCGGCCCGGCCGTCGGGCACCGAGGACGTTTACAAGATCTACGCGGAGTCGTTCCTCGGCCCCGACCACCTCGGCCGGGTCCAGGACGAGGCCAAGGCCGTGGTGCGGGCGGCGCTGGGCGGCTGAGCCGGGCGCGGCCGGCGTTTAGGCGCCGGCGCGAGGGTCACCCGTCGGGTGGAAGCGCATGTCGACAGCCGTTTGGAGTGAGCGACAGTGGCGCGAGACCAGAAGGCCAAGGCGAAGAAGGAGCAGCTCAAGGGCAAGGCGAAGGAGACGGTCGGCCGCACGGTGGGCAACGAGACGATGACCGCCGAGGGGCACGCCGAGCGGGCCAAGGGAGACGCCCGTCAGGCGAAAGAGAAGGCCAAGGACGCGTTCAAGCACTGAGGAGCGCACCGGCGTACGGCGGGGCCCGACCTGTGAGCCGGGCCCCGCCGCACGCCGGTGGTCTCAGCCCCTCGGCATTCCGTCGGCCGCGCCGGTCCCGCTCGACATGTCCTGTGTCCCGATGACCGACAGCAGCTCCAGCTGGGCGGCGCCCTCGGTCCCGGCCGGAGCGGTGAACCACAGCAGACGCTGACGTCCGTCCTCGCTGAACAGACTGTGGCAGTCCAGTTCGATGACGCCCAGCGCCGGGTGGACGATGCGCTTGTGGTCGGTGCGCCGCAGGGCGACGTCATGGTTGTCCCAGAGGGCGGCGAACTCCTCGCTGCGCCTGCGCAGCGCCGCCACCATCCCCGCCACCTCGCTGTCGTCGCCGCGCAGGGCGGCGACCGCCTGGAGATCGGCCACGAACACCCTGGAGTGATGGGGGTGGTCCTCGACCGGGTAGAGCGCGCGTGCCGCCGGGTCGGTGAACCAGCGGTGGACGAAGCTCGCCTCCGGGCCGCGCACGGCTTGCGGCCGCCCGACGAGCGCGGCCGCCAGCTCGTTCTGGACGAGGACCTCGTGCAGGTCGGTGATGACCTGGGCGGGGGTGGTGGTCAGCCGGTCCAGCAGGCCGAGCAGGGCCGGCTGGACGTGCGCGGTGGGGCCGCGGTACGCCGGCGGGACCGGACGGTCGGCGAGGTGGAACAGGTGATCGCGCTCGTCGCCGTTCAGCCGCAGGGCCCTGGCGAGAGCGGCGAGGACCTGCGCCGACGGCTGGGCGCCGCGTCCGCGCTCCAGCTCCGTGTAGTAGTCCGCGGACAGGCCCGCCAGCTGGGCGACCTCCTCGCGCCGCAGACCGGCGACCCGGCGGCGCGGTCCGGTCGGCAGCCCGACGTCGGACGGGCGGATCCGGTCGCGCCGGGACTTCAGGAACGCGGCGAGCTCCGAGTGGTTCACCGCTCCATCCTCACGCGGGTCGCCGGGCTGAGCCAGGGGCCGCCGACCCCAGGGTCGGGACAGCCGTGGCTGTCCCGACCACACCGGCGCACGCTGGAGTCACGAGCGGGGCACCACCGGCCGGCGCGCCGGAGGCCCGCCCGACGCCGCGAACGACTCACCGTTCCCGGACCGCCGCACCGCACCCCCTGAAGGAGTCCACGATGCCCGCCCAGGACCCGGCCCACAGTCACTCCACGCCCGACCAGGGCGCCGACCGGCCCCGCGTGGCCATCGTCACGGGCGGTTCCCGTGGCATCGGCCGCGAGACCGTCGGCCGGCTCGCCGCCGACGGATTCGCCGTCGTGGTCGGCTACGCGGGCAACCGCGACCACGCCGAAGCCGCCGTGCGGGCCGTGACCGCCGACGGCGGCCGGGCCGTCGCCGTCCGGGCCGACGTCGCCGAGGAGGACGAGGTGGCCGCCCTGTTCGACGCGGCCGAGAACGAGTTCGGCGGGATCGACGTCGTCGCTCACGCGGCCGGCCGCATGCATCTGGCGCCGGTCGCCGAACTGGACCTGGCGGAGCTGGACGCGATGCACCGCACCAACATCCGCGGCAGCTTCGTCGTCGCCCAGCAGGCGGCGCGCAGGATCCGGCCGGGCGGCGCGTTCGTCATGTTCTCCACCTCCGTGGTGGGCCTGGCCTTCCCCGGCTACGGCGGCTACACCGCCAGCAAGGGCGCCGTCGAGGCGCTCACCCTGATCCTCGCCCGTGAGCTGCGCGGCCGGGACGTCACCGTCAACGCCGTCGCCCCCGGCCCGACGGCCACCGAGCTCTTCCTCGACGGCAAGGACGAGGAGACCATCGCCCACCTGGCCGCGCAGCCTCCGCTGGAGCGCCTCGGCACTCCCGCCGACATCGCCGCGGTCGTCGCCTTCCTCGCCTCACCCGCCGGCCACTGGGTCAACGGCCAGGTCGTACGCGCCAACGGCGGCATCATCTGAGGGCTGCCCCGGCCCCTGGTCGAGGCGCGACACCTGGTAGTGGCCGAGGTACCAGGCGTCCTCCACCCGCCGTGCCAGGACACCGAGATGGACGCTCACCGTGGGCCGGTCGGTGAACGAGAAGTCGGCCTTCAGGTAACCGAGCACAAGGTCATCGCTCAGCCGTCTGGTCTCCAGGATCCGGTACCCGGCCGTCATCCCGAGGGGCTGGGAGTCGTAGTAGGCGGCGACACCCTGCCGTCCGACGCTGTAGGGGCGCAGCCCCTGGAAGATCGCGTCCTCGGTGAAGACGGCGGCCACCAGCTCCGGTTCGTGTCCGTCGACGGCCTCCTGCCATCGGTCGAGAACGCCGCGCAGGATCGCCTCAGGGTCCGTGGCACTGTTCATCGGGGTCTCTCCTGTCGAGGGGGATCGGGGTCCGGGAGCCCGTGATCAGTGGCCGGCGCTCATGCCGCCGTCGACGTGGAGGATCTCGCCGGTGACGAACGGGGCGTTCTCCAGGTAGATCACCGCGTCGGCGATGTCGCTCGACTCGCCCATCCGGCCGACCGGATGCAGGCCGGCGAGCATCTCGTGGGTCTCCTCCGGGTGCATCGGGGTCTTGATGGTGCCGGGCGAGACGGCGTTGGTACGGATGCCCCGGGTGGCGTACTCGATGGCCAGCGACTTGGTGGCGGACTGGAGACCGCCCTTGGTCAGGGAGGCGAGCACGGACGGCACGTTGGAGTCGGGGTTGTCGACGAGGCTGGTGGTGATGTTCACGATGTGGCCGCCGCCCTGGGCGAGCATGTGGCCGATGGCCAGCTGCGTGATGCGGAAGAAGCCGGCCAGGTTCACGCCGGTCACCGTGGCGTAGTCCTCCGCGGTGTACTCGGTGAAGGGCTTGGCGACGAAGAGGCCCGCGTTGTTGACCAGGGTGTCGACCCGTCCGAAGCGCTCGACGGCCGCGGCGATGACGCGTTCGGCGGTGGCGGGGTCGGCGATGTCGCCCTGGACGGTGAGCAGGTCCGGGTCGTGCGACTCGGCGATGGTGCGCGAGGTGGCCACGACGGCGTGACCGATCTTGCGGTAGGCCTCGACGATGTCGGCGCCGATGCCCTGGGAGGCACCGGTGACGACGGCGACCTTCTGGTGCTGAGAGCTCATGATGATTCCTTACCGGGAACGGGACGGTGAGTGAGTGGTCGCGACCGGTGGGAGCGGTGTCCCGCTCCTGTTCGACTTACTAGCCGACCGGTCGACTATTTAGACCGTAGGTCGCGCCCCACGGGGAAGTCAAAGATCGGCGCGGCCTTTTCGGGACCGGTTCGCTCCCAACTGGGAGGCTCGGCCTCCCAGTACAGGTCAGTGCCGGTGCGGGTCGCCTGCCGGTAGCCAGACGTCCGGGGCGTTGACGCCGAGGTCGCCCACGCCGTCGCAGAGGGCGTCGACGGTGGCGAGAACGGCGCCCCGGACCTCGCCGCGGCGCCTGACGAGCGACCAGGTCCAGTGCGCCTCCGGCGCGACGACGGGACGCCGGACCAGGTCGGGCGGCAGGGGAGTGGTCTGCCCCTTGGGTGAGTTGAGCACCGGATGACCGCAGCGGCGGACGTGGTCGAAGAAGGCGGGGCCGGTGATGCCGCCGTCGGAGACGCGGATCGCCCGCGCCCCCGTGTCCTGGGCGAGTTCCTCGGCGTAGGCGTTCCAGGACGCCCAGGAGGTGGTGTCGTCGTCCAGGAGGACGCAGGTGTCCCGGGCGGCCACGGCGCTCGTGTCGTCGCCGGTCGCCACGGCGTACAGCCGGTCGGCGCCGAGGAGCCGGGCCAGTAGGCCGTGCCGTTCCAGGTCCTCGTTCCGCACCCAGCACACCGCGAGATCCAGGCTGCCGTCGGCCACCCGGGCGGCCTGGGTGTGGGAGGGCGCGACCCACGCGTCGACATGGATCCGCGCCACCGCGGAGGTGGCCGCCGTGAGGTCCGCGGGAAGCCAGTTGACGTAGCCGAGCCGGACGGGCTGCGATCCGGCCAGCCGGTCGGCGCGGCTGTGGAGGTCGGCGGCACGTTCCAGCAGGGCGCGGGTGTGCGGGAGCAGGTCGGCGCCGGCCGGGGTGAGGGCCACCGAGCGCCGATCGCGATCGAATAGGCGTACGCCTAGGTCGCGTTCGAGCGCCTTGATCTGCTGGGACAGTGAGGGCCCGGCGATCAGCAGTCGCTTGGCGGCCCGGCCGAAGTTCAGTTCCTCGGCGACCGCGACGAAGTACCGCAGCTGGCGAAGCTCCACGACCGCCACTCTACGCCGGTGGGAGGCTGCGGCTACCAGCAGCGAGAAGGCCGGTCGTGGCGGCCACCGGGCCGGCCGGACACGATGAGAGGGAGGACACCGCGGAGCGCGCCGTCGCGGCCGCTGACCCGGGGCGCCGGTGAGCGGTCCTCGTGCTCGCGTACGGACCGTGCCGGGCGTGCCGTCGAAAGGAGCAGGACATGCGCGAATTTCTGGTCGAGATCACCACCACCGTTCCCGAGGGCACCAGCCAGGACGAGGTCGACCGGCGGCGAGCCGCCGAAGCCGTCCGCGCCGGGGAGCTCGCCGCCACCGGCCATCTCGCGCGGCTGTGGCGCCCGGTCGGCGAACTGCGCAGCATCGGCATCTGGCGGGCGTCTGACGAGGACGAACTCCACGAGAAGGTGCTCGGCACGCTGCCGCTGCGCCCCTGGATGAGCGTCACCGTCACCGCGCTCGAGTCCCACCCCAACGACCCGGGGCGATCCGACCCCGCCGCGTGACGCCCGCGGGCACCCGTTCACCCGGTTCCGCCACCCGGCCGCGAGGGCCTGCCACGCGCCACTCGCGTTCGATCAGCGCCCCCCGGGGCGTGCCACGCCCCGCTCGCGTTCGATCAGCGCCCCGCGCCCGCGCGCCCCCTTCGCCCGCGTGCGCCCCACCTCGCGTACGCGCCCGCGCGCGCCAACGCCTCCCCCGCCAGCCGGTCGCTGAGGACCACGCCACGAGGTGACACGCCATGAGGCACGGAGAAACACGCCATCAGGCATGGAGGAACACGTCATGAGGCACAGGTCATGACCGCGGTACGTCCGCGAGGCCCCCTGTCCACCCCCTCGGACAACCCGTCGGACTCGCCCTGGGGTCATGTCGTCCGGGCGGCCGCGGCGCTGGCCGCCGGCATGGGGGTCGGCCGCTTCGTCTACACCCCGATCCTTCCCCTGATGCAGGCCCAGGCAGGGCTGTCCGCCGACGCGGGCGCGCATCTGGCCACCGCGAACTACGTCGGCTACCTCGGCGGCGCCCTCACCGGCATCCTGGCCCCCGCGCTGGTCCGTTCACGCACGCTCCTGCGCGCTTCGCTACTGGTGCTGACGGCCACCCTGGCCGCGATGCCGCTCACCGACAGCACGGGGGTGTGGCTCGTACTGCGACTGCTGGCCGGGGCCGCCAGCGCGCTGATCTTCGTCGTCGCGGTCAGCTCCCTTCTCGGCCACCTGCGGCAGCACCCGGCCCACCTGCCGGGCTGGGGCTTCGGCGGGGTCGGTGCCGGGATCGCGCTGTCCGGCCTGCTCGTCCTCGTACTGCGGTCCGCGGCCGACTGGCGGGCCGCCTGGTGGGCCGCGGCCGCCCTGACCGCCGTCCTCACCGCCGCCTCGTGGAACCTCCGCCCCGAACCGCCACCGGCGGCCACGGGGAAGTCTCCGACAGCCGGGACCGGGCCCTCGGCGCCGCGCACGCACCGCTGGTTCGCCGTCCTGTGCGCGAGCTACACCCTGGAGGGCGTCGGATACATCGTCGCCGGAACCTTCCTGGTCGCCGCGATCGGCCAGGGCTCCCCGGGCTGGACCGGCAGCGGGGCCTGGGTCCTGGTCGGCGTGGCGGCCGTGCCGTCCTCGGCGCTGTGGGCGCGGCTCGGACGGCACTCGTCCGGCCCGGACGTACTGCTCGCGGCGCTCGTCCTCCAGGCGGTCGGCATAGCGCTCCCGGCCCTCGTCGGCGGGGTGACGGCCGCGCTGATCTCCGCGGTCCTGTTCGGCGCGACGTTCATCGGCATCAGCACCATCGCCCTGGCCGCGGGTGCCGATCTGCGTCTCCCCCGCTCGGTCGCGCTGCTGACCGCCGGATATTCCGTCGGTCAGATCCTCGGTCCGCTGCTCGTCGCCCCGTTGCTGCGCGACGGATACCGGCAGGCCCTGATCCTGGCCTCCCTGGTGGTCCTCGCCGCCGCGGTCGCCGCCGGCGTCCTGCGCGTCGGCTTCCCCCACCACCTGACCGCCGCACGGCGTGCCGTCCCCGTACCGCGCCCGGCACCGGCGGACACTGTCCCGACGCGGGCCGACCGCCGCTGACGGAACCCGACCGCCGTCGGACCGGCGGGAGGCCCCGCCCCGGACACCGCGCCCACCGTACGATCGTCCCCGCCGCCCGCCGACTGCCTCCCGCGCCGCCATGCGCCGCACCGGGCCACGCGCTCGGCGGCGGCCCGGACGCCCGGCCACCGGCCGTTGCTCACGCCGCTGACCTACCGTTGCTCACGCCTCTGACCTGGAGTCGCTCATGACCACCGCCACGGATTTGATGATCGTCACGATGGACGTGCGGTCCGCCGGCCCGGTGGAGCCGGGCGACCTGTCGCTGGCCCTCGCCGGAGCCGAGGCCATCGACCTGATCGGCGCCGAGGTCCTCACCCTGCGCGACGACCGGCTCCTGCCCGGTCTCCAGCCGGCCCTGGGGGAGGGCCTGTTGGACGAGGCCGCGTCGTCCCTCGTCCGGCAGGAGCCGTACGAGTCGATCGAGGACTGGCTGTGGCGGCGCGGGCGCGGCCTGTCCCGGGCGTACCTCGCCGCCATGGAGAAGGACGGCGACCTCACCACCCGGCGCCGGGGCTGGAATCCCCTGCGCACCACGGAGCCCGCGCTGGTCGACTCGCCGGCCCGCAGCCACGCGGCCGACCGCTGGCACGCGGGCGATCCGGTGCTCGCCGCGCTCGCGGCCGCCGTCGGGATGACCGAGCAGCCGGACGAGCACTCCCTCGACGCGGTGAGCGATCCGGTCGTGACCGTGCTGGCGGCCGTCAACGAGGCGGTGGTGGAGTTGGAGGCCGTACGGCAACGGAAGGCTGTCGAGGACGCGGCTTTCGACAATGTCTGGCGCGGCGAATGACAGGGACACCGGGGGAGAGAGGGGCCGAGGTCGCTCAGAGAGCGGCCGGAACCTCTTGCGGGGCGCGGGCTCCGAGCAGGGCCAGGCAGTTCGCCCAGAGCGGGCCGAGCCGGCCGGTGCTGTTGTAGAGCTTCGCGAACAGCACCTGGCCTTCGAGCTGAGCGACCACGGACCGCGCCGCCTCCAGGGTGTCGCTCACCGCGACCTCGCGGCGCGCCAGAGCCTGCGCGACGACCGCCTCGACCATCTCGACCTGCGCGTCGAAGATCTCCTGCAGCCGCGCGCGGATGGCCTCGGTCTGGTTGCTCATCTCCAGGGTGAGGTTGCCGAACAGACAGCCCGAGACGGTGCCGCAGCTCAGCTGGCCGGTGCGCTGACCGGCCTCCGTCTCCTCGAACAGCAGCCGCAGCCGCTGGAGCGGCTCCGCGTCGCCGGTCAGCACCCGGGTCCAGGCCTGGCGCTGGCCGGCCCAGTGCTCGTCGATGACGGCGAGCGCGAGCGCCTCCTTCGACTCGAAGAAGTAGTAGAAGCTGCCCTTGGGTACCCCGGCCGCCTTGCAGATCTCCGCCACGCCGAGCGCCGAGTAGCCCCGCAGTTCGATCAGCGACTGCGCGGCACCGACGATCTTCTCCCTGGCGTCACTGGTCCGTCCCATGGGGCGAGTGTACGTCTGTACGCCGCCTTACTAGACCGGTCGACTAAAAAACAGGACCCTGACACTTCCGCGGCCGCCGGAGCCCGGACGCGGGCCTCGCCACCCGGAGGTGGCCTCGCCACCCGGACGTGGCCTCGCCACCCCGACGTGGCCTCGGCGCCGAAACCCCGTGGCCGTCGCGCCGGCGGCGCCGGTACCGTTCGAGCTCCCGACCGGCCCTACCGCGCCGGCAGACACCGAGGCGATTCCCATGAGCAGCTCACGACCGACCACGACCCTGTGGCGTCCCACCGGGCCCGTGGAGCTGGAGCTGGTCCGGGAGCTCGGCTGGGCCGCCTGGCCGCCACGGCTGCCCGAGCAGCCGATCTTCTACCCGGTCCTCGACGAGGACTACGCGATCAAGATCGCCAGGGACTGGAACGTCAGGCACGACGGAGCCGGGTTCGTGACGCGCTTCGAGGTCGAGTCGGAGTTCCTGAGCCGCTATCCCGTCCGGCAGGCGGGCGGCCGGACGATACTCGAACTGTGGGTGCCGGCCGAGGAGCTCGACGCGTTCAACGCGCACATCGTCGGCGGGATCCACGTGGTGCACGAGTTCCGGTGAGCCGGGGGAGCGGTCGCGGGGGTCGTCAGCTCTTGAGTTCCTCCAGGGTGGCCTTGGTGTCCGAGCGCAGCCAGTCGGTCACCTCGTCGAGCTCGGGCGGATCGGCGTCGGTGTCGTACGAGCTGAGGTAGGCGCTGTAGGTCATCGTGTACGTCATCCAGCCGTCCCGGACGGCGAGGGTGGCGTAGAGCGAGCCGCTGGTGGTGCCGCTGGTGGTGTCCTGGGTGACGAGGTAGGCCTCCTCGCCGATGCCACTGACGGCCTCCACGTCGTAACCCTTGTGGCTTTCCGGGTAGTTGTTCCAGGAGGCGGTGAACTCCGGCCCGGGGTCGGTCTTCTTGTGCAGGTCCACCTGGACGGAGAGATACGCGTCCGAGTAGGTCGAAGCGCTCTTCTTCAGCGCGAGGCTGCAGGACGACTCGTCCAGGGCGCCGTCCTCGAGAGAGCTGTGGGTCGGCGAGGTGCCGTCCTCGGGGTACTCGGCGCGGAAGGACGAGTAGTCGCCGTTGGTGCACAGGTTCGACGGGGCCCGGTAGCCGCGCAGATCCGCGCGGTCGCCCAGGCCGTCGAGCGCGAAGACGCCGACCGCCCAAACGGCGGAGGCGGCCACCGCGCCGACGGCGGCCCACAGGACGGCCCGTCCGGCACCGCTGTCGCCGCCGGGCCGCGGGGCAGGGTAGGGGCCGTACGGGCCCGGCGCGGGGTAGGGGCCGCCCTGTTGCCCCACCAGGGTGGGCTGCGCGTAGAAGGTCTGCTGAGCCGGCACGGGGGCCGGGGCCGGCGGGGGACGGTCCGCCGGACCGCCCGCGCTCGGGGTCTGCGGGTTCGGGTAGGGATACGCGGTCGGCTGTGCCGGCGCCCCCGGGTCGTTCGGGGGCTGCTGCGAAGGCTCCGATGGCGTGGACATGATGTGAAGATAGTGCAGGAGTGACCGGTCAAGTCCCTTGAAATCAGGGAGCGTTACGGTCTGGGAACATCCGGCGCAAGCTGATGACGGTGACGTCGAGGCGCAGAGGTGTGCGCGGGGATGCGTGCCGGTGTGTCCCGCCCGCCTGACGTGTGGGCGCGGGTGGAGGTGACCGACTCACCGGGCACGGCCGAAAAGCTCCGTTCCGCTGGGTGAACCCGCAGCGGGCAATGGTCAATTCCGGCCTTTTCTTTGTCGCTTCCATGACAAGCCTGTGAGGGTGATGTCACCCTTCTATCGGCCTTCACCGGCCGTTCACACCCCCCACACCCCCCACACCCCCCACACCCCCCACACCCCCCACCCTCCCCCCACCTCATCGAGCGCGCAGCCCCCGTCGTGGACGGGCGCCCCCGCGCGTCCAGCGCCACGTCTGTTCCGCCCCGCGCGCTCCGGGCCGGCCACACCCCCGCAGGCCCGCTCACCCTCGGCCTCCCACCTGGGCCGACCGTCGCACAAGGAGTAGACCTTGTTACGGCCACACCTCTTCGCCCGTCTTCGCCCCCGCTCCCTTCGCCGAGGAAACGCGGCGATCGTCGCCCTCGCGGCCGGAACGCTCCTCGCCGGTGCCGTACAGAGCGGCGCCGCCTCCGCCGCTCCCAAGGACCCCGGCCCCACGAAGATCGTCGCCGCCCCGCGCTCCGGCGCCGCCCCGGCCACCCTGTCGCCCGCGAAGCGCGCCGCCCTCGTCGACGGCGCGAAGGCCGCGGCCGGTGCCACGGCGAGACGCCTCGACCTCGGGTCCCGCGAGAAGCTCGTCGTCAAGGACGTCCTCCAGGACGCCGACGGCACCACCCACACGCGGTACGAGCGCACCTACGCCGGACTTCCGGTGCTCGGCGGCGATCTCGTCGTCCACGTGAGGAACGGCCGGACCACCGTCTCCGAGGCGACCGAGGCCACCCTCGCGGTGCCGACCACCACACCGAGGATCGGTGCGCCGGCCGCCGCCGCGAAGGCGCTCACGGCCGCGAGGAAGGCCGGCGCGGCGGCGGCCGAGGCCGCCGCCGACGGCGCGCCCCGGCTCGTCGTCTGGGCGGCCGGAGCGGCCAGGCCGGTCCTGGCCTGGGAGACCTCGGTGGAGGGTTTCCAGGACGACGGCACCCCCAGC
This sequence comes from Streptomyces sp. NPDC002306, assembly GCF_053593435.1. NCBI lineage: Bacteria > Bacillati > Actinomycetota > Actinomycetes > Kitasatosporales > Streptomycetaceae > Streptomyces > Streptomyces sp. NPDC002306. Next base: position 144,383 of record NZ_JBSFCK010000011.1, read on the forward strand.
GAGCTGCATGTCGTCACCGACGCGACCTCCGGCAAGGCCATCCAGCAGTACGAGGGCGTGCACACCGGCACGGGCACGGGCCAGTACAGCGGAACCGTGCCGCTCGGCACCACGGCATCCGGTTCGACGTACCAACTCGTCGACGGTGACCGCGCGGGCCACCGCACCTACGACCTGAACCAGGGCACGTCCGGAACCGGCACCCTCTTCACGGACGACAACGATGTCTGGGGCGACGGCACCCAGAGCAACCGTCAGACAGCGGGCGTGGACGTGGCCTTCGGGGCGGCGGCGACCTGGGACTACTACAAGGACGTCTTCGGCCGCAACGGCATCCGCAACGACGGCGTCGCCGCCTACAGCCGGGCCCACTACGGCAACAGCTACGTCAACGCCTTCTGGTCGGACAGCTGCTTCTGCATGACCTACGGCGACGGCTCCGGCAACACCCACCCGCTGACCGCGCTGGACGTGGCGGCCCACGAGATGAGTCACGGCGTCACGAGCGCCACCGCCAACCTGACGTACTCGGGCGAGTCCGGCGGCCTCAACGAGGCGACCTCGGACATCTTCGCCGCCGCCGTGGAGTTCCACTCCGGCCTCACGGCCGACGTCCCCGACTACCTCGTCGGCGAGAAGATCGACATCCGGGGCAACGGCACCCCGCTGCGGTACATGGACAAGCCGTCGAAGGACGGGTCCTCCCGCGACTACTGGGACTCCGGCCTGGGCGGCATCGACGTCCACTACTCCTCAGGACCCGCGAACCACTTCTTCTACCTCCTCTCCGAGGGCAGCGGCGCGAAGACCGTCAACGGTGTCGCCTACGACAGCCCCACCTATGACGGCCTGCCCGTGACGGGCATCGGCATCGAGAACGCGCAGCGGATCTGGTACCGGGCGCTGACGACGTACATGACCTCGACGACCAACTACGCGGGCGCGAGGGTCGCGACCCTCCAGGCCGCCGCCGACCTCTTCGGCGCCTACAGCGACACCTACCTCGCGGTCGCCAACGCCTGGGCCGCGATCCACGTCGGTGACCGGCTGGCGCTCGGCGTCAACATCGCGCCGGTCGCGGACCAGATCACCGGCGTCGGCCAAGAGGTCTCGTTGCAGCTCGACGCCTACACCACCAACGCGAACGCCACCCTCAGCTACGCGGCGACCGGTCTCCCCGACGGGCTGACCATCAGCGACAGCGGGCTGATATCCGGCGTTCCGTCCGCCACCGGCACCAGCGCGGTGAGCGTCACGGTCACCGACAGCACGGGCGCGGCCGTGACGGTGGAGTTCGAGTGGCGGGTCGCGTACGTCTACGGCAACAGCACGCGCGTCGACATTCCCGATGTCGGCGCCGCGGTCGAATCGCCCATCACCATCACGGGCCGTCCGGGCAACGCCTCGGCCACCACCGAGGTCTACGTCAACATCGTCCACACCTACCGCGGTGACCTGACCGTCGACCTGGTCGGCCCCGACGGCACCGTCTACTCGCTGCTGAACCGCTCCGGTGGTTCGGCCGACAACGTCGACCAGACCTTCACGGTGAACGCCTCGGCGCAGCCCGTCGAGGGCACCTGGAAGCTGCGGGTGCGCGACCTGGCCTCGATCGACGTGGGCTACATCCAGCAGTGGCGGATCACTCCCTGACCCTGAGCAGCACCCCTCGCACCACCCGGGGCAGCCGCCTGCCGCACGGCCCGGACCGTCTCACGGTCCGGGCCGTCGCGGCACCGACGTGCCCTCGACCCCGGTGCGACCGGACCGGAACGAAACGTCCACGCGGGCCCGGTCGGCGCCAACGCCGCCGTCGGAACGCCTCTTTGAGATCGGCCGGAGCGGTGCCTCCTCCCGCGCGGGCGGCGAGCGGTGTGGATCCGCGCCGATGGGGAAGCAGCCGTCCATCCGGGGCGACACCGCGGTGGGTGGCCCGGCTCACATGGCACAACGGGCCTGACGCCGACACGATGGTCCTCGTCACCGGCAGGCTGAAGGGATCCAGGATGTTCCGCAAGGTACTGGTCGCCAACCGTGGTGAGATCGCGATTCGCGCATTTCGCGCGGGCTACGAACTGGGCGCGCGCACCGTCGCCGTCTTCCCGCACGAGGACCGCAACTCGCTGCACCGGCTGAAGGCGGACGAGGCCTACGAGATCGGCGACCCTGGGCACCCGGTACGGGCCTATCTCTCGGTCGAGGAGATCGTCCGGGCGGCGCGTCAGGCGGGAGCGGACGCGGTCTACCCGGGCTACGGATTCCTCTCCGAGAACCCCGACCTGGCACTCGCCTGCGAGGAGGCGGGCATCACCTTCGTCGGGCCGAGCGCCCGCACCCTGGAGCTGACGGGCAACAAGGCCCGAGCCGTGGCCGCCGCCCGCGAGGCCGGCGTGCCGGTGCTCGGCTCCAGCGCGCCTTCCACCGACGTGGACGAACTCGTCCGTGCCGCCGAGGACATCGGCTTTCCGGTGTTCGTCAAGGCGGTCGCCGGCGGTGGCGGTCGCGGTATGCGCCGGGTCGAGGACCCCGCCCAGCTGCGCGAGTCCATCGAGGCGGCCTCCCGTGAGGCGGCCTCGGCGTTCGGTGACTCCACCGTGTTCCTGGAGAAGGCCGTCATCGATCCCCGTCACATCGAGGTGCAGATCCTCGCCGACGGGCACGGCGACGTCATCCACCTGTTCGAGCGCGACTGTTCGCTCCAGCGCCGCCACCAGAAGGTGATCGAGATGGCCCCCGCGCCGAATCTCGACCCGGCGCTGCGCGACCGCATCTGCGCCGACGCCGTGCGGTTCGCCCGGCAGATCGGCTACCGCAACGCGGGCACCGTGGAGTTCCTGCTCGACCCCGCGGGCAACCACGTCTTCATCGAGATGAACCCGCGCATCCAGGTCGAGCACACGGTGACCGAGGAGGTCACCGACGTCGACCTGGTCCAGGCGCAGCTGCGCATCGCGGCCGGCGAGAGCCTGGCCGACCTCGGGCTGTCACAGGAGACGGTCACCCTGCGCGGCGCGGCCCTGCAGTGCCGTATCACCACCGAGGACCCGGCCAACGGCTTCCGCCCGGACACCGGCCGGATCACCGCCTACCGCTCGCCGGGAGGCTCCGGGATCCGCCTGGACGGCGGAACCACCCACGCGGGTACGGAGATCAGCGCGCACTTCGACTCCATGCTCGTCAAACTCACCTGCCGGGGGCGGGACTTCAAGGCCGCGATCGGCCGGGCCCGGCGTGCCGTGGCCGAGTTCCGCATCCGCGGTGTCGCCACGAACATCCCCTTCCTGCAAGCCGTCCTGGACGACCCGGACTTCCAGGCCGGGCGGGTGACGACGTCGTTCATCGAACAGCGGCCGGAGCTGCTCACGTCCCGGCACTCCGCCGACCGCGGCACCAAGCTGCTCACCTACCTCGCCGATGTCACGGTGAACAAGCCGCACGGCGAGCGGCCCGCGCTGATCGACCCGGTCACGAAACTGCGGCCGCTGTCCGCCGCGGAGCCGCCCGCGGGCTCCCGGCAGCGACTCGTCGACCTCGGTCCGGAGGGCTTCGCCCGCCGGCTGCGTGAGTCGCCCACCATCGGCGTCACCGACACCACCTTCCGTGACGCGCACCAGTCGCTGCTGGCCACCCGGGTCCGCACCCGCGACCTCCTCGCCGTGGCCCCCACGGTCGCGCGGACCCTGCCGGAGCTGCTGTCCCTGGAATGCTGGGGCGGCGCCACCTACGACGTCGCCCTGCGCTTCCTCGCCGAGGACCCCTGGGAACGCCTGGCGGCCCTGCGCGAGGCGGTGCCCAACATCTGTCTGCAGATGCTGCTGCGCGGCCGCAACACCGTGGGCTACACCCCGTACCCGACCGAGGTGACCGACGCCTTCGTGCAGGAGGCCGCGGCCACCGGCATCGACATCTTCCGGATCTTCGACGCCCTCAACGACGTCTCGCAGATGCGGCCCGCGATCGACGCCGTACGGGAGACGGGGACGGCCGTCGCCGAGGTGGCCCTGTGCTACACCTCCGACCTGTCCGACCCGTCGGAGCGGCTGTACACCCTGGACTACTACCTGCGGCTGGCCGAGCAGATCGTGGCGGCCGGGGCTCATGTGCTGGCCGTGAAGGACATGGCCGGACTGCTGCGGGCCCCGGCCGCCGCGACGCTGGTGTCGGCGCTGCGCCGTGAGTTCGACCTGCCGGTGCACCTGCACACCCACGACACCGCGGGCGGCCAGCTCGCCACCTACCTCGCCGCGATCCAGGCCGGAGCCGACGCCGTGGACGGAGCGGTCGCGTCGATGGCGGGCACCACCTCGCAGCCGTCGCTGTCGGCGATCGTGGCCGCGACCGACCACTCCGAGCGGCCCACCGGCCTCGACCTCCAGGCCGTCGGCGACCTGGAGCCGTACTGGGAGAGCGTCCGGCGCGTCTACGCCCCGTTCGAGGCCGGTCTCGCCTCACCGACGGGCCGGGTCTACCACCACGAGATCCCCGGCGGGCAGTTGTCCAACCTGCGCACCCAGGCGGTCGCGCTGGGCCTCGGCGACCGCTTCGAGGAGATCGAGGCGATGTACGCGGCCGCCGACCGGATCCTGGGCCACCTGGTGAAGGTCACCCCGTCGTCCAAGGTGGTCGGGGACCTCGCGCTGCATCTGGTGGGCGCCGGGGTGGCGCCGAAGGAGTTCGAGCGGACGCCGGACCGGTTCGACATCCCCGACTCCGTCATCGGCTTCCTGCGCGGCGAACTGGGCACCCCGCCCGGTGGCTGGCCGGAGCCGTTCCGCAGCAAGGCGCTGCGCGGCCGTGCCGAGGCCAAGCCCGTGCAGGAGCTGACGGAGGAGGACCGCGCGGGGCTGGAGAAGACCCGCCGCACGACGCTCAACCGGCTCCTGTTCCCCGGGCCGACGCGCGACTTCGAGACACACCGTCAGACCTACGGCGACACGAGCGTGCTGGACAGCAAGGACTTCTTCTACGGCCTGCGTCCGGGCACGGAGTACTCCGTCGACCTCGAACCCGGCGTACGCCTGCTCATCGAGCTGGAGGCCGTCGGTGAGGCGGACGAGCGGGGGATGCGCACCGTGATGTCGACGCTCAACGGCCAACTGCGGCCGATCCAGGTGCGCGACACCGCGGCGGCCTCCGACGTGCCGGCGACCGAGAAGGCCGACCGGAGCAAGCCCGGTCAGGTGGCGGCGCCGTTCGCGGGTGTGGTGACGCTCGTCGTCGCCGAGGGCGACGAGGTGGCGGCCGGCGCCACGGTGGCCACCATCGAGGCGATGAAGATGGAGGCCACCATCACCGCCTCGCAGGCGGGGAAGGTGACCAGGCTGGCGATCAACCGGATCCAGCAGGTGGAAGGCGGGGACCTGCTCGTCGAGATCGGCTGAGGCGCCTCCGCCGGCCGTTCGTACCCGGGCCGCGTTCCTGCTGCGACAGGGGCGCGGCCCGGGCACGTCCGGTTCGGGGCGGGCAAGGGCGGGTGCGTCCGGTTCGGGGCGGGTGCGAACAGGCACGAACGGGCACGAGCAAGTGCGAGCAGGCACGCGGGGCGAACACTTTACCCACCCCTTATGGCATGCTCCGGTCAAACCTGTCAGGCTTTCGGCAGCCGTCGCCCCGACCCCGGGGGTGAGGGCAGGCATCTCACCTCGGCGATCGCGCGAGCGATCCGCACAGCCCCCGGCTGCCCTCCGGCGCACCCACTCCGGCCGGGCGGCCACCGAGCAGGCCGCGATCCCGGCCGCCTCAAAGGAGTTACGCGTGAGACCGACCCCCCACAAGGCCCTCGCCGCGACCGCGACAGCCGTCGCAGCGCTGGCCGCCGTCCTGCTGCCCGTCTCCCCGGTGGCCGCCGCGCCGCCCACGGCCGCGCCGGCCGCCGCCTGCACCCCGGCCCAGGTGGTCACCAACGGCGGCTTCGAGAGCGGGACTTCGCCCTGGACCCAGTCCTCGACCTCCGTCATCACCAGCCGCGCGGGCCAGAGCGCCCACGGCGGCACCAGCTTCGCCTGGCTCAACGGCGTCGGCAGCACGCGCACCGACACGCTCTCCCAGAGCGTCTCGATCCCGTCCGGGTGCAGCACCGCCACGCTCACCTTCTGGCTGCACATCGACACCGCCGAGACGACCTCGTCGACCGCGTACGACAAGCTCACGGCGAAGATCGGCGCCACGACGCTGGCGACGTACTCGAACCTCAACAAGGCCACCGGGTACGCGCAGAAGTCGTTCGACGTCTCGGCGTTCGCGGGCCAGACCGTGACCGTCGCCTTCACCGGCACCGAGGACTCCAGCCTCCAGACGAGCTTCGTCGTCGACGACGTGGCCCTCGACACCTCCGGCGACACCGCCCCGCCGGCGGACAACACCCGTACGCCGGCCGCGCCCTCGTACACCGTCAACCTCACCAGCAACACGAGCGGCACCGTCTGGACCGGCCACGAGAGCGCGACCTTCACCAACGCCTCGTCCACCGCGCTCAGCGAGGTGTACCTGCGGCTGTGGGACAACTACCACGGCACCTGCTCCGCGATGCCGATCAGCGTCACCAACGTCACCGGTGGCACCGCGGGCGCCCTCTCCGTCGCCTGCACCGCCCTGCGGATCGCCCTGCCGACGCCCCTGGCACAGGGTCAGAGCGCCACGATCGGGTTCGACCTGGGGATCACCGTGCCCAGCGGCGCGGACCGCTTCGGCTACGACGGCGCGTTCAGCTTCATCGGCAACGCGCTGCCGGTGCTCGCGGTCAAGGACGGCGCGGGCTGGCACCTGGACCCGTACACCAACAACGGTGAGTCGTTCTACTCCCTGGCCGCCGACTTCAAGGTGACCCTCGACCACCCGAGCACCCTGCTGGTGCCGGCCACCGGCGGCTCCGTCGACACCCCCGGCACCAGTGGCCGCACGGTGACCACCGCCACCGCCGCCAAGGTCCGCGACTTCGCCTGGGCCGCCGGCCCCTTCAGCAAGATCTCCGGCACCTCTACCGCCGGCACCCCGATCAACATCTACTCCGTCTCGGGCATCAGCTCGTCCAGCGCGCAGTCGATGCTCACCACCGCGAAGAGCGCCGTGGACGCCCACGCGGCACGGTTCGGCGCCTACCCGTACGGCGAGTTGGACGCCGTGATCGACAACAACTTCTGGTTCGGCGGCATGGAATACCCCGGGTTCGTCCTCGACCTGGTCAGCACCACCGCGCTCACCCACGAGATCGGCCACCAGTGGTTCTACGGCATCGTCGGCGACGACGAGTACAACAACCCCTGGCTGGACGAGGCGTTCACCGACTACGCGACCGATCTGGCGCTGAACAAGACCGGCACCGGCTGCTGGAGCAGTGTCTCCTGGGCGTCGTCGGCGGAGAAGATCACCAACTCGATGGCCTACTGGGACACCCACTCGTCCCGGTACTCCACCGTCGTGTACGGCTACGGCAAGTGCGCCCTGCACGACCTGCGGCGCCTCCTCGGTGACACCGTCATGGCCAAACTGCTCAAGGACTACGCCACTTCGCACTGGTACGGCGTCTCGACCACGGCCGAGTTCAAGGCGGCCGCCCAGGCCGCCACGACCACGGACCTGACCTCGTTCTGGACCCAGCACCGCATCGACGGCTGACCACGCGGCCACCGGCGACCGGCGACCGGTCGCCGGTCCGCCGGTCATCGATCACCGGTCCGCCGCGGTGGGCGCGCTCTCCGGCGCGCCCCCGCGGCGACCCGACGCCCGCGCACCCGGCGGACCGGACACGGTCCCGGCGCCGAACGGACCCGGCGCGATGCCGTGTTCAGGCGGCGACCCCGCCCGGTGCCGCTGTCGCCGCTCTCCGGCGCGGTGTCACCGGGCCCGTGTCGGCCCGGACCGCGCTGATGACGAAGGTGACACTGATCAGCAGTGCCCAGGAGGCCCACTTGGACACGGACACCGGTTCCCAGCCGTGCACCTGGTCCGGGTAGGTCCACGCTCCGAGATAGGTGGCGATGTTCTCCGCGAGCCACAGGAAGAACCCGATCAGCGCGAAGGACACTGCCAGGGGCATCCGGTAGCGCCGCGTGGCGATCACGAAGTGCACCCACGTTCCCGTGGTCACGGCGATCAGCAGGCCGCCGAGCGCCCAGCGCAGGTCCGGCAGCCAGTGGTGGCTGAGGAAGTTGACGTAGAGGCCGACGGCGAGCACGGCGGTGGCGCGGGGCCGGTAGCCGGTCAGCGTCAGCCCCATCAGCCGCCAGGAGCGGCAGACGTAGCTGCCGACGGCGGCGTACATGAACCCTCCGTACAACGGCACCCCGGCGACCTTGGTGAGGCCGGGCTCGGGATAACTCCACGACCCCATACGCACCTTCACCAGCTCGAAGGCGAGCCCCAGGAGGTGGCAGACGGCCACCACGGCCACCTCGCGCCGGCTCTCCCAGCCCAGCGACAGGCCCGCGACGGTCAACAGCACCCCGTACGCGAGCAACAGGTCGTAGCGCGCCACCGGCAGGGGCGGGAGCAACGTCGAGCCCGCCATTCCGCCGAGCAGCGCGACCGCGAACGCGCAGCAGCGCGCCTGCGACCACCCGAACCGCGCCAACTGCCTGATGAACAACCCGGCACCCCTCGTGATCCTGCCCATGCCCATGGAGAGTGCGTCGACGGTGCCGGAGGTTGCAGTCCCGGCAGGCACCGCTGTTCGAGATGCCACCCGATCCATTGAAAAAACCCGCTTCTCCGCGTGCCGGTCGCGGGCGGGGCATTCCCTTGATCGGATATGCCCCATCTGCGAACGGAGCCGCCCGGTGCGAATGACCGACATCCAGCGTTGTGAGGTCCCGCCCGGACGGCTCGTCGAGTGGACACTCAGTCCGGCGACCGTCGAGGCGGCGGCGGAGCTGCCGGACGACACCCGGCCGCCGGCGTACATCCAGGAGGCGCACATCAGGACGGCCCGGTCCGTACGGGAGGACGGCCTGTTCGTACCGACCTGGCTGGGCACGGCCTTCGACCTCCCGGGCCCGGTCGACCTCGACGTGCTCCAGGAGGCGCTGCGGAGCTGGACGCTGCGCCACGAGACACTGCGCAGCGGATTCCGCTGGGACGGCGACGTGATGCGCCGGTTCACCCTCGGCGCGGACGCCGTGGCACTGCGGCGCGAGGTGATCGGGGACTTCCCCGACGCGGCGGAACTCGTCCAGCACCTCCAGGACCGCTTCGACATCGCGGCGGACGCGCTGCGCTGGCCGAACTTCCTCTACACGGCGGTCGTCCGGGACGACGGCGCCAGGGTCCACATGGTCTTCGACCACAGCAACGTCGACGGCTACTCCCTCCAGCGCATCGCCGCCGAGATCCACGAGCTGTACACGGCGCGACTGGCGGGCCGGGCCCAGGAGGAGGCGCCGGTCAGCAGCTACGTCGACTTCTGCGAGCTGGAGCGGGCGGACGCGGACCGGATCGGCGACACCCACGTGATCGTCGCGCGCTGGCGGGAGTTCATCCAGCGCTGCGACGGGAAGCTGCCGGACTTCCCCGTCGACCTCGGCCTCGAACCCGGGGGCGGACTGCCCGCGCAGAAGCTGATGCGCGAGACGCTCGTGGACGCGGACGCCGCCGCCGCGTTCGAGGCGTACTGCCGGCCGTACGGCGGGAGCCTGGTGGGCATCCTGGCCGCGACGAGCCTCCTCGTCCACGAGATCGGCGGACAGTCCGTGTACCGCACGGTGGTGCCGTTCCACACCCGGGTGAAGTCCCAGTGGTCCGACTCCGTGGGCTGGTACGTCGGCGGTGCGCCGATCGAGGTCTCCATGGCCCAGGCCCCCGACTTCCGGGGCGCCCTGACGGCCGTACGCGCCCAGTTGCAGGCCAACAGGTCACTGGCGCGCATTCCGCTGGCCCGGGTCCTCAGCCTCCTCGGCGCGGACTTCCGCCCCACCTCGCCGGACCTGTACTCGATCGTCTCCTACCTCGACGCCCGGACCCTTCCCGGCTCCGACCGGTGGGCCGAGCAGAACGCGTACGCGTTGCTCAGGGTGTCGTACGGCGATCAGGTGTGCGTCTGGGTCAACCGCATGCACGAGGGCCTCTGGCTCGCGAGCCGCTACCCGGACACCGACATCGCGAGCAAGAACATGCGGCTGTACGTCGAACGGCTGCGGGACGTCATCCTCTCGGTCGCCCGGGCCTGATCACGCGGAAATCCGATGGCAGGCCGGGGCGAGGGACGATACGGTCCCCGCGATGAAGACTTATTCCGCCGACAGATCGGGGGTCCCGTCCGCGCAAGGTGAGTGCTGATGCTCCTCACCCACGACGCGAACGGGGATTCCCGCCTTTCCCTCTGGCTGCGCGTGCGCGAGTTCGCCGTGCCGCCGTCCATGATCGAGACCGCGACCGCCCGTCGCCAGGCCGGCGACTGGGCCGGCGCGTGCGCCGCCGCGGGCATCGATGTCGACCTCGGTCCGCGCGCCCTGGCCCGCACCCACGGCCGGGAACTCGCGGACCGGATCCGGGCCGATCTCCGCCACCTCGCCCCCGACCTGCTGCGCTGGCACCTGCCGAGGATCGCTCCCGACGGACTGCTGCGGCCGGGGCTCACGCTCTCCCTGGCCCGGTACGACATCGAGGGGGCCGGCCGCGGGCAACCGGCCCGACCGGTGCACCTGGTGGCCCGCACACCACCCGCCTGGGCGGACGCCGGTCAGCGGATCAGCCTGGCGCTGTGGGACGGCGCCGCCCGCTCCGACCCCGGCGTCCGCCACCATCCGCACCCACGGCCCAGCCGACGGTTCCGTCTCGACCTGCACCGCCACCTGTGGGACGCGCGCCGCAGCGACGAACTGCGCGTCCGGTCCGGAGCCGACCGGCCGCCCGCCGACGGTGGTCCCACGACGGACCCGGAACCCCCTGAACCGCCGTTGACGGTGCCGACGGGACACCGCTGTGCCGTGGACCGGTGGGCGGCCGAGACGGAGATCCTGCTCCACGCCGAGGGGCGCTCCCGCACCGGGGCCGCCACCGTGCGGCTGGGAGCCCGAGGCCGGCTGGTGCTGCACCTGTCCGGACCTGGTGACGGCGTCGCCGCGCCCCGGCTCCGGATCGCGGCGGCGCCCCCGGACGGCCGCACCCGCGCGCTGCCGGTCCTGCCCGACGCGGCGACCTGGACCCCGCCCGACCTCGAACTGATCCGCGCCGGACTGATCGAGGCCGACCGGCTGCACCCGCTGGTCGCCGCGGCGCTGCTGCCCGATCACACGCCGGCGGCCCCGTCCCCGGCCGCACCCCGGACACCGGGTCGGCCACGCCTGGTGGACTGCCGGGGCGCCCGGCACCGGATCGGCCTGGTCGGCGGGGTGTTGGTCCCGCTGGACCACGACCGCGCCGAGGTCCGCCGCGAGGAGCTGCTGGCCGAGCTGACCGGCACTCCGCTGCCCTGCCTCCAGGTCATCGACGAGGCACACCGCCGGCCGGAATGCCTCGCCGACGTCCGTGAACGCCTCGACCACGGCGACATCGCCGGAGCGCTCGCCGTCGTCGAGGCCCTGCTCGGCCCCGGCGCACTGCTGCGCGACGGCGCGCTGCGGGACGAACTGGAGGCGGCCGCGCGGCGGCGCGTCACCTACGGACTGTTCCGGGCGGGACTGGCCGGCCCCGGCCCCGGCCGGATCCGCGAGGGCGCGCGCCGCCCCGGCGAGCACCGCTCACACCCGCGCCACACCACCGCCCGCTGACCCGCTGACCCGCAGGCCCGCAGGCCCGATGACCGCAGGCGCGCGCCTCGCGGGCCCGCGCCCCGCACCCACTCGGCTTCTCTCCCTCGAACCCACAGGTGATCCGACATGCCCCCGTACGCACATTCCGACATCCCCCGCGACTCCCAGCTCGGCATCGCCGACGAGTTGCTGGCCCTGCTGCGCGACACCACCACCGAACCCCGCCCCGACATCCAACTGGAGGCCCTGACCCTGGCCGTGGCCGCCGACCTGCCCGTACTGCTGTGGGGCGAACCGGGGATCGGCAAGACCGCCGCCCTGACCCAGCTCGCCGCCTCCCTGGACCTGCCGCTGACCACGGTGATCGCCAGCGTGCACGAGCCGTCCGACTTCTCGGGCCTGCCCGTGGTCGGCGACGATCCCGCGGAGCACGGCGTCCCGATGGCCCCGCCGGACTGGGCGGTCCGGCTCGTACGGGCCGGCCGCGGACTGCTGTTCCTGGACGAGCTGTCCACCGCGCCGCCGGCCGTCCAGGCCGCCCTCCTGCGCCTGGTGCTCGAACGGCGGATCGGAGCCCTGCGACTGCCGCCCGGCGTCAGGATCGTGGCCGCCGCCAACCCGCGTGCCTCGGCCGCCGACGGCTGGGAGCTGAGCCCGCCGCTCGCCAACCGCTTCGTGCACCTGCGCTGGACCCACGACCACGAGGTCGTGGTACGCGGCCTGGGCGGGACCTGGCCCCGGGCGACACTGCCACGGCTCGACCCGGAGCGGATGCCGGCGGCCGTGGACTTCGCCCGCCGCGCGGTGTGCGGGCTGCTGGCCGCCCGCCCCGGACTCGTCCACCGGCTGCCCGACAACGAGACGCGCCGGGGCGGCCCCTGGCCGTCACCCCGGAGCTGGGAGATGACCCTGTGTCTGATCGCCTTCGCGACCGCGGCCGGCTCCTCCCGGGACGTGCTCTCCCTGCTCGTCCGGGGCACGGTGGGGGACGGGCCGGGCCTGGAACTGCTGGCGAGCGTGGACCGGATGGACCTCCCGGACCCCGAACTGCTCCTCGCCGACCCGGCGGGCGCCGTCCTGCCCGAACGGGGTGATCTGCGCCAAGCCGTACTGGACGGGGTGGTGGCGGCGGTCCGCGGGCGCCCGGACCAGGCGCGCTGGGACGCGGCCTGGGCGCTGCTGGTCCGGGCGATGGACACCGGCGCCCCGGACCTGGTGGTCGTCCCCGCGACCACCCTCGCGACCCTGCGCCAACAGGACTGGGAGGTCCCGGAGTCGATCGAGCGGCTGGCCGGAGCGGTGTCCCTGTCCCGGCGGGCGGACCGCGCGGCGGCCCGGGTGGCCGCGAAGGCGGCCCGATGACCCCGGACGCCGAAAGCGCGCTGGACCGCGACAAGCTCTTCGCCGCCCGGCTGCACGCCGCCCGCGTCCGGCCCTACCTGGCGACGGCCCTGTTCGCCCTGCACCCCGTGGCGTCCCGGCGGGTGCCGACGATGGCCGTCGACCGGCACTGGCGGTGCTATGTCTCACCGGCGTTCGTCGACCGCACACCGGTGGAGGAACTCGCCGGGGTGTGGGTGCACGAGGTCTCCCACCTTCTGCGCGACCACCACGGGCGCAGCGACCGGGTCTCCCGCGAGCGGGCGCTGACCGGCTCCGGAGCGCGGCTGCGCATGAACATCGCCGCGGACTGCGAGATCAACGACGACGCGTTCGGTGACGGGTTGGCGCGGCCCGAAGGCGCTGTCACGCCCGCGTTCCTGCAACTGCCCGAGGGGCAGCTCATGGAGGAGTACCTGGGCCTGTTCCGGCTCGGGCCGCGCACCCAGGACCTGGCCTGGCTGGACTGCGGCAGCGGAGCCGACGGACTGGACCGGGAGTGGGACCTCGGACCCGACGGCGCGCACGGCCTCAGCGACCAGGAACGGGACGCGGTGCGGTTCCGGGTGGCGCAGGGCATCAACGGCCGGCCGGGTGACACCTCGAAGGGATGGCGGCGATGGGCCGAGGAAGTGTTCCACCCGCCGCAGCCGTGGCGGGAGTTGCTGGGCGCGGCCGTCCGCTCGGCAGCCTCCGGAGCCGGGGCGGGCGACGACTACACCTACGGCCGGCCGTCCCGGCGCTCGGCCGGGGTGCCCGGCGTCGTACTGCCGAGCCTGCGGCGCAGACCGCCCAGGGTCTGCGTGGTCATCGACACCTCCGGATCGGTCAGCGACACCGAACTGGGCAGCGCGCTGAACGAGGTCGCCGCGATCAGCCGCGCCGTGGGTGGCCGCCGCGAACTGGTCACCGTGGTGCCGTGCGACGCGGCGGCCACGTTCGCGCACCGGCTGTGCCGGGCCGAGGGGATACCCCTCGTGGGCGGCGGGGGCACGGATCTGCGGTCGGGCTTCGCCCGGGCCCTGCGGCACGGCCCCCGGCCCGACGTCATCGTGGTGCTGACGGACGGCCAGACGCCCTGGCCGGCCGACCGGCCACCGTGCCGGACGGTGGTCGGTCTGTTCGCCCGGCCGCGGGCCGCTTCGGTGAACGAGGACGATCCCGACTACGCGCCGGACGCGCCGCCCGCGTGGGCACGCGTGGTCGTCATCGGATAGGCCGCGGCCGCGTGGCGGCCCGCTACGGGAGGATGGCGTCGCAGGCGATCGGCAGATGGCGCGGGCCACGCAGGACCGCGTTCTGCCGGTACGGCGGCGGGTCCTCCAGCAGTCGCGGGTTCTCCAGTCTGCGGGCCAGCTCGCTCAGCGCGAGCTGTGCCTCCAGCCGGGCCAGCGGCGCGCCGAAGCAACTGTGGATTCCGCTGCCGAAGCCCAGGTGCTGGATGTCGCCGCGGTCCGGGTCGAAGCGGTCCGGATGATCGAAGCGCTCGGGGTCGCGGTTTCCCGCCGCCAGCACCAGCCACAGCGATGAGCCCTTGGGAATGGTGACGCCGCGGACCTCGATGTCGGCGAGGGTGGTGCGCTGCGGCAACAGCTGCACGGGCGGCTCGAAGCGGAGCAGTTCCTCGACGATGGGGACGGCCAGCGTCGCGTCCTCGCGCAGCCGGCGCAGGATGTCGGGGTTGCGCAGCAGGGTCAGCATGCCGTTGGTGATGAGGTTGACCGTCGTCTCGTGACCCGCGATCAGCAGCAGGACCGACGTGCTCAGGACCTCCATGGTCGTCATGGATCCGTCCGGTCCGGGCGAGGTCGCCAGCAGCGAGAGCATGTCCTCGCCGGGCTTCTTGCGGCGCTCCTCGATGAGCCCGGCCAGATACATGCCCAGTTCCGTACGGGCGTTGTGCGCGACCTTGACACGCTCGGCGGAGTCGGCGGCCGGGGAGGGGTCGGGGTCCAGGCTGGCGGCGATGATGTCCGCCCAGACGTGGAAGCGCGCCTCGTCCTCGCGCGGCACGCCCAGCAGACGGCAGATCACGGTCACCGGGAACGGGTAGGAGAACTGGTCGACCAGGTCGATCCGTTCCGTGCTCTCGATACCGGCGATGAGCTCGGTGACGATGTCGGACAGTTCGCCGTGCATCTCGTAGACGTGCCGTGGGGTGTGCGGCGGTCCGAACGAACGGTTCGTCATCCGCCGCAGCCGGTCGTGCTCCGGGGGATCGAGCCGCAGGAAGCTCGGCGGCAGGGCCGCCTCCTCGTCCGCCTCGGCGGCCAGCGGGTCGCCCGCCGTCGACCTCAGGTTGCGGGCGTCCGAGCTGACCCGCGGATCGTGCAGGAGACTCTGGATGTCGTAGTACCCGCTGACGACGAACGGGCCGTCCTCCTCGTGGTACACCGGCGTCTTACGGAGCTCCGCGTACAGCGGGTACGGGTCGGCGCGATGGTCGTAGTCGATGATCTGCCGCAGGATGGCTGGCGTCATGAGGCGTCCTCGTGGGCGTCGGATCAGTGCCGGGCGGGGGTGAACGTCAACTGCCGGTCGGCGGGCGAGTATCCGGTCAGGGAGACGGTCGGGCCGTGTGTGGGCACTGACGGGTCGGGGAAGTCCGCCGGCAGCGGGCGATCCCCCTCCGGGCGGCGGTCCACGGTGGGGAAGGGCGGCGGGAAGGGGGCCGTGGTCTCGATGAGCTGCTCGTAGAACTGCAGCCACCTCGACTGGTCGAAGGTGACGGCGCCGATCACGCGCCCCTGGTAGCCGTACACACCGGTGAACCGGCGTTCGGTCCGGGAGCCCTGCGCGATGAGGATCTCCGTCCCCAACGGCGGCACCCCGACCGACTTGATGTTCACGCCGAACTGGGAGGACCAGAAGGCGGGCACCCACAGGTGGGGGCGGCGGTCGACGCTCTCGCTCAGCATGTTGTGCGCCGCGGTGTCGGCCTGGGCGACGGCGTTTCCCCAGTGCTCCAGGGACAGGAACTGGTAGCCGAACAGCGCGTGCGGCGACCGCGCGACATCGCCGGCCACGTAGACGTCGTCGGTCACGATGCCGCGGACGTCGAAGGCCCGGCAGCCGGCGTCACAGGCGATGCCCCGCGGGCCCGCGCCGAGTCCGGAACCGAGGAGCCACTCGGTGTTGCGCATGGCGCCCAGCGACACGACCACCACGTCCGCCTCGACGGCGGTGCCGTCGGAGAGCTGCGCGGCCCGTACGTGTCCCGAGGAGTCGCCCTCCAGAGCGGTCACCATGATGCCGCAGCGCAGATCCACGCCGTGCTCGCGCTGCATCTCGGCCGCGACCGCACCGACGACCCCGCCGAGCGCGCCGACCAGCGGCGCGGCGCCCCGCTCGGCCACGGTGACCGCGATCCCGCGTTCCCGGCAGGCGGAGGCGATCTCGGAACCGGTGAACCCGGCGCCGATGACGAGCACGCGACGCGGGCCCTGGGCGAGCGCGCGCTCCAGCGCGACGGCGTCGTCGCGGGTACGCAGGACGAACACCCCGTCGAGTTCCGCCTCGCTCTCCTGCGGCCAGGGCCTGGCCCGGACACCGGTGGCGATGAGCAGCCGGTCGTACTCCACCTCTTCGCCGTCGGCCAGCCGGACCCGCTTGGCCGACATGTCGAGGCCGGTGGCCGGGACCCCGAGGCGCCACTCGGCGTCGATCGCCCGGCGCCGGGGGAGAGCGGTGTGGTCGGCCGTCGCCCGGCCGAGCAGGACCTGCTTGGACAGCGGCGGCCGGTCGTACGGCTCGTACGGTTCGTCGCCGACCATCGTGAGCGAGCCGGTGAAGCCCTTCTCGCGCAGCGTCTCCGCGGCCCGCAGCCCCGCCAGCGAGGCGCCGACCACGACGATGCGCCCTTCGCGCTTGAGCCGCTCCAGGTATCCGTCAGCGCCCACCGGTCGCCTCCTGAACAGGTACGGGAGTGCCGGCCGCGCCGTCCAGACCTTCCACGAGGATGGCCTGGACGGGGCAGGCGGCGACGGCTCGCTGAACCTCCGCGCGCCGCGCCTCCTCGGCCTGCGGGTCGTAGAGCAACGACTCCTCGCCGTGCATGGCGAAGACGTCGGGAGCGAGGAACGCGCACTGCGCGTATCCCTGGCAGCGGTTGAGATCGACGACAAGTCTCACCGAGGATCCGCCCTTCCGTGGCCCGTGCTCGCCCCCACCCCCACAGCATGGGTCAGCAAGCGCTCAGCCGCTCGTCGAGGCGTCCGACGGGCTGACGGCGTCAGGCCGGGTGCGCGACACGGGACGGGTCGCGCAGACCGAGCCGCAGCAGGTGGACGCTGACGACCAGGGCCCAGAACGGGAAGACCAGCTCCGACCAGGGCACACCGGACCCCACGATCAGCAGGATCAGCCCCACCACGAACCCCAGCATGCTCAGCGGGCGCGGGAACAGCCGCAGTCGGTGCCCGATGGTCGAGGTGGTGAAGACGAACACGGCCGCCATCCGCAGCGCGTACGTCGTCATCAGCGTGTACGAGAAGTGGCGGCCGAAGGTGGAGGGGCCCTCGTGGAGCACGGTGCCCGCCGCGGCGCCGGCGGCGAACATGGTGGCGACGAAGACCAGTCCGCTGCCGAGGAACACGGTGGCGACGAATTTGTCCTCGGCGTCGCCGACCTGGGCGCGCACGGCGCCCATGAACCACAGGAAGAAGATGCCGGCGAACGGGATGATCTCCAGGGCCGTCCGCACCGCCCACCGCATGTCCGGGGCGACGGGAGCGGCGGCGGGGTCGTCCGAGGGGATCGCGATGCGCACCAGCACGATCGCCGCCGCGAGCAGCACCGCGAAGACGGTCCCCGCCACACCGGCGGCCCGTGGCGTCCGCAGCCGCGCGTTCTCCGGCTCCATGGACGCTCGCTTTCTCCTCGGTTCCCTCTCCTGGTCCAGCAAGCAGGGCTCGGTGCGACCGCGCCACCGGGGACACCCGCGAGGGTGACGGAGCGGGTCCGGGAGGGCCCGCGAAGGGCCCGGCGCACGCCCCCGGAGCGGGGCTTCGGGACGCGACGGCGCACCCCCGCGCAACGCCGTTGCACCCGAAGGGGCTTACCCACTGGTGACAGGCGCATTCGCCGTGTAGCGTCGTCGACAGATGTCGTGGTTCGCCGTACGCGCCCGCACTGTCGTGCGGGCGCTTTGCTGTGCAGTGCCCGAGGACCAGGACGACCACCTCCGGGTCCGCGCGGTGCGGACCCGTCATCGAGTGAGAGGCACCGGCATGGCCAGCGGAACCGTCAAGTGGTTCAACTCCGAAAAGGGCTTCGGCTTCATCGCGCAGGACGGGGGCGGCCCCGACGTCTTCGCGCACTACTCCAACATCAACGCCAGCGGTTTCCGCGAGCTCCAGGAAGGCCAGGCGGTGACCTTCGACATCACCCAGGGCCAGAAGGGCCCGCAGGCGGAGAACATCACCCCCGCCTGATCTGGTGACATCACCCGTACGGTGGCCGCGCGGCACTGCTCGCGCGGCCACCGTACGGATGTGCCGCGGTGCCGGGCAGCCGGCCGGGCGGCACCGACTGCCGTACCCGGGTCAGCCGAGGAAGTCGGCGACCAGGGCGGCGAATTCGTCCGGGGTGGACAGCCGGACGCCGAGGCTTTCGGCCTTGGCCCGCTTGGACCCCGCACCCTCTCCGGCCACCACCAGGGCGGTCTTCTTCGAGACGCTGGAGGAGGAACGGCCGCCCGCGCGCTCGATGAGCTCGTTCACCTGATTGCGGCTGAGCTTTTCCAGCGGACCCGTCATCGCGCCGGTGACCACCACCGTCATCCCCGCGAGCGGTCCCTCGTGTGATGCCTCGGCCGCACCGTCCGCGGTGTCGGCGGCCGGCGCGGGAGTGGCGCCCGGTTCGACCATGTTCACCCCGGCCGCGACGAGTCTGTCGATGAGCGGCGCGAGTTCGGCCAGCTCGGCGACGATCGAGGGGGCCTTCTCCGTACCGATGCCGTCGACCTGCTGCATCCCGCCCGCGTCGGCTGCTCTGATGGCGTCCATGGTGGCGAAGTGCCGGGCGATCCGCCGTGACATGGAGCGGCCCGTCCCCCGTATGCCGAGCGCGCACAACACCCGCGACAGCGGCCGGCCCTTGGCGACGGCGATCGCGGCGAGCAGGTTGTCGGTACTGGTCTCACCCATCCGCTCCAGCCCGAGCAGTTGCTCGCGGGTGAGGACGAACAGCTCGGCGAGGTCGGTGACCAGGCCCGCGTCCACGAGCTGCACGACCCGGGTGGCGCCCAGACCTTCGATGTCGAGCTGGTCGCGGCCGGCGGCGTAGGAGAGCGACGCCACCAGGTGACAGTTGCGGCCCTGCTCGCAGCGCCAGCGTTCCTGGCTGGTGTCGATGGCGGAACCGCAGCGCGGGCACACCTCGGGGAACACGATCGGCTGTTCCTCGCCGGTGCGCAGATGGGCCACCGGGGCTTCGATGCGGGGGATGACGTCACCCGCGCGGTGGACCATGACATGGTCGCCCAGCCGCAGGTCGCGGCGCGTGATGTCGGCGGGGTTGTGCAGGGTGGCGTAGGTGATGGTGGATCCCTCGATCTGCACCGGTTCCAGCACGCCCCGCGGGGCGATGACGCCGGTCCGGCCGACGTTCCACTCCACCTCCAGCAGCCGGGTGATCTTCTCCACGGCCGGCAGCTTGTAGGCGATCGCCCACCGCGGGGCCCGCGAACCGGATCCGGCGGCCAGCTGGTCGGCGGCCAGATCGGCCTTGACGACGATCCCGTCGATGCCGAACGGCAGCTCGGCGCGGAGCGCGGCGATCTCCTTCACCCGGGCCAGCACCCGCTCGGCGCTCTCGGCGACCACGCCGGGCACCGGGGTCGCGGCGGTCGTGCGGATCCCCAGCACCGCCGTGCGCGCCATGAGTTCGCTGTGCGCCAGCTCGGCCAGCTGTCCGGCGAGCACGGCGTCGGTGTCGGGCCGGGCGAGCAGGCCGTAGCCGAAGAACGTCATCGGCACGGTGTAGGCGCGCTCCTTCGCGCGCAGCGTGCCCGCCGCCGCGTTGCGGGGGTTGGCGAACGGCTGCCCGCCGTGCGCCGTACGCACCTCGTTGGCGTGCTCGAACTGGGACACCGTCATCAGGACTTCGCCGCGCACCTCGACCGTGACCGGCTCGGACAGCGTGTCCGGCAGGCCCTCGATGGTGCCGATCGCGTGCGATACGTCCTCGCCGGCCGTCCCGTCCCCGCGGGTGATCAGCCGGGTGAGTCGCCCGGCGGTGTACCGGGCGGCGATGGCCAGACCGTCGAGCTTCGGCTCCACACCGAAGCGGGTGACCTCGTGGCCGAGGCGCCGGCCCAGGGACGCCGCCCAGGCGGTGAACTCCTCGGCGGAGAACACGTTGTCCAGGCTGAGCATCGCCACGGTGTGCGGGACGTCGCCCTCGGCCGCGCCGCCCGCGACCTTCCCCGTCGGAGAGTCGGGCAGCACCTGACCGGGATGCCCGGCCTCCCACGCGGCGATCCCGCGCACCAGCCGGTCGTAGGCGTCGTCGTCCAACGAGGAGGTGCCGCCCGCGTAGTAGGCGGCCGCGGCCTCCACGGCCTCTTCGACCGCCCGGGCGTAGCCGGCGGCATCCGTGATCACTGCTACAGCTGTCGTCATGACCCGCATCTTGCCGCGCCCCACTGACAACGGGCTCCGGCGCTCGGCCGGGCCCGTCGCGGCGCAGGTCCCCCGAGGGGTCGGCGCGCTGTGCGCCCCGGCCCCTACGCGCGGCGTCGGCGGGTCAGGTGCGGTAACCGAGGACGGTCATCATGCCGGACTCGGAGTGGTACTGGTTGTGGCAGTGGAGCATCCACAGCCCCGGGTTGTCGGCGTCGAAGTCCACCACCAGTTTGTTGTGCGGCAGCACGTAGGCGGTGTCCTTGCGGGCGCCGGCCGCGTTGAGGCCGGTCATGGCGAAGGTGTGGCCGTGCACATGCAGCGGGTGCCACATGCTGGTGGCGTTGATGAGCGTCAGCCGGACCCGTTCCCCCTGGCGGATGGGATGACGGTGTTCCAGGGAGTAGGGCTGGTGGTCGAAGGCCCAGTCGAAGTTCTTCATGGTGCCGGTCAGCCTGATGCGGATCTCGCGGTCCGGCTTGCGGTCGGACAGGGCCACCCCTTCCTGTGCCCGCAGGCGCCTGGCCGGCACGATCTGCCGGTTCAGCTCCGCGGGATGGACCGAGGGGGAGGGCAGGGTCTTGCCCTGGTCGGTGCGCAGGACCGCCAGCGCCCTGGCGTTCTTGCCCTCGGCCACCGCGACCAGCGGGAACATCCCGTCCTTGGCGGTGACGAGCACGTCGTACCGCTCGGCCATCCCCACCACCAGCGCGTCCGTCTTCTTGTGCTCCACGGGGTAGCCGTCGGTGTGGGTCACCGTCATCTCGTGACCGCCCAGCGCCACCCGGTAGGCCGTGTCGCCGCTGGCGTTGATGATCCGCAGCCGGATGCGGTCCTTGGCGCGGGCCCGGAACACCGTGGGCGCCTGCGGGCGGCGGCCGTTGATGAGGTAGTACGGGTACGCGATGCTGCCGCCCTCGCTGCGCAGCACCTCGCTGCGGGAGCCGTGCAGGAGACGGGAGGGGCCCACGGGCTTGGTGTGAGCGGCGTGGCTGTCCTTGGGACTGCCGCCCATGCCCATGTCCATGTCCATCGCCGAGCCCTTGCCGCCCCGCAGCTGTGAGAGCACGCCGTCGGGGGTGGAGCCGTCCACGCCGTCCACCCAGTCGTCGAGCATGACGACCCATTCCTTGTCGTAGGACAGCGGCTCCCTGGGGTCGTCCACGATGAAGGGGGCGTACAGGCCGCGGTCGAGTTGCATGCCCGAGTGCGAGTGGACCCAGTACGTGCCGGGGTGGGAGACGGCGAAGCGGTAGGTGAAGTCCGAGCCAGGGTCGATGGAGGTCTGGGTCAGGTTGGGCACGCCGTCCATGTCGCAGCGCATGCGCACACCGTGCGAGTGCAGTGTCGTCGACTCGGACAGGTGGTTGGCGAGGTTGAGGGAGAGGATGTCCCCCGCCGTGACCCGGATCTCCTTGCCCGGCAGCGAGTCGCCGTACGCCCAGGATCTGACGGTCCGGCCGCCGAGGTCCAGGGATGTCTCGGTGGCGGTGAGCCGGTACTCGCGGACGGGCCCGACCCCGCGCTTCTTCTCGACGGCGACGACCTCGGGCCCGGACGGGTTGACGTAGCCCTTGGGTCCCTTGGGGACGAAACTGCTGTGGCCCGGGCCGAATCCCGCGAAGGGTACGGATCCCGAGGATGAGTCGGACCCGGAACAGCCGGCCAGGACTCCAGAACTGACCGCTGCGACCGAGGCACCGAGCAACGCGCGCCGCGTATATGTGTGCATGAACGTATAACACACGTTCTGTGGCTAATTCTGCGAGAACCGGGAACGGCGCGTCCGGTGATTCGCGTGCCGGTCTCGTCACGAGAGCGGAGCCGGGACCGTGCCGGAGGCACCGCTCACCGGGTCCCGGAGCGGTGACGCGAGGGGGGCCGCTCCCGGTCGGAGCGGCCCCCCTCGCGTGCGTATCCCGGGCCGTCAGGCGCGGGCCACCATGGCGGGATCGCGCTCCACCACGGGGTCGAGGATCACGTCGATGGCCTCCAGGAGACCGGCGTCCAGCTTGACCCCCGCCGCCTTGACGTTCTCCGTGACCTGTTCGGGCCGGGAGGCGCCGATGATGGCGGCGGAGACGTTGGAGTTCTGCAGGACCCAGGCCACGGCCAGCTGGGCCAGGGACAGCCCGGCCTGCTCGGCGAGCGGCTTCAGCCGCTGGACCCGCTCCAGCACCTCGTCCTGGAGCCACCGGCCGACGAAGGTCGCGCCGCCCTTCTCGTCCGTGGCGCGGGTGCCCGCCGGCAGCGGGGCACCGGGCGCGTACTTGCCGGTGAGGACGCCCTGCGCGATGGGCGACCAGACGATCTGCCCGAGGCCCACCTCCTCGCAGGCCGGCACGACCTCGTCCTCGATCACGCGCCACAGCATCGAGTACTGCGGCTGGTTGGAGACCAGCGGGACGCGCAGTTCCCGGGCCAGTGCGTGACCCTCGCGGATCTGGTCGGGCGTCCACTCGGACACGCCGATGTACAGGGCCTTGCCGGAGCGGACCACGTCGGCGAACGCCTCCATGGTCTCCTCCAGCGGGACGGAGACGTCGTAGCGGTGCGCCTGGTACAGGTCGACGTAGTCGGTCCGGAGCCGGCGCAGCGAGTTGTCGATGGACTCCATGATGTGCTTCCGGCCCAGCCCCCGGTCGTTGGGGCCGGGACCGGTCGGGAAGAAGACCTTGGTGAAGATCTCCAGGCCCTCCCGGCGTTCGTCCTTCAGCGCCCGGCCGAGGACGGCCTCGGCCCGGGTCTGCGCGTAGACGTCGGCGGTGTCGTAGGTGGTGATCCCCGCGTCGAGGGCGGTGCGCACGCAGGCGAGCGCGGCCTCCTCCTCGACCTGGGAACCGTGGGTGAGCCAGTTGCCGTAGGCGATCTCACTGATCATCAGACCGCTGCGGCCGAGGTTGCGGAACTCCATGGCGCGACCCTACTCGCGGACCCGGCCGGCACCCCGGGGGACCCGGCCGCCGCCACCCGGTCCCGCAACGGCGGCACGGCCCCGGTCCTCAGGCGTTCGGCCGGCCTGGCCCACGCGCGGCCGCCCGCGCGGGGTTTCGCGCCGGAGGGACCCGGGCGGGCTGTCCGGGCGAACGGCGTGGGTCGCGCGGCGGCCCGGGGCGGCCCTGCTCGTACGGTCCGTCGGCATGAACCGCGTACCGCCCGATCAGGCGTCAGACCCCAGCAGGCGCAGCACCCTCACCGGGGCCGCCGGTGCGGCCGGGGCCCTGCCGGCCGCCGGGTGCACGGCGGTGGACGTGTCGTCGGCGCGCGGCGCCCCGACCCCGCCGTCGGCCTCCGCCCCGGCCGGCGGTCCCACCCCCGGTGCGATGACGCTCTTCGACGATCACGGCGCCGACGCTGGTTCTCGACTACGAGTTCGAGCAGTTCCACCCGGGCCAGGCGTGGCAGCTGGCCGACGAGCTGACCGGCCCCAAGGACTACGTGAAACTCACGGCGGCGACCGGAGCCCAGTCGCACTGCTCGCCGATGGCTCCGCAGCAGCACTGCGAGGTCGTCTTCGACTGGCTTCAGAGGACGCTTCCTGGCCGGTGAGCCCGCCCGGACCCCGACCACCGTCGCTGTGCTACGCCGGCCGGCCCAACGCCGAGAGCGCGAACACCCGGCTCAGGCACATGGTCGACAACAGGACCGGCGCCCCCGGGCGCCCCGAACAGCGCCGCCGGGCGTCGGACTCGTCCGCCGCACACCACGGCCCGTACGACCCGACAGGGAGAATCCCATGCGCGCAACACTGATCTACGGCGCCGGCGACGTCCGCGTGGAGGAGGTGCCCGACCCCCGGATCCAGCACGCCACCGACGCGATCGTCCGGGTGGTGCGCTCCTGCATCTGCGGCAGCGACCTGTGGCCGTACGGCTCCCGGCCGACGACCGAGCACGGCGACCGCATCGGCCACGAGTTCCTCGGTGTCGTCGAGGAGACCGGCGCGGACGTGTCCGGACTGAAGACCGGTGACCTGGTGCTGGCGCCGTTCATGTACGCGGACAACACCTGCGACTTCTGCCGGGAAGGCCTCCAGACCTCCTGCCGGCACGGCGGGTTCTGGGCGGCGGAGGGTGTCGACGGCGGCCAGGGCGAGATCGTACGGGTGCCGCAGGCGCAGGGCACGCTGGTGAAACTGCCGGTGGCCGAGGACTCGGCCCTGCTGCCCTCGCTGCTGACCCTGTCGGACGTGTTCTGCACCGGCCACCACTGTGCCGTGACGGCCGGGGTCACCCCCCGGACGACCGTGACGGTGATCGGCGACGGCGCCGTCGGCCTCTCCGCCGTACTGGCGGCCAGGCGGCTCGGCGCGGAACGCATCGTCCTGATGGGCCGGCACCAGGGCCGCACCGACCTCGGCCGCGACTTCGGGGCCACGGACGTCGTGTCCGAGCGGGGCGAGGAGGGCGTCGAGCGGCTGCGCGAACTGACCGGCGGGGACGGCACGCACACCGTCCTGGAGTGCGTCGGCACCCTGCCGGCCTTCGAGATGGCGCTGGGTGTCGTCCGCGCGGGCGGCGCGATCAGCCGGGTGGGGGCGCCGCAGTACGAGCAGGTGCCGTTCGGCTTCCAGGAGTTCCTGCGCAACCTCACCCTCACCGGCGGTGTCGCCCCGGCCCGCGCCTACATCGAGGAACTCCTGCCCGACGTCCTGGAGGGCCGTGTCGAACCCGGCCGGGTGTTCGACCGCACCGTCGGCCTCGACGAGGTCCCCGACGGCTACCGCGCCATGGCCGACCGCACCGCCCTGAAGGTCCTGGTCAAGCCCTGACCACAACGGTGCGAACAGTGCGTGGCCGCCGTACCGCTGGAGCCCCGGAGGCTTCTAGTCTCGGACACACGGAACCCTTCCGTGTGTCCGACGCCCCGCCCACGCACCGGTCGTAGGACCACCTGACCGACAGGAACCGTGCCATGACCACCGTCGCCATCATCGGAGCGGGCCCCGGCCTGGGAGCCGCCGCCGCGCGCCGCTTCGGCCGTGAGGGGTACGACATCGCCCTCGTCGCCCGTGACCGGGCCCGCCTCGACGCCCTGGTCGCCGAGGTGTCCGGCCAGGGCGTCACCGTGCGGGGCTTCGCGGCGGACGTACGGGCTCCCGAGGGTCTCGCCGCGGCCCTGGACGCCGCGACCGCCACCCTCGGCCCGATCGAAGTCCTCCAGTACAGCCCGGTCCCGCACGGGGACTTCATGCGGCCCGTCCTGGAGACCACCCACAGAGACCTGCTCGGACCGGTCGAGTTCTCCGTCTACGGCCCGGTCGCCGCCGTGCAGCAGGTCCTGCCCGGCATGCGTGACCTGGGCCGCGGCACAATTCTGTTCGTCAACGGCGGTACCGCGGCGGTTCCGCATCCCGACCGGGCCGGCACCTCGATCGCCTTCGCCGCGGAGAGCGCGTACGGGCATCTGCTGCACGACACGCTCGCCGCCGACGGCATCCACGTCGGCCAGCTGATCATCCCGGGTGCGATCATCTCCGGCCACCACCGCAAGGACCCGGCCGTGCTCGCGGACGCGCTGTGGGCCATGCACCGGGACCGGCACGGGTTCCGGCACTTCGCCGACGACCTCGACTCCTGAATCCCGGCCGGCACAGGCGCGCTGACGGGTGGCGGCCTCCTCGCTCCCGGGTGCCCGCCGGTCCTCGCCGCGTACTCGATCCGGAGTCCGTGCCGCACCCGCACCACGCCATCATGGAACCGGCCGTGTCCGTAGGCGGCTCGGCACGCAGCACGGCCCGATCCGACGCCCGTCCACGAGGGAGCAGACATGACGAACGAGACCACGCGTGCCGCACGCCTGATGGACGCGCAGGCCAAGGCCGCCGAGTTGTTCGCCGAGGTCGAGTCGCGGGGCCTGGTCGCGCCGGGCGAGGGGGAGCGGGCGGTCAGCGACAGGATCCGTGACCTGGCGAACGAACTGTTCGGTCCGACCCGCCACTGGCACAAACGGATCGTGCGCTCCGGACCCAACACCCTGCACCCGTACAAGGAGAACCCGCCGGACCGGATCATCGGCGGGGACGACATCGCCTTCGCCGACTTCGGCCCGATCTTCGAGGAGTGGGAGGCCGACTTCGGCCGCACCTTCGTCCTCGGTGACGACCCCGTCAAGCACCGGCTGCGCGACGACCTGCCCGTCATCTTCGCCGCCGGCCGTCGTGCCTTCGAGGCCGACGCGGACATCACCGGGGCCCGACTGCACGCCGAAGTGGCCCGGTCGGCCGCCGAGCGCGGTTGGGAACTGGGCGGCTGGCACGCCGGACACCCGGTGGGCGAGTTCCCGCACGAGAAGATCGACGGCGCCGACATCGAGTCGTACATCGCCCCCGGGAACGACACCCCGCTGCGGCGCCCCGACCGCGCCGGACGCGTCTGCCACTGGATCCTGGAGATCCATCTCACCGACCCGGGGCGCGGCTTCGGCGGCTTCTACGAGGAGTTGCTCGACCTCGGCTGAGACCTCGACTCGGACCTCGCCTCAGACCCCGGCCGCGACCCCGGCCGGGGCGGGGTGCGAGACCCGTCGGCCCGAGCGGCGGCCGACAAGACCGCAGGTTTATTGAATGATGAGCTGACCGCGTCCGTACGATGACGCGGTGATCAGTGAGACCAGGACCGACGCCGGTGTCGGCGACCCCGTGCTGACGAAGACCGCGTCCGGCGGCTGGGCCGCGCGGCTGCGCGCGTTCGGCCACGTCGAGCGCCCCGGGACCGACATCCGTGACCGCCTCGTCCCCCGGTTCCCGGCACCGCGAACCTGGTTCTGGGAGGCGATGCGCCTGCCTCCGGCGGCCGCGTACCGCGCCGCGAGGGCGATGGACTGGGTCGGCCCGGTCCTGGTCGCCGTGTTCGCGGGGCTGATCCGGTTCTGGCGTCTCGGAGAGCCCCGCGATCTGGTCTTCGACGAGACGTACTACGCCAAGGACGCCTGGTCCCTGCTCAGGCTCGGCTACGAGGGCACCTGGCCCGACCGCAAGGTCGCGGACCCGCAGATCCTGGCGCACCCCCAGACGATCCCGCTGACCGATGTCGGATCGTTCGTCGCGCATCCGCCGATGGGCAAGTGGGTGATCGCGGCCGGTGAGTGGATGTTCGGCCTGAGCCCGTTCGGCTGGCGCTGCGCGACGGCCGCTCTGGGGACGCTGTCGGTGCTGATGCTGTGCCGTATCGGCCGGCGCCTCTTCCGGTCGACCGCGCTGGGCTGCCTGGCCGGCACGCTGATGGCGGTGGACGGCCTGCACTACGTGATGAGCCGGGTCGCGCTGCTCGACACCGTCGTCATGTTCTTCGCGCTGGCCGCCTTCGGCTGCCTGCTGATCGATCGCGACGGGGCCCGCTCCCGGCTGGCACGGGCGCTGCCGGTTCCCGACGACGGCTTCGCCCGCCCCGACGCCCGCACCGGCGACCGCGCCGGGACGGGTCTGCGGCCCTGGCGGCCGGCCGCGGGCCTGCTCCTCGGCCTGACGGCGGCCAGCAAGTGGAACGGCCTGTACTTCCTCGCCTTCTTCATGATCATGACGGTGCTGTGGGACGTCGGCGCCCGCCGCGTGGCCGGGGCGTACCACCCGTACCGGTCCGTGCTGCGCAAGGACCTGGGCTGGTCGGTCCTGTCGGTCGTGCCCGTCGCGCTGGTGACGTACCTGGCGACCTGGACCGGATGGTTCCGCTCGGACGACGGCTACGGCCGGCACTGGGCGGACGCGCGCGGCGGCGCCTGGTCCTGGATACCGGCCCCGCTGCGCAGCCTGTGGCACTACGAACATCAGGTCTACCAGTTCAACGTGGGACTGCACACCCCGCACTCCTACCAGTCCAACCCCTGGAGCTGGCCCGTCGTCGGGCGTCCGGTGCTGTTCTTCTTCCAGTCCCCGGCATCCGGACAGGACGGCTGCCACGCCGTGGACGGCTGCACCCGGGAAGTCACCGCGCTGGGCACGCCGTTGCTGTGGTGGACCGCCTGCCTCGCCCTCGCCTACCTGCTCTTCCGCTGGGCGATGCGCCGGGACTGGCGGGCGGGCGCCGTCCTGTGCGGGGTGGCCGCCGGCTGGCTGCCGTGGCTCTTCTACCAGGACCGGACGATCTTCTCCTTCTACGCCGTCGTCTTCGTGCCCTACGTCTGCCTGGCCGTGGCCATGGCGGTGGGCGCGTTCGCGGCGCCGCAGGGGGCGGACGAACGACGCCGGATGTGGGGCGTGGTGGCCGCGGGCGGCCTCGTCCTGCTCATCATCTGGAACTTCGTCTACTTCCTGCCGCTCTACACGGGCACGACGATCCCGCGCTCCGACTGGCAGTCCAGGCTGTGGCTGGACACCTGGATCTAGGCACTCCCACCCGGATCGGGCCGTGGTGCTTTCCGTGCGGCGGGGCGCAGCGACTCCAGTGAGGTGTCGAGTGCCGCCTGGAGATGCGTGATCCGGCCGGTGGCCATCAGGATGGCCACCCCGCCCTGCACCGCGGCGATCAGCGCGGCCGCCGTCCGGTCGGCGTCCAGCAGGGGGTCGATCTCGCCGCTGTCCTGCATGCGCCGGATCCCGCTCCGCAGGGCCGTCTGCCACTGGTCGATCAGCCTGCCCGTCACCGCCTGTGCCGCCGGGGTGGTGCGGCCCAGTTCGGTGATCAGCACGCCCAGCGGACAGTTGACACCCTGCTGCTCGTACCGTCGCACGACCGCGTCGCGCCACTCCTGCCAGGCGGCCCAGGTGCTCAGATCGCTCAGGTGCGGCTCCTGGTCCGCGAGGACCAGGCCGGCCTCGCGGGCCGCGACCGCGTAGAGCAGTTCCTCCTTGCCACCGGGGAAGTAGTGGAAGATCTGGCTCTTGCTGGTCGCGGTGCGCGCGCGGATGTCGTCCAGTGTGGTGGTGGCGGCACCCCTGGCCCGGATCTCCGCCGCCGCGCCCTCGACGATGCGACGCCTGGTCGCCTCCCCCTTGGGGGTCAGCCGTGACCCGGGACGGTCGGTGATCGGCACGACGCCACCTCCATTCTGGACGTACGGGTCCAGTTTAGGCGGTGAGGTCGGTCCGCACCGCCGGTACGGTGACGGCCGGTCACCGTACCGGCGGCCCTGGCGGGCCGGACCGGGGTCAGGAAGCGGTGAGCCGGACTCCGTCGATCACCCAGTACCAGTTGTTGCCCCCGGTGTAGCGGAAGCGGACCCGGGCCCTGGTCGCTCCGGCCGGCACCTGGAGGGTGACGGTCTCCGTGCGCGAGGACACGTCGGCGGTGTAGGCCTTCACCGGAACGGGGGTGCCGTCGTCGTAGGAGACGAGGACCTCGCCCTTCTGCGGGGACTCCTGTCGGTAGTAGGTGGTGTAGGTCAGGGTGGCCGTGCGGCCTCCGGTGACCGGGTAGGCCGGGCTGACGAGCGTCGAGTCGAAGGTGCCGGACAGCGACTTGTCGTTCCACTCGTCGCCGTCCGCGACCGCGAAGACGTTCCGGGCGCGGACGTTGCACTCACGGTTCTGGTCGCGTTGCGACTGGGTCCAGAACTCGTCGGTGGTGAAGGTCCAGCCGCGCCACTCGGTGACCCCGCCGCCGCCCATCGCCGAGTTGTCGACGGACCACCCGGCGGGCGGGGTGTGGGTGAAGCCGAGGACGCTCGTGGGGATGCCGGTCTCGTCGACGCGGGCCTGCAACTGCGGGCGCAGGGCGTCGAAGTCGTCGGCGCCCGGCTGCTGGACCGGCCGGCCGTCCAGGCCCCAGGCGGGGTCGAGCGGGACGCCGAGGTGGGCGAGCGCGGAGGCGGCGACGTCGGGCATCTTCACGTCGTAGCGGACCGAACCGGGTGCCAGGGTAGGGCCGGTGGCGATCAGGAACGTCTGGCGCTCGGGCAGCGTGGAGCCGCCGTGTCCGCCCGCGTCGGTGTGGCCGTGGTCGGCGGTGACCATGATCAGCCAGCTCTCGGCCGCGTAGGTCGCACGGGCCTTGACCGCGGCGACCAACTGGCCGACCTGGGCGTCGGCGCCGGCGATCGCGGCCAGGTACTGCGCGGAGGCGGCGCCGTAGCTGTGGCCCGCGTGGTCGATGTTGTCGAGCTGCACGAAGACCGCGTCCGGGTTGCCGTCCCGCAGCTGGGCGACCGCGCGGGAGGTGGTGCCGGTGTCGTACTCGGCGCCGGGCGTGGAGACGCGGGTGTCGACCGTGCCGGAGAAGACCGTGTCGGTGATCGGCGCCCAGGAGGCGACCGCGTACGTCGTCAGGGCGGGCTTCGCCCGCTCGGCGCGGGTGAGGAAGTCGGGGTACTGGGTGAACCGGGCGCCGGTGAAGGCGTTGTCCTTGACGTTGTGCTTGTCGGGCCAGACGCCGGTGATCAGCGTCGACCAGCCGGGGCCGGACAGGGTGGGCGCGAGCGGGTTGGCGTGGATGCTGCTGGGCGCGGTCAGGCCGGCGGCCATCAGGGCGTCCAGGTTCGGGGCGGTGGCGTCCTTGATCCGGGTCAGCAGGGCGCCGTCGAGTCCGATGACCAGGACCTTGGGAGTCGCGGTCGCGGCACGGGCGACGGTGGCGAGCGGTCCGGCCGACGCGGCGAGCGCGGCGGCGGACAGGAGGAGGGCGCGGCGGGACAGGTGGTGCGACACGAATACCTCCGGAGACAGGGAAGAAAGGGCCGTGCGGACACGGCGACGCCCCCGGCGGAACCAGGGGCGTCGCCCGTACAAGGGGGCGGCAGGCGGGGTGTCAGCTGCCGGTGGCGGACTTCCAGGCGTCGACGTACGTGGTGAGGTTCTTGTCGATGTCCGCCCAGTCCGGCTCGAAGACCTCGACGCCGTCCATCAGCTTGGTCAGGGCGATCGCGTTGGCGTCGGTGGCCTTGACGTCCTTGCGGGCCGCGAAGCCGCCACCGATGGTGCTGACCTGCGCCTGGGCCTTCTGGCTGAGCATGTAGTCGAGGAGCTTCTTGCCGTTCTCGCTGTGCGGGGCCTTGGTGACCAGGCCGGCCGCGTAGGGGAGGGCGAAGGTGGTGGGCTTGCCGCCCTCGCGGGCCGGGAACCACAGGCCGAGGTTCGGCATGGTCTTCGACTGGGCGAAGTTCATCTGCACGTCGCCGTTGGCGACCAGCAGTTCGCCCTTGTCGACCTTGGGCGCGAGCTTGCCGGTGGAGGCGGACGGGCCGACGTTGTTGGCCTGGAGCTTCTTCAGGTAGGCGAGCGCCGCGTCCTTGCCGCCGAAGTCGTGCATCGCCTTGATCAGTACGGCGGTTCCGTCACCGGCGACGCCCGGGGTCGAGTACTGGAGCTTGTTCTTGTACTTGGAGTCCAGCAGTTCCTCCCACGTGGTGGGGGCCTGCGTCAGCTCCTTCTTGTTGTGGACGAAGCCGAAGTAGTTGTTGACGACGGCGGTCCAGGTGCCGTCGGCGGCCTTGTCGGCGCCGTCGACCTTGTCGGCGTCCTGCGGCGCGTACTTCTGGAGGAGGCCCTTGCCGTCGGCCTGCTGGATGAACGGCGGGAGGGTGACGAGCACGTCGGCCTGCGGGTTGTTCTTCTCGCGCAGGGCGCGCTGCGCCATTTCGCCGGAGCCGCCCTCGACGTACTTGACCTTGATCCCGGTCTCCTTCTCGAAGTCCTTGAAGACCTGGTCGTACCAGCCGTCGCCGTTCTCGCCCTTGAGGCCGTCG
Organism: Streptomyces sp. NPDC002306; assembly: GCF_053593435.1. Lineage (NCBI taxonomy): Bacteria > Bacillati > Actinomycetota > Actinomycetes > Kitasatosporales > Streptomycetaceae > Streptomyces > Streptomyces sp. NPDC002306. Next base: position 176,685 of record NZ_JBSFCK010000011.1, read on the forward strand.
GCGCTGTAGACGGTGACGGACTTCTCGTCGGAGGCGGCGGAGGAACCGCCACAGGCGGAGAGCACGGGAACGGCGAGGAGGGACAGGGCGATCGCGAGCTTGAGGGTGTTTCTGGGCATGACGGGGTGAACTCCTTGCGTGGGAAAGGTGGTGGTCGACTGCGTGAGGTCAGCGGTACGAGGCCTTGGTGCGGATCCGGGAGACGACGAGGAGGACCAGCAGGGTGGCCGTCATCAGGACCACGGCGACCGCGGAGCCGGCGGACAGGGCGCCGCGGTCGGTGGCCGCGTAGATCAGGACCGGAAGGGGAGTCCAGTCGGGTGGATAGAGCATCATGGTCGCGCTCAGCTCACCCATGGACAGGGCGAAGCAGAGCCCGGCCGCCGCGGTGAGCGACGGCAGCAGGAGCGGCAGCCTGACGCGCCACAGGACGTACCCGGGCCTGGCGCCGAGGGAGGCGGCGGCCTGTTCGTAGGCCGGGTCGAGGCGGACGACGGCGGCCGACACCGACTGGTAGGCGAAGGCGGTGACCAGCACGGTGTGGGCGACGATCACGATCCAGCGGGTGCCGTTGAGCAGGATCGGCGGCTGGGAGAAGGCGACGAGGATCGCGAGGCCGACGACGACCGAGGGGACGGCGACGGGCAGCACGAACAGCGCGTCCAGCACTCTGCGGTACCGCTTGGGCAGCGAGGCCGCCGAGAGCGCCGCCCAGGTGCCGGCGGCCAGCGCGATCAGGCTCGCGGCGAGCGCCGTGAGCAGGCTCGTGGTCAGGGCCTGGAGCGCCTCGCCGCGGGTGGCGGCGCTGTAGTGGGCGGTGGTCGGGCCGGAGGGCAGGACCCCCGACCAGTGGGTGGCGAACGAGGCGGCGAGGACGACGAGCAGGGGCAGGGCGAACAGGGGGACGAACAGGACGAGGAACAGCGCCTGTACGGCCCACCTGGCCCAGCGGCTATGCACCAGCACGACGGCTCACCACCCGGTAGAGGCCGTACAGCCCCACGGAGATCAGCACGTTGACGACGGCGATCACACAGGCGCCCGGGTAGTCGGACTCCAGGATCGCCTTGCTGTAGACGAGCATCGGCAGGGTCGTGACGCCCTTGGCGCCGGTGAACAGCACGATGCCGAACTCGTTGAGGCACAGGACGAGGACGAGGCTGCCGCCGGCCGCGAGCGCGGGCAGCGCCTCGGGCAGGATCACCTGCCGGACGATGCGGGGCGCGCGGGCGCCCAGCGAACTCGCCGCCTCCAGCTGGGCGGTGTCCAGCTGGGAGAAGGCGGCGAGCAGCGGCCGCATCACGAACGGGGTGAAGTACGTGATCTCGGCGAGGAGCACACCCCAGGGCGTGGTGAGGAACTGGAAGGGCCCCTCGGCGGCTCCGGTGACGTCCGTCCACGCCCCGTTGGCCATGCCGACCGTGCCGTAGACGAACAGCAGGGCCAGGGTGATCAGGAAGGACGGGAAGGACAGGAAGACGTCGATGAACTTGGCGACGGCCCGCGCGCCGGGGAACGGCACGAAGGCGATGACCAGCGCGAGGACGAAGCCGAGGACCAGGCAGCCGGCCGTCGACGCCAGCGCCAGCCACACCGTCGTCCACAGCGCCTCGCGGAAGACCTCGGAGCCGAAGACGTCCGCGTACGGCTGCACCGAGGTGCCGCCGGTGTCGGGCCGCACCGACTGCTGGACCACGAGGAACAGCGGATAGAGGAAGAACAGGGCGAGGAGGGCGACGGGCGGCAGCGCCCAGAACAGCCTTCTAGTCATGGGTGACTCCGGCGGTCAGCAGCACCGCGTCCTGGGGAGCGAAGTGCAAAGTGACCGTGTCGCCGTGGCCGGGCGGGTCGCGCAGTTCGTTGACGTCCGCCATGACCCGGTGGCCGTCCACGTCGACGTACAGCCGGTGCGTGGCGCCGCGCCACTGGATCTCCGTCACGGTGCCGGCCAGGCGGTTGGGTCCGTCGCCGAGTCCCACCAGGTGCGGCCGAACGCACAGGGTGGCCTTGGCCCCCCGTGCCGCCCCCGCCGTGTCGACCTTCAGCTCGGCGCCCGCGAAGGCGACCCCGTCCGCGCCCACCGTCACCGGCAACAGGTTCGCGTTGCCGACGAAGGAGGCCGTGAAGGCGTTCGCCGGGGCCCGGTACAGCTCCCTCGGCGTGCCGCACGCCTGGAGCCGTGCCTCGCTCATCACCGCGACGCGGTCGGCGAGCGTCAGCGCCTCGACCTGGTCGTGGGTGACGTAGAGGATCGAGACGTCGGGCAGCTCGCGGTGCAGGCGTGCCAGTTCGGCGAGCATGCCGGAGCGCAGCTGGGCGTCGAGGGCGGACAGCGGCTCGTCGAGCAGCAGGACGCCCGGCCGGATGGCCAGCGCCCTCGCGATGGCGACCCGCTGCTGCTGGCCGCCGGACAGCTCGCGCGGGTGGCGGCGGGCGTAGGCGCCCATGCCGGTCATCTCCAGCGCCTCGGCGACGCGGGTCCGGATCTCCGCCTTGGGGACCTTGCGGGCCTTGAGCCCGAACGCCACGTTGTCCTCGACCCGCATGTGCGGGAAGAGCGCGTACTGCTGGACGACCATCCCGATGCCCCGCCGGTACGGCGGCAGATCGGTCACGTCACGGTCGCCGAGGAACACCCGCCCGGAGGCGGGCCGCACGAACCCGGCGACCGCCCGCAGCGCGGTGGTCTTGCCGGACCCGGACGGCCCGAGCAGCGCCATGACCTCGCCCGTCCCGACGTTCAGGTCGAGGGAGTCGAGGACGACGTTCCCGTCGTAGGCGACGGTGACGCCGTCGAAGCGTATGCCCATCAGCCGACTCCCCTGAGGAGCGCGGGGAGCTCGGCGACCGACGCGAGCACGTGGCCGGCGCCCGAGGCGCGCAGGGCGTCCTCGCCGTGCGCGCCGGTCAGCACCCCGGCGACCAGGCCCGCTCCGGCCCGTACGCCACTGAGCACGTCGTAGGAGGTGTCGCCGACGACGGCCATCTGACGCACGTCCTCGGCCGCCTTCGTCCGCACGAACGCCTCCAGCGCCATGTCGGGGAAGGGGCGTCCGCGGCCGCCCGCGTCGGCGGGGCACAGGGTCAGGCGCACCAGGTCGCGCCAGCCGAGGGCGTCGAGGATGGCGTCCTGGGTGACGCGGGCGAACCCGGTGGTCAGGACGACGGTACGGCCGTCCTCCCGGAGCTCCTCGATGGCCTCGCGGGCGCCGGGCACGGGCTCGGTCAGACCCTCGCCGACCAGCTCGCCGTACGCCTTCTCGAAGGCGGCGTTGCCGCGCCGGGCCAGCTCCTCGGTGCCGAACAGGTGGCGGAACACGGAGATCTTGGACTCGCCCATGGTGGCGCGGACGTAGTCGAGCTTGGCGGTGTGGCCGGGGCTGCCGGGCTCGACGCCAAGTTCCGCGGCGGCGGCCTCGAAGGCGCGCTCGACCAGGCCGCCGTCGGCGACGGTGGTGCCGGCCATGTCGAGGACGACGAGGCGGATGTCGGTCAGGTCGGTCATGTCGTTCCCGTGGGGGGTGTGGTTCGTGTGGGTCATGTCGGTCATCCGTGTCACCAGCCCAGCTCGTCGGCGGTCGTCTCGGCGATGGCGGGGGAGCAGGTCATGCCGCGCCCGCCGGGCCCGGTGACCAGCCAGACCCCGTCGCGCACCCGCTGGCGGTGCACGACCCGGCTGGTGTCCGTGCACTGCGCGTACACCCCGGCCCAGCGGTGCCGGATCCGCGGCAGCGGGCGGCCGAGGAGGGACTCGACGACCCCGGTGAGGTGCTCGTAGGGCTCCTCGACCGTGTCGAAGGCGAAGGGGTGCTCGTACTCGTGGGTGTCGCCGATGGTCAGTCCGCCGTCGGCGCGCTGCACCATCAGCAGCTGCATCCGGTGCTCCGCGGCCGTCGGGGCCTGCGGCTGCCGGGCGTTGAGCTCGTCCAGGGCGGGCGAGGCGTAGGCGGGGTAGTAACGGAAGCTGTCGGCGTCCGCGACCGAGGTGGTCAGCGGTTCGCCAAGCGGGTCCGTCTGCATCATCTGCAGCCGGACGCGGCGTACGGGCAGGTCGGGTCCGGCGAGTTCGCGGACCAGGCCGCCGAGCCAGGCGCCGGTGCACAGGACGACCGCGTCGGCGCGGTGGAGGTCACCGTGGTCGTCGCGGACGGTCGCGGTGTCGATCACCTCGCGGACCTCACGGCCGGGCAGGAACCGGTAGCGGGGGGACTTCAGCAGCTCCGCGCGCAGGGCGAGCTGAGCGGTGCGGGGCTCGACGGCCGCGTCCCGCTCGCAGTACAGCGCCGCGGAGAACTCGCCGCGCAGGGCGGGGTTCAGGGCGCGGGCCTCGCCGGGCGTCAGCAGCTTGTAGCCGCGGGCGGCGGCGTCCGCACGGGCGACCGCGGCCTCGGCGACGGCCAGTTCGAGATCACCGCGTACGGGGGTGAGGGATCCGTTGGCGCGGAACCCCAGGGCGGGCACCCGGGCCCCGATCCCCTCCCACAGCTCTCTGGCCCGCAGAGCGGTCTCCAGCTCCTCACCGCTGGCTCGGCCGCTGACCCAGATCTGGCCGAAGTTGCGCAGCGAAGCGCCGCGAGCCTCCGTCTCGCGCTCGATCTGTACGACCTCGTGGCCGCGCTGAATTGCTTGCCAGGCGTGCATGGTGCCGACCACGCCGCCTCCGACGACTGTCACTCTCACGACGCTCACGCTCCTCTTGGACGGGGAACCGGAAAGGTCCGGCCGCCAACGAGAGCGTGAACGAGTCATCACTTTTGGGCTAGACCCGTTATCATTTCGTGATGCCGAGAGGGGGTCGGAGGCGGCCGTTCTCAGCCCTGGAGGTGCGCGGTGAAGGAGAAGCGGTCCCCGCGGTAGAGGCTGCGCACCCGCTCCAGGGGGCGTCCCCCCGTGTCCCGCGAGACACGGTGGATCAGCAGCATCGGCAGGGCGGGCGGGGTGCCGATGAGCAGCGCCTCGCGCGGGGTGGCCAGGACGGTCTCGATCCGCTCGTCGGCGTCGCCGAAGGAGATGCCCTTGCCGTTCAGGTAGGCGTAGAAGGACGAGTCGGGCTCGAAGTCGCTGTCGAGGTCGGGGAGCCGGGTCACCGCGACGTACGTGCTCTCCAGGCCGACCCGCTCGTCGTCGGCGAGCAGCACACGCTCCAGGTGCCAGACGGGCTCGCCGCGGGTCAGCCCGATCTCGGCGGCGAGTGCGTCCGGGCAGGGGAAGCGGTCGAGGGTGACGAGGTTACGGCCGGGGGTGCGGCCCTGGCGCCGTACGCCCTCCGTGTAGCTGGCCAGCGACAGGGGCTGGGCGAGCTTGGGGCCCGCGACGACCGTGCCCCGGCCCTGCCGGCGCAGCTTGCCCTCCAGCACCAGCTCGCGCAGCGCCTGGCGGACGGTCTCGCGGGCGACGTCGTACCGCTCGGAGAGGTCGCGCTCGGTGGGGATGAGATGGCCCTCGCCCAGCTCGTCGACGAGCGCGGCGATCCGCGCTTTCACCGCGTAGTACTTCGGGATGCGCCCGTGCTCCGGGATGCCGGAGCGGACGGGGGCGCCAGGGGCTTGGTCGTTCGGGTAGTCCACGCAGAGATCGTCGCAGACGCGGGGGAGTGGCTCGGCGAGGCCTTCGGGTTGGGGGGCGGAGCCAGGAGCTCGTAGGTCCGTGTCCGTGTTGGCCCGACCGCGCGCCGGTCCCCGCCCGCCCGCGGACGCAAGGCGGCCCGTGGCGGCCCGTCGTCCCGCCGCCCGTCGCGCTCAGTGAGGCGACTCCATGATCCGGACGTGGTCGTCGGCGTGGTCGGAGAGGAAGGATGCCAGGGCCTGCCCCTGTTCGATGACGGCCGTGTGCTCGGTGCGGGAGAAGCCGCGCAGCGGGGTGACCGTCACGGTGTCGGCCTCGACGCTCCAGGTCGCGGCGACCCGGCCGTCGACCAGGACGACGCGAGCGCCGGTGACCGACAGGCCGCGATGGGCGTCGTCGATGATCCGGCCGCGGTCGTGGTAGCCGAGGATCGCGTTGTCGAACGCCGGCAGGAACCGCACCGGGGCGGGTGTGTCCGGGTCGGGGCGCGGGGCGCCGGGAAGATCCAGCAGTTCCCGGCCACGCTCGTCGCGGAAGGCGACGAGTTCCCCGCGGGCGGCGGCGACCGCGGCCGGCAGTCCGGCGAGCCCGCACCAAGCGCGCAGGTCGGCCGAGGCGGCGGGGCCGTACGCGGCCAGATAGCGCCGTAGCAGCGCCTGGCCCACCGGGTCGCTGCCGTCCGGCGACGGCGGATCGATCTCGCGGCCCAGCCAGGCCGACAGCGGGACGTTGCGTACGCCCGCCTTGGTGCGCCACAGCCCCCGGGGCGGCAACTGCGCCATCGGGACGAGGGCGGCGACCAGTATCTCGCCCAGAGGCCGTAGCCCTGGCGCCGGCCAGCGCCCGGCGAGCGCCCGGGCGAGTTCGGTCATCGAGCGCGGCTCGCCGTCGGCCATGACCGAACGGCCCGCCGCGGCGAGTTCGTCGAGGTCGACCCCGTCGAGCTCGCGGCGGTAGGTGCCCAGTACCCGCTGGCGCAACATGGCGTCGTGCCTGCTTCGCCAGGCGAGGGCGTCGTCGGCGGTGACGAGGTGGACGGTGCGGCGCATGAGATGGGTCCGCACCACGTTCCGCCCGGTCAGCAGCCCGGAGAGCGCCGCCGGGTCGAACGCGCGCAGCCGCGACCAGAGGCCGACGAACGGCTCCTGCGGTTCCTGCGCTTGAAGCCCGCCGAGGTGCGAGACGGCGCTGAGCACCGGCAGTTCGGCGCGATCGAGCAGCAACTGCCGGGCGAGCGTGGCGCGGTTGAGCGCCCGGGCGCCGAGGACGGTCGTCGGGCTCATGCCGCGCCCCGCCCTTCGGCTACCCGCCGGTGCGGCGGCGCGTGTTCGACGGCGCCGGCCGCTCCGGCCGCTCCGGTCGGGACGGAGAACCCCTGCCCGATGCCGGTGCCGGTGCCGGGAGGGCAGGAGGTGCCCCGGTCATCGGGCCGCCCCGGCTCGTGTGCTGTCACGGTGACGCCGTTCCCTTCGCTTGCCTGCCGGACCGGTCGTCCGGGACCGGTCGTGTCGTGCCGTTCAGGTCGGCGCGCGGCGCCGGGCATCGCGGCACGACACCCGGCGACGCCGTACGCCGCCGCTCAGGTGGAGGTCTGGCCGTCGAGCGTCTCGCGGATGATATCCGCGTGCCCCGCGTGCTGGGCGGTCTCGGCGATGACGTGCAGGAGCACCCGGCGCACGCTGTGCTCGGCTCCCGGCTCGTGCCAGGGCGCCACGGGCAGCGGCTGCGTCGCCGCGAGGTCGGGCACGGAGAGGATGATCTTCTCGCTCCGGGCGGCGACCTCCTCGTAGTGCGCGAGGATCCCGGCGAGCGTCTCGCCGGGCAGCATCTGGAAGTCGTTCCGGTGGTCGATGGCCCACTGCGGGAACTCCCGGGCGGTACCGGCCGCGAGGTCGGCCCAGGTGACACCGTCGGGCAGGTCGTAGGGCATCGCGGACGGGCCCTCGACCACGAAGCGCAGCCATCCGTCCTCGACGGCCGCGACATGCTTGATGAGGCCGCCCAGGCACAGCGCGCCGGCCGTCGGCCGTTCGCCGGCCTGCGCGTCGCTGAGCCCGCGGGCCGTGTTGGTCAGGGCGAGCCGCGCGATCGCGAGCTCGGCGAGCAGGTCGGCCCGCTCGGCGTCGAGGGTCGAGGGGGGCGTGGTCGAGGCGGTCATGGTGATGGGACCCTTCCGGTCGCTCTCGCTGTTCGGTACGGGACAACCATGGCGGGCATAGAGGTCAGATCGTGTCCGCTACTCGCGGCGATGACGAGCCAAGTTCAGAAGGGGGCGTGGGATGTCGCCCGGTCAGGGCGCGTGCGTCTGGTCGCCGAGGGTGTGGAGGCGGCCGGGCCGCACACTCGGGCAGCGGCTCCCGGACCAGGTCTGCGGCGATGCGCGCCTGAGGTCATGGAGACCCTTGAACCTTCCGGCCAGGCGCGACGTATGAGGTGCCGGGAGTGTCCGCGCGCTGCCCGAAAGCACAGCTTGACCGCGTGTGGCGATCAGGACATCGAAAGAGGGCCGAACCATCTCATTAGTCGCGAGCCAGCCAACCGGTAGTGATCTCGCCGACGGCACCGACACGATCGCAGCGCCCGTTCGGCATCATGTGTCGGGTCTGGACGGGCTCCGCGGTCTGGCCGCGTTGTACGTGCTCCTGTTTCACTGCTGGCTCCTTTCGTTTCGCGGGTTCCCCCACAATTCTGGCCCTTCTTGGCTGGGCTGGCTGATGTACGGGCGTTTCGCTGTCGTCTTCTTTCTGGTGCTGTCGGGTTTCTCCTTGGCCATCTCGGCGGCGCGCAAGGGATGGCGACTGGGCGGCGTCGCGGATTTCCTGCGCCGGCGCGCCTGGAGAATCCTGCCGCCCTACTGGGCGGCGCTGGTTCTCAGCCTGCTGGTCGCCTATCTGGTGGTGCCCGCGTCTCGTTTCGGCCCACCGAGCGGCACAACGATTCTGGTGTACGCCTTCGTAGTTCAGGACGTATTCACGGCACCGACCCCGAACGGGGCGTTCTGGTCGATCGCGGTGGAGGCCGAGCTCTACCTCGCGTTTCCGATTCTTCTGCTGGTACGGAGACGACTGGGGGCGGTGGTCCTGGTCACGGCCGTGACTCTCGTCGTCGTCGCGCGTGGCTTGCTGGCGAAGAACGCGTTGCCGATCGAGGGCGTGAACGGACTGACTCTGAACCTTGCTCCGGTGTTTGTCGCCGGTCTGGTCGGCGCGGGTGTCGTGGTCGCCTCGGAGAGAGTTCGGCGCCTGCCATGGCACTGGATGGCGGCCTTGGCCGCTGCACCGGCCCTGGCGCTCGTCGTGATCAAGGGTTCGGTCTGGACCGTGGACCACTACTTCTGGATGGATCTTGTGGTTGTCCCGGCCATGACCCTGCTCGTCGTGTCAGTTTCCCTAGGGAGACCGACTCTCCTCGTGCGACTTCTGGATACGCGCCCGATGCGGAGCCTCGGCAACTTTTCCTACAGTCTGTACCTGATCCACTTGCCGATCGTCATGGTGATCGTTCGGAAGATCGCTCCGCATCACGTTTCGCCGGGGCTGTCCACGTTCTGTTTCACGATCCTGCTGGGATTGCCCGTTTCGGTGCTGGCGGCGTGGCTTTTCGCCGCGGTCTTCGAGACGCCCTTCAAAAGAAACCGATCGTGGAAATCCATGTTTCAGGCAGGATTTTCACGCCGCCATCGCATACGCACGATCCTCCGTCGGCCGGTCGGCCATGGTCGCCCCGAGGGGAACTGACGCCGGCTCCGGTACACGTCGCAGCGCCCCAACTCGTCATCCCTGACGGCTCCTTGCGCCCGCAGGTACGACGCCGGTCCCCGACGCCTGTAGACCTCTCATCGGTCCGCGACGCCCGTAGACCTCTCATCGGTCCTCGACGCCCGCGATGACGGCGTGACCGCCGCCCAGCGGTCACGTCGTCGATTCGCTTCCCGTGGTCACGGCCCTCAGCTCGGCCAGCGAGTCCCGCATCAGGTCCGCCATGTCGCGTTCCTCGCCCGCCGCGACCCAGCGCTCGAAGCCGACCTTGAAGACGGCGACACCCGCCTCGGCCGTCAGGCTCGCGGCCGGCTCCGGTACGCCGCGCTCGCGCAGGGTCCCGGCGAGCGCGGCCGAGATCGAGGCGAGCTTGATCAGCTCACGCTCGTGGAGTTCCGCGTTCGCCATGATCACGCCCTGGCGCCGGCGCGCGTACTCGCGGCGGTCGGCGAACAACTCGGAGACCGCGTCGAGGCCGGCGGTCAGCGCGTCGATCGGCGCCGCGGACTTCGGGGCGCCGGCGACCGCGCCCACGAACAACTCCCGCAACTCGCCTGAGCCGGCGAACAGCACCTCGCGCTTGTCGGTGTAGTGCCGGAAGAAGGTCCGCTCCGTGAGCCCGGCCCGCTTGGCGATCTCCGCCACCGTGGTCTGTTCGTACCCGCGCTCGCTGTAGAGCTCCAGCGCCACCTTCGCCAGTCGCCCACGCGCGTCCGGCTCCCATCTGCCCATGCGCAGATCCTACGTGATGACAGTTACTGACATCGAGTGCTAGCTTCGATGACAGCAACTGACATCACCTGGCTGCGACGGGTCGCCCGTCGGTCAGCCGGCATCAACCGTCTGGGGTTCCCATGCGCATTTTCGTGACCGGCGCGTCCGGCTGGATCGGTTCCGCCGTCGTGCCCGAGCTCATCGGCGCGGGCCACCGGGTCGTCGGGCTCGCCCGCTCCGACGCCTCCGCCGCCGCGCTCGCCGCGGCCGGGGCGGAAGCCGTCCGCGGCACCATCGACGACCTCGGCGTCCTGCGGGACGCGGCCGCCGCGTCGGACGGCGTGATCCACCTCGCCTTCAAGCACGACCTCGCCTTCAGCGGCGGCTTCCAGGACGCGGCCGAGGCCGACCGGCGTGCCGTCGACGCCTTCGGCGACGCGCTGGCCGGCAGCGACCGGCCGTTCGTCCTCGCCTCCGGCGTGGTCGGCCTCGCGCCCGGGCGGGTGGCGACCGAACGGGACCTGCCCGCGCTCGACGGTTCGCCGGTCGCCGCCCGGGCGGCGACCGCCGGGGCGGCGCTCGCACTCGCCTCGCGTGGTGTGCGCTCGTCCGTGGTCCGGCTCTCCCCGACCTGCCACGGCGAGGGGGACAACGGCTTCATGCCGACGCTGGTCGCCATCGCCCGCGACCGGGGCGTCTCCGGCTACCTGGGCGACGGCGCCAACCGCTGGCCGGCCGTCCACCGCCTCGACGCCGCGCGGCTGTTCCGGCTGGCGGCCGAACAGGCACCCGCCGCAACGGTGCTGCACGGCGTGGCGGAGGAGGGAGTCGCGATCCGCGACGTCGCCGAGGTGATCGGCCGTCACCTCGACGTGCCGGTGACCTCGGTGGCGCCCGAGGCCGCGGCGGAGCACTTCGCCTGGCTCGGCTCCTTCCTCGGCGCCGACTCTCCGGCGTCGAACACCCTGACCCGTGAACTGCTGGGCTGGGAGCCGACCCACCCCGGACTCCTCGAAGACCTCGACAAGGGTCACTACTTCCACACCGCCGCCTCCGCCTCCTGACCGGCCGGAAGCGTCCCGGGAGCACCCCGGTCCCGCCGAGGGCCGGAGTGTTCCCTGGCGTCGGCGTGCCACCGGCCGTGCGCCCGGAGAAGGCGCACCGAGGGCCGGCGTGCTTCCCGGCGTCGGCCCGCCACCAGCCGTGCGCCCGGAGAAGGGGCCGCACCCGCTCGCGGGGTTTCTCACGCGCCATCAGGTCAAGCGTCCCGGACTCTTGACTCGGTAGGCGTCCGTGGCCATGCTCGTCGCAAGTTTTGCGCCGGTCATGACAATCCGGGCTCGTGGTTCCTCGGACCTCGGACAGCCCGGTCCGTCGGCCGTGCCATCCCGTCGACCCGGGGATGTGGGTAGTGAGCACGACTGGACGCACGTATCGCGGACGCCCTCGCGTCACCCTTGTTTCGCTGCTCTTCTTCGTCCTGGCCATGGCACTCGGCCCCACGTCGAGTTCGGCGGCGGCGGGCACCGACTGGTGGACACCGACCGCCCGGCCCGCGCCGGACTCCCAGATCAATGTCACCGGCGCGCCGTTCACGGGCGTCGACGCCCAGGGCGAGGTGCGCGGCTTCGTGGACGCGCACGACCACCTGATGGCGAACGAGGCCTTCGGCGGGCGGCTCATCTGCGGCAGGACGTTCTCCGACGCCGGAGTCGCCGACGCGCTCAAGGACTGTCCCGAGCACTACCCCGACGGCTCGCTCGCGATCTTCGACTACATCACCAAGGGCGGCGACGGCAAGCACGACCCGGTCGGCTGGCCCACCTTCAAGGACTGGCCCGCGCACGACTCGCTCACCCACCAGCAGAACTACTACGCCTGGGTGGAGCGGGCCTGGCGCGGCGGACAGCGGGTGCTCGTCAACGACCTCGTCACCAACGGTGTGATCTGCTCGGTGTACTTCTTCAAGGACCGCAGCTGCGACGAGATGACGTCGATCCGGCTCCAGGCGAAGCTGACGTACGACCTCCAGGCGTACATCGACAAGATGTACGGCGGCACCGGCAAGGGCTGGTTCCGGATCGTCACCGACAGCGCACAGGCCCGCGACGTCATCAAGCAGGGCAAGCTCGCCGTCGTCCTGGGTGTGGAGACCTCCGAACCGTTCGGCTGCAAGCAGATCCTGGACATCCCCCAGTGCAGCAAGGCCGACATCGACGCCGGGCTGGACGAGTTGTACGGGCTGGGCGTGCGCAGCATGTTCCTGTGCCACAAGTTCGACAACGCGCTGTGCGGGGTCCGCTTCGACGAGGGCGGCCTCGGCACCGCCATCAACGTCGGGCAGTTCCTGTCGACCGGCACCTTCTGGAAGACCGAGAAGTGCGCCGGCCCCCAGCACGACAACCCCATCGGCACCGCGGCCTCCGGGGCGGAGAAGGACCTTCCGGCGGGCGTGGCCGTCCCCTCGTACGACACCGACGCGCAGTGCAACACGCGCGGGCTCACCGACCTCGGCGAGTACGCCGTACGCGGCATGGTGAAACGCAAGATGATGCTGGAGATCGACCACATGAGCGTCAAGGCCACCGGCCGCGCGCTCGACATCCTCGAGTCCGCGTCCTACCCGGGTGTGATCTCCTCGCACAGCTGGATGGACCTGAACTGGACCGAGCGGGTCTACGGCCTCGGCGGCTTCATCGCCCAGTACATGCACGGCTCGGAGCAGTTCAGCGCCGAAGCGAAGCGTACGGACGCGCTGCGCGACAAGTACGGCGTGGGCTACGGCTTCGGCACGGACATGAACGGCGTCGGCGGCTGGCCGGCCCCGCGCGGCGCCACCGCCCCCAACAAGGTCACCTATCCCTTCCGCAGCGTCGACGGCGGCTCCGTCATCGACCGGCAGACGACCGGTCAGCGGACCTGGGACCTCAACACCGACGGGGCCGCGCACTACGGCCTGGTACCGGACTGGATCGAGGACATCCGGCTCGTCGGCGGCCAGGACGTGGTGGACGACCTCTTCCGGGGCGCCGAGTCCTACCTCGGCACCTGGGGAGCGACCGAGCGGCACCAGGCCGGCGTCAACCTCGCCCAGGGCGCCGCGACCACGGCCAGTTCGGCGGAGTGGAACCCGTTCACGAGCTACGCGCCGGGCCAGGCCGTGGACGGCACGCGCAACACCCGCTGGGCCAGCGACTGGAGCGACGACCAGTTGCTGCGCGTCGACCTGGGCTCCACGCACCTGGTCCGGCGCGTCACGCTCGACTGGGAACGCGCGTACGGGAAGTCGTACCGCATCGAGCTCTCCGCCGACGGGTCGACCTGGCAGACCGCCTGGTCCACCACGGCCGGTGACGGCGGCCTCGACACCGCCCTGTTCACCGCCACACCCGCTCGCTACGTACGGATCCACGGCCTGGCCCGCGGCACCGAGTGGGGCTACTCGCTCTACGAGGTGGGCGTGCACAGCAGCTGACCGCGACCGCCCGCCCGGCGGGCGGCCGGTACGAGCACGAAGGACACACGGATGGCACGGATGCCGTCGGCCGAACGGCGCCGGCAGCTGACGGAAGCGGCGATCAGGGTGATGACCCGGGACGGCGTCGACAGGACGACGACCCGGGCCATCGCCACCGAGGCGGACGTGTCCCTGAGCGTCTTCCACTACTGCTTCGACTCCAAGCAGGCCCTGGTGGAGTCCGTCATCACCACCATCACCGACCACTCCGTGACCGTCGTACGGCAGGCGCTGCGCCCCAGGAGCACCCTCGAAGAGACCGTCCGGGCCGGGTTCCGGGCGTACTGGGACCATGTCCTCGCCCACCCCGACGAGCACATGCTCACCTACGAGCTGACGCAGTACGCCCTGCGCCGGCCGGAGTTCGCCCACCTGGCGCGACGCCAGTACGAGTTGTACGGCGACGCGTACGCCGAACTGATCGACCAGCTGTGCCGGAGCATGGATCTGCGCCTGCAAGTGCCCGTCTCCGTACTGGCCCGCTACCTGGCCGCCATGACCGACGGCCTGACCCTCAACTACCTGGTGCTCGGGGAGGATTCCGGCTGGAGCGACATCCTCGACACGGTCACCGCCCACATCGTCGGCCTGGTCGCGGACGACCGCGGGGCCGCCGGAGGCGGGACTACGGGGTGAACCGTACGGGCAGGCTCCGCGGGCCGCGGATCAGCATGCCGGAACGCCAGGTGAGCGCCGCGGGGTGGATGTCCAGGGTCAGGTCGCCGCAGCGTTCCAGCAGCGTCCTGATGGCGATGCGCGCCTCCACGCGGGCCAGCGGCGCCCCCAGGCAGTAGTGGATGCCGTGGCCGAACGCCACATGGCCGCGTGCGTCACGGGACAGGTCGAATCGCCGCGGGGACGGGAAGCGGGCGGGGTCGTGATTGGCGTCGGCCAGGGCGACGAGGACGAGTTCGCCACCGCCGGGGATCACCGTGTCGCCGATCGTCACCGGCTCGGTGGTGAAGCGGTAGGTGGGGGTCTCCACCGGACCGTCGTAGCGCAGCATCTCCTCGATGGCGCGGTCGATGAGGGTGAAGTCCGCGCGCAGGGCGGCCAGTTGATCGGGATGGGTGAGCAGGGCGAGGACGCCGTTGGAGATGAGGTTGACGGTGGTCTCGTGCCCGGCGACGAGCAGCAGCCAGGCCATGCCGACGACTTCCTCGGGCGACAGCCGGTCGCCGTCCTCGTCCGAGCCGTGGATCAGCGCGCTCAGGAGGTCCTGGCCGGGCCGCAGGCGCTTGCCGTCCACCAGTTCCACGAGGTACCGCGCCATCGCCGTCGCGGCGACCGCGCGGTCCTCGGGGTCGGTGGCGTCGAGCGCGTCGTTCGACCACGTCCTGAAGGACGCGCGGTCCAGGTCCGGCACACCGATCAGCTCGCAGATCACGGAGATGGGAAGCGGGAACGACAGTGCCTCGACGAGGTCGACGCGCCCCTCGGGGGCCGCGAGCATCCGGTCCAGGAGCCGGTCGGTGGTCCGCTGGACGCGTGGGGCGAGCTCCGCCACCCGGCGCGGGGTGAACTCCCGGGCGACCAGCTTGCGCAGCCGGGTGTGGTCCGGCGGGTCGGCCCTGAGCATATGAGGGCCAGAGGAGACGGCTGCGAGCGGCAGCGCGGGGGACGCCCTGCCCCAGTCCTTCGAGAGCCGGGGATCGGCCAGCGCGGCCCGCCCGGCCTCGTATCCGACGACGAGCCAGGCCGGCGCGCCGCCCTCCGGCATCCGGATCCGGTGGACCGGTCCCTCGGCCCGCAACCGGGCGTACACGGGATACGGGTCCCGGGTGAAGGACTCACCGAGCGCGGCGAGGTCGACGACGCCCATGGACGCACCTTTCACTGGGCCGCACCCTTCCACGGGGACACACCTTCCACCAGGACGCGCCTGTCGCCGATGGGACGGAGCCCGGCCGCGCGGGGGGACCGCGACGCCCGGTTCACCCGCTCGGATCAGTACCCGTGCGATCACTGAATGTAATGCGTGCGCCGGCGGGGCGAGCGTGGTTTTCCGGTCGATGTCGACGGTCTCCCCGGCCGCCGGGCACGTGGCCGCGGCGGCGCCGAGTGGTCGTGCCGCCGCCGCCTTCCGAAACTGGGACGGGGTCCACTTCCCGGGGAGGCGACCGAATGTGATCGAACTGGCCGCGGTGTTCGCTGTCCTGGGTGCCATGAGCAATGCCGTGGGAACGGCGTTCCAGCGCAAGGCGGCCTCCACCTCCACCAGGAGCGGGCTGCGGCTGCTGGTGGAGCTGATGGGGAGACCCGTGTGGCTGATCGGCATCGCCGGCGTGGCCGGGGCCGCGCTCTTCCAGGCCCTCGCACTGGTGAACGGGCCGCTGGCCCTCGTCCAGCCGCTGTTCATCCTGGAACTTCCGTTCGCCCTGCTCGTCGTCATTCCGCTGATGCACCGCCGGCTGTCGGCCGCGGGCTGGCTGGGAGTGGTCTGCGTGGTGGCGGGCCTGGCGCTCGTCCTGGCCTCGGCCGCACCGAGCGGAGCCGAGGACCAGAGCCCCATGGTCCGCTGGCTTCCGGTGCTCGTGCTGTGTCTGGGCGCGATGGGCGCGGCCCTCGTGGTGGCCCGACCGGAGCGGCCGCAGGCCTTCCGCGCCGCGGTGCTGGCGGCGGCCGCCGCGATCGGCAACGCCCTGACCGCGGCCCTGCTGAAGTCCGCGACCGGCACCTTCGCGGACGACGGCTTTCCGGCCTTCCTGCGCGCGTGGCAGACGTACGGGTTCGCCCTGTCCGGGATCGCCGCGATCGTCCTGCTGGAGAGCGCGCTCCAGGCGGGCCCCCTGGTCGCGTCCCAGCCCGCCCTGACGATCGGGGACGCGACCGTGAGCCTCGCACTGGGAATCTTCCTGTTCGACGAGCAGATCCGGACCGGCTGGTGGCTGCTGCCCGAGGCGCTGGGCGCCCTGCTGGTCGTCGTGGGAGTCGTGGGTCTGAGCCGTGCGGCACCCGGCATGACCGCTGTCCCCAAGTAGCCACGGGGCGGCGCGTCCATGGCCGCACGGGATCACCAGTGCTAGAAAGGTCACATGGCGAATCGATTCGCCGCTTTTCGACGCCTACGGCTCAGGCCCCTGGCCAGCAAGAGCCCGCGAAGCGTGGCTGGGCAGGTGCTCTTCCTCCAGGTGGCCCTGGTCGTGCTGCTCGTGGCCTGTGGCGTGCTGGCTGTCTTCCTTCAGTCGCAGTGGGACAACGAGGCCGAGGCCGAGCGTCGCTCGGTGGCGGTGGCCGAGACGTTCGCGCACTCGCCCGGCGTCCTGGCCGCGCTCCGCAGCCCGGACCCGAGCAAGATCCTGCAGCCGCTCACCGAGGCGGCGCGCAAGGCCGCCGGCGTCGACTTCATCGTGGTCATGGACACCCAGGGCATCCGCTACACCCACCCGCTGCCCGGCCTGATCGGCAAGCGGTTCGTCGGCACCATCGGGCCGTCGCTGGCGGGCAAGGTGTACACGGAGAGCGTGGACGGTCCGCTCGGTCAGGAAGTGCAGGCCACCGTCCCGATCGAGGCCACCGACGGCAAGGTGGAGGGCCTCGTCTCCGCCGGGCTGAAGGTCAAGAACGTGACCAACGCGGTGGACCGGCAACTGCCGATCATCCTGGGTACCGGGGCCGGGGCGCTCGCGGTGGCCACCGGCGGCACGGCACTGGTGGCCAGGCGGCTGCGGCGGCAGACCCACAGCCTGGCGCCGGACGAGATGGCCCGCATGTACGAGCACCACGACGCCGTGCTGCACTCCGTACGCGAAGGCGTGCTGATCGTCTCCGGCGACGGGCGGCTGCTGCTGGCGAACGACGAGGCGAGCCGGCTGCTGGAGCTGCCCCCGGACGCCGAGGGACGGCTCGTGTCGGAGGTTCCGGGCCTCGACCCCGAGATGACGGCGCTGCTCGCCTCGGGCCGCGAGGCCACCGACGAGGTGCACTTCACCGGAGAGCGGCTATTGGCGGTCAACCAGCGGCCCACCGATCGTGACGGAGGCCCCGCGGGCACCGTGGCGACGCTGCGCGACTCCACCGAGCTACAGGCGCTGACCGGCAGGGCCGAGATCGCCCGGGAGCGGCTGAAACTGCTGTACGACGCCGGACTCGGGATCGGTACCACCCTCGACGTGCGCCGCACCGCGGACGAACTGGCCAGGGTCGCGGTACCGCGCTTCGCCGACTTCGTCACCGTGGACCTGGCGGACGCCGTGCTGCGCGGCGAGGACCCGGCCAACACCGCCACCGACCTGCGGCGCACAGCCGTGTACGGGGTCCGGGACGACCATCCGCTCTACGAGGAGGGCCGGCTGATCGACTTCGTGCCGTCCACGCCCCAGGCGCGCGGCTACGGCACCGGACGCTCCGAACTGGTGGCCGACCTGTCGACCGCCACGGGCTGGCACGCCCAGGACCCCGCGCGGACCAGGGCGATCGTGGACTACGGCATCCGGTCCCTGATCGCCGCCCCGATCCAGGCCCGCGGTGTCGTGCTGGGCATGGCCAACTTCTGGCGCTTCGCCCGGCACGAGCCCTTCGACGAGGAGGAGCGGTCGCTGGCCGAGGAACTCGTGGCCCGAGCCGCGGTCAGCTTCGACAACGCCCGCCGCTACACCCGCGAACACGCCCTGGCGGTCACCCTCCAGCGCAGTCTGCTGCCGCGGGCACTGCCCGAGCTGAGTGCCCTCGACGTCGGCTACCGCTACCTGCCCGCCCAGTCAGGTGTGAGCGGCGACTGGTTCGACGTGATCCCCCTGTCGGGCACCCGGGTCGCGCTGGCCGTCGGCGACGTGGTCGGCCACGGCCTGCACGCCGCGGCCACGATGGGGCGGCTGAGGACCGCGGTGCACAACTTCTCCTCGCTCGATCTGCCGCCCGACGAACTGCTGAGCCACGTGGACGACCTGGTCGGCCGCATCGACCAGGACGAGGCCGGCACGGACCGCGCCGTCGGCGTCGTGGGCGCCACCTGCCTGTACGCGATCTACGATCCGGTGACACGCCGGTGTGTCATGGCGCGCGCGGGACATCTGGCGCCCGCGCTGGTACACCCCGACGGATCCGTCACCTTCCCCGACCTGCCGGCCGGGCCGCCGCTCGGCCTGGGCGGCATGCCGTTCGAGACGGCCGAGCTGGAGCTCGCGGAGGGCACCCAGCTCGTCCTGTACACCGACGGCCTCATCGAGGACCGCAAGCGCGACCTGGACGTGGGCATGCAACTGCTGGCCGACGCGCTGGCGGGTCACCCCGACCGCTCGCCCGAGGACAGCTGTCAGGCCGTACTGGACGAGCTGCTGCCCTGCCGGCCCAAGGACGACGTGGCCCTGCTCATCGCCCGTACCCGGGGCCTGCCGCGCGACTCGGTCGCCGACTGGGGCGTACCGCGCGACCCGGCCGCCGTCGCGGTCATGCGCGAAGCGGTGTCCGGGACGCTGGACGACTGGGGCCTTTCCGAGTGCGCCTTCAGCGTGGAACTCGTCCTGAGCGAGCTCATCACCAACGCCATCCGCCATGGCTCCGACCCGATCCGGGTACGGCTCATCCGCGACCGGTCGCTGATCTGCGAGGTGGCCGACGGCAGCAGCACCTCGCCGCATCTGCGCTACGCGGCGACGACGGACGAGGGCGGCCGGGGCCTGTTCCTGGTGTCGCAGATCGCCGAGCGCTGGGGCACCCGCTACACCGCCCAGGGCAAGGTGATCTGGGCCGAACTGGTACTGCCGGAGGTCGTCGCGAAGCCCGGCCGGAAGCCGCCCGGGCCGGACGGGGACCGCCCGGACGAGGGGGCGGCCACCCCGGAGCCCCCGGCGTGAGGTCGGCCGGTCCCGGCTCCCGTACCGCTCGCGCCCTGATCCCTGTCCCCGTTCCGCGGTCCCTGGTCCGGTCGGTTCCGGGGCTCACCCCGGGTCGCGGTAGGCGGCTAGGGCGGCGGTGTCGTCGTCGAGGCGACCGCCGCTGTAGTCCAGCAGGTCCTTGTGGAGACGGTCGAGGAGTTCGCGGGGGCCGAGGGGGCCCCAGGACCGGACACGGTCGACGAGCGGGTAGAAGGCCCCGTCGCGGTCCCGCGTCTCGGTCACGCCGTCGGTGTACAGCAGGAGGTGGTCGCCGGGCCGGAAACGCCGTACGTCCACGTGGTAGTCGTCCCCCACCAGCACGCCGAGGTTGAGGGGCGGTGAGGGATCGGACGAGTCCAGCTCGGTGACACCGTCGCGGTCGATGAGCAACGGCGGCGGATGGCCGCAGTTGACGATGCGGACCACGGGCTCGTGGTCGGGGATCTCGGCGAACACCGCGGTGACGAAGCGCTCGGCCACCTCGCTGCCCGGCAGCTGGGCGGCTCTGCGGGTGATGCTCCGCTCCACCCGGTGGGTCACCGCGACCAGGTCGGGCTCGTCGTGCGCGGCTTCACGGAAGGCGCCGAGCATCGTCGCCGCCGTCTCCACCGCGACCAGGCCCTTGCCCCGGACGTCACCGATGAGCAGCCGGACCCCGTAGGCGCAGGGCACCGCCTCGTACAGATCGCCACCGATGCGGGCCTCCGCGGCGGCCGACAGGTAGAGGGTCTCCACCCGGACCTGGCCGAGGCGGCGGGACACCGGGCTCAGCAGCACCTGCTGCGCGGTCTCGGCCACGGAACGCACGCTGGCGAGCGTGCGTTCCCGGCGGATCCGGTGGGCGGCGAGAATCGCGCCGAGGACGCCCACCAGGGCGGTGGAGACATACGTGAAGACGTAGTAGCGGTCCCACAGGTATCCCACCGAGCGGCCCGCGCAGCACGGGGTGCCGGCCAGCACGCCTTCGAACACGACGGCGAAGACCGTGATGGCGGCGACCGCGAAGGGGCCGTGGGCGTAGGCGGCGACCACGGGAAGGGCGATGAGCAGGAAGCTCACCGGCCACTGCACCGGGGTGACAGGTTCCACCGCCAGGATGACGCCGACGTAGAGGGCGGGCAGCCAGCGCACCCACAGCGGTGATCTCGTCGCCGGAACGTCCGCCGGGTCGGCGGCGGTGCGGCGCGGGTCCCGACGAAGCACCCTGCGGGTCCATTCACACGGCCTGTGCACGAGAACTCCTGGCGGTGCTGGATCACGACGACGGCCCTGATCTGATGCGGCTCAACAGCTCGACCCGACCCTTGCTCCAACCGGTCATGTCGGGATCTTTGGGGCAATCCTACGACGGTGAGCTCCCCGGCACGCCGCGCGTCGCGCCGGGCGAACCGGTAGGTTGACGGGCGAAGCGCCCACTTCGGCCAAGCCGACGACGACCCCGGCCATGGCCTCGACGGCCATCGGCGACGGCTATCACCGACGACCATCGGCGACGGTCATCAGGTCACGGGCACGACGGCCTCGGGCCGTGTACCTCGGGCCCGACGGTCGACGGCCGAAGGTCGTGCACCTCGGGGCGCACACCATCCGTACCGGCTGACACCCGGAGGTACCGATGACGGGCAGCGACCCCCACCTCGACCGCGACCCGGCCGCCGGCCCAGGCGACGGTCCCCTCGCCGGCCGGACGGTCGTGGTGATCGGCGCCAGCGCGGGGATCGGGCTGGAGACCGCCCGCCAGGTGCGGGCGCACGGCGGACAGCTGGTCCTGGTCGCCCGTGACCCCGGGAGACTGCGGCAGGCGGCGGCCGAACTCGAGCCGCTGAGCACGGCGGCGTTCGACGCCCACGACACCGACAGCCTCGAACAGTTCTTCCGGGACCTGCCCGGTCCGGTCGACCACGTCATGGTCACCGCCGGTGGTCCCGTCTACACCCCGTTGGCGGACCTGGACCTCGACGACGCCCGCCGCCAGTTCGGTGAGCGTCTCGCCATGGTCCTCGCGGTCGCCCTGTTCAGCCGTGCCAAGGTCAGGGCCGGAGGCACGCTGCTCTTCATCGGCGGCACCGGTGGCCGGCGCCCGGGTGTCGGCATGTCCGTCGTCTCCGCCGTCACCGCGGCGATGCCCGCCCTCGTCGCCAACCTGGCGCTGGAGATCGCGCCGATCCGGGTGAACCTGATCGCCGCCGGATTCGTCGACACCCCCCTGTCGGCGTCACTCCTCGGTGACCGACTCGAAGCCCGGCGTGAGGAGTTGCGTACCAGTCTGCCCATCCGGCGGGTCGTGGGCCCGGCCGACGTCGCCGCCCTGGCCGTCCACATCATGGGCAACGACGCGCTCACCGGCGCGACCTACGACATCGACGGAGGCCAGCAGCTCCTGCCCCGCTGAGCGAGGGTGCGGTCGCCCCACCGGTCGCCGCGCGTCGTACGGCCCGGCCGTCAGTGGCGCCGCAGGCCGCTGATGATGCGCTGGGAGAGGGAGCGGGTGGCTCCGAAGCCGGTCTCGTGCTCCCAGACATGGGTGCACGACGGGCACTGGAGGTGCAGCAGGCTGCCGGTGTTGGCGAGCAGGTAGCGCCAGTGCTCCGAGCAGGTACGCCGCTGTTCGCAGGTCTCGCACCCGCGGCTGTCGGCGCAGCTCGGGCAGGCCACCCAGGCCCGGCGTCCGACGTCCGCCTGCGGATCAAGAGGCAGCACGGCCGTCTCCTCTCCGCGGGAGGACACCCGCCGCCACCAGGTCGTCGTAGATCTTCTGCTGTTCCTCGCTCAGACCGGAGAACAGCAGGTCGTGCGCCGCGTCCTCGCCGCGCAGTGCCGCCACGGGATCCCACTCGGGGCCGAGAGTGTCCAGCACGTGCGCGCGCCGCAGCATCTCGTGGGACGTCAGGTCCACGGAGAAGTCGACCAGCGAGGTGTCCTGCGACGAACCGGCGGCGGGGCGGAGCGGCTCGGCGGGGTCGCCCGGACCGTCGGGAAGGTGCGGAACATGTGGGGACATGTCGCCGAACTTAGGTAGGCCTTCGTGGCTGAGGCAAGAGCAGGTGGGAGACGTCACATCCGGTGCGGCCACCCGATTCCCGTGACGCGGCCGCCCGGTCCCGCCGCAACCGTACGGGTGACGGGGCCGGAATCATGGGTGCCGGGGGAGTCGTCGCACCGAGGGAAGGAGGGCCCGAGCGTCATGGACATGTGGACGGTACGGCCGGACGGCGGACGGCCCGAGGGGCGGCGCTGCGGTCATCTGGACCGCGCCGCCCCCGCGCCGCGGACCGGCTCCGGCTGCCAGGAGTGCGTGGCCGACGGGGGCCACTGGACGCACCTTCGCCTGTGTCTCGACTGCGGTCACCTGGGGTGCTGCGACAGCTCGCCCGGGAGGCACGCGAGCGCGCACTACGAGGAGACCGGGCACCCGGTCGTCCGCTCCGCCGAGCGGCGCGAGGACTGGGCCTGGTGCTACGTCGACGAGGTCTACCTGCGACCGGCGGGCGCCCCCGGCTCCTCGTGACGTGAGTGAGCCGGACCGGCGTGAGAGGCGGCCGAGGCCGCCGCAACTTTGGACTTGCAGGTCCATTTTTCCGCGGTCACCATCGGGCCCATCAGCCCCTGCGGATATGGAAGAAGTTCGCGTCATGAGCAACCGTCTACAGCACAGGACCGCGCTGGTCACCGGCGCCACCAGCAACATCGGCCGCGCGATCGCGCTGGCCCTCGCCGCCGAGGGCGCCCACGTCGCGGTGTCCGGCCGCAGCCCGGAGCGCGGCGAGGAGGTCATCGCCGAGATCCGCGCCGCGGGCGGCAGGGCGGACTTCCTGCCCGCGGATCTCGACGGCGGCGCGGCCGCCTCCCGCTCGCTCGCCGAGGAAGCCACCCGGGTCCTGGGCGGCCGCATCGACATCCTGGTCAACAACGCCGGCATCTACCCGAGCCCGGCCACGCCCGCCACGGACGAGGAGACGTTCGACCGGATCTACGCGGTCAACGTCAAGGCGCCGTTCTTCCTGACCGCCGCCGTGGTCCCCGCGATGATCGAGGCCGGCGGGGGCGCGGTGATCAACCTGGGCTCGTGGATCGCCCGGCTCGGCATCCCGGTCGGGGCCGTCTACGCGTCGTCCAAGGGGGCGATGGAAACGCTCACCCGCGCCTGGGCGGCCGAGTTCGGTCCCCAGGGCGTCCGCGTCAACGCCATTTCTCCCGGGGTGGTGCGCGAGTCGGGTCCCGGCGAGACCGGGGCCCGGCCCGGCGACGTGATGATGAAGGGCACCCCGGCCGGCCGTTACGGAAATCCGGACTCGATCGCCCGGGCGGCCGTCTACCTCGCCTCCGACGAGGCGGACTTCGTGCACGGCACGGTCCTCGACGTCGACGGCGGCCGCACCGGCGTCGCCGTGGTCACCTCGGCCGCCTGAGGCCGCCGGCCGCCGGCCCGGGTCCCGGCTCCTTTGGACGCCGGGGCCGGGCCGGGCGGGCGACGCTGGTGCTCCACGGAGGTCTGCGCGGCCCAGGACCGGACGGCAGAACGGCCGACGCACCCATGAGGGCGGCACGGCCGAGTCACTCGTTCCCGGGGTGACACGGCACCGTACCGCCCCCTCGATCACGACAACGCGGGCCACGCGAGCCGCTCGCCATCGCGGTCCTCCTGCGTGGAGGGCGGCCGTCCGGCTCGAACTCCCCGAGCCCGGCACGGTTCTCGTCTGCTGCGGCGAACCGGCCACCGAGGTGGTCCTTGACCTCTAGCCGGGCCGTCGGCCACGCGGCACGGGTCGGTGAAGACCCCGAGTCCGGTGACTCAGTGCACGGAGAATCCGCCGTCGACGAAGATCGCCTGCCCGGTGACATAGCCGGACGCCCGGCCGGCCAGGAACACGGCGGCACCGGCGAAGTCCTCGGGCAGGCCGTTGCGCCCGACCATCGTGCGTGCGGCCAGCGCCGCCACCCGCTCCGGGTCGGACGACAGGCGCGCGTTGAGCGGAGTCATGACGAAACCGGGCACCAGCGTGTTGCAGGTGACGCCGTACGGCGACCACGCCTCCGCCTGTGAGCGGGCCAGTGACTCCAACGCCCCCTTGGAGACCCCGTAGGCGCCGCTCTGGACGAACGCCCGATGCGCCTGCTGGGAGGTGATGTGGATGATCCGCCCGAAACCGCGCTCGGCCATGCCGGGCCCGAACCGCCGGCCCAGCAGATAGGGCGCTTCCAGGTTCACCGCCATCGTGGCGTCCCACACGTCCTCGCCCAGTTCGCCCATCGGCGGCCGCAGGTTGATCCCGGCGCTGTTGACGAGGATGTCGGGCTCGCCGAACACCTCGGCCGCCCGATCCGCCGCCACGCGCACTCCGTCCCGGCTGCCCAGGTCGGCGCTCACCCACGCCGCCCGGCATCCGTCGGCCGTCAACTCGTCCACGGTGGCGATCAGTTCCGGCTCCTTGCGGGCCACGATCACCACGCTCGCCCCCGCTCGGGCGAGCGCCCCGGCGATGGCCCGGCCGATGCCGGAACTGCCGCCCGTCACCACGGCGACCCGGCCGTCCAGCGAGAACAAGTCGGAGAGGTAGCTGCGCGAGATCATGTCCGCACCCTAGGGCCTTTCGTTCGCCACACCGCGCGACGCCCGGCTGATCACGAACGACAGTCCGTGAACGCCGAGTGTCAAACGGTGAATCCGCGCCCGGTGCCGACCCGGTCCTGCGACACTCGGTCCGTGCGGGTGGCGACAGACGCGCCAACCCGCTTCTCTCCCGCGGCCACCGAGCGGTGCACCACCGACTCCACCTTCCGAACGTCCGAGCTTCCGAACGTCCGAGCTTCCGAACCCTCGAACGGATGGGCATGAAGTCAACGAGACAGGCCGCGCGCGACCGCAGGCTCGGGTTGGTCATGGGCGCTCCGCTGGCGCTGATCGCCGCGTGCGTCCTCGTCTACCTGGTCATGGAGTTCGGCCCCGACCACCGGGCCGACGCGGGGCGGGAGCCTGCCGCGCACCAGTCGGTCGCCGGCACCGGAGCGGTGTCACCGACCGCGTCGAGGCCGGCACCCGCGCGGGAGTCGCACGCCGCCACGCCGTCCCCCGCCACCACACCGTCCCCGACCGAACCGGCGGCCGCGACCACCGCGGTGACGCGGCCCTCGGCCACGGACACAGGGCGGACGGCGTTCGCCGTGGCACCGCTGGCGGGGCGGATCAAGCCCGCGGTCACCTATCGGGGAGTCGCCACCTCCTACGACGCCGGTACCGGTGACGGCGCCTGCATGTACGGCCCGGCGGACGATCTCATGGTCGCGGCGATGAACACCGCCGACTACGAGTCGGCCAAGGCGTGCGGAGCGTATGTCCTCGTCCGGGCCGGCGGCGACTCGGTCACGGTCCGGATCGTCAACGAATGCCCGTCACCCTGTGTGCCCGGGCAACTCGACCTGAGCGCGCAGGCGTTCGCGCGGCTCGCCGACCCCTCGGCCGGCCGGGTCCCGATCACCTGGGAACTGCTCAGCCCCAGCATCCCGGACACCGTCTCGATCCGGTACAAGACCGGCTCCAGCCGCTGGTGGTGCGGCGTCCAGGCGCTCGGCCACCGCAATCCGGTGGCGCGGCTGGAGGTCCGTACCACCGGCGGCTGGCGGCAGTTGGCACGCACCGGCTACAACTACTTCGTCTCCGCCGACGGCGCCGGATGCGGCGGCACGCTCAGGATCACCGACATCTACGGCGAGCGACTGACCGTCGACGGGATCGCGCTGCGGCCGGACGTCGTACAGCCGACGCGGGTCCAGTTCGCCCGGCACTGACCTCGGCCGCGGTCGGCCCGGCCGGGGCCGTTCCCGCTACTCCTGGTACTCGGTGAGGTCGATGCCGTAGACCCGCAGGTCATGGCCGTGCACGGGGTGCTCCACGGCGCCCTCCGGCTGCATCCCGAGTTTGTCGAGCACGTTCGCGGAGGCCGTGTCTCCGGTCCGGCACACGGCGACGACCTGGTCGATACCGCGGTCCTGGAGCGCGAACTCCAGTGCCGCGTGGGCGGCTTCGGACGCGTAGCCCTGTCCCCAGAACGCGCGCCCGAGCCGCCAGCGGATCGCCACCTGGCCGGCGATCTCGGCCGGGACCTGCGCGACGTACAGGCCGACCGCCCCGATCAGTTCCCCGGACCCAAGGAGTTCGACCGCGAAGATCCCGAACCCCTCCTCGTCCCACTCCTCCTCCCACGCCTCGATGTCCTCGGCGCTCTCTTCCAGGGAGCGCGGCGAGCCGTCGCCGATCCACTGCATCACGGACGGATCGGCCTGGATCTCGGACAGGGGGACAAGGTCGTCGTCCAGCCATCGGCGCAGGAGAAGACGGGGGGTATGGATCTCGCTCATGGCCCCATCCTGCCGATGCCGGTGCGGGAACGCGAATACGGGGCCGGAGTGACGCGGCTTCCGGCGGGGGTGTGCCGCGCCGGGGTCTACCGGGGGTGGACCGAGGCGACGTGGAACAGGCGCGGCTGGACGTCGGTGGCGATCTTCGCCGCCTGTTCCATGTGGACGCGGGCCTCGGGGTTGTCGAGCATCGCGCGGTAGTGCTCCTCGGACTCCCACTGGGCGTAGTTGAGGACGCGCTCACCGTCCTGGGAGGCGTGGAAGTTGGCGCAGACGAAGCCGGGCTGGTGCCGCATCGTCTCCTCCGTGGCGCGGGTGAGGAGCTCGATCAGTTCGGTCTGGCGGTCGGGGGAGACGGTGAAGATGTTGATGAGGGTCGCCACCGGGCGGGTCATGTCGATGCATGCGGTAAGTGCCATGGTCGGATATCTCCCCTTACGGGGGATGCCGTATCGCCCTCGGAAGCGGCTTTCCCCCGATCGGAGGCAGCGCCTGAGCCCCCTCGGCGTACCTCCCGAAGCCTGCCCGGAACTTCCCGCGTGAGGCCGGCTGCCCTCGCCCCGTCGCGGTGCACGGAGGAGCATGGGAGACGAACGACCGAAGGAGAGCCGCCATGAAATCCGGAGCCTCGGATTACGACCCCTGGCTGTACTCCCACACGCCCTCCCAGGCCGAGGGCGAGCGGGACGAGCCCGCCGCACGCGCGGCCATGCACCCGGACGTCCCCAGGACCGAGCCGTCCCAGGCGGAGGGCGAGCGGGTGGACGACAACAACAGCACGGCTTGACGGCGCGCGGATCGCTTGCGCCCCGCGCGCGGATCGTCCGGACGCCGGACGCCGGACGCCGGATGCGCGCGCGGTCGCGTGCGCGTGCGCAGCTGTCCCGCATCCCGTGACTGGGGTGCGTCACTCGGCGCGCGGACGCCGACGCGCGCCCGCCCGTCGGGCCGCTCTCGCGCGGGGCGAGGATCTGGTCCTCGCGCATTCGGTCCTGCGGGGTTGCCCAGGTGAGGCGGGCCGTTCCAGTCGGCTCGTGAGCTGTGGGCCTTGCGTGCTCATGTCGCCGCCGGTACCGGGCGGCGGAGCAGGTAGACGGCCGCGGCCGAGACCAGGACGGCCATGCACACGATGAACACCAGGCCCGCGCCCTCCAGGCCGATCGGCCCGGTCAGGACGCCCACCCCGATCACCGGCACCGAGATGCCCGCGTACGCGACCACGAACAGCGTCGAGATCACGGCCGCGCGACTGTCCACGGGTGACGCGTGGGACACGGCGGACATCGCCCCGCGGAACGCCAGCCCCTGCCCGCTCCCGCCGACCAGCGCGCTCAGCACCACCAACGACAGCAGGTCCCACCACAGGGCGCCCGCGAGCAGCGCCAGCCCGGTGAGCAGCGCGGCGCAGCCCAGGGGCAGCGACCGCTCGACGCCGACCTTGCCGACGGCCAGTTGCCCGGCGGTCGAGGCGAAGAAGGCCAGCGCGACGACCAGCCCGGTCAGGGCGTCGTTGTGCACGTCCAGGGACTGCGCGAGGAACGCCGGACTGACCGAGGTGAACACCCCGAACAGCGCGAAGCCCACGAACGAGGCGATCGCCGCCGGTCCGAACACCGACCGCACCTGCGCGGGCAGGCTGGGGCGTCGTGGCCGTACGGCGCTCGGTGACCGCCGCTCCCGCACGGTCTCCGGCAGCCGGCGCAGCACGACGGCCGAGCAGGCCACCAGGACGAGATGGACGACGAACGGCAGGTACAGCGGCCAGGCGGCGTACTGGGCGAGCACTCCGGCGAGCAGCGGACCGCAGCCCAGTCCGCCCATGTTGGCGGCCGTCGCCACGAACGTGGCGCGCGCGGTGCCGCCGCGCGGTGCCAGCTCCATCACGTACGCCGTGGCCGCGCCGGTGAACAGACCGGCCGACAGCCCCGACAGCAGCCGCCCCGCGTAGAGCCAGCCGAGCCCGGTGGCACACAGGAAGGAGACGGCGCTCACCGCCGCGAAGCCCAGGCCCCACAGCAGCACCGGACGCCTGCCCATGACGTCCGAGGCGTTGCCCGCCAGCAGCAGTACGCCGATGACCCCGAACGCGTACACGGCGTACACGACGGTGACCGTCAGCTCGGAGAAGCCGAACTTTTCCTGGTAGCGGCCGTAGAGAGGGGTCGGCAACGTGGTGCCGGCCATGCACACGGCGAACACCGCCCCGCCGAGCAGGCACGGGAGCCATCCGCAGCGATCATCGTCCATGCGGCCGACGCTAACCCCGCACTCCGACCCGGGCCGGGTCCGGCGTGCCGCCGGTGGGCCAGGGGCGGGGAAGATCGACCGAACAGCAGCATGCGACGCGGCGTCCGCGACCGGACTCAGATGCCGGAGCCCGTCGGGGGTGACGGGCGCGAGGATCAGCCGGATCCGCCAGTGGATCCGGCATGCGGCTGAAGCCGGGGCTGAGGCGTGCTCGGACCGATGGCGTTCAGCCGGACTTGCGTGCCACGCCGCCGTAGAAGCCGATCTCGTCGGAGCCGGCCGGCGGCGGGCCGTCCGGGCGCCAGAACGGGACCTGGGCCAGGCCGGGTTCGACCAGCTCGAAGCCGTCGAAGAACCGCTCGACCTCGGCGCGGGTGCGCAGGTTCAGCGTGGCGGTGGCCCTCTTGTACACGGCCTGGGCCGCGCTGCGGTCGGCGAAGTCACTCGTGGCGTGCGAGAGCACCAGGAAGCTGCCGGGCGGGAGCGCCTCGCGCAGGGTGGCGACGATCTGCCCGGGATTCTCCGCGTCGGTGAGGAAGTGGACGACGGCGACCAGGAGCAGGGCGACCGGCTCGTCGAAGTCGATGACGCGGCGCACATCGGGGTGGTCCACGACCGCCCGCGGATCGCGCAGGTCGGCGAGCACGATGCTGGTCGTGCCGGAGCGGCTGAGCAGCGCGTCGGCGTGGGCCTTCACGATCGGGTCGTTGTCGACGTACGCGACGCGCACGTCCGGCGCCAGCTCGTGGGCGATCTCGTGCACGTTCGGCGAGGTGGGCAGCCCGGTGCCGACGTCGAGGATCTGGCGGACGCCGCTGCCGACGACATGGCGGACGGCGCGCCGCAGGAAGGCGCGGTTGGCCCGCAGGCCGGCGCGGACCTCGGGTGCCGCGGCGGCGAGTGCCTCGCCGGCCTGCGCGTCCACCTCGTAGTTGTCCTTGCCGCCCAGCAGGTAGTCGTAGATCCGTGCGGGGTGCGGCCTGCTGGTGTCGATCTCCTCGGCAGGGAAGCCGCCCTGTGTCACCCTGTGCTCCTCTCGGCAACCGCCACGGTTCCGCGCCCGTGAACGGTCCACGACAGTTTCGCACATCAACTTCCGTGTGCTGGAGCGCAGTTCACATCGGGGATCGGACCATGGCGGACCAGAACGCAAGTCCGCGAGCGTCCCAGGTCGGGAGGTTCTCGCGAATCGTGATCTTCGACTCTTGACGGGGATTTCGTGATAGCGGAAGGTGCTGGTCTGGACAAGCAGGGATGAGGCGTGGAAGTGGTACAGCAGTACGCACAGCGGTGTGCGGAGCTTTTCGCCGTCGGCGGTTTCGCGGCCGTGCGCCGCACGGCGCAGGCGGGACTCGACGAGGCCGGACCGTCCGCGGTGCTCTACCGGTGGCTGGGGCAGGCCCACGCCGCAGAGGACGAGGACGACCACGACGCCGAGGCGGAACGCGCGTACCGCGAGGGCCTCGCGCACGCTCCCGACGACCTCGGACTGCAGGTGAGCTACCTCGAACTGTGCCTGCGCGCCGACGCCTTCGAATATCCGGGCCGGGCCGCCCGCGCCGTCACCCTGCGGGCACGCGTCGACGAACTGGCCCCCGTCGGATCGCCGCAGCGCGAGCGGGTCGACACCGCCCTGGCCTGGGCCGGCCGAGGTTACTGGGACGAGGTCGTCGCTGCCACCACCCAGAACGAGATACGACAGGCCGAGAAGGCCGAGTTGAGCGAGCAGGTCACCGAGGCGTTCCGCCCGGGTTCCGCCGTCGGTGCCGCGCCCGACGCCGGCGGGGAGGATCTGAAGGCGGCGGAAGTGGCCGCGGCGCTCGAAGTGCTCCAGGGGCCGGCCAACGCACCCCTGCGCTTCCTCCTGGCCCACCGTGGCGCCGCCTATCTGGCCACGTTCCTCGGTGCCTTCGCGGTGAACCGCCTGCTGGTCGAGACCGGCGTGGTCACCTTCAGCCTCTGGGGCTTCCTGCTGTGGATCCCCCTGCTCGCCGCCGACGCCAAGCTGGGCGCGGCACGCAGGCTGGCCCGTCGGCGCGTCGTCGCACGCATCGAGGAACGCCACGCCCAGGAGGCCACGGTCACCAGGTCCGGATGACCCACGAGGTCCCGGGCCCCGCCCACATGGGTGCACGCGCCACTACGGGCCCCGCGTCGGCATCAGCGGTGTGCCGCTCGACCCGTGACACCACGACGAGACGCTCCGCGGGCTCGGCCGGAACGGCGGGGCACCGGTAGCGGATCCGGTCCTCCGACGGCACGGTATACTCGATCTTGAGCGCGCCGCGGAAACGCGGTTCACGCGCTGTGCGTCGGTGGTCCAAGGAAAGACGCCCCGCTTCCTGCGGGGAAATGCAGGTGCAAGGCCTGCCCGGCGCTCGAGCAGACCCCGTCCCGGAGATCCGGGGCGGGGTCTCGTGCATGTCCGCGGGCGCGGCGGCGAACCGTCCCTCGCCGGTGGTGGCGTCGGTCAGCCGTGGTAGTTGATGTAGCCGTTGCCGTCGGGGTCGTTGGCGCGCTTGGTGTAGGAGTGCACGTCGGCCTTGGCGCCGGTCGGCTTGATCAGGTTGATGGTGTCTTTGTCGTTGTTCCAGATGAAGTTGCAGTTCTGGCGGTAGACGACGTTGCCCGCGTCGGAGTCGGTCCCGCGGCCGCCGCGCAGCTTCACGTAGTCGCCCGGCTCGAGCTTGTGGGCGGCGGTGAAGGTGAACTTGTTGCCGACGGCGTCCTTGACGACGTAACCCTTGAGGTTGACGGTCGCCGTGCGCGAGTAGTTCTTGATCGTCAGGTACTCGTTCTTGGTGTTGCCACCGGAGCACCTGTTGGAGTCCGACCCGGGTGCGTCGTACTGGACGCCCTTCAACTTCAGCGCCGAGGAGTACTCGGCGGCCTGGGCCGGAGCGGCGGCGGTGACCGCGATGGCGCCGGCGGCGGCGGTGGCGGTCAGGGCGTGACGTATACGCATGAGGAAATCCCCCCTCAGTGGTGCGAATGGAGCCTCGAGAGCATACCCAATAAGTGATCATCATGTAATCGTGAAGTGGTGAAGTGGTGAAGTGGTGAAGAGTGTGCCGTCGGGGCGGCGTCGCTCGCCTCCGGGCCGCGCCGTCCCAGGAGTTGAGGGAGTGGGCGAGGGTGGGGCTCGTGCGGTGCCGGTAGCGTGCTGGTCATGCATGTGCCCGTAGGTGGTTCGCCTCCGTCCTCGGCCGCGGTACCACGCAGAGCGCGGGAGCTCGGCATCGTCGTGGGTGATCTGCCGACCGGGCGCCACAACGCGCTGACGGATGTGCCGGGTGTCCGGGTCGGGCACACCACGCTGGTGCGCCCCCCGCGGGTGCACAGTGGGGTCACGGCGATCGTGCCGGAGGGGGTGGGTCCCGCCGGCGCCCTGCCCGCGGGGGTGTTCGCGGGCAACGGGTACGGCAAGTTGCTCGGCACCACGCAGATCGCCGAACTCGGCGCGCTGGAGACCCCCGTGCTGCTCACGTCGACGCTGTCCGCCTTCAGGGTCGCGGACGCCCTGGTCGGCTGGATCCTGGAGCGACCGGAGGGGGCGGGTGCGCGCAGCGTGAACCCGGTCGTGGGTGAGTGCAACGACGGGCTCCTGTCCGACATCCGCTCGCGGCCGGTGCGCGAGGAGCATGTCCGCGCCGCGTTGGAGAGCGCGTCGGCCGGACCGGTCGCCGAGGGATGTGTCGGGGCGGGTACCGGGATGACCGCTCTCGGGTTCAAGGCCGGCATCGGAACCTCGTCGCGGCGCGTGCGTCCGGCCGGCCGGGAGGCGACCGTCGGGGTCCTCGTGCAGGCCAACTTCGGTGGCACGTTGCGGGTGCTGGGCCGTACGGTCACTCCCGCCGACGTCGGCGTGCCGACCGCTGACCCCGGCCCGCAGGACGGCTCCTGCATGGTCGTGGTGGCGACCGACGCGCCGCTGGACGCACGGCAGTTGACCCGGCTGGCCCGCCGGGCCGTCTTCGGGCTGGCCAGGGTGGGTGCCGCGTACGGCCATGGCAGCGGCGACTACGGGATCGCTTTCGGGACCCGTCCGCTGGGTACGCCCGCCGGACCCGCCGTGGTGCGCGACGACCTCCTCGATCCCGTCTTCGTCGCCGTGCTCGACGCGGTGGAGGAAGCGGTCCTCAACTCGCTGCTGACCGCCACCACGACCACCGGCCCGGGCGGGGACACCCGCTACCCCCTGCCCGCGGAACCACTGCTCGCCCTGCTGGGGTGAGGGGGGCGGAGCCAGGACCGAGTCGAGCGGCCCGTCACAGGTTCCGCGCGGCCGCCTCCTGTGCGAAGGATCCCGCTCGTCAGTCGGTGCCCGGCGTGGTCGCCTCCCGTTCCGCCGCCTCCGCGACGCGTTTGATGGTCGCCAGACGGCGGTCCCAGTCGGCCGCCAGCGAGGCCATCCACCGTGCCGTCGTGTCCAGCGCCGCGGGGCGTACCGCGTAGCGCACCTCGCGGCCGACCCGGCCGCTGCGGACCAGACCTGCGGCGTCCAGCACGGTGAGGTGCTTGACCACCGCCTGGCGCGAAACGGGGAGTTGTCCGGCGAGCGTCGTGGCGGTGGCCTCGCCCCGTTCGGCGAGCAGATCGAGCAGCCGGCGTCGCGTCGGGTCGGCCAGTGCGGCGAGCACGCTGTCGACGGTCTCGGCGGCGTCGGGACGCTCTTCGGTCACGTGGAGGGCCGCTCGGCGCGGGACTTGAGCGCGCCGAGCTCCAGCGGCCAGCCTTCGGTGTGGTCCTTGACGTTCTGGGTGCGCAGTTCCTCGGAGCCGGCCAGCGCCGCGAACCCGCTCTCGACGACGCGCAGTCGCGTCCGGTCGCCTTCCGCGGTCAGTGTGAACTCCACGAGGGTGCTGTTGTCCTCGCGCAACTCCTCGCCGGGGAAGGCACTGGTCCAGCGGTACGCCAGGTACGTCGGCGGCACGACCTTCTCCACGCGGACCGGGAAATCGCCGTGCTCCGCGTTCTTCGCCACCATCGACTCTCCCTCCACGGCCACGGTGCCGGGCAGGCTCGCCTTCTCGGCCACCCAGAACCCGGGCTGGGCCACCAGCGACCAGACCCGCTCCAAGGACGCCGAGATGAGGGTCTCGCGCTCGATCCGGTCCTCGCTCATGAGGGACTCCTTCGTCGTCACGGTTTCGTCGCCACGGTCGGTGCGTGCAACTCCAGGGTTGCACGTCGTGAAGTAACGTGCAACCCGAGGGTTGCGCAATGTCCGACGGGGTGCCGTCGTCACGTGTGTGCGCCGTGGGGCGGCGGTGTCGTGGCGTGGTGAGGCGGCGTGGTGAGGCGGCGCCGCCGGGTGCGCTTCGTACGGGTCACCGGGTGGTGGTGAGCCACGGCATCGGGTCGGTGTACTGGCCGTCGAGGAGAACCTCGAAGTGCAGATGTGGGCCGGTGGACAGGCCGGTGGAGCCGACGAGCCCGACCGGGGAGCCGGCGCTCACGGTCTGCCCCGCGGTGACCTGGAGGGCGGACAGGTGGCTGTACGTCGTCTCCAGCCGCTTGCCGCCGATCGTGCCGTGGTCGATCACCACCCGGTTGCCGTAGGCCGTGGTCGTGCCCGCGAACTCGATCCGGCCGGCCCGCGCGGCGGACACCTGAACTCCTTGAGCCGCGCCGAAGTCCACCCCCGTATGGAGTTT
This sequence comes from Streptomyces sp. NPDC002306, assembly GCF_053593435.1. Lineage (NCBI taxonomy): Bacteria > Bacillati > Actinomycetota > Actinomycetes > Kitasatosporales > Streptomycetaceae > Streptomyces > Streptomyces sp. NPDC002306. The sequence continues at coordinate 211,315 of NZ_JBSFCK010000011.1, forward strand.
GGTGACTCCGGTGAGTGGGTGTTCGCGCGACCCGAAGGGCGAGGTGACCGTGAGCGTGCCGACGGGAGGGGTCAGTATCGCGGCGGCGCTCTGGCCGCCCGCCTGGCCGGGATTCCGGCGGACCAGGGCTTCGTAGCGCGGAAGCCGTTCCTGGACCTGGTCGACGAACGGGCGGGCGGCGCCCGGCACCCGGCCGGCCCGTGCCACCGTGTCCGTCCCGACCGCGTACGCGGCGAGAGTGAGGTCGGCGAGGCTGCCGCTGACGGTCCCCTCGGTCCTGAGGGCGGTCACCTTCCCGGCGAGCGCGCAGTCCTGCCGGCCGAGGGCCATGATGGCGTCCGCCGGATCGTGCGGTGAGGAGCGGCCGTTGGCGTCGTCGTCCCGGCCCCAGGTCCGCCACCGGTCGGCCGTGAAGCGTGCGATTCCCTGCTCGGACAGGCTGGCGCTGTCGTCCACCCATCCGGAGAGCTGGTCGAGTTGCGCGGCGAGGAGTGCGGGGGTGACGACCGCGCAGGCATCGGTCGCCTTGCGCAGCCAAGGGACGTACGAGGCGTCGACGTCGCTGCTGGAGGTCGGTGCCGGATCCGGTCCCGGGGACAGTGCGGGGGAGAGGCCACCGGTCAGGGCCAGGAACCCGGAGACTCCGATGAGCGCCATCAGACCGGGCACCACGATCAGGGTGAAGGGGCCGGGCCCACGGCGGCGCGGTGGACGACCTTCGCTCGACGTAGACGTAGACGTAGACCTAGCCCCAGTCGCGGTTGATGTCGCTGTCGCTGTCGCGAGGTCAAGGGCGGAGGCAGGCCGCGCCGGTTCGTCGGTGATGTGCCGTGGAGTCGCGGTGTCCGCCGGGTCGTTCACGTGCCGGGCCGGTGGTGCGCGGGAGCCGCGGCGGGGCGCGGTGTGGGCGGGATGTTCGGGCTCACCCTCGGACGCTAACGAACCCGTGACCGGGCGTCAGCGGCTTCCGAGGCAGAGCGGGCTGCCCCGAGGGGCCGGTGCGATGCCCGGCGGGACGCGCGTCCGGCCCACCGCGAGCGGCAAGGCCGGATGGCCGTTGCGGAACCGGGCCGGATAGCCGGTTCCGGAACCGCCGGGGGGCGGCGGCGGTGGAGCAGGGCCGTCCGGTTCCCGGTCCGTTCCGGGGATGGCGCCGCGCGGGCCGGCGGGTCAGGATGCTCCTTCGCGGAGAACCGTCCGCCCTCGTGAGGGCGTGGGAAGTAGGGACGCCGCCGGCAGCTGAGCATCGAGGGAGCCTGGGGATGGGTTCACACGCAGCGCCGCACCACCGAAGGCGAGCCCTGGTGGCGTCGGCGGGCCTCGTGCTCGTCGCCGCGTTCCTGGGACTGCCCCGGGCGGACGGGGCGCCCGGTTCGGCCGATGCCTGTCACACCACGGGCGCGAGTCTGCCCCGAGGGGACTGCGGGCCCTTCTGGCAGGTCCTCGCGGAGGACTTCGACGGCGACCGGGTGCCGCTCGGCGCGTTCAGCGACTGCGATCACCATGTCGACACCTCCGCCGCGTACTGCGCGGGTCTGAGCGGGAAGTTCCGTGACAACTGGTGGGCCTACCCGACCGGTTGGCTCGACACGGCGAACAGCAGGGCCCGGGACGTGGTGGGTGTCTACCACCCGGAGGACACGGTGAGCGTCGGCCCTGCGGCGGACGGCGACGGCAGGATGACCGTACGGATGTGGCGGCCGGCCGACGGAGGGCCCGTGCACGCCGCCGCGTTGGTACCACGCGCGGTGATGCAGATGAAGTACGGCAAGTACAGCGCGCGTATCAAGGTCACGAAACTGGCCCCGGGATACAAGTCCGCCTGGCTGCACTACGGCGGGGGGTGCGAGATGGACCACCCCGAAGGCGAGTGGACCGGCGCGCTCACCGCGTTCCACCATCCGTGCGATGGCGGTGAACAGGGGTACTTTCCGGGGAGCGACGACTGGACCGAATGGCACACCGTGTCCACCGAGTGGACGCCGGGCCATGTGCGGTTCTTCGTCGACGGGCGGCTGACCGGACACGACACGCGCGGTGTACCGGACCGGCCGCTGTCCTGGGTGTTGCAGAACGAGAGCGCCCTGGAAGGGCCGGGCGCGGCGCCAGGCAGCAGCGCCCAGCTCGACATCACCTGGGTCGCGGCGTACGCGTACGGGTGGAAGTGACCGTAGGGGAGCGGCCGTAGGGAAGGGGACTCCGTTCCGCCGGGCGTCGCCGTCGCTGTCCCCGTTGGCGCCGTCCGCTGGTCAGTCCGACAGCAGCGCCGACAACTGGGGGGAGTACGTCGCGTGGAGCACCAGTGCCGCGCTGCCCACGACCGCGGCGTCCACGCCGAGCGGGGAGGCCGCGACCTGTACGACCCGGATGTGCCGGGCGAGCGGTCTGGAGGTCAGGGCCGCGGTGACGGCGTCCACGTAGCGCGACTCCACGTGCTGGATGCCGTGGCCGCCCAGGATGATGAGGTCCACGTCGATGAAGTTGGCGATGGTGACCGCGACCGAGGCGACATGTCCCGCGGCCTCGTCGATGACCGCCGTCGCGACTGGGTCACCGGTACCCGCCGCGAGCCGGATCGCGGCGTGGTCGACGAGGGCCGGATCCTCGGCGAACGATTGCGACAGCGCACTGTCGACGCCTGGCCCGGCGGCGAGTCGGCGATGTACCTCCGCGACGATCGCGGTGGGGTTGACCAGCCGTTCCAGGCAGCCCCGGTCGCCGCAGTAGCACTCCGGCCCGTCGGGCAGTACGGAGGAGTGGCCGAAGTCGCCCGCGTTGAACGAGCCGCCCCTGTAGACCTGGTGATGAAGTATCAGGCCGCCTCCGACGCCGGTGCCGAAGAACAGGTAGGCGAAGTTCGCGACCCCTTTGCCCAGGCCGGACCAGCGCTCGCCGATGGCGGCGGCGGTGGCGTCGTTGTCCAGCGTCACCGCCAGGCCGGTGACCTCGCTCAGCATGCTTTGCAGCGGCACCCGCCGCCAGTGGGCGAGTTGGGGAGGGGCGACGATCATGCCGAGCTTCTGGTCGATCGGTCCCGGCGCGGCGAGTCCCAGCCCCAGTGCCTTCTCGCGCGGCACCTTCGCCTCGTCCAGCACGTCGGTGACCAGCTCGGCCATGGCCGACACGACGTGTGACGGGTCGGTGCCCGGCGGGGTGGGCCGCCGCTTGACGACCAGGGGCCGTCCGAGCAGGTCGACCACGGCACAGGTGAGTTCGACGGGGTCGAACACGAGGCCCACGGCGCTGCCCGCGTCGGCGTTGACCCTCAGCGTCGTACGGGGCTTGCCGCCGCCCGAGCCCCGGCTGGCCCCGTCCTCGCGCACGATCCCCTCGTCCAGCAGCCGGCGCACGATGCCCGAGACCGTCTGCGGGGTGAGCCCGGTCCGTTGGGCGATCTCGACCCTACTGATGCCGTCGGCGAGCTGGATCTGGTCGAGCACGACCGCCCTGTTGTATCGCCCGACCTTGGGGAGGTTTGTTCCTGCTTGGCGCACGCGCGAGGTCCTCTCTGTTCCAGCTCGATGACGATACCTTCGCCAGGCGTTGACTTAGTAAAACAAATGGATTTAAAGTCCCGTCCCGCAGACGTAACAGCCCGGACATGCAGGCACAAGGCAGTGCCATCGGAGGCAGGTTGATGTCCATGAAATGTCGCCCGGAACGCTCGGAGCCGTGTGATCCTCACGGCTTCCGTGGCATGGGGCCCGGCTCATGAGCGACCCCCAGGTACTGCTGGAGATGCGCTCGATCACCAAGACCTTCCCGGGCGTGAGGGCGCTCGCGGATGTGAACCTGGTGGTCAAGGAGGGCGAGATCCACGCGATTTGCGGCGAGAACGGCGCCGGTAAGTCCACCCTCATGAAGGTGCTGAGCGGTGTTCACCCGCACGGCAGCTACACCGGCGACATCGTCTACCGGGGTGACGAGGTCCGCTTCGGTGACATCCGGGCGAGCGAGCAGGCCGGCATCGTCATCATCCACCAGGAGTTGGCGCTGGTCCCGGGCATGTCGATCACCGAGAACATCTTCCTCGGCAACGAGCCCCGCAGGCGTGGCTCGATCGACTGGAAGGCCGCGCAGCGCCAGGCACTGGAGCTGATGGAACGCGTCGGGCTCCGGGAGGACCCGGACACGCTGATCAAGGACATCGGTGTCGGCAAGCAGCAACTCGTCGAGATCGCCAAGGCGTTCGCCAAGGACGTGAAGCTGCTCATCCTCGACGAGCCGACCGCGGCCCTGAACGAGGCCGACTCGCAGCATCTGCTGGACCTGCTGCGCGGCTTCCGGGACCGCGGGATCACCTCGATCATGATCTCCCACAAGCTCAACGAGATCGAGGCCGTCGCCGACACCATCACGATCCTGCGGGACGGCCGGACGATCGAGAGCCTCGACGTCCAGGCCGACGGCGTCAACGAGGACCGCATCGTGCGCGGTATGGTCGGCCGCGAGCTCAGCAGCCGGTTCCCCGATCACACCCCCGAGATCGGCGAGGTGTTCTTCGAGGTCCGCGACTGGACCGTACGGCACCCGAGTTCCGACGAACGGCTCGTGTGCAAGGGCTCCCACTTCACCGTGCGGCGCGGCGAGATCGTCGGCTTCGCCGGGCTCATGGGCGCCGGACGCACCGAACTCGCGATGAGCCTGTTCGGACGCTCCTACGGCCACTGGCTCTCCGGCCAGGTCTTCAAGGACGGCGAGGAGATCCAGCTGAAGTCGGTGGCGGACGCCATCGGTCACGGTCTGGCCTACGTCAGCGAGGACCGCAAGTCGATCGGCCTCAACCTGTTGGACGACATCAAGACCTCGATGGTGGCGGCCAAGCTCTCGAAGATCACCCGTCGCCGGGTCATCGACCCGGTGCGCGAGCACAAGGTGGCCGAGGAGTACCGCCAGAGCCTGCGGATCAAGACCCCCGGAGTCGACGAGGGTGTCGTGAAGCTCTCCGGCGGCAACCAGCAGAAGGTCGTCCTCGCGAAGTGGATGTTCACCGATCCCGACCTGCTGATCCTCGACGAGCCGACACGCGGCATCGACGTGGGCGCCAAGTACGAGATCTACGGGATCATCCAGCGCCTGGTCGACCAGGGCAAGGGCGTCATCGTCATCTCCTCGGAGCTGCCCGAGCTCATCGGACTGTGCGACCGCATCTACACGGTGTTCGAAGGCGCCATCACCGGTGAGGTGACGCGCGACGACGCCAACCCGGAACTCCTTATGAAGAAGATGACCTCTCTCACGAAGACAGCGACCCCATGAGCCGCATATCAGAGCTGCAGAAGAACCTCTTCGGAGGTACGACCTCCAACGCCCGCCAGTTCGGGATGATCGCCACGCTCGTCGCGATCGTCGCGCTGTTCCAGATCTGGACCGGCGGTCTGACCCTGACCTCCGGCAACCTCATCGCCGTGGTCAGCCAGTACTCCTACATCCTGATCCTGTCCATCGGCATGCTGATGGTGATCGTCGCCGGCCACATCGACCTCTCGGTGGGATCGGTCGCGGCGTTCACCGGCATCGTGGTCGCCAAGGCGATGCAGGAGTACGACCTCCCGTGGATCCTGGGCATCGTGCTCGGCCTGCTCGTCGGCGCGGCGATCGGTGCCTGGCAGGGCTTCTGGGTCGCCTACGTCGGGGTGCCCGCGTTCATCGTCACCCTGGCCGGCATGCTGCTGTTCCGCGGCGGCAACCAGTACATCGGCAACGCCGACACGGTGCCGGTGCCCACCGGGTTCCGTGACATCGGCGCCGGATTCCTGCCGGAGGTCGGTCCGGAGACCGGCTACAACAACCTCACCCTGCTGCTCGGCCTGGCCGCCTGCCTGGGTGTGGTGTGGCGGGAGTGGAAGGCGCGGCAGACCCGGCAGGAGATGAACGCCGACACCGCACCGTTGTGGGTGGCGGGGGTGCGGCTGGCCGTGATGCTGACCGTCATCATCTTCACCACGCTGCGCTTCGCCGGCGGCCGCATCGGCACCAGCCTGCCCATCTCCGGCATCATCCTGATCGTCCTGGTGCTCGCGTACTCGTACTACACGCGCAACACCGTCGGCGGCCGGCACATCTACGCCGTCGGCGGCAACTCCCGCGCCGCCGAGCTGTCCGGTGTGAAGCTCAAGCAGGTCAACTTCTACGTCATGATGAACATGTCCGTCCTCGCGGCACTCGCGGGCATGATCTTCGTGGCGCGTTCCGCGGCCTCCGGCCCGCAGGACGGCCTGAGCTGGGAACTCGACGCCATCGCGGCCGTCTTCATCGGTGGCGCGGCGGTCTCGGGCGGCCTCGGCACCATCAGCGGCTCCATCGTCGGTGGTCTCGTCATGGCGCTGCTCAACAACGGTCTGCAACTCGAGGGCGTCGGCTCCGACATGGTCCAGATCATCAAGGGCCTGGTCCTCCTGCTCGCCGTCGCGTTCGACGTCTACAGCAAGAAGCAGGGGCGCTTCTCGATCATCGGAACGCTGATGCGCCCGTTCCAGCGGGACGAGGCGTCCACACCGGCCGATGCGCCGAAGCAGGCCTCCGATCCCGACAAGGCTCAGGTCGCAGGCTGAACGGAGGGTCGTCACCGATGGCGCCGCACTCCACTGCGTCCCACTCACCCCGCACCACCGTAAGAAGGGCTCAACTCACCATGCGTACTGGCATCATCAGAGGCATCGCGGCGGTCGGCGCCGCCGCTCTGTTCACCCTGGGCGCCACCGCGTGCTCCAACGAGCGCGAGGGTTCCGACAAGTCGAGCACCAGCGACGCCAAGGGCTTCGACAAGGGCTCGCTCGTGGGCGTGGCGCTGCCCGCGAAGACCTCGGAGAACTGGGTGCTGGCCGGTGACCTGTTCACCGACGGCCTCAAGGGCGCCGGGTTCAAGGCCGACGTGCAGTACGCCGGCGCCTCGACGACCGTCGCGGACCAGCAGGCGCAGATCTCCTCCATGGTCACCAAGGGCGCGAAGGTGATCGTCATCGGCGCCACCGACGCGTCGCAGCTGTCGACCCAGGTGGCGCAGGCCAAGCAGGCGGGCGTGACCGTCATCGCCTACGACCGGCTCATCACCAACACGCCGGACGTCGACTACTACATCGCGTTCGACAACTTCAAGGTCGGCCAGCTTCAGGGTCAGGCGCTGCTCGACGGCATGAAGGCGAAGAAGCCGAAGGGCCCCTGGACGGTCGAGCTGTTCTCCGGCTCGCCGGACGACAACAACTCGAAGGTGTTCTTCGACGGCGCGATGGATGTCCTCAAGCCGCTCATCGACAAGGGTGACATCGTTGTCGGTTCCGGGCAGAAGGACATCAAGCAGACCGCGATCCAGGGCTGGAAGGCGGAGAACGCCCAGAGCCGCATGGACGGCCTGCTGACCTCGACGTACAACGGCGCCAAGAAGCTCGACGGTGTCCTGTCCCCGAACGACACCCTCGCCCGCGCGATCCTCACCTCGGTGAAGGGTGCCGGCAAGCCGGTCCCGGTCGTCACCGGTCAGGACTCCGAGGTCGAGTCGGTCAAGTCCATCATGGCCGGTGAGCAGTACTCGACCATCAACAAGGACACCCGCAAGCTCGTCGCCGAGACCATCAACATGGTCAAGTCCATCCAGAAGGGCGACAAGCCGCAGGTCAACGACACCAAGTCGTACAACAACGGCTCCAAGGTCGTTCCCTCGTACCTGCTCCCGCCGGTCATCGTGACCAAGGAGAACGCGGCCGAGGCCTACGCCAACGACCCGAAGCTGTCCCCGCTCACCAAGTAGTGCCGGTTTCCCGAGCGCTGCTGTCCCGGTCCGGCATCTCGCCTGACCCGGGACGGCAGCGCTCGACCCTTTTCCCGGTGTCCACGGCCGCCGCGGCCGCCTTTCCGTGCCCCGGAGGGCAAGGTGCCGCACACACCCTCGCGCTCGACGTAGTCGACATACTCGACGGGCGGATCGAGACCCTCCGCGCGGTGATCAATCCCGACAGGCCCAGGCAATGACCGTGCCCTGGTCCCAAGGACGGCCGGTCCTCAAGGCGTCGGTGTGCCCTGGCCGGCGCGGGCCTCGAAGCACTCGGTCCCGCCGCCCTTCACGGGCAGGAAGCACGCCCGTACGGCCGCTCCTGGCGGAGTCAGGCTCATGAGGGTGTGCACGTAGGTGTCCGCTTCGGAACGGCTGCTGACCCGGGCGCCACGCCTGTGCGCGGCGTCGGGCCCGTCCGTCGTCATCTCGATCCGGTCGCCGATCCGGGCACCCCACATCCGAGCCCAACTGGTGCCGCACACCCGGTTGTACCGGAGCTGGACGGAGGCTCCGGTCGCGGTCCGGTGCTCGGTGAGGGTGTCCGGCGTGGCGGCGCATCGCATCGCCATCGGGTCCTTGCCCGCGCAGGTGGCCGTCCCACACAGCGGGCCGGTGGCGGGCGGGTGCGTCGACGGTCGTGGCGTATCGGCCCGGTCCGGCAGGAGGAGCAAGACCAGCACGACGATGGCCAACACCGCGGCGCAGACCGACGTGAGAACCGCCACGGCCACCGTCCCCGGACGGCCGCCGACCGTGATCGCCTTCGAATCGCCGACGGAGCGAGCGGGAGGCTCGGAGGTGAGGGGAGGAGCGGGGGCGGTGTCCGCGCTCACGTCGGCGGACGGCGACGATGGGCGCACCGCGCTCTCCCCCCGTCCGCCCCACTCGGCCTCCGCGATGTCCCAGAGCGCCAGACAGCGCCCGTCCGGTTCGCCCGCGAGGCGGCAGAGCTCCGTGACGGCACCACGCGGCGGCAGGGTCCTGCCGTTGAGGTAGCGCTCCCACGAGGACTTGCTGAACGTGGTCGCGGCGGCGAGCCCCGCCAGGCTCAGCCCCACGCGGTCCTTCAACTCCCGCAGTGCGGCGGTCAGTCGGGCGGTCCCCGGCGACAGCGCCGGCCGTGTCATCCGCGCAGGGCCTTCCAGGTGCGCGGCCCGATCATCCCGTCGACGACCAGGCCGGACCGCTTCTGCATGGCTTTTACCGCGCGCTGCGTCAGGGGGCCGAACATTCCGTCGATGCCGCCCGGTGAGATGCCCGCCCGGCGCAGCAGGCACTGCGCCTCGGCGACACCGGGTCCGACGTCACCGTAGGAGAGTTCGGTGTCCCGCGTGCGGCTGATGCCCGCGGTCCAGAGCCCGTCGATCCGCTCGATCCGGCAGGTGTACGAGGGGGGCGGCGAGGATGCCGGAGCGGTGGACGGGGCCGCGGCGACGGTTTCGGGTGCGCCGCCGGCGTCGTCGTTGAGCCGCAGGACCAGCAGAACCGCCGAGGAGAGGGCCATGACCAGGGCCACCGCCCCCGCCACGAGTGCGACGCGCAGCGACCGTCCGTCCGTCCGCCGACCGTCGTCCTGCGCCGACAGGGCGGCCGGCTCGGGCAGGATCTCCGGGGGGACCTGCGCCACCGGTTCCGTCGCCGTACTGTTGGGCGGGACCTGCGCCACCGTTTCCGCCACGGGGTCGTTCGGCGGGATACGCACCGCCGGTTCCGCCATGAGGTCGTCCGGCGCGGAGGTGTGTGCGCGGCGGCCGTTCCAGGTGTCGGCGGCGACTTCGCGCAACGCCAGCAACCGGACCGGGTCGGCGCCGCCGATACGGGCCAGCGTGTCCACGGCCTCTCGGGGCGGCAGGGACGTACCGCCGAGATACCGTTCCCATGACTTCTCGCTGTACCCCGTCTTCGCGGCCAACTGCCGCAGGCTCAGGCCACTGTGGTCCTTGAGCCGGCGTAAGTGCGTCACCAACTCCCGCACCCGTGGGTCCAGTTCGGCGGACAGCGCCTTCCAGCGCGGCATGTTCCCCCCAGATGCGGTCACGACCGTGATCAGCGGCCCCCCGCTCGCTCGCATTCTGCATGAACATCGCAACATCTGTCACAGCCGTCCCGCCGTACCGTCCCGGCGGACGTCGTCTTCGCAGGTCAGCGCGTCCCGTGTCCCAAGAAGCCGTCACCTTCGCGGCACCCGTGGCGGCCCTGGCCGACCCCCGTGCACCGTGGTCCCGCCACCAAGTCGTCACCGGCCCGCCACATGTTCACCGGCCGGGTCAGGTGCCGACCCCACGACCTGGAAGAGGAACGTATGCGACCGAATGCTGTGGCCAGGACCATCGCCGGCCTTGTCGCCGTCGCCGGCATCGCCGCCGGAAGCCTCGCGACCGCGGGCACCAGTTTCGCGGCGTCCGCGCCGACTTCGCAGTCCGCCGTGAGCGCGACCACCGCCTCCGTGCTGGCGACGCAGAACTTCGGTCTGACGACGGCCGAGGCCAAGAACGTCCAGAACTTCCTGGCGGACTACTGGGGCTACACCGACACCATCGACGGTCAGCTCGGCACCAACAGCTGGAAGGCGTTCCAGCGCTGCCTCAAGACGTACTGGGGTTACACCGGCGCGATCGACGGCGACCCCGGCACCAACACGATCAAGGCACTCCAGCGTCTCCTGAAGGACGACTACGGCTACACCGGCGCGATCGATGGCGTCGCCGGGGACGGGACCCGGGCCGCGTTCAAGCGGTTCGCCGCCTGACGCCCGCGCTCATGACAGCGGTCCGTCCTGCTCCGGGGGAGAGGGCGGGCCGCGTCATGTTCCCCCGCGGTGAACTGCGCCTGCCGTGAGCCGCCTTGGGGAGCGGTTCGGTCGCGTCCCCTGTGCCGGTGTCGCTAGCGGCCTGGCCCCTCCGGTACGGAGAGGCGTCCGGTCGCCACGCCGTGCACGACATGGGCGGCCGCCACGTCGAGGGCCGCGTGGCCGGTCGACTTGAAGACGGTGAGCAGGGCGGGGGAGTTCCGACCGGGGGCCTCGCCCGCGAGGACGGATCCGAGCAGCGTGACGCCACAGTCCCGCGGCAGGCCCTGCAACTCGTGGGCGCCGGAGGGCGGTGGCGTGCCGGCGGCGCCGGGCCACTCGGCGAAGAGCGCCGCCTCCCGGATGGTCGCGGCGTCGAGCTCGGGTCCGTGGGAACCGCCGACCGAGCTCACGTGCGTGCCCGGGGCGAGCCAGTCGCGGTGCAGGACGGGACGGGTCGCGCCGGTGCAGCAGTACACGGTCGCCGCCTGGCGTACGGCGGCCTCGATGCCGTCGGCCGCACGGCCCCGGGGGTGCAGGGCGGCCGTCGCGTGGACCGCCGTACGGTCGCGGCCGGCGACGGTGACGGGCTCGGCCGGACGGAGCGCTGCCAGCAGGGAGACCTGGGCGCGGGCCTGGGCGCCGGTGCCCACGACCACGACGGGGCCGGGCCGGGCCAGGGCCAGCGCGCTGTGCGTGGCGGCCGCCGCGGTGCGCCAGGCCGTGACGGGCTCGGCGTCCATGACGGCCAGGGGCCGGCCGTCCTCGGGGTCGAAGAGGGCCACGACGCCCCGGTGGGTGCTGCGGCCCGGACGGGCGGGGTCGGCGAACACCGACACGAGCTTCGCCGCGAGACCCAGCCCCGGCACGTATCCGGGCATGGCACCGAGCAGGCCGCCGGGCGCGGTCGCCGCGATCCGGGGCGGCGCGGACGCCTGTCCGCGTGCCACGGCGGTGAGGGCGTCGGCCACGGCGGCCATGAGGTGGTGGGGGTCGAGCGCCGCCGCGGTGGCGGCCCGGTCGAGGACGAGGAGGTCGTTCACGCGTCGCCCGCTCCGCCCGTGCCGGACAGCAGGCCGCCCAGCACGTCCACCGCCGAGGCGAGATCCTCCCGCAGTCCACGCATGCGTGGGGCGTCGATCTCGGCGTCCGGGCCGACGACGGTCACGGCGCAGACCGGCGCCCCGGGGGCCGGGACGACGGCCCGGCTCAGGGACGCGACGAGCTGCTCGTCACGGCCGTGCTCGACGGCGAACCCGGCGGCGCGGGTCCGTTCGATGTCGGCGAGCAGCCCTGCGTCGCCGTCCACGGGATGTCCGTCCTTGCGGGCCGCGTCCAGGTAGGGGCCGCGTGCCTCCGGGGCGAGGGCGGCCACCAGGGCGAGCGGACCGGCGAACCGGTGCGCGGGCAGGGACTCGCCGAGCAGGGTGCTGATCATCGCCAGGCGGTCCGGCCGGACCACGTCCACCACCCGGGAGCCGTCGTTCTCGAGGACCTGGAGGTTGACCATCAGGCCGGTGCGCCCGGACAGGTCCTCCAGTACGGGACGGGCCAGTGACGTCAGCGAGTTGTGTGCCGCCCGGACCGACAGCCGCAGGACGGCGGTGCCGGGCAGGTAGCGGTCGCCGGCCCGCAGGACCCAGCCGCGGCGGACCAGGTCCACCAGGATCCGGTAGGCGGTGGCCCGGTGCAGTCCGACCTCGTCGGCGAGGTCGGTCAGCCGAGGCGGCCGGGGAGCCCGGGAGACGGCCTCGACCAGGTCCAGCGCCTTGTCCACGGCCGTTCGCGACGCTTGCGGCATCGAAGCCCTTTCGATCGAAGCCCTCCTGCGGGCTCTTCGTCGGCGGCTGACCGCCGACCGCCCGGATACGGGGGTAGAGTACCGCCTGTTTCGTATGGCGAGAGAGTTGTTACGTAGAGCGTAACAGGCTGGGAGTGGTGACCTTGACGAGCGACAGTGCCGGTGCGGCGACCCCGTACGCCCCGCCCGAGAGCGGAACGGTCGTGGTCTACCGAGGCGTCACGCTGTTCGACGGGACCGGCGGCCCGCCCCGGCCCGCGACGTCGATCGTCGTGGACGGTTCCCTGATCCGGGCCGTCGTGGACGACGCGGACACGGCCGCCCTCGGCGCCGAGGGGGCTGAAGTCGTCGACCTCGACGGCCACTTCGTCACCCCCGGTCTCGTCGACGCGCATCAGCACCTCGCCACGCCACCCGATCGCCCGGCCGCCGAGGCCGTACTGCGCCGCCTCGTGCACAGCGGGGTCACGGCCGTACGCGACATGGCCGACGACCTCCGGCAGGTCGGCGACCTGGCGCGGGCCGGGCGAGTGGGGGAGATCGCGGCCCCGGACATCCACTACGCGGCGCTGATGGCGGGTCCGGGGTTCTTCGACGATCCCCGGACCCACCAGGTGACGCGGGGCGCCGTGCCGGGAGAGGTGCCCTGGATGCAGGCCGTCACCGGCCTGACCGACCTGCCCCTGGCGGTGGCCCTCGCCCGGGGGACCTCCGCCGCGGCCGTCAAGGTCTACGCCGACCTGGACGCGGGCCTCGTCGCCGCCATCACCGCCGAGGCGCACCGGCAGGGCGTTCCGGTCTGGGCACACGGAGCCGTGTTCCCCGCGACCCCCGGCGAGGTCGTCGCGGCCGGAGTGGACACCGTCTCGCACGTGACGCTGCTGGCCCACGAGGCGGCCACGGCGCCCCTGACCACCTACAAGGACAAGCCGCCCGTCGACCACGCGAGTCTCGTCACCGGCGAGGACGCGCGGCTCGCCGCCCTGTTCGCCCGCATGCGCGAGCAAGGGGTCGTCCTGGACGCGACCGCCGGAATGTGGGCCAGTGCGGCGCTCGCCGGTGACGACCCGGAGGCGTCCGAACGAGCCTCCCGTAACACCGAGTTGGCCATCGCCCTCACGGCGCAGGCGCACCGGGCGGGTGTGCAGCTGGCCACCGGCACCGACTACGAGACCGACCCCGGCGACCCCTTCCCCGCCCTCTACGAGGAACTCGCCTTCCTCGTCCGGCGCTGCGGCATCCCGGCCCCGGACGTGCTGCGCTCCGCGACGCTCGTCGGGGCCCGCAGCGCCGGCGTGGAACACCTCACGGGCAGCGTCGAGCCGGGCAAGCTGGCCGACTTCGCCGTCTTCGCGCGGGACCCGCTGGTCGACATCGACGACCTGCGCACGATCACCCTGACCGTCAAGCGAGGGCGCCGCTTCCCGCGGAGCGCCTACGCCACCACCGCTCCCCGGGAGATCCGTTGACCGGCGCGCCCCTGATCATCAACGCCCTCGGCCAGCTCGACAACCCCAACTCCCCGCGGTCGATGGCGGCGGCGGCCGAACTGAACCCGAGCAGCGAGCAGTTCACCGTCGACCCCCGGACCCTGACGGAGGCACGAGCCTCGGGCCTGACCGCCGTCAACATCACTCTGGGCTACGTGATGGGGGATGTGCCTCCCTACGCCCACACCCTGCACGAGATCGACGTCTGGGACGGCGTCATCGCCCGGCACCCCGACGACCTGCTGAAGGTGACCACCGTCGCGGACATCCACACGGCGGCGCGCGACGGTCGGGTCGGCGTCATCTACGGATTCCAGAACGCGGTGGCCGTCGGAGACGATGCCGACCGTGTCGCCACCTTCGCCGAACGCGGCGTACGCGTGGTGCAGTTGACCTACAACCAGGCCAACCACCTCGGCGGCGGTTCGTCGGCGCCGGCCGGCACCGGACTGACCGCCTTCGGGCACGAGGTGGTCGACGCCCTCAACGACCACCACCTCATGGTCGACCTGTCGCACAGCGGCGAGCGGACCTGTCTGGACGCGGCGACGTACTCCCGCGTACCCGTGTCGATCAACCACACGGGGTGCCGCGCCCTGACCGATCTGCCCCGCAACAAGACGGACGAGGAACTGCGCCTGGTCGCCTCCCGCGGCGGATTCGTCGGCATCTACTTCATGCCGTTCCTCAGCCCCACCGGCCACGCGCGTGCCGCCGACGTCGTCGAGCACATCGCGCACGCCGTGGACGTCTGCGGAGAGGACCACGTCGGCATCGGCACCGACGGGCCGGTCACCGCCATCGACGACCTGGACGCGTACCGGGCCCGGCTGGCGGAGCACGTGGCCCAGCGCCAGGAGGCGGGGGTGTCGGCGGCGGGCGAGCGGGCGGACACGCTGCCCTTCGTGGTCGATCTGCGGGGCGTCGACCAGTTTCGCGAGCTGATCCGCCTGCTGGAGCGGCGTGGCTACTCCTCCGGCCGCATCGAGAAGATCATGGGGCGCAACTTCGTCGACTACGCCGAACGGGTGTGGGCGCCGTAGCCGACGGCCGCCCGGACCTGCGCGCTCGGCACGGGTGACGTCCCTCGCACGTCTGTCGCGCTCCACAGCGGGCACACGCAGGACCAGGACAGGCATCACCAGCGACGACAGCGACGTCAGCGAGGACAGGGAGGACAACGTGAGCGACTACCGCCCACGCCAGGTGCCGACCGCCGGCCACACCCCGGACGACGACCTCACCGGATACCAGGTGGACGCCACGGACGGCCATGTCGGCAAGGTCAGCAAGTACTCCAGGGACCTCGGCCCGCGGTTCCTGGTGGTCCGCACCGGCGTCTGGGTCTTCGGCAAGGACGTGGTGATCCCCTCGGACACCGTCATGGGCGTCGACCACGACGCCCGCATCGTGCAGGTGGCGCGTACGAAGGATCAGGTCAAGTCCGCGCAGGACTTCGACGTCGACACCTACCTCGGCGACCCACGCCACCGGGACCAACTGGGCGGCCGTCACGGCTCGGGCCACTGACACCGCCGCCGCCCCGCCGTGGCCACTCCTGACACCGTGCCGCGCCTCGCCAAGACGTGGCGGGACACCGCGCCGTGCCGCGCCCAGGCGCGGCGCGGCGCGGCGTAGCGGCGGGAAACCGGTGCGAATGTATGCGCCGTGCTAGGCTGGAAGTAGTTGCAGTTGTGGTTCCCGAAACTTCAAATGTCTCGACGGTTGGATGTCGTCAGGCATTTATGTATTTCCGGTGCTTATCCGGACGGGGTTCATTGTGGCGACGCAGGGACTCGCACAGTGCGGGTTCGCGGGCACTGCCCCGAAGGAGATGTGACATGGCTACTGGCACCGTCAAGTGGTTCAACGCGGAAAAGGGCTTCGGCTTCATCGAGCAGGACGGCGGCGGCCCCGACGTCTTCGCGCACTACTCGAACATCGCCACCTCCGGCTTCCGTGAGCTTCAGGAGGGCCAGAAGGTGAACTTCGACGTCACGCAGGGCCAGAAGGGCCCGCAGGCGGAGAACATCACCCCCGCCTGACGCTGAGGCGTTTGACGCAGTTGGGACCCGCACCTCAGGGTGGGGTCCCAACTTCGTTTTTGTGTATTTCCATGGAATTTGTCCGGTCTAGGTTTTCAGCTCGCATTGTCGCAATTCGTCCGGCTCATTCCTGCCGCGACATTCCTTGATGCGTGCCCTGTCGAGGAAGGTTGTGTATGAGTCGTCCGGTTCGTTCCGGCGCCGGTTCAGAAGGCGACGGACGTCGCCCCTCCGGCCCCCAGGGAGAGTTCGCGCCGCCGGTCAGCGTCACCCCGGCCCTCCCCGCGGCTGCGACCTTCGGCGAACTGGACATGCCCGGCGAGCTGTTGACGATGCTCTCCGACCTCGGCCTGCACGAACCGTTCCCGATCCAGGCCGCCACCCTGCCGAACGCCCTCGCGGGGCGTGACGTCCTGGGACGCGGGCGCACCGGATCCGGCAAGACGCTCGCCTTCGGTCTGGCGCTCCTCGTGCGGACGGCCGGACAGCGCGCCGACGCGCGCAAGCCGCTGGCCCTGATCCTCGTCCCCACCCGCGAGCTGGCCCAGCAGGTCACCGACGCGCTCACCCCGTACGCCAGGTTGCTGAGACTGCGCCTGGCCACGGTGGTCGGCGGTGTGTCGATCGGCCGGCAGGCGAGCGCGCTGCGCGACGGGGCCGAGGTCGTCGTCGCGACCCCCGGCCGCCTCATGGACCTCGTCGAGCGCAAGGCCTGCCGTCTGGACCGGGTGGGCATCACCGTCCTGGACGAGGCCGACCAGATGGCCGACATGGGCTTCATGCCGCAGGTCACCGAACTGCTGGACCAGGTCCGCCCCGAGGGGCAGCGGATGCTGTTCTCGGCCACCCTGGACCGCAACATCGACCTCCTGGTCCGTGGCTATCTCCATGATCCGGTGGTCCACTCGGTCGACCCGTCGGCGGGCGCGGTCACCACGATGGAGCACCATGTGCTGCACGTGCACGGCCCCGACAAGTACGCCGCCGCCACGGAGATCGCCGCGCGCGACGGGCGCGTGATGATGTTCCTGGACACCAAGCACGCCGTCGACCAGTTCACCAGACATCTGCTGGGCAGTGGCGTGAGGGCCGCGGCCCTGCACGGCGGCAAGTCGCAGCCCCAGCGCACCCGCACCCTGGCCCAGTTCAAGGACGGCCAGGTGACGGTGCTGGTGGCCACCAACGTGGCGGCCCGCGGCATTCACGTCGACGACCTCGACCTGGTCGTCAACGTCGACCCGCCCAGCGACCACAAGGACTACCTGCACCGCGGCGGCCGTACGGCCCGTGCGGGCGAGTCCGGCACCGTCGTCACGCTGGTGCTGCCCGACCAGCGCCGTGACATGGCCCGTCTGCTGTCCGACGCGGGCATCCGGCCGCAGGTCACGCAGGTCCGCTCCGGTGAGGCCGAGCTGAGCCGCATCACCGGAGCGCAGGCGCCCTCCGGTGTCCCCTTGGCCGGCGGCAAGCCCGTCGTGGAGCGCCCGAAGCGCGGCGGCGCCCCCTTCCGTGGCATGGGCACCCGCCCGGGACAGGACGGCCGCGCCGGCGGCGACTCCCGCCGGTCCGCCGAGGCGCGCCGACTCGCCGAGGCCCGCAAGGCCGCCCGTATCCGTCGCGGAGATTAGCGCCGCCCGCATCGTCGCGGCGATCAGGGTTTCCCGTTTCCGTCGTGGTGATCCGAGTTGCCCGTGTCCGTCGTGGCGATCAGGGCTGCCCGTATCCGCTGTCCAGCGCCGCCCGGATCCTTCCGGTGATGAGAGCCGGCGGGACCTAGATCCGGTCAGGCCGGTGTTGGGCTCAGGGGAGGATCGGCAGCAGCCGGCAGTTGGAGGCCGTGGTCCTGCCGGAGAGCCGGTCGACCAGCCAGGAGATGGCGGTGCCCTGGTCCGTGAGCAGCGGGGCGAAGTGGTTGACGATGTTCTTCTCCCCGAGGCTCGGTAGGTTGACCGGTACGTAGGTGACGTCCGCGCCCTTGCCGCACCAGGCGGCCGCGAGCCGGCGGACCTGCGCGTGGGGGACCACGTCGTCGTTGACGCCGCTGACCACCCGCACCGGCCCCGTGGGCTTGAGGGTGCCGATGCGCTGGGCGTCGATGAAGGACTTCAGCCGGGGCTCGGCGTCGACGACCTGCGCGACGGAGGAGCCGTCGTTCGTCCATTCCGTGCTCGACACGGCCCCGTACGACAGGAGCGCGTCGCCGACGCACATGGTCGAGGTGGCGCCCAGCGCGGCCCGGCCGGCCGCGTTGAGATGGGCGTCGACGACGGGTCCGAGGTCCGGGTCGCTCTGCCGGAAGCCGTTGACCGACCAGCCGATGGCGGCTGCCAGGGAACTGCCGTCTACGCCCTTCATCACCGCGTCGAGGTCGGCGGGCGGCGCTCCCGAATAGGTCCCCGCCAGGGGCACGTCCGGTGCGTAGGAACGCTGGAGTTCGGCGGCCGCGGCACTGGCGCCGCCGCCCTGGCTGTAGCCGTACAGGCCGACGCGTGAGGTGGCGGTGACGGTCGCCCCGGCCACCGTGCGGGCGGCGCGCGCTGCGTCGAGGAGCGCGTGGCCCTCGTCGACACGGTTGACATAGGTGTGGACGCGGTCGGTCGTGCCGAGGCCCGCGTAGTCGGTGAGGACGACGGCGACGCCCCGGCTGAGGATCCGGTAGACGGCCAGGGCCTCGTAGCCGACGGACACGGAGCCCTCGTTCAGGGCGATGGGGTGTTCGAGGGCGAGCGAGGCGGAGCACTGGTCGCCCTGCCCCATCGTGCCGGGGGCGAAGGCCACCAGGGGGCGGGGACCCCTGCCCGTCCAGGCGGCCGACGGCTCGATGTACGCGCCGGTCACGGCGACGGGCCGGCCGGCCGAGTCGGTCGACTTGTACATCAGCCTGGTCGCCGTGCCGGGCAGTGGGCCGTCGAGGCCGGGCAGGCTCAGCGCGAGGGGAAGCGGTTCGGTGCGCACCAGTGTGCCGTCGGCGTCGGGCAGTTCGGCGGGCGGGGTGTAGAAGGGCGGGACGGCCGCGGCCGGGGTGAGTGATCCAGCCGACTCCGCGGTGGCCGAGGCCGCCGAGGCGGGCCCGGCCGTCGCGCCCAGGCCGCACGCGGCGACCAGGGCGGCCGCCAGCACGGTGGCCGGCAGCCGGCCACGGGTCGCGCCGGTCGTGAGGGTCGCGGAGACGGCGACGGAGGCGGCTCTCCGCTCGGACATCCTGTTCGATCGCTTCATGCGGCTCACTCCTGATGGCAGACGGAGTTCGGGGCGGATGGCGGCCCCTGGAGTCCTTCGAGGTGGTGCGTCGCGCATGCCGACCACCGGGAGGGCCGTGTCAGGTGGCCGCCCGGGCTCGGGTGGGTGCGTGGGGCAGTGACGTACTGCTGGGTGACTCACTCCGGTGCGGCGGCCTGCTTCCTGCTCCGCCCGCTCGGGTCATGACTTATGACTCGCAAGTCAGTTACTCGGTAGTCACATCGGCAGAGTAGGACCGTGTGTCACTGAGTGACAAGATGTCTGCACGCGTCAAATCCCGCTGTCGCTATGCTGCGTCGACCCGACGCATAGGTGGTGTGACGGCAGTGCACGAGGCAACGGTCGGACGGCGCTCGGCTCCGGCGGAACCGGTCGCGCGACGGCCGACGCTCGGCGAGCGGCGTAGGTCCGCGCTCCGCCTGGAGATAGCCCAGGAGGCCATCGGTCTCTTCACCGCGCAGGGCGTCACGGCGACCACGGGGGAGGAGATCGCCCAGGCCGTCGGCATTTCGGCCCGAACCCTCTGGCGGCACTTCCCGACCAAGGAGAGCTGCGTCGGACCCCTGCTGACCGCGGGCCTGGAGTTCATGGCGGAGGCACTGCGTGCCTGGCCCCCGGACATCCCGCTACGGCTCTACCTGGAGGATCCGCGCACATGGGGCGAGGTCTTCGACCCTCCGGAGGTCGTCTGGGACCTCATTTCCATGATCCGTACCGAACCGGGGCTGCGCGCGGTGTGGCTTCAGGTGCACGATGACGCGCTGCCGGTCTTCGCCGAGCTGTTCGCCCGGCGGTCCGGCGGCAGCCCGGACAGTCTCCGGGTGAAGGTGCACGCCGCGATGTTCAACGGCGCGCTGCGGGCGGCGGTGGAGGACTGCCTCATGGACCCCGCCGGACCCCGTTCGGGAACCGGGCTGACCGCCTCGCTGCATACGGCCCTGTGCGCGGCGGCCGAAGGCCTCCCGTACTGACGGGGCTCCGCCACGGATGGCTGCGGCCGGTCAGCCGCACCACGGCGCTGGGGAGGCGGACGCGGGCACCGGAGCGGAGAATGAGGGTGCGGGCCTTCGCGTCGTGATTCCCCCGAGCCGACGCGGAGGCTCGCGCATTTCCCCCCGCGCATGCCCACGTGGTCATGGGCACGGGCACGGGGGCGCGCGAGATCGACGCGCACGTGCTCCGCGACCATCGATCGGCCGCGGTGAGGTGGGTCCGCGGCCCTCTGCGCCCGCTGGACCCGGGTCCGCGCGAACGGAGCAAGTCGTCGGCGGGCGGTACGAGTTCCTCGGTGACCGGCTGACCGGCTGACCGGCTGACCGGCTGACAGGGTGGCCGATCGTGCGGCGACGCGAGGGAACGCGAGAAGCCCTGGCCGTGGACCGGCGGCGACGGCAGGATGCCCTCGTACGACGCCCCGCGCGCATCGCTGACCGCCGACCGACGGCGCCAACGGCAACGTAACGCCGCCCACCGGTCGGGCCGGGCCCCGGCCGCCGGCGTGGCCACCACTGGCGGGCTCGCCCGACGCGACACGAACGGATCCGAACCTTGGGTGAACCGCAGCGCGTGCCGATGCCCGGTCAGGTCCGGGGGCTGGCGGCGGCGGACGGTGCGGGCCCCGTCTTCGTCACCTGTGACGGCGGCGGCGACCTGTCCACCACCGTGCTGCTGGCCGTGGACGTCGCCGGAACGGTGTTGTGGCGACGCGAGTTCGACGGGCACCCGGACCGGCCGCGTGTCAGTACGGGTGGGTCCGTGTGGGTCGCCCATCGCGGACCGACGGGCGCTGTCCTGACGGAACTGGACGCCGCCGGCTCGGTCTTGTGCTCGGTCACCCCCGAGCACGAGCCGTTCGAACGTCTCGGAGCCTTCGCCGTACTGCCCGACGGCATCTGCGTGTCCTGGCTCCCGGCCGAGCGGAGCCACCTCGTGCCGGTGGGTCGCCACCCCCGGGTCGCACGTCACGACGAGGAGGGTGTGGTGCGGTGGGCGACGCCGGCCGTCCTGGACGACCTGTCGTTCCCGGGCTGTGCCGGAATCAGCGCGGAGACGCAAGGGGAGCCGCGGCCTTTGAAGCCGTGGACGCCTCGAACGGTCGAGGTCCACCGCAGGACGCCACTGCTGGTCTCCGGCCGGCGCGTCGCGGCGACATTCGTGGACGGCGGCAGTGGCATCGCCGTCACGTTCTTCCTGGGCACCGGCACCGGACAGCCCGTCGCCGCGAGCCGTCCCGGGCCCAGCGGCCACCTGGCCATCATCGGACCGGGCGAGTTCGTCATCGGATCCCAGGGCTACGGCGCCTTCAGCACGGCACGCCACGACTCCTCCGGCGCGGTCGTGCGGCGGTGGCCGACGCAGACGATGCCGCTGGTCGACCGGCACGGCGGGCTCAGTGGCCCCGAGTCCGAGAACATCCTCCCGTCCCGATCGCGCTTCGTCCGGCTCGACCCCGACGGCACGGTGCGCCGCGGACCCGCGCTGTCCGGCTACTACACCGCCTACCCGGCGCTCGACGACGAGGGCACCGCGGCCTTCTGGCGGGACGGCCGGCTGCTGGCGGTCGACGCCGACTTCCGGATGCGGGAGCTGTTCGCCCTGGAGGACGACAAACGCGCGGTGATGAGCAGAGTCCTGCTGCTCGACCGGGGGCAACTGGCCTTCGCCCTGGACGACGAGCTCCTCATCGTGCGCTCGACGGGACTCGGACCACTGGACAGCGGCATCTGGCCTTGTGAGGACGGCGGCCTGCCCGGAAACCCGGTGAGGTGAGTGCGGACCGGCTCACCACGGACGCGCCTACCGCAGACCCACTCATCGCAGACCCACTCATCGCAGACCCACTCACCGTAGACCCCACTCACCGCCCGGAGACCGGACCTCCCGGCTACGCTGGCTTCAAAAATGACCAAGTTGCTTTAGGCGCAGGGGAGTTGCTGGAATTGCCGGAGCCGTCGAAGCCACCCGAGCCGTCGAGTCCGTCCAGTCCGTCGAGTCCCTCGAAGCAGCCGCCCGAGTCGCCTGGGCTGCCCGAGTCGCCCGAGACGCCCGAGTCCGCGGCGGCCCCGGAATCCACCACCGTCGTGGTGATCGGCGCGGGCCCGGCCGGTCTGACCGTCGCCAATCTGCTGCGGCGCAGCGGTATCGCGTGCGTCGTCCTGGAACGCCGGACGCGCGAGCACGTGGCACAGCGCCAGCGGGCCGGAATCGTCGAGACCCGTGCCGTGCGGATGTTCGACTCCTGGGGCCTGGCGGACCGGGTCCTCGGTGGTGTTCCGTCGGACGGTGTCCTGGAGTTCCGGGTGGACGGCGAGAGCCACCTCGTGTCCGACGGCGACGGCTCCGAGGGCCCGGCGGCGCGCCTGTGCCCGCAGCAGGTGCTGGTCCAGAAGCTCACCGCCGCGTACCTCGCCGACGGCGGTGACCTGCGCTTCGAGGCAGCCGACGTCTCCCTGCACGAGCTGACGGGCGAACGCCCCACGGTCCGCTACCGTGCCGCCGACGGCACCGTCCACACCATCACGTGCGCCTTCGTCGCCGGCTGCGACGGTGACCACGGCGTGAGCCGCTCCGCAGTCCCCGACGGCGTCCTCACCGCGCACGCCTTCGACCACGGCATCGGCTGGCTCACCGTCCTCGCCGACGCCCCGCCTCCGGCCCATCCTCTTCTGGCGGTCAGCACGCACGGCTTCGCCGCCCACTTCCCCCGTGGCCCGCACAGCAGCCGCTACTACCTCCAGTGTCCGCCCGACGACCACCCCGGCGACTGGTCCGACTCCCGTGTCTGGGAGGCGCTGCGCACCCGGCTCGCGGACCCCGCCCTCGTCTCCGGTCCGATCACCGACCGCGAGGTCTTCCGGCTCCGCAGCCTCGTCCACGACCCCATGCGGTACGGCCGTCTGTTCCTCGTCGGCGACGCCGCCCACATCGTCTCTCCCATGGGCGGCAAGGGCATGAACCTCGCCCTCTACGACGCCGACCTCTTCGTCCGTGCCGTCCGGGACTTCGTCCACGCCCAGGACGACACCGCCCTGCGGACCTACTCCGAGCGCTGCCTCCGCCGCGTCTGGAGCGACCAGGAGTTCTCGCACTGGCTGACACGCACGCTCCATGACGCCGGTGACGACACCCACCGTGGCGCCTTCCACCGTGGCCTGGCCCGCGCCCGACTCGACCGCCTCTTCACCTCCCCCACCGCCGCACAGGCCTTCGCGGAACTCACGACGGGCGTGGACATGGACTTGGACCTGCACCTGGACCTGAAGGCGGACGGCGAGGCTCAGAAGACGGCGGACACCGACGCCTAGAGCCCGTCCAGGCGGAGCCAGGACGCGCAGGACGCACAGGGCGCACAGGCCACCGGCCCTCCGCCCGCCGTCGGGTCGTCAGCGCGATCGGCGCCAGGTGAGTTCGGCCGTGCGGTCCGTGCCCCAGAGTCGGGTGGGGGTGGCAAGGCTCAGCTTCAGCAGCTCGGCTTCGAAACTGACCTTCCTGACCTGGGGCTTTCCGACCCAGTTCGGGAAGAGGCTGGTCGTGACGTGATGCTCGACGGTCGTCGGGTCGACCACGCGGAAGGGGCCGCCGTAGGCGACGTAGCTCACCGCTGCCTGTGCCAGCTCCCGCGCCGTGGCTTCTTCGAGACGCTCGGACTGGGCGCGGGGGCGATCGCCTCGGCCCAGTTGGGCGGACATGTAGCCCTGCGGGCTGTAGACGATCAGTCCGTGCGGCCGGGGGCCGAGGGGGTGGACGATCCGGCCGTCGCCGCCGGTGGCGTCGTAGGACACGAGTTCCCACGCGCCCAGCAGCCTCACGCGCACCGCCTCGCACGCCTCGTGATCGCTGCGCGGTGCCACCTGGTCGTCGGTTCTCATCGCGCTGTTTCCTTTCGTTCGGGGTCAGTCGGGAAGAGGGAGGGGAGCGCGGCCAGGGCCTGTGCGGGCCGCGGGTCGAGGAGTCGGGGCGTCGCGGCTCGCGACCGAGCGTTCCCGCTGTGGGCACAGGCCACCGAAGACGGTTCAGCCACGGGTGAGTTCGCCGTCGACCAGCCGCCAGACGCGCAGCGTGTTGGCCTCGCGCAGGGGCTCGGGCAGCAGTTCGTCCGGGAAGCCCTGGTAGGTGACCGGCCGCAGGAACCGCTCGATCGCGCTCATGCCGACGGAGGTGAACCGGCTGTCGGAGGTGGCCGGGAACGGGCCTGTGTGGACGGAGGCGTAGGAGACCTCCTGCGGCATGGAGAAGGCGTTGAACACGATACGGCCGGTGCGCCGCTCCAGGGTCGGCAGCAGGTGCGCGGCGGCGCCCCGATCGGCTGCCTCCGCGTGCACGGTGGCCGACAGCTGTCCCCTGAAGGCGCGGGCCACCTCGTGCAGTTGGTCCAGATCGGTCAGCCGCACCAGCAGGACGGACGGACCGAAGACCTCGTCGCGCAGGGCCGGTTCGGCCAGCACCTGCTCACCGGTGACCTCGTACAGCAGGGACTGCCCGTCCCACGCGCCGGTCGGGGCCGGTCCCGCGGCGATCCGGGTGGCGCCGTCCTCCTCCAACCGCCGTACATTGCGGGTGTAGGCGTCGTGAATGCCGGGCGTGAGCATGGCTCGCGCCGCCGTCTTCTCCACCTCGGCCGTCGCCGCGTCCCGCAACTCCGTGAAGCCGGGCCCGTCCACGGCGAGGAGGACGGCGGGCTTCAGACAGGCCTGCCCCACGTTGTACTGCGCGCGCAGGGCGACACCGGCGCCGATCTCCGCACCCCGTGCGGCCAGCGCGGCGGGCAGGACGAAGGTCGGGTTGACGCTGGTCATCTCGGTGAACACCGGGATGGGGTCCGGACGTTGCTGGGCCCGGCGGAAGAGGGCCATGCCGCCACCTTCGGAGCCGGTGAAGGTCACCGCCCGGACCAGGGGGTGCGACACCAGCGCCTCGCCGATGTCGTTGCCCGCGCCCCGGACCAGGGAGAAGACGCCTTCATGCAGTCCCGCCCCGGCGACGGCCCGCTGTATCGCGCGGCCCTGGATCTCGGAGGCGCCGGGATGGGCGTTGTGCGCCTTGAGGACGACGGGGCAACCGGCGGCCAGGGCGGAGGCGGTGTCACCGCCCGCGACGGAGTACGAGATCGGGAAGTTGCTGGCGCCGAAGATCACCACGGGACCGAGGGCCACCTTCTGCATCCGGTGGTCCATGCGCGGCGCGGGCTGCCGGTCCGGCTGCGCGGGGTCGATCGCCGCCTGGAGGAACCGGCCCTGCCGTACGACGGTGGCGAACTTGCGGAAATGGTCCGCGGCCCTCAGGGTCTCGGCCGCGAGTTGGCCGGCGGCCAGGCCCGTCTCCAGCGCGGCGCGCGCGGCGAGTTCCTCCT
This sequence comes from Streptomyces sp. NPDC002306, assembly GCF_053593435.1. Taxonomy (NCBI): domain Bacteria; kingdom Bacillati; phylum Actinomycetota; class Actinomycetes; order Kitasatosporales; family Streptomycetaceae; genus Streptomyces; species Streptomyces sp. NPDC002306. Next base: position 236,799 of record NZ_JBSFCK010000011.1, read on the forward strand.
TGACCGCTTCGAGTTCGTCCGCGATCAGGTCGAGGAACGCGGCCCGCTCGGTCAGGCCGGTGTGGCTGTAGCTGTCGAAGGCCGCGTCGGCGAGCCGGAGGGCACGGTCGACCTCGGCCTGCCCGCCGAACGCGAACTCGGGTTCCAGGAGTTCACCGGTGGCGGGATCGAGCGCCCTCATCGTTCCCGCGGTGGCGGCCACGGCGGTTGCTCCGAGCAGCAGTTCTCCGGTCAGTGTCATGCCTGGGCTCCCTTGAGTGCGGTGGTGAGTTCGTCCGTGGCGACGATGGCGTGGGCGAAGGTGGGGCCGTTCAGTTCGTGGGCGGAGTGCATCTCCTCGGGGAGGAAGGCCGCGGTGGCGTCGCGGACGAGGGTGACGTGGTAGCCGAGTTCCATGGCGTACCGGCCGGTGGATTCGATGCAGGTGTTGGCGAGCAGGCCGATGAGTACGACGTGGGTGATGCCGTGCTGCCTGAGCTGGAGGTCGAGGTCGGTGTTGGCGAACCCGCTCTGTCCCCAGTGCTCATGGGCGACGATGTCGCCGGGCTGGGGCTGGAAGTCGGGGTGGAACTCGCCGCCCCAGGTGCCGCGGGCGAAGGTGTGCCGCAGCTGGACCTTGCGCTGGGTGGGGCTGGGGTGCTCCCAGGTGTCGTAGTCGCCCGGCTCCCAGCGGCGGTGCGGGACGAAGGCCATCTGGACGCCGGCCGCCCGCGCGGAGGCCACCACGGTCCGCAGGTGGTCCAGCAGGCCGACCTCGCCCGCCACCGCCGCCAGCAGCGGCCAGGCCTTGCCGCCCTCGGAGATGAAGTCGTTGTAGGGGTCCACCAGCAGCACCGCCGTACGGCGGGCTTCGTATGTTCCGGTCATGGTGTCTCCTCGAATCTGGATGATGAGCAACATCTAGACATCAGGATTATCCTCATCATCCTGAAAGTCAAATGCGGGCAGCCCAGAAACGCGTTCGAGCGGCATGTGTATGATGGACGTCATCTACTTGTCCGCCGACCGGTCGCCTGTCGACTGGTGTCCGGCGACTTGTCCGGCGGCGGCACGCGCCGCTCCTCGAAGGGGAGGCCCGGCATGGGGCACTCGCAGGCGGAAAAGGCGGCGTCCCGTGAGCGGGTGCTGCGGATCGCGGCCCGCAAGGTCCGCGCCGAGGGCGTGACCCGCCCCGGAGTCGCGGACCTCATGAAGGAGGCCGGGCTCACGCACGGCGGCTTCTACAAGCACTTCGCCTCCCGGGACGACCTGATCTCCCAGGCGTCGGCCGTGGCCCTCGCCGAGGGCACGGCGAAGATGGAGAGGGCCGCGCGGAAGAACGAGCAGGATCCGCGAGCCGGCCTGATCGACGCCTACCTGGCCAAACAGCATCGCGACGCACCGGCCACCGGCTGCGCCCTGGTCACCCTCGGCGCCGCCGCCGGACGCGGCGACCAGCACTTCAAAGAGGCCTACGAGGAACAGGTCCGCGCCTACCTCGACCTGATCGCCGGTCTCGACGACAGCGGCGGGGAGGCGCGCGCCGAGGCGATGCTCACCCTCAGCGCACTGGTCGGTGCCACGCTCATGTCCCGGGCCATGGCCGACCCCGAGCTCTCCGACGAACTCCTGGAGACGGTGGCCGACCAGCTCAAGCGACACACGTCAGGAGCTACGGCTACGGCTGCGGCCGTCTGACGTCTACGCGGGGACGGCGGATCCCGTGCCGCCGGGCGAGGGCACCGGGCCGCGTCCGAGCGGCACGGTTCCGCCGGTCTTCGCCAGGTGAGGCGCGCGCCTCACCGACACCTGGACTCAAGGTCGCGCGCCTCACCGACACCTGGACTCAAGGTCGCGCGCGTCACCGACACCTGGACTCAAGGTCGCGCGCGTCACCGGCACCCGGACTCAAGGTCGCGCGCGTCACCGACACCCGGACTCAAGGTCGCGCGCCTCAACGACACCTGGACCCAGTGTCGGCGGGGCGCGATGTCATAGGCCGGGAGTCAGTCGCTGTTCGGCCCAGATGAGCTTGCCGCCCGACGTGTTGCGGGTTCCCCACCTGCGCGACAGTTGCTTGACGAGGAGAAGGCCGCGACCGTTCTCATCGGTGACGCGGGGCCGGCGCGGGCACGGGTGGCTGTTGCTCGTGTCGTGGACCTCGCAGGTCAGCGCCTCGTGCCGGATCAGGCGCAGACCGATCGTGCCGTCACTGTGCCGGATGGCGTTGGTGACCAGTTCGCTCACGATGAGTTCGGTGGACGCGGCCAGGTGATCCAGGCCCCAGCGGGACAGCTGCCCCGTGGCCAGGGCGCGGGCGTCGTGGACGACGGCCGGAGTGGCCGGAAGCCGCCACGAGGCGACCTGGTCCGGGCCGAGCGCACGGGTCCGGGCGAGGAGCAGGGTGACGTCGTCGCCCGGTGCCCCGGCCGCCAGGGTGTCCACCACCGACGCGCTGAGTTCGTCCAGCGGGAGGCCGGGCTGTGCCAGGGCGGCCGCCAGACGGTCCATTCCGACGTCGATGTCGTGGTCGCGGCCCTCGATCAGCCCGTCGCTGTAGAAGGCGAGCGTGGTGTGCTCGGGCAGCCGCACGGTCACGGACTCGAAGGGGACCACCCCGAGCCCCAGGCCGAGCGGCGCCCCCGCGGGCAGCGGGGGAAAGGTGACGGCACCGTCCGGGGCGACGATCGCGGGCGGCGGGTGGCCGGCCCGCGCCATCGTGCAGCACCGGGTGACCGGGTCGTACACGGCGTAGAGACAGGTGGCGGCCATGACCGCGCCGGCCGGGTCCTCCGCGTCGGCATCCGCCTCGCAGAGCCGCACGACCTGTTCGTCCAGGCGGGCCAGCAACTCGTCGGGAGGTACGTCCATGGCGGCCAGGGTGCGTACGGCGGCGCGGAGTTGGCCCATGGTCGCCGCCGCGTTGATGCCGTGTCCGACCACGTCCCCGACGACCAGGGCGATGCGGGCACCCGACAGCTGGATCACATCGAACCAGTCGCCTCCGACGCCGTGGTGACTGTCCGCAGGCAGATAACGGGAGGCCACGTCGGCGGCGGACCCGCCCGTCGCGTGGTGGGGGAGCAAGTGGCGCTGAAGAGCGAGGGCGGCGAGGCGTTCGCGCGCGTACTGGCGTGCGTTGTCCAGGGACAGCGCGGCCCAGCTGACCACTTCTTCGGCCAGGAGCAGGTCGTCCTCCTCGAAAGGCGCCCGGTCGTGCGTCCGCGCGAACAGCGCCATTCCCAGGACGGCACCCCGCGCGTGGATCGGGACGACCATCAGTGAGTGCGCCCCGTACGCGTGGATCGCCGCCCGGGTCGCGGTGTGCTGCTCCACCCAGGTTCCGGGCGAGGTGTTCAGTATCGGCTCGAAGTGCGACCTGCCCGAGCGCAGAACGCCGTAGAAGGGCGACTTCGGCGGAACGACGACCCGCTCTCCCCGTACGGCCAGAGAGCTCTGGATCCCCTGGTGGACCGAGGCCAGGCCGGCGCGGCGGAAGGCGGGGGTGCGACCGCCCCGCAGGCTCAGGCCGCTCAGAGGCTCGTTGCCGAGGAGCACCGACTCCGCCAGGTCGACGGTGGCGTAGTCCGCGAGGAGCGGCACCGCGAGATCGGCCAGTTCCTGACCGGTCTGTGTCACATCCAGGGTGGTTCCGATCCGCTTGCCGGCGTCGCCGAGGATCGCCAGCCGCTCCCGTGCCCGGCGGCTGGCGGTGACATCCACGCTCACCAGACACACGCCCAGGGCGCGCCCCTCCCCGTCGTCGAGACGGAAGAGGGAGGCCGTCAGCGTCCGTTCCTTGCGCGCCCGGCCCGGCACCAAGGACTGGTATTCCACGTTGAGTATCGGCACCCCGCTGCGCAGGACCTGGCGCATCAGCGTCTCCAGCGTCTCGGCCTCAGTGCCGGGAACCGCCTCCGACAACCTTTGTCCCAGCCGCTGGGCGAGGGGGACGCCGTCCTTGACGCCCTGGGCGTCGTTCGCCCAGGTGCAGCGCAGTTCGGTGTCCCGGATCACGACGCCGATGGGCAGATGTTCCGGAAGCCGCAGCGCCCCGGGCAGCGACCGCGGTGCGGCTCCGTCCGTCTCCGCGGCGGGAGACGTTCTCCTGCCGGTCGCCGAGACGACCCACTGGGCCCGGCCGTTCCGCCCGGACACCGACTGCACGCACAGGTGTACGTCGGTGGTGTGGCCGGCGCGGTGCCGGACCTTGGCGAAGCCGGACCAGAGAGCCGGGGCGGCGCCCGGTGCGAGGTACGGCGACGCGGTCGCCCGGGCCGCGTCGTCCGCGAGCAGGGGTACGGCGGAGTGGCCCACCACGTCCGCGGGGGCGTAGCCCAGGAGCCGCTCGGCGTCCTGTGTCCAGCCGACCACCCGCGCGTCCGCGTCCAGCAGGGCGATGACCGCGCCGATACCGGCCGCCTCGCCATCGGTCTGGGCCGCGGTGAAGGCCGCTGCCACGGAACTGCTCATCGATCGTCCTTGTCCGTAGCCCCCCTGGGTCCGTATCCCCCTGCGTCGTGCGTCCATCGCGTCCTGTTCAGCCATCGCGTCCCGTTCAGCCGTCGTGCGGCCGGGGTGCGCCGGGTGTCCGACCGCGCGCGTACGCGCCGGCCCCCGGACGTGACGCGTCAGGCGTCGGTCGGCGCGGCGACCGGACGCGACAGCGCCTCCTTGACGCGCCGGGTGTCGTCGTCGGCGAGGACTTCGAACCGGTTGCCGGTCAGGGCGTCCATGGTCAGCTCGGCCACGGTGGCGGGGCTGATCTTGGGCGCGTCGATCCAGGTGCTGAGATCCGTCTCCACGAATCCGGCGTGCACTGCGACCACGAGCGTTCCCTGCGCGTGCAGGGCCTGGCGCAGGGAGTCGGTCAGTGACCACTGCGCGGCCTTGGAGGCGGCGTATCCGGGAAACTGCGGCTGACCGGCCCAGGAAGCGAGCGACAGCATGTTGACCAGTGCTCCACCCCCGTTGCGGGCGAGGACCGGGGCGAAGGCCCGAGCCATCGCCCAGGTGCCGAAGTAGTTGACCTCCATCGCGTGGCGCGCGCCGTCGAAGGCGCCGTCCAGGAGATGGGTACGCCCGCTCCCGACCCCCGCGTTGTTGATCACGATCGAGACGTCGCCCGCGAGGTCGGCGGCCGCGGTGACGGTCTCGTGGTCGGTGACGTCCAGGCGCAGCGGGACCAGGTCGGGGTCCGTCACGGTGGCGGGGTCGCGGACGCCGGCGTAGACCTTCGCCGCGCCGTGCTCGATCAGTGAACGGGCGAACGCGCGGCCGATACCGCGATTGGCTCCGGTCACCAGGGCGACCGATCCTTCGATCCTCATCGTGCTTCCTCTCCCACGGGACGCCCGGTTCGGGCGGGTTTGGCAAGTGGCCGTCTGTCGACCGGGCGGGACGCTTTCAGGTTAGCGGCTGGATTTAAATATGCAAGACAGGGTGTCGCCGGAGTGGCGCCGATTCGACGATTCGTGGCCGCGAGGCCGGAGCGACGGTGATGTGTGGGTGCGCGGCCGGAGCGACGGTGATGTGCGGCCGACAGGCCGGGGTGGCGGCGATGCGTGGCCGGGAAGCCGGAGCGGCGGCGACGTATGGCCGAGAGGTCGGGGCCGCGGCGGCATGTGACCACAGGTCGGGGCCGAGGTCGAGGCCGCGACGGCATGTGACCTACAGATCGAGGCCGGGGTCGGTACCTGGATGGCAATATGAAACTCAGGGGCGTACGCTCTCCAGTGTGCGGTGGATGTCTCCGTACGTGATCGGCGACTCGTGGGAGGTCGGCAGTGGCAACGGAACGGCGGTCGGCGGGTCCCGTGAGTGACGAGCCGGCCTGCTCGATCGAGCGCAGCCTGCAGATCCTCGGTGAACGCTGGTCCTTCCTCGTGCTCCGCGAGATCTTCCTCGGCAGGCACAAGTTCGCCGAGATCCAGTCGTCCCTGGGCATCGCGTCGAATCTGCTCAGTGCCCGCCTCAAGCTGCTCGTCGAGGCCGGTGTGCTGTGCACGCGGAGCTATCAGGAGCCGGGCTCCCGACCGCGGCAGAGTTACCACCTGACGGAGTCGGGGCGTGACCTCCAGGTGGTGCTGGGCGCGCTCCAGCAGTGGGGCGACCGTCATCGCCCGCGTCCCTCGGGCCCCTCGGCGATGCGCCAGACTCGAGCCACGGGCCGGCCCGTCCGCGTCGGATTCATCGACGAGGAGGGCCGCGAAGTGGCCGGTACCGAGGTGGTCGCCGTCGCGAACGACATCGTCGACACCTGACCGAAGCCGCGGGCCGACCGCCCCGGCCGGCCGGTGACGATGGGACTGTCGACGTCTCTCGATCGCGTCGGCGGTGTCGCCCGCTGTGTGCGTCGACCGTGCCCCGGGGTGAGGGTTGACGTGCGCTGGTGGGCGCGGACCCGCAGGTCATCTCCACATCGACGCGGTGCGCTCCTCCGGGTGTGATCACCCGCTTCCCCAGCCTGCCGGGGCTCGTCTCCGGGTCTCGTCGACACCTGCCCTGCCGCCCCGCTGTCGGCTGGCCGTCGTCTGCTGCCTTCTTGGCGCTGCTCGCCGTCCACTCCCGGCGCCAAGCCTCGGGGAAGGCGCGCCCGCCGGTGCCGGTGTCCGGGCGGCCGCCTTCGGCGGGGGATGTGCGGGTGAACGCCCAGCTCACACCACCGACACCCCCTCTCCTGGCAGCTCCCGGACCATGCCACTTGCACATTGCAAGTGTGGCGGTAAGCTGGCACCTAGATTGTGAATCTAAAGTCAGGTGCGAAGGAGACAGGACCCATGATCCGAAACGGCGCGACGAGCCGGGCGGGCCTACGACAGGAGCACGGCGGTCGGCACGCGAAGGATGCGCGTGCGACGCCGTTCCCGGCGCGACGGGTGCCGCGGCCGGTCGGCTTCTGGCTGCTCGCCGTGACCCTGCTCGCGATCCTGGCCGCGTCCGCCGCGCCGTCCCCGCTCTACGTCGTGTACCAGCACCGCTGGAACTTCTCGCCCGCCATGCTGACCACGATTTTCGCGGTCTACGTGGTGGCGCTGTTGGTCGCGCTGCTGATCGTGGGAGGGCTGTCCGACTTCATCGGCCGGCGGCCCGTGCTCGCCGCCGCGCTGGTGGTGGAGGCCGCTTCCATGGTCGTGTTCCTCGCGGCCGACGGCGTCGGGCCGCTGCTGCTGGCACGGACCTTGCAAGGACTGGCGACCGGTGCGGCGGTGGGGGCCATCGGCGCCGGTCTGCTCGATCTGGAGCCGTCCCCCCGGTCCCCGCTCGGGCCGCTGCTGAACTCCGTCGCACCGGCCGCGGGGCTGGCCGCCGGAGCGCTGGGCACGGGCGCGCTGGTCGAGTACGCTCCCGCCCCCACGGTGCTGGTCTTCGCCCTGTTCGCGGGCGTCTTCGTCCTGCTGGTCGTGGCGGTGGCGTTCCTGCCCGAGCCGGTCACGCCCCGCCCGGGGGCCCTTGCCTCGCTGCGGCCCAGAGTGGCCGTGCCGTCCGGGGCCCGCAGGGAGTTCCTGGCCGCCACGCCCAGCCTCGTCGCCACCTGGGCGATGGGCGGGCTCTACCTCGCGCTGGGCCCCTCGGTCGTCGCGGGCGTCCTGCACCTCGGCAGCCATCTGGTGGGCGGTCTGGTCGTGACCACGCTCTTCGGCGCGGGAGCCGTCGCCTCGCTGCTCGTACGTGACCTGGCGCCGCGGCGGGTGACGGCCACGGGTTCGCTGGTGCTCGCCGTCGGTACCGGCCTCACACTGCTTGCCCTCGTGGGCCCCTCGACACCGCTGTTCTTCGTCGGGACCGCCGTCGCCGGCGCGGGTTTCGGAAGCTCCTTCCTGGGCGCCTTCCGCTCCCTCGCGGTACTGGCCGGCCCCACCGAGCGAGCGGAGCTCTTCGCCTCGGTGTACCTCGTCAGCTACCTGGCCCTCAGCGTCCCCGCCGTGGTGGCCGGCCTCGAAGTCCCCTCGCACGGCCTTCGCGCCACCGCCACGGTGTACGGCGTCGTGGTGATCGCGCTCGCGCTGCTCGCCGCCCTCGCCGGAGCCCTGCGCGGGACCGCCGTCTCGCCGTCTACCGTCGTGGCCTCCTCCGCGAGCCTGGCCGCCGACGGCCAGGAGCGCGTCGTCTCCGGGCGGGCCGCAGTGGACGCCGGTCTGTCCGAACCGGCCACGTCCGGGACGGATGCCGGTGGCCGCTGACAAGACGCGTACGGGCTCGTCACGCACCTGACGGGCGACCGCGACACCCGAATGGGGCCACTCCGGATGCGGGGGCCGCCATCTGGCTGATGATCCGTTGCGCATGGGTTCCGGCAGCAGCAATCTGCTTGCAGACGATCGACCGAATCGTCCGTCGACGTCTACGCTGGAAGGGAATTCATGGTGCTGTCTGCCCTGATGGGAGCCGCTGACCCGCCGCAACTCCTCCCCGCCCGTGAGCAGATGGCCTTCACCCTGGGATTCCACATCATTCTGGTTCCCTTCGGCGTCGCATTCACCTTCATGATGCTGATCTGTCACTACCGCGCGCTGCGCGGTGGTGACCAGGTGGCCCTGCTCCTGGCGCAGCGCTGGTCGAAGGTGGCCGCGGTGCTTTTCGCCGTGGGAGCCGTGTCCGGCACAGTGCTCACCTTCGAGTTGGGGCTGCTGTGGCCGGGGCTCATGGGCAGATATGGACCGGCATTCGGATTTCCCTTCGCCATCGAAGGGCTCTTCTTTTTTCTCGAAGCCATCTTCATGGCCATCTACATCTACGGCTGGAAGAGACTCCCGCCCTGGCCGCACTTCCTCACCGGAGTCGTGGTGACCCTCTCGGGCCTCGGCGGGACGGCCTCCGTCGTCGCGGCCAACAGCTGGATGAACCAGCCCGCGGGCATCGTCGTCAAGAACGGCTATGTGGTGGACATGATCCCGTCGAAGGTCTTCTTCAACGGCGCCTTCTGGTGGGAGGCGGTGCACATGTTCCTCGCCGCCTACATCGTCGCGGGCTTCGCCGTCGCGGGTGTCTACGCGTGGGGTCTGCTCAAGGACCGGCGTGACCGGTACCACCGGCTGGGCTTCCTGGTCCCCTTCACCGTCGCGGCCGTCGCCATGCCGCTCCAGTTCATCGTCGGGGACACCATCGCCCGCCAGGTGTACGACAGGGAGCCGGCCAAGTTCGCCGCCATCGAACTCGTACCGAAGACCGGTGACCACGTCCCCGAGATCCTCGGCGGCGTCTTCGTCGACGGCAAGGTGCGCTACGGCATCCCGCTGCCCGACGTCGCGTCGATCCTCGCCGGATTCCGCCCCTCCACCGAGATCAAGGGCTTCGACGCCATCCCGGCGGCGGTACGCCCCGACGCCGCGGTCGTCAACGTCGTCCACCTCGCCTTCGACGTGATGGTCGGCACCGGTTCACTGCTGCTCCTGCTGTCGCTCTGGTTCGGATGGCTGTGGTGGCGGCGGCGCGAGGTGCCCACGAACCGCTGGTTCCTGCGTGTCGCGTCCGTGGCCGGACTCGTCGCGATCGCGTCCCTGGAAAGCGGCTGGGTCGTCACCGAGGTCGGCCGGCAGCCCTGGACGGTCGTGGGTCTGCTGCTGACGAAGGACGCGGTGGCCACTCAGGGCAACCTGTGGCCCCTGTTCGCCATGGTCGTCGCGATCTATGTCTGCGTCGCCGCGGGAGCCATGTTCGTGCTGCGTTCGATGCGCCGCCGCTGGCGGGACGAGAGCACCGACGCGGTGGCTGTGCCGTACGGCCCCAAGCCGGCACCGGTCGGCGGCGGGAACACGCCGGGAGCTGGTGACGCATGAGCACGCTGATCGCCGCGGTCCTGTTCGTCGGTGTCATCTCCTACGCCCTCTTCGGCGGGGCCGACTACGGGGCCGGGTTCTGGGATCTGACGGCCGGCGGCATCACGCGCGGACGCCGCACCCGCGAGCTGGTCAACCTGTCGCTCGGCCCGGTGTGGGAGGCCAACCACACCTGGCTGATCTTCTGCCTGGTCACGATCTGGACGGGCTTTCCGCAGGCCTTCACGGCCATCACCACCACCCTGTACATCCCGCTCGGCCTGGCGGCGCTGGGGATCGTGACCCGAGGAGCCGGATTCGCCTTCCACCACGCGCTGACCGACAGCCGGGGAGAGCATGTCAGCGGTGTCGTCTTCGCCTGCTCCTCGGTGCTGACCCCGTTCTTCTTCGGAACCGTGGCGGGCGGGATCGCCTCCGGGCGCGTCCCGTCCGCCGGGCACGGCGATCCGGTGACCAGCTGGCTGAATCCGACCTCCGTCCTCGGCGGCCTGCTCGCGGTCGCCGTGTGCTCCTATCTGGCGGCCGTGTTCCTCACCGGAGAAGCCCGGCGCCGCTCGGACCCGCGGATGGAACTGGCGTTCCGCCGCCGGGCCTTCGGCGCAGGGATCTGCGCGGGGCTGGTCGCGCTGGCCGGCGTGTTCGTGCTGAACACGGACGCTCCTCGGCTGTTCCGGCAGCTGAGCAGGGTGGGGGCGCCGCTTCTGATCGTCTCCGCCCTGTGCGGTCTCGCCGCGCTGCTCCTTCTGCGCCGCGGCAGTCCGGCCGTCGTCCGCACGCTGGCCGCGGCCGCGATCGCCACGGTCGTCGCGGGATGGGGAGTGGCCCAGTACCCCTACCTGCTCGGCACCCATCTGACCATCGGTCAGGCGGCGGCCCCACAGGCCACCTTGTGGGTGCTCTTCGTGGTCACCTGCGTCGCCGCGGCCCTGATCGCACCGTCGCTCATGCTGCTGTACAGCCTGCAACTGCGACGCAACCTCGGCTGACGCTCCGTCATCGACCGCGGTTCATGGAGACGTCGGAGCGGGCGCGTCGCTCGGCCGCCGGTAGTCGGCTCGCGGCTGATCCTGGCGAACCCGGCAGCCCCCCCCGCTTGCCGCCCCGTGTCAGCGGTGGTGCGGCGGGGGCGGGATGGTGCCGATGCCGGGGGCGGGCTCGGGCCAGACGAGCAGGACGGGGCAGGGGGCGTGGTCGACGACGAAACGGCCGGCCGGGCCGAGGCTGCGGGGGCCGAGGTGGCCGCGGTCACCGTCCCGGGCGACGATGAGCAGATCGGCGCCGTCGGCGGCGGCCACGACTTCCCGCTCGACGCGGCCGGTGCGCTCCACCTGGCCGCACGGCCGCCCCAGCCGCTCCGCAGCCTGCGCGAGGAGTCGCGAGGCGGAGGTGGCGGCCAGGTGTTCCACGGCCGTACCGGGATCACGTTCGGGATGGCCACGGCCCAGCAGCACCGCGAACGCGCCGTGCGCGGCACCGGGGACATCGGGCGGACTGACATGCAGCAGGACGATCTCGGCACTGTCCGGGGTGCGGGCGCGAGCGGCGTCCACACACGCGGGCCAGGTGCCCTCGACGATCCAGACGACCACGGCCATCGCCTTCAGCCTCCTCCGATCACGGCCAGCGAGACCCACAGGGCCGGCACGGCGAGCACCAGCCCCGCCGGGACGGCGAGCAGCCCGAGCCGGGTGAACTCCCGCAGGTCCACCTCAGTGTCGTGGGCCTGCACGATACGCCGCCACAGCAGCGTGGCCAGCGATCCGGCGTAGGTGAGATTGGGGCCGATGTTCACCCCGATCAGCACCGCGAGGACGGCGCCCGCGCCCGAGGGCGCGGTCAGCGGCAGCAGGACCAGCACGGCGGGCAGGTTGTTGATCACGTTGGCCAGTACGGCGGCCAGCGCCGCGACGGCGAACAGGGCGGGGAGCGCGGTGCCCGCCGGGATCAGCCGGCCCAGCGCCGTGTCGAGCCCGTTGTCGACCACCGCGCGCACCACGACGCCCAGGGCCAGGACGAACGCCAGGAAGGGCAGGGAGGCGGAGCGCACCAGCGCCCCCCACGTGGTGCGGCGGTACGCCAGGGCCCGGACGGCCATGACGAGCGCGCCCGCGAACGCCGCCCACGCCGGGTCGATCCCGACGGCGGAGGCCAGCACGAACCCGGCCAGCGTGCAGGCCACCGTGACCACCGCGAACACCGGCACCGCGGGCGGCTCGACAGCGGGCGAGGGCTGCGCGCCGGCGTCCAGGTCCGTGGCGAAGAAGAACCGGAACACCGCGTACTCGGTGGCGATGGCGACCAGCCAGGGCAACGCCATCAGCCCGGCGAACCGGGTGAAGCTCAGCCCACTGGCCGCGAACGCCAGCAGGTTCGTCAAGTTGGACACCGGCAGCAACAGGGACGCCGTGTTCGACAGATGCGTGCACGCGTACACATGCGGCTTGGGCCGTACCCCGAGCCGCGCGGCGGTCGCGAACACCACCGGGGTCAGCAGCACCACCGTGGCGTCCAGGCTCAGGGCCGCCGTGATCACCGAGGCGATGACGAACACCTGGACCAGCAGCCGCCGCGGCCGGCCGGCCGCGCCGCGGGCCATCCAGGCCCCGCACGCGTGGAACAGGCCCTCGTCGTCACACAGCTGGGCCAGCACCAGTACCGCCGCCAGGAACCCGATCACCGGCCCCAGCTGTGCGGCCTCGGCGCGGGCGTGGTCCAGGGAGATGGCTCCGACGGCGATCGCCAAGGCCGCGGCCGGGACGGCGATCACGGCTTCCGGCCAGCCGAAGGGACGTACGACGGCACCTGCCAGCACGAGCACCAGCAGGGCCACCGACAGGGTCTCAGCGAGCGGGGTGTTCAGGCCCAGTCCTTCCGACAGCAGCCGTACACGGGCCACATCGACGCAGGGGCCCACCCTAGCCGTGGGCCCGTTCGATCATGCCGCACGCCGTCGCTGTGTCGTTACGGCGGGTGGGGAGGTGGGCAGCGGGCCGCCGTCAGCCGTGCAGTGCCCGGTCGAGGACGAGGCTGTCGGCGACCTGCCGCAGCTGGGTGAGCCTGCCGTCGCGGACGGTCCACAGGTGGATGAACCGTACGTCGGTGCTCTCTCCCGCCTTGGTCACGGCGTGGTAGTGCCCGAAGACGGACACGTGGTCGTCGCCGTCCGCGTAGTACTCCTCGCCCACGGGGTAGAAGGCGTCGAACCGCTCCAGGAACGGGGCGAAGAAGTCCCTGCCCACGCTGTCGGAACCGTGGTAGACACCGCCGCCGGGAAAGCCCGGGGTGACATCCCAGACGATCTCCGGGTGGATGACCTCCTGGAGTACGGCCGGGTCGAGCTTGGACTCGTAGATCCTGCGGACGACGGCGATGCCTGCGGACTCGGACATGGGTGGGATCCTCTCGATGAGACCGGACGCGCCGCGAGCGCGGGAAGGCGACCGGCCACGATGTCCCTGCTGAGGGGAAGTGGTCGGGAAATCAACGCCGTACGGTCTCGACGTCCCCGCCGTCGATGGAGAACGGCCTGTGCATAAGGCAATTGATGAACCGTCAAGAATGTGACGGGCCCGAAAGACACGGAGCGCCCACCCCTTTCGGGGCAGGCGCTCGTGTGGTGCCGGTGCTGTGAACTACCGCTCGTCGCGCTTGGCGGAGTCGCGGACGCCGGCGGCCTTTTCGCGAGCGGTGTGCGCCGCGTCGCGGGCGTGGCCCTTGGCCTGGTCGGTCTTGCCCTCGGCCTCCATGCGCTCGTTGCCGGTGGTCTTGCCGATCATTTCCTTGGCCTTGCCCTTGGCCTTGTCCTTGGCGCCGTTACCCATGATCACTCCATTGGTTGTGCTGGCTGGTACGTCTGTAACGCTATGACCGTTCTGGGCGTGCCGCATCCGGAGCGTCCCCGGCCGTCACGTTGTGTAGTTGCTGTCGTGTGGTCGAAGGCTGTGACCAGCCCGAATGCCGGGGCGCGTCGCCGAGTTCACGATCCGGCCGCCTCCCATGTCCCGGGTGCGGCGGCATGATCGGGGGCTGGTGGCCGTAAGGAAGCGCGGGGTTGAGGGTCTTCCTTCCGTGCGGGCCGGGTGCCCGGTGTCCCGCGGACGCGCGGGGGGCCGGACGGCCGGATCACTTGGCGTGCGATCGAGGGCGACACCCGGCAGCGCGGATCGGTGCGGTGCGAGGCAACTGGACGACGTGCACAACCGCGTGGAGCTCACCAAGGACTATGTCGAGGGCCGCGGCGGTGAGACCGGTGCCTGGCGTGGTCGCATCCCGCCCGAGGCCCCGGCTCCCCGCTCTGACGGCGACCGCGTCCGCTCGGCGGGGAAGGAGCGTCGGCGTGTGCGGCGAGCCACGGGCACAAAGGTCGGCCGCGCGCACTCCGCCGCTGTCCCTCCCGGCGCCGTCGCCGCGGGCGGTCATGTCCCGTCCGAGTGCTACCCGGCGGCTGTCGAGGTCGCCCGGGTCATCACGTAGGTGTTGCCGATGTCGGGGTCGCCGTACATGAAGAACAGCTCCAGCGCCTTGCGTTGATCCCGGCGTACGTAGAAGTTCCACGTGTACGTCGTGGGTGGGGGAGTGGAGACCGGGGTGTCGGCCGCTGCCGCAGGGGCGCGCGTGTCGAACGCGGTGCGGCTGGTCATGGTGAGGTGGATGTCCTGGCCGCCTACGTCGTCGGTGAGTTCCCAGGTCCCCGTGCCGGAGACGCGCCAGCCGTCGTCGAAGTCGAAGTCCTGGCCGTCGAGTTGCCGGAACAGGGCCGTCCCGTCTCGGCGGAGCGTCAGTCGCGTGTCCTCGATGTTCGCCCAACTCCCGGCGGCCTCGGCCACCGTGGCGTCGTGAAGCCCCGTTCCCGTGTAGTACTGGTACGGACCGGCGCACGCACTCAGTACGGTCAGCCCCGCGGCCGTACTCCCGAGGGCGACCCTCCGTCCCCGCGGCCTGTTCCGTCCCACCGGCAGCCTCCTGACCGCAGCCCGAAGCGGCCCACCGGTGTGGGCGAGCGCTTTGGCAGGTACACCCTGACAGAAGAATTGAACACGTTCAACATTTACGTGGGCTGATGTCTTGTGCGCCGCCCGCACCGTGAGACCGCCGCGCGACCAACTTCCTGGAAAGGCCGCACGCACCAGGCGGTCAACGCGCAGGCGGCCGCCACGGCCGACACGGCCGCCGTTCGGCCTGGGCGGCGGTGAGGCGCTCAGCGAGCACATCCTCGGCGACGCGTGGCCCGAGGCACCCCGGCGCATGGAGATGCTGGAGGAGGCGGTGCAGGTGATGCGCCGGCTGTTCACCGGCGAGCAGACCACCCACCGCGACACGCACACGCCGGGCGTGACCGGTCGCGTCGACGGCTCGACGCCAAAATGGCGACCCGACGCCGAGGGGCAGCCATGGGCACCTGGTCCTGCGCTGTCGGGCCGGTCCCGTGCGGTGAGGGCGCCTGCCCGCCCCCCGTCGGCGAAGAACGGCTCTACAGGGGGCCGACGGGCCCGTCACCGTCCCGCGCGGCTACAGGGCCTCCACGGTTCCCTCGCCCGCGCTGTTCGTCTGCTCGCTCTTCTCGCGGATGTGCGTGGCCTTGTTCGTCAGCCGTCGGCGCTCGGCGGGGTCCGTCGCGCGCTGTGCGGCCTGTTCCAGCTGCTGGGCCTTCTCACGTATCTGCCGGGCCCGCTCGCTCGGCTGGTTCTCCGCGCTCATGTTCCGTCCTCGGGTCGGGGGAGGGGGACCCTCCCAGCGAAACAGGATCGGGTTGCACCCGCCACCGTAGCGAGCGGGCGATGCCGTGGTGCGTGCGGATCGCCTGCGGATCTCGCGGGGCGGCTCGGTTCACCGAGAGGGGGGCGGCAGGCCGGGGCCCTCACAGACTCTCGCCCGCCGAGTTCGAGCGGTGCAGCACCTCGTCGTGCAGCAGGCGTCCCACGAGCGCGCCGCCGTAGACGACGACGCCGACGCCGACGAGCCAGGACTGGACGACGAGGACGGTGCCGAACGGGCCGTAGGTGATGGCGCTGGACGCGATCAGCGGGGAGAAGACGAACCGGGAGAAGACCCGGAGCCCGAGGAGTCCCACCACGGTGGCCACCGCGCCCGGGAACAGAGCGGCCCAGGACACGCGGCCGGCGAGCAGCAGTCGCTGCGACCACCAGAAGAACAGGACGCCGATGACGACCGCGACGACGCCGCGGGCGGGGGAGTCGCGCCACGGCGGGGAGATCGCCGACAGGTACAGCACTCCGATGAGCGCGGCGAGCCACAGGACGTGCCGCCACTGGGCCCACCAGCGGGTGGGCGGCAGGTCCCAGATGCTTTCGTAGCCGTTCTGGAGCATGGTTCCGAAGGACAGGCCGAACACGGTGAGCAGGGCGAGGCCGAGCGCCGTCGTGGTCCGCCACGCCTCGCCGGGCAGGGCGAAGAGCTTTTCGATGTCACGCCGGGCGGGCGCCGACACGCCGAGCCAGTCCCCGAGCCACTGCGCGAAACCCTGCCCCTTGGACGCGTCGGCCGCCGCGACGACGATCAGCAGCGGTGCGAGCGTCAGGAACCCGAGCGCCGCGAACCCCAGCGAGCGTTGCCACAGCCCCAGCTTCTGTACCCGTACCCAATGGTGTCCGGCTCGCGCGCGGCGAATCGCGCTGCGCACCCGCCCGACGGGCGACAGCCGCCCGGGCCGCTCAGAACCGGCCATCTCGGCCGGGGGCACGCGGACGCCCCCGCTCACGGACCCTGTCGGCGCCTGGCCGGCGGGATTCTCTTCTGCGGATACGAGGAGGGAAACGCGGGGTGACGAGCATGGCCGCTCCAGCTGCTGCTGTCTCCACGGTAGGACTTCCCGGACCGGGACTCCACCGTGCGGCGGAAGCCCTGGAGGCGGATGGTCCGGGAGGCGGGTGATTCAGGGGGAGTGGGGTCCGGGAGGCGCGTGGTTCAGGAGGCGCGAGGCGGGACAAGTGAGACGCGAGGGTATCCGGGTACCCGCACCCTGTCCGTGCGGCAGCCGCCGGTACTCCGCCGGCCGCCGCCAGTACTCCTCGGCCCGTCGACGCGGCGTCTCCGGCCCCGCGGGCACCGATCCGATCCGGGCGCCCAGCCCGGGGGCCGCTAACGGGGAGAGCCACCGAGGACAGGGAACGCGGAAGGACGTCGCCCATGGCCGTTCGTCATCAGCTGATCCGGCGCCCTCCGGGAGAGGTGTGGGCCGTCCTCGCCGATCCGGGCCAGTACGGCGAGTGGGTGGTGGGCCCCACGAGGTCCGTGCCGCTCGACCAGGACTGGCCCCGCACCGGGTCGCGGCTCCGCTACACCGTACGACTGGGCCCCTGGTCGGCGGAGGGCGTGACGACCGTCCGTCACAGCGAGCCCGGTACGGAGCTGGAACTGGAGGCCTCGTTCAAGTCGCTGGGCACCGCGAGAATCCTCATCGAGCTCAGACCGTGGGGTGAGGAGACCCTGGTCATCTGTGACGAGCACCCGCTGCGTGGCCTGGGCGGAACCCTCCACAACCCGGTCAGCGAGACGCTCCTCCAGCTGCGCCACCGGGGCATGCTGGCCCGCCTGGCCAAGGCCGTGGAGCAGCGGAGCAGGGGGGTCCGTCATGCCTGACGCGGTGGTGATCGGCGCCGGCCCGAACGGGCTGGTGGCCGCGAACCTGCTGGTCGACGCCGGCTGGTCCGTGGAGGTGCTGGAGGCGCAGGCGGAACCCGGAGGCGCCGTGCGCAGCGACAGGGGCGTGCACCCCGACTACGTCTCGGACCTCTTCAGCGCCTTCTATCCGCTGGCCGCCGCCTCCCCGGTCCTCGCCCGCCTCGACCTCGCCGCCGAGGGACTGCGTTGGAGCCGCGCCCCGGCCGTCGTGGCCCATCCCCTGCTGGACGGCCGGTGCGCGGTGCTGGAGCGCCGCGTCGAGGAGACCGCGGCCGGGCTGGCCGGGTTCGCGGCGGTCGACGCGCAGGCGTGGCAGGACCTCTACTCGGTGTGGAGCCAGGTCGGACCGGACCTGCTGCGGTCGCTGTTCACCCCCTTCCCCCCGGTACGCGCCGGGCTGCTCCTGGCCGCGAGGCTCCGGGCCGCGGGCGGACTGCGACTGGCCCGGAACCTCGCCCTGCCGGTGCGCCGCCTGGGCGAGGAGGAGTTCGCGGGGGAGGGCGGCCGGCTCCTGCTGGCCGGCAACGCCCTGCACGCGGACCTGGCGCCCGAGGCCTCCGGCAGCGGAGGCTTCGGCTGGCTGATGTCGATGCTCGGGCAGAGCCACGGCTTCCCCGTCCCGGTCGGCGGTTCCGGCGCCCTGACCGCGGCGCTGGTGAACCGCCTGCGGCGCCGGGGCGGTGCCCTGCGCTGCGGAGAGCGCGTCGCGTCCGTCGTCGTACGGGGTGGCAGGGCCGTGGGTGTCAGGACCGCGGGCGGGGAAGCCGTCGGGGCGCGGCGCGCCGTACTGGCCGACACGTCGGCGCCGGTCCTGTACCGGGAACTCGTGGGCGAGGAACACCTCCCGTCCCGGCTGCTGCGGGATCTGGAACGCTTCCAGTGGGACTTCGCGACCTTCAAGGTCGACTGGGCGCTGACGGGACCCGTGCCGTGGACGGCACCGCAGGCGGCCGGTGCCGGCACGGTCCATGTGGCCGACGGCGTCGACGGCCTGACGCGGTTCGCCGCGCAGCTCGCCATGGGGCAGGTCCCCGACGAGCCGTTCGCGCTGGTCGGCCAGATGACCACGGCGGATCCCAGCCGCTCACCCGCCGGTACGGAGTCCGCGTGGGCCTACACCCACCTTCCGCAGCACATCACGTCCGACGCGGGTCCCGACGGCATCACCGGCCGCTGGCGCGTGCACGAACAGGAAGCCATGGCCGACCGCGTCGAGGCACAGGTGGAGCGCTTCGCGCCCGGGTTCCGCGCCCTGATCGGCGCCCGCAGGATCCTGGCCCCCACCACGCTCCAGGCCATGGACGAGAACCTCCACAACGGCGCCATCAACAACGGCACCACCGCGCTCCACCAGCAGGCGGTCTTCCGTCCCACCCCCGGCACCGGCCGGCCCGAGACACCCGTCGACGGCCTCTACCTCGCCTCCGCGGCCGCTCACCCCGGCGGCGGAGTCCACGGCGCGCCCGGGGCCAACGCCGCCCGAGCCGCACTGCGTTCGCGCGCGCTGCGCACCCTCGCCCATCGCGCCCAGCGCGTCTGACCCGCCCCACCCACCTCACGCCTCACTGCCGCACGGCCAGGACGGCCCGGCCGCCCCGTACGGGGCGGCCGGTGGCGCGGCGAGCGTTTCCCGGGGACGCGGGGACGCGGGGACGCGCGGGCGCCGTGGACGGGGGCGCGCGGACGCCTCAGATACGGAAGAGCGACCCGACGAACTCGGTCAGCAACCGTTCCTTGAGCGGTCCCGGCAGCGCGTCCAGCAACACCAGGACCGGCGCCATCCTCGTCGGCAACCCCTCGCCGATCAGCCCGGCGAAGGCGAGGACCCCGCTCACCTCCTCGGGCGTCAGCGTGTCGGGGTCCAGCGCGGCCGCGAGTCGGACCAGCTCCGGATCCACGGTCAGGGGCCCGGCGTCGCGCGCGGCACTCAGCGCCTGTCCCAGGTCCGCCAGCAGCGCGTCCACCCGGTCGCCGGTCGCCGGCGTCAGCGTCAGATGCAGGTTCGGCGGCAGAGCGTCGTACGAGAGCTGCGGCTGGAGGTACCAGCCGCGCTCGCGCATCTCGTCCGCCACGTGCAGGACGAGGGACAGGTCCGGCGCGCCGTCGGTGTCCGTGACGGTGAACGCGACCAGGCTGCCCGCCGGTTCACCCAGGACCCGCACGCCCGGCAGCGCGCGCAGCCCCGGCACCAGCCGGTCGGCCGCGTCGGCCACCCGGCGGGCCAGCGTGGTGTACCCGTCGTCGCCGATGTGCCGCAGGACCGCCCACGCCTGGGCGAGCAGGCCCGCGGACTTGGTGCCCTGTGCCGTCGGGTTGACCACCGGGTAGCCGGGCCAGTCGGCGTGGGCGAAGTACTGGTGACGGCGCAACTCGGCGTCCCGGTACAGGATCACCGAGGCGCCCTTGTCGGCGTACCCGTACTTGTGCAGGTCGACCGAGAGCGAGGTCACTCCCGGCACCGAGAGGTCGAACCGCGGTACGGCACGGCCCGCCCGGCGCAGGAAGGGCAGGAACCACCCGCCGATGCAGGCGTCGACATGGCACAGCACTCCGCGCGCGGCGGCGGCCGCCGCGATCTCCGCCACCGGGTCCAGCACCCCGTGCGCGTAGGACGGCGCCGACGCCACCACCAGGACGGTGCGGTCGGTCATCGCCGCCGCGACGGCCCGCGGGTCGGCCCGGAAGCTCGTCGGTGAGACCGGTACCACCACGCTCTCCACCCCGAGGTAGTGGGCGGCCTTGTGGAACGCCGCGTGCGCGGTGGACGGCAGCACCAACTGCGGTGCTGTCACCCCGCGTCGCGCACGGGCGTGGTCCCGCGCGGTCTTGACCGCCAGCAGGATCGACTCGGTGCCGCCACTGGTGAAGGTGCCCTGCGCACCGGGTGCGCCGAGGACCGCGGACACCGCCGCCACGACGTCGTTCTCCAGCCGGGCCACGCTCGGGAACACCGTGGGGTCGAGGCCGTTGACGGTGGCGAACGCCGTGTACGCGGCGCCGGCCAGTTCGTCGAGACCGGCCAGTCCCGAGTCGTAGACGTAGGCGAAGGTGCGGCCGCCCCGGGTCGGCGCGTCACCGGCGCGCAACTCCCGTAGCTCGGCCAGCAACGCTTCGGCCGGGCGGCCGGCCGGCAGCGCGGCGGAGGGGGAGGCGGGTTCAGCGGACACGGAGGCTGCCCTTCTACGAGGTGACGGGCGGTGCGGGTGGTGGGGACGGCCGCGATGCGGTGGGGCCGGTGAGCGGGGCGTCCGGGGAACCCGGAGAGCCTGGGGAGTCCGGGGAGTCCGGGTTCTCCGGGCCTTCCGGGGCGAAGTCGGTTGTGGTGGAACGGCGTTCGTAGGTGTTCAGCAGTACGCAGGAGGCGAGTGCGAGCAGCGCGGGCAGCAGGCTCATCCCCGCGTTGATGCCGCTGAGTGCCGCGGCGGGCTGGGCCACCTCCTCGGACGCGTCCGAGGAGCGGAAGCCGGTCAGTGCCAGCACGGCGGCGAACACACCGCTGCCCAGGGCCAGTGCGAGCGTCTCCGCCGCCGTCCACAGTCCCGTGAAGGTGGCGGCCCGGCGCCGTCCGGTGCGTGCGGTGTCCGCCGCCAGGGTGTCCGCGAGCATGGTCAGCGGCAGCAACTGGAGCCCCGCGTACGCCACTCCGACCAGCGCCACGGCCGCGTACCCCACGACGGAGGAGGTGTAGCGGGTCAGGAACACCAGCGCGGCCGCCGCGGTGAACAGCAGCGAGGCGCACCACTGCGCGAAGACCGTGCCGCGTGCCCGTGCGAGGCGGTTCCACACGGGCATCACCAGCACCAACGGACCGATCATGCAGGCGAACAGCGGGGTGACGGCCTTCGGCGAGCCGACGACGTAGGTCGCGAAGTACTGCACGCCCGCCAGCATCACGCCCACCGCCAGCGCCTGCACCGTCCACATACCGGCCAGCGCGGTGAAGGCGGGGTTGTCCCGGGCGACCGCCAACTGGGCCCGCAGGGAGGGCTCCGCCGCGCTGCGCGCCACCGTCGGAGCGTGCCGGAGCGCGCGCCACGCGCCCAGCATGCCGACGGCGAGGAGAGCCGCGACGACCACGCCCATGGTCCGGTAACTCGCCGGGGTGTCGCCGTCCGCGTGGGCGATGGCCGGGGCCAGCGCCCCCGACAGCAGGATGGCCACGCCCAGGAAGCCCACCCGCCAGGCCAGCACCCGGCCGCGTTCGGCGGGGTCCTCCGTCATCTCGGCCGGCAGGGTCACGTACGGCACCTGGAACACCGCGTACGCGGTCGCGGCGAGCAGGAACAGCACGGCCACGTAACCGGCGGCCGCGCCGCCGCGCAGCGGGGGAGCGGCGAAGATCAGCGCGAACAGCGGCGGCAGGGTCAGCGCGCCGGCCAGCAGGAAGGGCCGGCGGGAGCCGCCCTGGACCTTGCTGCGGTCGGCCGCGGCGCCGACCAGTGGGTTGATGAGGACGTCCCAGGCCTTGGGCAGGAAGACGGCGGCCCCGGCGAGCGCCGCGGGGACCGCGAGGACGTCCGTCAGGTAGTAGAGCAGGATCAGGCCCGGCACGGTGCCGAAGGTGCCGGTGGCCAGCGAACCGAGTCCGTACCCGATCCGCACCGAGCGCGGCAGTGGCGGCCCGGTCACCGGTGAACCGGCGGCCGGGCCGTGCGGGCGTGGCTCCGCCCCGCGTGCCGCGTGTCTTCGTCCCCCGTTGCGCACGCGGCCGAGCATGGGGCAGCCGTGCCCCTCCTGGCAAGGCCCGGCCCTTCAGCCCCGGAGAGGTCGGTGAGGTCGCCCAAGGTCCCGTGCCGGGGCGAGGGCAGGTGCCGCTCAGTCCCGGCAGGACCGCGCTCCGGTCCGGCGGGACCGCGCTCAGCCCCGCCAAGGCTCCGTTCAGTTCCGTCAGGGCGGCACCCGCGGCACTCAGCCGGCCAGCGCCGCCCCCTGCCGCGTCGTACCGGCCGGTCGTCGGCTCGCTGTGGCGAGGCGTTCCAGGAGCAGCCCTTCGCGGGTGGACCAGGGACAGGTCACCACGCTGTCCGCTCCGCAGGTCTCCAGGAGGGCTTCGGCCACCAGCGCGCCGGCGAGGGACTGTTCGGCGCGGTGCCGGGAGATGCCCGGAAGATCGCCGCGCCGGGCTGGACTCGTGGCGACCAGCAGCCGGATCGCGGCCCGCAGTTCGGGCAGGGTCAGCGAGCGTGGCGCCTGCCGTGCCGCGCCGGGGTCGGTGGCGAGCCGGGCGAGCTGGGCGAAGGTCCTGGACGAGGCAAGGACGCGTTCGCCCGGTTCGGCCCGGGGCAGGCCGGGGACCGCGCTCAGTCTCTCGCGCAGGCGGCGCCGCACCTTGGCGAGGTGCCGCTTGGAGGTGACGACTCCGCCCGGGAGCCAGGACCGGGTGACGGTACGGGCGCCGAGGGGCAGCGAGAGCACGGTGTGCGGCTCGGCTCCGCTGCCGTGGGCGATCTCCACGGTGCCGCCGCCGATGTCCAGGACCAGCAGCGGGCTCACTGTGGGGCCGGTCCACTTCCGCGCGGCCACGTAGGCCAGCCGGGCCTCTTCCTCGCCGGACAGCATCTGCAACCGGACACCGGTCGCCCGGGCCACCCGGGCGACTACCTCATGACGGTTGGGCGCGTCCCGGATGACGGAGGTCGCGAACGCGAAGACCTCCGACCGGGGAAGGCTCAGCTCCTCGGCGAGCGCCTCGGCCACCGCCCGCTGCACGCTGCGCATACCGAGCTCGGTCAGCCGCCCGTCCGGTTCGAGACACTTGTGCAGACTCAGCCGGACCTTGCGGGAGAACACGGGGTCAAGTTGTGTCCCCGTCCGCCCCCGTGCCACGGTCAGCAACGCACTGTGGCAGCCGACATCGAGCACCCCCGCCTGCCGCATCGCACCCGCCCTTCCTCGCTGAGCTGCTGTGTTCCGTAGAGTGACGATAGCGGCGCTCGCGCCGCGGGCTGACGCTCGGCCCGGCGGAGACACCGCGCGTACTCCTTCGAGTACCCATGGTTTCACCTTTAGTTCATCTTTTGGTCATCCAGTGGTCAACCGCACAGGCGGATCGCTCTCGCCGACCGCCGTCGCGGTAGTGGCCGGGTCGCGCGGGGGATGCGTGCGAAAGGTGCGGCGGCGGATGGCGGCAGGCGTGCGGGGGTACCCCGGCCGTCCGGTCGAAGTGCCTGCGCGGCGCCGGTTGCGGTGCCCGTCCTCGTGGCCGCCGCGATCGCCGCGACACCGGCGTCCGTGTTCTCCAGCAACTCCGCTGCCCGGCGCATCCGTTAAGTCGGCAGCGGCAGCGGCTTCGGCGGCGTGGTGCGGGGCGCGGTCGGGAAACGGCGGGGGCCGGGTGCTCGCGCGCCTCCCGTCCAGCGGGCCGGCGGCGGTCTGGACGAAGCGTCGGTGCACAGGGATGCCACCCGCTCGCCCCGCTCGCCTCGTTCGCGTGGCGCGCGCACCGCGTCGCGGGCGGGACGGCCGCGCGGTCACCGCGCCGCTCGCGGGGTAAGCGGTCGTCCGCATTCTCGGGGGCCGGACCAGGGCGACCGGCGTCGCCTCCGCCAGGGCCTCCCCTCGCTCGGCCGAGCCGTTACGTCATGACATAACGGCTCGGCGACAGGCCCCCGGATGCCCGGTCACGGGCGCGGCTTGACGGCGACGTCCAGGTAGAAGGCGTCGATGCTGCGTACGGCGTCCTCGAACTGGTCCAGGTTGACCGGCTTGGTCACGTAGGCGTTCGCATGCTGCTGGTACGCCCCCGAGACGTCGTCGGGCGCCGCCGAGGTGGTCAGCACGACCACCGGAATGGTGCGCAGCTGCTCGTCGTCCTTGACGATCGCGAGGAACTCGCGGCCGTTCATGCGTGGCATGTTCAGATCCAGGACGATGAGGTCGGGCCGCGTGTGGGCCGGATCACGCAGGTACTCCAGCGCCTGGACACCGTCGGAGACCTGGGTGAGGTTGCGGGCGCCGCGTTCGGTCAGGGCGTCCTGGATCAGCAACGCGTCGGCCGCGTCGTCTTCGACCAGCAGGACGTCATAGGGACGGGGGAGGGCGGCGGCTGCCATGTGCAGAGCTCCTGGTCGGCTGGGGTGAGGCGGAAGAATCTGAGGCCGCGGGGGTGGCCGCGCCGGGCCACCGCCGTCGAGCTCCCTGGCGGTTCAGTCGCATCTCGGACGCGGCGCGGTCCGGGCGTGCGGGGCAAAGACGGAGCCAGGCATGCCGTCACCCTAGATGTCGGTTGCGGGAGTCGACAACAGCCGTTGTCCCGCCAGGCTAAAGTGTGCCTGCCGCGCACCCGGTTCGGCTGAGTGTTCGGATCCAGAAGGAGTGCCACCTCGTGCAGAACGCCGCGTCCGCCGCCGACGTCGGCCCGATGGCGGGCTGGACCACCCGGCGCTGGCTGCGCACGGGGGTGGCGGTGACCCTGGTGGTCCTGGCCGTGCTCGGATCGGTCGGAGCGTGGGCGATGCTCCGATCCACCCGCATTTCCGACGAACTGGTCGAAACGCGCAGTCCGGCACTGGTGAACGCGGTGCGCCTGGAAGCGGCCCTCGTCAACCAGGAGACCGGTGTCCGGGGGTACGGACTGACCGGACGCACGGAGTTCCTCGCGCCGTACACCGACGGCGTGGCGGCGGAGAAGGTCGCCAAGGAGAGGCTGGAACTCCTGCTGCGCGGCGACGACGAGGACTGGGCCGATCTCACGGCCGTCCTGAAGGCCGCCGACACCTGGCAGGAGCGGTTCGCCCGCCCCATCTCCGGCGCGTCCGCGCGGGAGGCGCAGGCGCTCTCGACGCAGCGCGCGGAAGAGGGCAAGACCGAGTTCGACGCCGTACGCACAGCAATCGACAGCCAGCAGGAGCGTCTCCAGGAGGAGCGCACCGACGCGGCCGCCGCGCTGCGCGGCGCCACGAACCTGCGCAACTGGACCCTCGCCGTGGACGTCCTCGTCATCGTCGCGGTGGCGGCCTTCGTCTTCGAGGGACTGCGCCGGGGCGTCACCGGTCCGCTGGAGCAAGTGAGTGCCGGAGCGCGCGCGGTGGCGCGCGGCACGTTCGACCAGCGCATCGCGGCCACCGGCCCCTCGGACATCCGGCAACTCGCCGCCGACGTCGACGGGATGCGCACCCGCCTGGTGGACGAACTCGCCTTCAGTGAGGAATCCCGCCGTCTCCTCGACGAGCAGACGGCCGAACTCAAGCGTTCCAACACCGAACTCGAACAGTTCGCCTACGTCGCCTCGCACGATCTCCAGGAACCGTTGCGGAAGGTGTCCAGCTTCACCCAGCTGCTGCAACGACGGTACGGCAGCCAGCTGGACGAACGGGCGGACCAGTACATCGGCTTCGCCGTGGACGGCGCCAACCGCATGCAGATCCTCATCAACGACCTCCTCGCCTTCTCCCGGGTGGGCCGTGTGCACAACGACCACGCCAGGGTGGACCTGGAGGAGATCCTGAACCGCACGCTGGACACGCTCAGCGTGCCGATCGAGGAGACGGGCGCGGAGATCACCCACGATCCCCTGCCCGAGGCGGTCGGCGACGCGACCCAACTCGGCATGCTCTGGCAGAACCTGCTGTCGAACTCCCTGAAGTTCCGCGCCCCCGACCGGCGGCCGGTGATCCACATCGGCGTGACGCGCGACGGCGACGTCTGGGAGTTCGCCGTCAGCGACAACGGCATAGGGATCGGTCCGGAGTTCGCGGACAAGGTGTTCGTCATCTTCCAGCGGCTGCACACCCGCGAGTCCTATCCCGGTACCGGCATCGGCCTGGCCATGTGCAAGAAGGTCGTGGAGTTCCACGACGGTACGATCCGGATCGACGCCGACCACACCCCCGGCACCCGGGTCGTGTTCACCCTTCCCGTCGTGGACACGCTCGACGAGGCTTCGGCGAGAGAGTCGCAGTCATGACACAACCGCCCCCGCGTGACGAGATGAGTTACGCCATCCTCCTGGTCGAGGACGACGAAGGGGACGCGCTGCTCGTCGAGGAACTGCTCTACGACACCGGTCTGCCGCACTCCCTCCTGCGCAGCAGGACGATGGCCGAGGCGCGCCGTGAGCTGGGCGAGCGAAGCTTCGACTGCGTCCTGCTCGACCTGCACCTGCCCGACATGTCCGGCCTGGGCAGTGTCGAGGCCATTCGGCAGGTGGATCCGCATGCCGCGGTGATCGTCCTGACGGGCCTGGCGGAGTCCCGCGCGGGCGTCGACGCGCTCGCCGCGGGCGCGCAGGACTACCTCGTCAAGGGCAAGGTCGACCATGAACTGCTCCAGCGTGCCGTGCGGTACGCGGTGCAGCGCAAGCAGTCCGAACGGGCCAGCGCGGCCCTCCAGGTCGGACGTGTGCGGGCGGAGGAGAACGCCCGGCTGGAACGGGGCCTGCTGCCCGAGCCGATCCTCGCCTCGCCGTCGGTGACGGTCACCACGCGCTACTTCCCCGGTCGGGAGCAGGCACTGCTGGGCGGCGACTTCCTCGATGTCGTACAGACCGAGGACGGGCAGGTGCACGCGATCGTCGGAGACGTCAGCGGACACGGCCCGGACGCCGCCGCGCTCGGTGTCTGCCTGCGCATCGCGTGGCGCGCGCTGACGCTCGGCGGTCACCGCGGTGCTCAACTCCTGGACCTGCTGGAGCGGATGCACACCGCCGAGCGAACCGGCAGTGACCTCTTCACCACGTGCACGCTCATCACCCTGGAGCCGGCCCGCGGCGTGCTCACGCTCCACCTGGTCGGCCATCACGAGCCGCTGATCGTGACCCCCGGCGGCCCACGGGTCCTGGAATCCACCCACGGCATCGCCCTCGGCATCGTCCCCGGCCTGGGCAACTGGCCCGCGACCACCGTACCGCTGCCGCCGAGCGGCAGTCTGATCGTGTACACGGACGGACTGATCGAGGGCTACGCGGGCGGCGACGACGCCCGCCTCGGCGTCGAGGGAGTGCTCGCCATCCTCAGCGAGACGCGCTCCCACGACACCGGCGAACAGCTCGACCACCTGATCGCCGAGGCACGCTCCCTGAACGCCGACCGGCACACGGACGACCTGGCCATCCTCCGTCTCGACTGGTCCGACGTGCGCCGCCCCGGAAACGGCACGCGGGTACCCGACCAGAAGAACGCCGAGCCGCGATCCCGCTCGAAGACAGCGGACCGCTAGGCCGCGCACCGGCCCTCTCCGGTGGGGCGGCGGTGTTCGCGCCCGGCGCCACGGCGCGTGCGGGTGATGATGTCTGCCATGGAATGGGCGACGTCGTTCACCCGATTGTTCGGGGTGCGCTATCCGATCGCGCTGGCACCCATGGGGGGTTCGGCCGGCGGCGCGCTGGCCGCGGCCGTCTCGCGCGGCGGCGGGCTGGGAATGCTGGGCGCGGGCGCTGGCGATCCGCGGTGGCTGGCCCGAGAACTGCCGCTTCTCGCGCGGAGCGCGGAGGACGAGGGGAAGCCATGGGGTGTCGGCTTCCTGACCTGGGCGATCGATGCGAACACGGTCGACCGGGTGCTGGAGCACGAGCCGCGGGCGGTGATGCTGTCCTTCGGTGATCCGAGCCCGTTCGCCGCGCGCGTCCGCGCGGCGGGCGCGGCACTGATCATTCAGGTCACCGATCTGGAGGAGGCCCGGCAGGCGGTGGACCTGGGCGCCGATGTCATCGTCGCGCAGGGCACGGAGAGCGGAGGGCACGGTGCCCGCAGCGGGCGGTCCACCCTGCCGTTCGTGCCGGTCGTCGTCGACCTGGCCGCGGGAGTACCCGTGCTGGCGGCGGGCGGGATCGCCGACGGGCGTGGTGTGGCGGCGGTCCTCGCCCTGGGGGCCGCCGGGGCGCTCCTCGGGACCCGCTTCCAGGCCACGTCCGAGGCACTCGTCGATCCCTCGGTCACCAAGGCGATCCTGGCCGGGCGCGCGCAGGACACCGAACGGAGCAGGGTGCTGGACATCGCCCGGAGCTCCCCGTGGCCGTCGCGCTGGACCGCGCGCACCCTCGGCCACCCCTTCCTCGAACAGTGGCGGGGCCGGGAGGCCGAACTCGCCGCCGATCCCCAGGCGCGGCAGGACTATCGCGACGCCGTGGCACGCGGCGACGTCCCCCTGCTGCCGGTGTGGGCCGGCGAGGCCGTCGACCTCATCGACGACCTGCCCTCGGCCGCCGATCTCGTCGGTGTTCTCGCCGAGCAGGCGGAGAGGGCACTGGCCCGGGCCGGCCGGCTGTAGCCGCAGCGCGGGACACCCGCATCGTCCAGGTATCGGTTGCGCGCCGTCACTCGAAGGCCACGACCAGGCGGACGCCGTCGTCACCGAAGCGGCCTGCCAGAGCCTGCATCACCGCGAAGACATGTGACCAGTGCGTGTCGGGGCCAAGGACGGAGCCGACCGTCAACGGCTCGTACACGCAGGTCAGTTCGCCGGTGGTCCACCGCACGCGCCCTGTCGCCGTGTGCAGGTCCTTCGGCGGCTCGCCCACCGTGGAAAAGGCTTCCGACGGAAACGGCTCGGACACGAGGCGCTGATGCAGTACCGAGGGGAGTGATCTCGTGTGCCAGGTGAGGCGGCCGATGAAGTGGTCGGGCGCGGCCGTCGGGTCGAGTGAGGCGACTTCCGCCCAGCTGACCCAACTCGGGCTGTGCAGGTCACCCGCTTCGACCCAGGGAGCCAGCTGCGAGCGCATTCCGCTCGACAGGTCGGCGGGCAGGCCACGGCCTGGTGCGAGCGGTGGGAAGCCCGCGTGGTTGCGTACTCCGAAGAGGCAGCCGAAGGCCGCGTGGTCTATCTCGGCGTACAGCGGCCAGAGATCCATGGCGGCCGTCCACGGCTCGCCGTCGTCGAAGTCGGTGCCGACGCCGGGATGACGAAACTCGATGCCACCATGAATGTCCGTACTCACGGCGCCGCACCTTAGCAGTGCTCTTCGGGCCACTGAGCTGCGGCCTTCATCGACGGGGGCACGAAAGTCCCGCGCAGGCGTGTGGACAGGGCCGCGCGGCCCTGTCCGGCGCCGGTCACCACCCGGTCGCGACCTTCGACCGCATCCGCGCCGTTCTGCGCACCCTCCCCCGGACGCCCCGGCGGACTTCACGGCGGTCGGACCGACGCCTCAGCCGCTCCCACCGAAGCGTCGCTGGTGGGAGCGGCGTGTCTGGTACCACGAGGCGCGGGCGGCGGCCCGTCCGCGATCCGCGGCCGTTCAGCGTGCCAGGGGCACACAATCCTGTATCACCTGGTGCGCCACTGCCCGCTTGGGAAGCAGGAGTTCGGCTTCGATGCGGTCGCGGTCGGGCTCTTCGAGGGTGACCGTGGCGTGGTGGATCGGGGCGCGGGTGAGTCGAGCGATACGCAGGGCGTCGGAGGGGAGGCCGGCGGCGCCGTCGACGGCCACGGGGTTCTCGGGTGCGGAAGTCCGCTCACCGTCCCACTGCGCGCGCAGCGTCCCGGCATGGCGGGCGATCTCGTCCCAGAATTCCTCCTGCGCGGCGGTCACGGAGCGGTTGCCTGTCAACGTCCTTGCCTTGATGGCCAGGCGGTGCGTTTCCCTGGCCACCGCGTCGGACAGGTGCCGGTCCCGCAACGCGGCGACGGCCGCCTCGGTGGAGGCCGTACGGGCGGCGGCGGCGTCCGCCTCGAAGACCGCGCGCCGTGCCGCCGGCTCGGTGAGCCACAGCAGCAGGCGGGCCGCCGCGGCCATGGCCGCCCTCGAGATCCAGAGCACCCACTGTCCCCTCCGGCTGCGGGCGTTGAATCGTCGTGCGCCATACATCACGGCATCCGCGCGCAGGGAGAGAACGGAAGTCTGCGCCGTGATATCGCCGTTGCTTCTGGCGCGCAACGTCCAGGATCCAGCGGTCAGGGAGTTGAGCGCGGTACCGACGAACGCGTCGTCACGCAGGTCGTGGCCGGCCAGGCGGCCCATGGCGTGGGCGATCGCGGCCAGGGGTGGCTGACCGGCGTGGGCGGTCCAGAGCGGGAGACCGAGGACGAGGCATCGCTTGCGGCGTATCCCGTAGTGGGTGACGGTGACGGAGAATTCCGGACTGAGCTGGACCGCGTCGAAGCGTCGTACGCCGGCCTCGTCCGCCATGCGGTCCAACAGCGCGAAGAGTGCCGGTGCGTCCGAGTGCCGCAGGGTGGGCAGGTCGGCGTCCAGCCTGCCGGGGCGTGGGCGAAGCGAGAGGGCAAGTGCCAGCAGCACCACGCCCAACAGTGGCTGTATCACTGTGCGCAGGCCGAGCACGATCAGCAGCGTGCCGCCGATCACCATCGCCGCCGTCGCGAGATGGACCACGCCGGCGACGGCGTACGCGCCGACAGTCGCACACCTGCGCAGTGCAGGGCTTTCGGGTGGAATCCTGCGGTCACTGTCCATGGGTCCCCCATTCTTCGCGCTGGGCGCACGGTGTCGCTCAGGCGTGCGTAGAGCTGACCAGGACGGCAGGGGACCTGCAAGCCGTCTGAGCAACATCTGAGCTGGGCCCCGGATAACCGCGTGCCTCGTCCCCGTAGCGCCTCGGCACAAGGGCGAACCGACCGCGACAGTCGACCGGATCAGGCCGCGGGCCGGATGAGGCCGGACTCGTAGGCGAAGGTCACCGCTTGTACGCGGGCGCGGGCGCCGATCTTGGCGAGGACGTTGCTGACGTGGGACTTGACGGTGGTCGTGGCGATGGACAGCCACTCGGCGATCTCGGCGTTCGACCAGCCGGAGGCGACCGCGATGAGGACGTCACGTTCACGTCCGGTGAGGTGGTCGAGCCCGGTGACTCGACGAGGAGGCCGGGTGGCGCGTTCCTGGCGGACGGTGTCGATGAGCGCGCGCGTCAGAGCGGGAGTGATGACCGCGTCCCCGGAGGCCACGATCCGCAGGGCGGCGGTCAGTTCGGTCGGGGCGACGTCGTCGAGGAGGAACCCGTCGGCTCCGGCGCGCAGGGTGGCGTAGGCGTGGGCCTCTCGGCCGGCCGGCGTCAACACCAGTACGCGCGGAGTGGAGAGCGCCGCTTCTGCGGGTGTGGCCGCGGGGGAGTGAGGGATACGTGGGGCCCGTGCGATGCGCCGGACGGTGTCGAGGGTGTTCGTCCTGGACAGGTGGCCGTCGTCCAGGAGGACGACGTCGGGACGGAGCAGCGCGCTCGCACGGACCGCCTCGCCCCCACCCGCCACTTCCCCGACGACGGTCAGATCGGGCTCGGCGGACAGGAGCATGCGCAGGGCGAGGCGCTGGAGGGAGTGGTCGTGGACGACGAGTACGGAGACCATGCCTGTCTTCTCCATGCTGAGGGGGCGCCGAGGGAGGGGTCGATACGCTGTGTGAACGAAACTGTTTCGTTCACATGGTAGCCGCAGGACTCCGGTGCCGGCGCCCCCTTGTGCACCGCGCGTCCTATCCGCGAACGGGCTGGACCGCCTCGACGAGCGCGTCGGCCGCCAGCAGGCCGAGATTGTTGGAGGCCAAGGGGCTGTCGCCCGTCAGGAGCTTGCGGTCCCGGTGCGTCCTGCCGGTCATGTCGTCGTTGACGACGTTCAACCCCTGCTCTGCCAACAGGCCGGCGACGAGCCATGGCAGGCGGCCGGGGAGATAGCCGATCTCCAGGTTGGGTCCTTCGTCGAGCGAGTCGGGGAAGACGCAGACCGAGTACCCCTTGAACGGCGACTCCTCCTTGCCCAGCGAGGCGGCGAGCAGCGAGGCCGGGCCGTGGCACAAGGTGATGACGAACTTGTCGTTCGACAGGGCCCAGTCGAGCGTCTCACTGACAGCCTGACTGGTGGGCAGCCCTACGACCGCCCCGTGTCCGCCGGGGATGAAGACGGCGATGTACTCCGAGTCGTCCCCCAGGCGGTTGGCGACGACATCGGCGAGATCCATGGGATTCTTCAGCTTCGGCCTGATGGCGGCGAAGGTCGCCTGGACCGCCTCGTCCTCTTCCGGCATGGCCCACATCTCGAGCTTCGCCGGGTAGCCCCCCACGGTGGCGACATCGACGTCGAAGCCCGCTTCCATCAGGTGGTGCAGGGGGAGCAGCATCTCCACCGGATGGTTTCCGGTGGAGAACATGGTGCCGTTCTCCACCAGGACGTAGCGCTCCGCGGCCGCGATCATGAGCACCTTCCACCTTCCCCCGGTGTAGGCGCCCTTGTGCCGCACCCCGCCGAAGTCGGTCCTCGGGGAGGTGTACCGACTCAGCGAATACGGCGACGGGAAGAACGCGTTGTCCTCGGCCGGATCCGGCGTGGGATCCCTGCTCAAACCTTCTGCGGCAGATGCCATGCCGACGACCTGCTTTCGTCACCGACGGAAAGTCCCGGACTCTCGGTAGTGGTCATGAGCCGGGTGCGCCGACGGGAAGAGGGCGCGGCAGGCGACCACTTTGAGATGATTTATGACGATGCTATCGCCACTGACCCGGCCCGGCAGGTCGAGCCAGGGGCGGCTCCCTTCCTCCGCCGCGGCGCCGAAGAGGACACCGGATCGCGAGATCGTCACCGCGGCCCACGCGGCGGCGTGACTCCGGGGTCGAGGTGGGTGAAGTACTCGGTCGAGATGACCCGGTTCCTTCGATCGGCCGGCAGGCGGGAGAGGATGCCGGGCAAGGACCGCTCCCGGGCCACTTCGCTGCGGTGGGCCAGGACGGCGTCCCACTTCCGCTGGATCCAGGCACTCACGTCGACCGTCGCGGTGACGAACTCGTCCGGCACACTCAGCACCTGCTTGCCGACCCGGGTCAGCAGAGGAGCCAGCTCTCCGACGCCTGAACGCGGATGCGTGGCCAGATGCAGAGCCGTCGACCGCCAGGGTTCGCCCGCATCCGGATAAAGGTGTTCGAGTCCCGCGGCGTGCACAGCGATCATCGTCGCCTGGTGGGTACGGACGTGATCGGGGTGGCCCGTCAGCTGGCCGTACGCGTCATGCGTGACGACGATCTCCGGTCTGACCTCGCGGATGTGCCGGACGAGCAGGCCCACGACCTCGTCGAACGGCGCGTCGCACAACCGTGGCCGGCCGGGGGCCGACTCGGGGATACGGGCGTCGGCGAACCCGAGCATCCGCGGCCGCCCGGCCCCCAGGACCGCCAGGGCGTCGGCCAGTTCGGCGGCCCGATGAGTGTCCGGGCCCCAGGTGGCGGTGACGACGGCGGTCCGCGCGCCCGCGGCCGCGTGCCGCGCGAGGACGCCGCCGGCCAGAAGGGATTCGTCGTCCGGGTGGGCGAACACGCCGAGCAGGCACGGCTGGAGCGAGGGGCGGGATGCGATCACGGCGGCTTCGCCTTCCTGTCGGGGGTCACGCGTGGTCACTCGCCACGCGTTCACCTGTGGTTACTCGCGTCGCGGTTGCTCATGGTCACTCACGTCGCGGTCACTCGTGGTCAACAGGATCGCTGGTATTCCACCTGGTCCACGGGGTTGCCGTCGCCGTAGTCGTACGCGCGGGTGGCGCCGGACTCGGTGAAGCCGCACTTGGTGTAGAAGCGGCGGGACCGCGGGGTGTCGCGCAGCGTCCACAGGTGTACCTGCGTGAACCCGTCGCCGCGAAGCCGCCGCAGTGACGCGGTCATCAGCGCGGCGGCGACGCCGCTGCCCCAGCCGTCCGGATGGCAGTAGAAGCTGAAGATCTCCGCCGACCCCGCTCCGGCCGGTGACGGGCGCAGGAGGCACAGGGCCAAGGGACGGCCGTCCCGTACGGCGAGCAGAATCGTGCCCGTGCCCCCCGCGATCCGCTCGTGCCACCTCGTGCGCCTGCTCTCGACGGCACGCGCGGCGAACTCCGCCGAGAAGAAGGGGGCGTGGGACGCCTCCCAGGACGCGGAGTGGATCTCGCCCAGCGCGTCACCGTCCGCCGGCCGGGCACGACGCACCTCGATCATCCGCTGCCCCCGCGACCTGCTCAGCCGGCCTCGGCGGGGCGTGGAACGCCGTGGAACACCTGGGCGGTGTGCCACAGGCGGTGCGCGGTGGCGACGGGTCGGCTGCCGGGTTGCGGACCTGTGAGCGGACGGCCCGCGAGCGCGATGACATGCTCACGGGCGGCGGCGCTGCGGCCGACGAAGCGCTGCGAGACCAGGATGCGGTGGCCGTCGCCGACACCGAGGACGCCCTTGTCGAAGAGTTTGTGGTGCAGTGAGCACAGGCACAGGCCGTTGTCGACGTCGTCCGGGCCGGCGAAGGCCCACCAGCGCACGTGCGCGGCCTCCAGCCCGACCGGCATGGCGCCGATCCTGCCGTCGTACCCGCAGAAGGCACACTGGTACTCGTAGGCCGTCAGCACCAGTTCACGCATCCGCCGGTCCCGCTGCCGTCGTGCCGCCGGAATCCCTACGCTCTCCGCGGGCTCCGGTCCCAGACCGACGGCCTCGCACAACTCGCCGTGCAGCGAGGGCGGGAAGTGCAGGTCGAGCAGTACGCGCGCGATCCGCCCGAGCAACCGGGGGTCGCGCCCCAGCGCACGGCGCAGTTCGGGAGCGAGCCGTCCGGCGGCGCCCGCCTCCCGGAGCTCGCGCAGGCCCGTTCCGGGGCTGCCGGGCCCGCGGTCGGTGCGCACCTCCCAGACACCGTCGTTGACCAGATGGTGGAACGGGTAGGCCGGAGTCGTCTTGTTCGGGGGGCCGTACTCGGTCAGCAGCCGCTGGAGGTCCGCCTCCACGGCGCTGTAGCGCAGCTCGCCCTCGGCGTCCTCCTGGAACCTGCCGAGTGCGTAGAGGAACAGCAGTGGCTTGTGGGGAGCGCGCGTCCCGTTCCGGGCCCACTGCCTCAGCTTCGCCGTGCGCTCGAGCCAGTCCATGGCCGCTGATCCTAATGGCGCACACCGAAACCATGACAGGCGGGACAGGGGAGCAGGGGCGGGGGAATGGGGCGGTGACGACCCGGTACGCCGGTGGCAGCGGAGCGGTGGCGGTGGGCCGGTGGCCCGCCTAGCGTGGCCGAGGGGCCGGGCTCCGCTGAGAGAGAGGGTGCGACCTCATGTCCGACAAGCCTTCCATCGTGCTGGTCCACGGTTTCTGGGGCGGCGCCGCGCACTGGGCCAAGGTGACCACCGAGCTCCACGGACGCGGATTCGGCTCGCTGCACGCGGTGGAGAACCCGCTGACCTCCCTGGCCGAGGACGCCGAACGCACCCGCAAGATGGTGCGGCAGATCGACGGCCCCGTACTGCTGGTCGGGCACTCCTACGGCGGCGCCGTCATCACCGAGGCCGGGGACCTGCCGAACGTGTCCGGGCTGGTCTACGTCGCCGCCTTCGCCCCGGACGCGGGAGAGAGCGCCGGGCAGATCAGCCAGGAGGCGCCGCCGGCCGCGTTCGAGAACATCGTCGCGGACTCCGACGGCTACCTGTGGATCAAGCAGGACAAGTTCCACGAGAGCTTCGCCCAGGACCTGTCGCCGGAGGAGGCGCTCGTCATGGCGGTGACCCAGAAGGCCCCGCTGGGGTCGACGTTCGGTGACGACGTCACGGCGCCGGCCTGGCGGGTGAAGCCGTCCTGGTACCAGGTCTCCACGGGCGACCGCATGATCCACCCGGACAACGAACGCCGCATGGCCCAGCGCATGAACGCCCGCAAGGTCATCGAACTGGACACCGGCCACGCGTCGTTGGCGTCCCGTCCCGGCCCGGTCACCGACCTGATCGAAGAAGCCGCCAACTCCCTGTAGAGCGCCGCGTGGGGAAGGCGGAGCGGACGGGCCCTGGCCGGCCCAGCACGGCGCCAGGGCTCGTCAGGCCGATGCGACGACCAGGCATTAGTGTGAATGGGTGAGCCGGGGCGTGTCGACGGTGCCCGCGCGGTGCCCTTTCACAGGGTGCGCCGCTCCAGCCGTACGCAGTGCGCGTCCCCCAGCGGAGCGAGGAGACCTCATATGAAGGCATCCACCACGCGGCGGCGGTTCATCCCGATAGCGGCGGTGCTGGCGGCCACGGCGACCGTCGCGACCCTGTCCGCGGCGTCCCCACCCGACGGCACCACGACGGCCGGGTCGGTGGCCCGGCAGAACACGAAGCCCACGGTGGTGCTGGTGCACGGAGCCTGGGCGGATGCGTCGAGCTGGAACGGCGAGGTCAAGATCCTGCAGAAAGCGGGCTACACCGTCCGCGCCATCGGGAACCCGCTGCAGGACCTGACGACCGACGCGCAGACCGTCAAGGACTTCCTCAAGAGCATCCGTGGGCCGATCGTGCTGGTGGGGCACTCCTACGGCGGTTCCGTGATCACGAACGCCGCGGACGGGGTGAGCAACGTCAAGGCGCTCGTGTACGTCGACGCGGCCGCGCCGGCGGTGGGCGAGACGACCGCACAGCTCAGCGGCCCGACGTCCGTCCTGGGCGGATCGCCGTCCAAGCTGTACGACGCCGTGCCGTACGCGAACGCCCCTGCCAAGGCGTCCGCCCTGTACCTGAAGAAGGACGTCTTCGTCACGAAGTTCGCCAGCAGTGTGCCGCGCGAGCAGGCGATCAACCTGTGGGCGACGCAGCGGGCGGCGACCACGGTGGCCTTCAACACCCCCTCCAAGGCGGCCGCGTGGAAGAAGATCCCGTCCTGGTACTTCATCAGCAGCGGGGACCAGATCATCACGCCGGAGTCGGAGAAGAAGATGGCGAAGCGGGCG
The DNA here is from genome assembly GCF_053593435.1 of Streptomyces sp. NPDC002306. NCBI lineage: Bacteria > Bacillati > Actinomycetota > Actinomycetes > Kitasatosporales > Streptomycetaceae > Streptomyces > Streptomyces sp. NPDC002306. Next base: position 273,773 of record NZ_JBSFCK010000011.1, read on the forward strand.
GGGTCGAAGGTGACCGTCTTTCCCGGCGGTTCGCATCTGACCCTGGTCTCCAACCCCGGTGCCGTGAGCAAGGTCATCGAGTCGGCGATCGCGTCGGTGAGGTGACGTGAGGTGACGCGGGTGAGGTGACGTGAGGTGACGGGTGCCCACCGGTTCAGCGGTGGGCACCCGGTCGCGGAACCGGTCGCGGAACCCGGCCCATCGGGAAGACCAGGGCGGCCGCGGCCGTCGCGACGACCGCGACGGCCGGGCCGAGCCGCAGGTCGAGGTACAGGGCTCCCGACGTCGTCAGCGCCCCCAGCACCAGCATGGCGACCAGCCCCGCGCGAAAGGACGCGTGTGCCGCGCTGCCGTCGGCCGCGTCCTGGGCGATGCTGGTCAACGTGCCGGTGACGAAGGTCGTGGTCACCCCGGAGGCGGGCTCGTAGCGTCTGGCGGCCGCCGTCTGGGCGCCCATCGCCGCCGCTGACGCCGCGAGCATCACCAGCCGAAGCGCGCTGCCGGGGTGCGGACTTGCGCAGACCATGACCAGCAGGGCGATGTCGAGGGCGACCACGGCCCACAACACGCCGCCGATTCCACGCCAGTTCGGGACGGGCCCCTTGGGTGCGACCCGGGAGGCCGTGTACACGGCGAGCAGAAACGCCCCCAGAGCCGTGGCCGCCCCCGAGAGGAGTGCGCCGTACGCCGGCTGGGCGGTGAGTCCGGCCATGACGAGGCTTCCGGTCATGTTCGCGGTGAACACACCGCCGAGCTGAGAGAAGGCGAACGCGTCACCGGCACCGGCCGCGTAGGACATCAGCGCGGACACCATGACCAGGCGCCCTCGGCCGGGGCTCGCGGACGCGCAGGGCACGAGCGTCACGCGCACGGCCTTCGCCGGCCGCGGGCCACGGAGCCCCCCTGCGGTGACCGTGCGGACAACGACGCCTCCCTCGAAAGAAGATATGCGTCCATGTACGCATGGTTCTTCCCGGCGTCCCCGCGCAGGCGCGGCCGTACGGGTGAGGGGGCCCGGCGCCGGCTCGGTGGGGGTCAGACCGCGGTGACGGGACGGTAGACCGGTTCCCACATGGCCTGCCGTACGCGCTCGTCGATCGTGTCGTCCACCGGTTCCCTGGCCACCCCGTCCGCGGCCGCGGCCCGGGCGACGGCCACGGCGACGGCCGCGGACGTGCGCCGCAGGTCGTCGGTGAGCGGCAGGAGGGGCTCGCCCGGCGTCCTGGGATCGGCCTGCCCGGCGACGGCATGCGCCGCGGCGACGAGCATGGCGTCGGTGACGCGGGTGGCCCGGGCCACGACGGCGCCGAGGCCCAGTCCGGGGAAGACCAGGGCGTTGTTCGCCTGCCCGATCCGGTAGGTGACCCCGTCCCGGGTGACGGGATCGAACGGACTGCCAGTGGCGATGAGCGCACGGCCGTCGGTCCACTCCAGGAGGTCCGCCGGGACTGCCTCGGACAGACGGGTCGGGTTGGACATCGGCAGGATGATGGGGCGCTCGACATGCGCCGCCATCTCGCGGACGACCGCCTCGTCAAAGGCGCCGCCCCGGCCGGACGTGCCGATCAGGACGGTGGGCCGGACCCGCCGGACCACCTCCGCCAACGGGATGCCGCCCACTTCCGCGTCCTGCCGCCAGTCGGCGACCTCTTCGGCCGGGCGGGCGTACGGCACCTGGAAGTCCCGGACTCCGTCCTGGCCCTCGGTGATCAGCCCGTAGCGGTCCACGGCCCAGAAACGCCGTACGGCCTCCTCGGGCGACAAGCCGTCGGCGGCCATGGCGTCACGGAGCTGGTCGGCGATGCCGATCCCCGCCGTGCCCGCGCCGAACACCACCACACGATGGTCGCGCAGCGCAGACCCGCTGGTCCGTACCCCGGACAGCACGGCGGCGAGGTTGACCGCACCGGTGCCCTGGACGTCGTCGTTGAAGACGAACTGCCGGTGGCGCCAGCGGTCGAGGATCCGGCGCGCGTTGGAGGTGCCGAAGTCCTCGAAGTGCAGCATGGCGTCGGGGAAGAGCTCCGCCGCGGTCGTGACGAAGGAGTCGACGAAGACGTCGTAGGTCGCCGTGTCGACACGCGGGTGGCGGTTGCCGAGGTACAGCGGATCGGCTAGGAGCCGCTCCCGGTCGGTGCCGACGTCGAGTACGACGGCGAGCACCCGGTTGGGGTCGATGCCCGCGGCTGCGGTGTACACCGCGAGCTTGCCCACCGAGATGTCGATGCCGCCGACTCCCCAGTCACCGATCCCGAGGATGGCCTCCCCGTCGGTCGCCACGATGAGGTCGACGTCGGATGCGGTCTTCTGGGAGGTGCGCAGCGCGCGTTCCATGTCCTGGGGCGCGTCGACCGAGAGGTAGATGCCGCGCGGCCGCCGGAACTCGTTGCTGTACCGCTCGATCGCGGTGCCGATGGTCGGGGTGTAGACGATCGGCAGCATCTCGGAGATGTGGTCGCCGACGAGCCGGTAGAACAGGACCTCGTTGCGGTCGTGCAGCGCGGTCAGGTAGACGTTCTTGGCCAGGTCGCTGGGCTGGGCCGTGTACTGGCCGTAGGCACGGTCGGCCTGCTGGTCCAGGGTGAGGACCCGCGGCGGGATCACGCCGACGAGGTCCAGCTCCTCCCGCTCGCCGATGCCGAAGGCCGTTCCCCGGTTGAGGCGGGGATCGGCCAGTACGGCCCGGCCGCGCGCGGTCGTCTCGTATCGGTTGAGCTGCGCGTTCCACCGCGTGGTCATCTCGCTCCCCGGTCGGCGAAAAACGGGAGGTCCCGGCCCGGCGAGGACTTCGCCCCGTCCGCAGCCGGTGGATGCCGTTGAGCCGGAACGGGCCGCGGGACACCGGAAACGGGAGGGCGGAGACCGTCCCGCCGCTCTTCCAGACTGCACCGGGCCCGCACCCGCGTCCAACGCAGACGCCGCGGGTGCCGCGTGCGTTGACAGTCGGGCCGGACTCGGGGCGGGCCCGGGTGGGAGCTTTCCCGCAATGGGGTCTGAGGTATGCCAGGGGTGTCGCGGGTGGTGGAGCTTCCGAATCTCAAGCTTGATGTTGTGGTGTGCGGCGACGCCTGCGACGGCATGGTCGATCCCGCCATTTTGGCATTCGCATTGGCGGAGGATCTGGTAGTTCTTCAGCCGAGCGAGGGTGTGCTCGGCGACAGCTCAGCGTTTGTGGAACCGTGGGTGGTTGCGATCTTTGATGATCCGACCGGCTGGTCCGCGTCGTGGTGTGCGGATCTGACTGCTTCTGCGGTAGCTGTCGTCACCGGACGCCCGCGGATGGTTGGGGAGGGTATTGCTGAGGGTTTCGCGGAAGACGATGATGTTGTTGCGGTTGTCGGACCGGGCTTCGCCGACGGCGACGACCATGCGGTCGCGGGTCTTCCACGCGACCTGCACGCTCACACCGGTTCCCGGCGGTTGGTGGGTGGAGGACTCAGGAGTTCGGCGAGTGGTCCGGCGAGCCGGTCGACGGCGCGGTGGACGGCCGGGTCGGAGATGCCGGACAGGGACCCGAGTTCCTGCATGGTGAGGTTGGTCCGGTAGGTGAGCTCCAGCAGGAGAACCCGGTCGGGGAACGGCCGGGCCCACGGTCGGCCGCGCGCTGCGTCCGGCGCCTTCTCCCCAAGCTGTTCAGCGAGCCGGTGCATCTGCGGCTCAGTCAGCCCGGTCCGGGCCCGAAGGCCAACTGGGGCGCAAGGAGCGAGACGCAGATGCATGACCCGGCCAACCCGATATCTCTCAGCGGCCGTTGTCAGTGACGGTGGTTACTCTGCATGTGATTGCAGATCCGGCTGTCGGTCGGACAGCTCTGGATGTGTCCGGCGCGTCTAGTAAGGGGAGGGGGAAAGTCTATGAGCGCGAGCCTGTTTGCTGCGGCACCGGCCCGGCGGTTCCGCGGGAAGAACAGGGGCGAGCGCTGGAAGCGGGGCGAAGACACCGAGTTGGCGGTCATTCGCCTGCCGTTGGTCGTCCACTGCCTTGAGGACGTGTCGCGGCTCGAGAACCTGTACTGCGCGATGTGGTCGGTGAAACGGGCGCTGCAGCGTGACGCGCGTGCCGCGGTCGACGCGTACTGGGCCGGCGAAGTGCGCCGGGAGACGGATGCGAAGGCGTGGCGTCAGGTGCTAGGTCTGTCGCGGGAGGGGATGGGACGCCGCGGTTACCGGCACATGGACAGGGCCCAGCATCTTGGCCATCACGTCACCAAAGCACTTGTGATGCATCAGGCCGCCGAAGTGTGGGAAAGCCTTGCCCGGCATCTGTTCCAGGACGTGTCCGGTCGCAGGTCTGGCCGGCCGAAGGCCGGCACCTGGTGGGACTACACACGGATACCCGGACGTGCCCGGTCACACACGACGGTCCGTAAGTGGGAGACGTTTCGGCTGCACGGCACCCTCGCTGGGCACCTCGCCGCCTACCAGCACCGGGATCTCGGCCCCGAGGCGCTGACGCCGGAGCAGGCGGCCGTGCTGCCGTCGGGGACGCAGGTTCTTGAGCAGCCTCGGCGGCTGCCGGCTCCGATCCGGCCGTCGGGTCGTGTGCCGACCGATGAGTTTACGGCGAACGGTACGCCGAGGACCCGGGCCGCGACGTGGTGGGACCACATCGGCCCTCTTGCCATAGTGTTCGCCGGCGGTGCCGGCTCGCAGCGCGGCGACCTGGTCCTCCCGGTCCGACTGCCGTCCGGTGCTGGACGCTGGCCGCGCCTGGTGCACTTCCTGAACAACCCGGACACGTGGCACAAGGTCGATCTAGTCCGCCGCCGCGACACGTCCGCGCCGGGCGGGTGGGCGTACGAGGCGCATCTGATGGTGCTCGCCGGCGGCTACGCATCCCCGGCAACCCGCTCCCGCCGTAACGCTGCGGCCCAGCTGGGCCGGGTCGGGGGCATCGACGTCAACGTTTCCAACCTGTCCGTCGTCTCCTTCCCGGAAAGCCTTGACCCCGCCGACGGCGCAATAGAGACCGGTCGGGTTGAGCTCACCGACACGGAACGCGCCGCGCTGGAGAAAGACCGCCGGAAGGAGCAGGGCCGTAGACGCGCTCTCGACCGGTCTCGCCGGGCAGCCAACCCGGCCCAGTACGGGCCGTCGAAACGGCAGCAGGCCCGCAACGAGCGCCGTTCAGGAGCCGGCCTGCCTGCGCGCACCGTCCAGGTCCGCGGCGGGGCCCGGGCCGCGAACAGGGCCGGTGTGCCTCATCAGGCGTACCGGCGCGATGACCTGTCGGCGGGCTACCGCCTCAACCGGGCCAAGCTCGCCGAAGCCGCTGCGACTGCGGCCGCGGCGAAAGACCATCGCGCACGGCGCATCGCCGGACAGATCGTCGCCGACCACGGTGCCCGCCTCACCGTCGAGGACTGCGACGTCCGCACCTGGTACCGCCTGTGGGGCAAGACCCTCCAGACCACCACCCCCGGTCGCCTCATCACCGCGATCAGCCGCGAATGCGAGAAGACCGGCGGACGCCTGCTGCGCGCGTCGACGTTCACCACGAAACTGTCCCAAACTTGCCTGTGCGGCACCGATGTCAACAAGACGCTCGCCGAACGCATTCACCGCTGCGGCGTGTGCGGTCTCGTCGCCGACCGGGACCTGGTCTCCGCTGCCCTCGCCGCACACGTCCGCCTCATCGACCTGGCCGACCCCGGCACCGCGGGCCTGGACAAAGTCCAGGCCCGCACCACACAGACACTTTTCTCAGAAGGGCTGCAAGAAGCCCTGTCGAGTCAACCGCAGCGCGGTGCCATCCCCACCCGGGGCCGCACCCACACGGCAGCCCGCCACCCGGGAACCCTCGGCCGGCGGGCCTCTGCTCGGCAAAACACCACCGACCAGTACCGGCCCACCCCGAATGAGACCCGACCCGCACCCCGGCGGCACAAGGCCCACGTCGGAACAGCCGCCCCAATAGGGAACACCCCGCCCACAGGCGGCACACCCGAACAGGAACCGGACGGATGGCATCCCACCACGGGATGACTCTTAGAGTTGCACGCTGTACGCCGCGCCGCCCGCCTCGTAGGGCAATCGCTGGCGGGACATGGTTTGGTTTGGCGTCGAGGGAGGCGGTTCATGGGCAGTGCGTTTCAGGAGCGCAAGCTCAAGGGGATGTTCACCGCGTTCGACGCGGACAGTGACGGCTATCTGCGCGAGGAGGACTTCAGGGCGCTCGTCGCCCGCTGGAGCTGACTGCCTGGAGTGGGTCCCGGGAAGGATCTGCGGGCGCGGGCCGAGGCACTGCTGATGGGCTGGTGGGCGGCGCTGCTCGAAGTCGGGGACGCAGGCGGTGACGGAGCAGTCGACATGAGCGAGTTCGCGCTCGTCGACGAGTTGCCCGCCATGACCGCGGACGTCACCACGACCGCCGAGACCGTCTTCGACGCGTCGGACACCAACGGCGACGGCCGTATTTCCCCGGAGAAATTCCGCAGCGGGAGACCTGCGTGATGTGGAGAGTGGTGTACGGCGGGTTCGGGAAGCTCTGCGCGGGCGCGCCCTGGACCCGCGAGGAGGCCATGTTCCAGTAGCCGTTGAACCAGCTGCCGATGACACTGTCCCGGGTGTACCACTGTTGCTGCAGGGGTTGTCGAGGCGGGTCGGGGACATCGCCGTCGACCACCGCGAGTGCCTACTCGCCGCAGTACGCCAGCCTGAATGGGCAGGGTCACCGACGTCCCCGACGGGACTGTCCGACCAGGCCGACACCTCAGCCCGCCGCCATGCGAAGCGACTGTTCGAGGTGGTGCATGCGCTGACCGACACTGGTCTTTCACTCCGTGCCAGGTCGTCCGCGAGCTGCAGACACTCCTCGCCCTCTGGACCGGCGCCTGCCCCACCTGCCACCGCAACATACCCACACCCATACGAACCTGAC